>NZ_CAMFLP010000001.1:0-817643 GCF_945957625.1 uncultured Chitinibacter sp.
CTCTGTTGACAGAAAAACGAGATACTTCACGCGTGTATTTGTCTCACCGTCTGATGAGTGCGGCGATAAAGATTGCGTGAATGCCCATAAATTAGAGCAGCTGCTCTTACGGTTCTTGGGGCTTGCGAAATTGAATGAGAATTTGCGTGAAGATGTCAGGCTGCCCCTGGGGTTGGCAGCACAAATTCAACTTCCTGCTGCCACGATTGTTAGCCACGTGGCGCACTAAAATTGCAGGGATGCGTTGGCGCGGGCGCGATTGTCGTGCGCACAACAGGCGTAATAAGCCCGTAATGAGATCTTGAAGCATAGGAATTCCATTTCAGTGATGAATTGCCGTGTTACTAAGCTAAATCAAGCAATGAATTGGAATTTGGGTGGCTTTTTGGCTGGGCTAGTGGATGCCGAATGAGGTTCGGCTTGGTCAGTGCGTGGCCACACGGCATGCGAGGATGCACTCACATTTGAGCCAATAGTGAACCATTGGGGGAGATCGTGTGTATGGTCGAAGCTGATATGACCATGCGAATGACCAGGGAGCCGTAACTTTTGCTCAGCTTCATCTTTGCTGTAATCGCCAACGTCCAATGGATTATGAATTTGGAATTGATCAGGCAAGGGTTGATGAGCAAGTGACAATGCATTTGATACAGGCAGCCATGCGCAAAACAGCATGATGCAAAAGATCACGATCTGCGTTTTACGAAAAGAGGTTGCACGGTATTGGCTTTGCATGCGTTGATTCTATCGCTGTTTAAGTTTTTCACTCAAGCCCGAAGTGGGCGAAATCAATGATTCGTTTGAGCTGATCATAGTCGAAGATGATCTTGCGTCACTCTTGACCAGTGACAAGTATATTGGTGTTGAGCCTTTTAGTAGATCCAACACCAATAGCATCACTTGTATTTTAGTTCATCAGTTTTTAGGTTTTTGCTTTCTCATTAACTGATAAGCAACAGGAATAATAAATAGCGATAACAACGGTGCTGTTACCATACCTCCCACCATGGGCGCAGCTATTCGACTCATGATTTCGCTGCCTGTTCCGCTACCCAATAGGATCGGCAGCAAGCCTGCAATAATTACCGCCACCGTCATCGCCTTGGGTCGGACTCGTAATACAGCCCCTTCAGTAATCGCTTCGAGCAAGGCTTTATCGTCGTTATTGCCATCATCCAAGCGCGCTTGCCACGCGTTTTTCAGATACAGCAGCATAATCACGCCAAATTCAGCAGAGACACCCGCCAGCGCAATAAACCCGACGCCAGTCGCAATCGACAGGTTGTAGCCCATCCAGTACAGGAACCACACACCGCCAGTGAGTGCCAGCGGCAGCGTTGCCATAATCAGCAAGGCTTCATCAAAGCGTTTAAAGGTCAGGTACAAGAGCACAAAGATAATCAGCAAAGTGGCTGGAACGACCAGTTTCAGGCGTTCATTGGCACGCTCAAGAAACTCGAACTGCCCTGAATAGCTGATGCTAATACCGGGCTCCAGCTTGACCTGTGCGGTAACGGCTCGCCGTAAATCTTGTGCGACTGAAGCCAGATCACGATCACGCACATCGACGTAAACCCAGCCCGTGGGACGTGCATTTTCGCTTTTCAGCATCGGCGGGCCATCGCTGACCGATACTTTGGCGACCATGCTCAATGTGATTTGCGAGCCTTGCGGTGTAACCAGAGGGAGATTGGCTACTTTTTCAACGGTATCGCGCCATTCGCGTGGATAGCGCATATTGATTGGAAAGCGCGCCAAACCTTCGACAGTTTCGCCAATATTATCGCCACCAATCGCACTCGCTACGACCGCCTGCACATCGCTGATATTGAGCCCAAAACGCGCTGCGGCAGCACGGTCGATTTTGACATCGACATAGCGTCCACCGGTGAGCCGTTCAGCCAGCGCTGAGCTAACGCCGGGGACTGTTTTGGCGATAGTTTCAACTTGCTGGGCAATTTTATCGAGGTCGGCCAGATTGCTGCCCGCAATTTTGACGCCAATCGGGCTCTTGATCCCAGTTGCCAGCATGTCGATCCGGTTACGAATTGGTGGCACCCAGATATTGGCCATACCGGGCACTTTGACCGCTTTATCGAGCTCTTCTACCAGTTTTTTCGGCGTCATTCCTGGTCGCCATTGATCGCGGGGCTTGAACTGAATCGTTGTTTCAAACATTTCCAATGGTGCAGGATCAGTCGCACTTTCGGCACGACCGGCTTTACCCGAAACGCGGGCGACTTCGGGGACGGTTTTAATCATCCGATTGGTTTGCTGTAGTAATTCACTGGCTTTTTGTGCCGACAATCCCGGAAGGGCTGATGGCATATAGAGCAGGTCACCCTCATCGAGCGGTGGTAAGAACTCCCCTCCCAAGCGGCTGACTGGCCAGAGAGCAGTCAGAAATACCAGCACTGCGACCAACAGCGTGGTTTTGGGTTTTGCCAGTACCACATCAAGCAGAGGGCGATACATCTTGATTAGCAAGCGATTAAGCGGGTTTTTGCTTTCCTCTGGTAATTTTCCGCGTATCCAGTAGCCCATCAGAATCGGGATTAGCGTAACCGAAAGCCCAGCTGCAGCAGCCATGGCGTAGGTTTTGGTAAACGCCAACGGCGAAAACAGCCGACCTTCCTGCGCTTCAAGCGTAAACACAGGAATAAACGACAGTGTGATGATCAGTAGGGAGAAAAATAGCGCTGGACCCACTTCAATGGCCGCTTCGGTCATCACATGCCAATGTGCTTCGCCTTTCAGCTGTTCACCTGGATGCTCGTGCTGCCAGGCTTCAACTTTCTTATGCGCGTTTTCAATCATCACTACTGCCGCATCGACCATCGCGCCGACTGCAATGGCGATGCCACCGAGTGACATGATGTTGGCATTGACGCCTTGATAACGCATCACCAGAAACGCAATCAAGACGCCTAGCGGCAAGGACACAATAGCGACCATACTGGAGCGGAAATGCCCCAAGAAAATCACGCAAACCAGTGCGACGACCAGAAACTCTTCCAGTAATTTGTAGCTAAGGTTATCAATCGCTCGATCAATCAAATGGCTACGGTCGTAGGTCGTGACGATTTCTACGCCAGCGGGTAGGCTAGGTTTGAGTTGCTCTAGCTTTTCATGAACTGCAGCAATGGTTTCGCGGGCATTTTTGCCTGAGCGCAAGATCACCACACCGCCCACAGCTTCGCCTTCGCCATCCAGCTCGCTAATCCCGCGCCGCATTTCCGGCCCAAGCTGGATTGTCGCCAGATTGCCTAAAGTCACAGGCACATTACTGACTAGTTTGACGGGTATAGCCTTGAAGTCGTTGATGGACTTGAGATAGCCGTCGGTACGTACTACTAATTCAGTTTCACCCGCCTCCAAAACTCCACCGCCGGTTTCCTGATTTGCCTTTTCAACGGCGTCTCGCACCTCGCTTTGCGTAATGCCGTAGCTGGCAAGCTTCACCGGATCAAGTACGATCTGATACTGCTTGACCATCCCCCCCACAGTTGCAACTTCGGCGACATTGGGCAGGGTTTTGAGCTCAAACTTGAGATACCAGTCCTGCAAGGCGCGCAGTTGTGACAAATCATGCTTGCCTGTTTTATCAACGAGCGAATACTGGTAGATCCAGCCGACGCCTGTGGCATCGGGGCCAAGTGATGATTTGGCCGAGGCGGGCAAGCGACTCTGAATTTGATTCAGATATTCCAACACCCGCGAGCGCGCCCAGTACAAATCAGTCTGGTCATCAAACAGCACATAGACAAAGCTATCACCAAAGAATGAAAAACCCCTTACGGTTTTTGCGCCGGGCACTGATAACATCGTCGTTGTAAGTGGATAGGTGACCTGGTTTTCAACGATCTGTGGTGCTTGTCCCGGATAGCTGGTGCGGATAATGACCTGCACATCCGATAAATCAGGCAAGGCATCAATCGGCGTGGTTTTTACTGCCCAACCCCCCCATGCCGTCAAAAACACCATCGCCAGCAGCACTAAAAAACGATTTCCAACCGACCAACGAATCAGAGCGGCAATCATGGCTGGCCTCCCGATTTTTTATTCATCACCATACGCTCAAGGACCAAACCATCATCGTTTTGATGAACCGTAGCGCGAACCTTGTCACCGACTTTGAATCCTTTGATGACATTTTCATTGGCAACTGGGTAGGGCATCGTCATGGCCGACATGCCGATAATTTTGAACGCATCATGTGCTAGTGTGACTTCTAGCCCATTAATCGCCTTGATCGTTGCATCGGCTTCATCCATGATCATGGCGGGTGTTGCTGATGAAGCTTGATCACTGCTCAGTTTGGTTTTGACCCCCGCCAAATTGGCTTCCGAATCAATCAGGAATTGCCCACTGGCAACGATTTGTTGACCTTCATTTAAGCCGTTGACGATGATGGTTTTATCGGCAACTTCGGCCCCCAGAGTGACCTCAACCGGCACGAAGTGATTTTCGCCATCAAGCAACATAACCAAAGATCGTTTACCCGTGCGGATAATGGCCTCTGTGGGTACTGCAAGAACGGCATTATTTGAGTTGCCTGCTAGCTTCACTTGCGCCGACATGCCGGGGCGTAAGCGGCCATCTCGATTGGGAAGTTCAACACGGACTCTTAGGCTACGGCTGGCATCATTTAAGGTCGGCAAAATGGCGGTAACTTTGCCGCTCAGTATTACACCGGGGAAAGCCGCTAATGACACATCAGCTTTACCCCCTATTTGTATGGCTGCCGATTGTGCTTCTGGAACGGCAACGTCAAGCCAGACCGAGCTGATGCCGCTAATTTTGGCCAGGGTTTGTCCTGCGGCCAGCGTCATGCCACTGCGTACCGATAACTCCTGGATTACGCCGCCTTGAGTACTTCGCAAGGTCTGGCGTGCACTGATTTTGCCGGTTTTTTCAACCTCAGAAATTAATCCAGCTGGCATTCCGGTCAGGCGCAGGCGCTCGCGAGCAGCGCTTATTAAGCTGGCATCACCACTGTTGCGAATCGCCAAAAACTCGTGTTGCGCAGCACTCCACTCAGGAATAAGCACTTCGGCTAAAGGCTGACCGGCAACAATGATGTCACCGGGTGCCAATGGCCAGACCCTTTCGATAAAACCACTGCTGCGAGCCTGCTCAATAGATACATCTCGCTCATTAAATGCCAATATCCCGGTGGCATCAATACTCTGCGCGACAGATAGCTTTTCTACTTTAGCTTTACGCATGCCCGTATTTTGCAGCGTTCTGGCATCAATTTTTACACCGGCAGATTCAGTTTCATCCCCAGCATATTTGGGCAACAACTCCATGTCCATGTATGGCGACTTACCCGGTTTATCGAATTTCATATCGGGCTTCATTGGGTCGTACCAGTACAAAACTTTTTTATCGGTGGTTGTTGATGATGGGGCGGCTGCTGTTTGATGCGACGTGGCGCTCATTCTGCCGCCGACAACACCAAGCCCAAGAAGTGCTGCACCGATTGAGAGTGCAATGATGGTTTGTTTGGTTTTCATTGCTCAGCTCCTGCGATTGCGTGGTCATTTGCGTACGTGAAGTGCATTCGGGCTTTGATTTGCTGCAACTCGGTCAGAGTTGCGATGGCTTTAAGCTGCGTATCCAGCCGGTCACGACGAGCAGCAATCACTTCACCGAGTGCGCCTTTGCCACTTTTCCAGGCAGTTAATGACAGGGCGATTTTTTCTGTCGCTAAGGGAAGTAATACTGTTTGATAACGCTGATCGGATTGTTGTAAGCGTTGTAAATCAGCGAGGTCATTGGCCAATTCGGCACTTCGTTCGCGTAGAGAAGCTTCGCGTTCCGCATCCAGTGCCGTACGTTCGGCGACTTTGGCCGCAATCATTGGGTCTTGTCGTTTGCCAGAAAACACAGGCAGATCAAACGTAAATTCCAGCATGACTGAATCGTCGTCTTGAGGGTTACGCTGGTATTTCAGCTCTACACCCCAGTCTGGTTTTTTAGCGGCCCGGGCTTCAGCAATTTCTGCATCCAACACATTGCCTTTTGGGTCAAAGGCTGCGAGTTCTGGACGATCTGTGACGCGGTTTTGTAGTGATTGCTGATCAATGCTAAATGCAGGTAAATTACCTGAGACTCCTTCATCTGCGGCTACGCCCACCCAACGACGAAGTTGCGCTGTGGCTTGTCGTCGGCGCGCGGTCAGTTCATCGCGCATTTCTTCCAGCCTTGCCAATTCTTGTCTGGGTAAAACGGTATCGGTGATGCTGCCTTTACCGGACGCAAGCTGCGCCTGAATTGCTTTGCTAAAAAGTTTGTTTTCAGCTTCAAGCTCATCAATCAAGGCCAATTGCCGCTCAACGCCATACTGCGCAATCCACGCTTGAGCCGTCTCGCGAGCGACATTTTTACGCGCGATTTTATTTTCCATTTCACTGACGCTGATCCGCGCATTTGCGGCTTGAACCCGTGCATTACGTTTGTCGCTATTGGGAAACTCTTGCATGATCCCGAAGGTTTGCATCGCCATGCCATTGGGGCCGGGATTAAATCGATCTGGGCCTGAAATAGGCAGGTTATCAATGCCTAACTTAATTTTCGGATCGGGCAATTCACCAGCAGGAATTGCAGATTGTTGAGCGACAGTAATTTGCGCATGACTTGCTTGTAATTGCGGTGCATCGCGCAAGGCAATCGTTTGTGCCGCTTCGAATGTGAGGGCATATGCTGACAACGGCGCACCTGCGATGAGCCCTGCGAGCGCCATATTGGTCGCCAACAGGCTCCACGAGAAGGTTCTCATGATTAACTCCAAATCTAATTAGCAGACCGTATAAAACGGTATGCAATAACCACCCTCGATCAGTTAGGCAGATAGATCGAAGGTGAGATTAGGTGATGGAATTAAGCACGAGCTGGCGGACGCCAGACATTTGAATTGGCAGAGGAAAGAGGGAGGGAGTCGATCGTTGAGTGGTAAACAGTCTCACTAGGTGGAGGTAAGACATTCAGTAAGATTGCGACAACACCTAATGAACTGGATTGGCAATCAACGGTGAGTTTGCAGCAAGGCTTGCTTGATGCGTGATGTTGATCGCCGCACGCAGGCATCGCTTCGTCACAATTTTGCTGCTGAGCCTGTACGTATGCCATTTCTTTCATCATGCAGTCTGGTTTTTGAGGCCGAGCGTTCGCCCAGCCTGAAAACGCCATGATCAACACGAGAAGGAAATAGCTGATGAATTTCATTGTCGCAGTATAAGCCGCATGATGTGCTGGCGCTAAAAATATTTCAGTGAGTCTGAGGCGGATCAGACTTTAGTCAATTTTCATAAGATGTGAAGACATTTTTTTTTGGGGGGCTGCTTTGGCCGAGGAGTTTCCATTCAACTTCTTCTTGGAGAGGCAGCTTTGCATTCTAAAACAGCCATTAAGATTGCTTCCTGCCATGCCGAATGACAAGACACATACAGCTAAGGAAAATGACAGAAGTAGCGCCATCGCAGGCAATAAGTCGGTGATACTACATGTAGTCTCCGCGCCAATCAGTTGGTTTGGATATCACCTAGAGCACGCCTTGGATTACGGTAGAATTTAATTAGCAAATTTTCCGGCCAGTTAAATCTCGCCAGATCCGTGTGGAGCCCCCATCACAGCGAGTTTTGCTAGCAGCGACTTCTTCTGGTCTTCTGAAAGCATGCCAAGTGCCTCGGTGAGCTTTGCATCTAACTCCGTCTCACAAAAGAAATACGCTACTGGCACGCCTAGCACTTCAGCCATACGTTTCATCGTGTCGTAATCGGGCGCGTGTTTAGCTTTTTCGTACTGGTTCATACGTGCGCTCGCACTGTTTTCATCCATACCCATCCTCACTCCCAGCTGTAGCTGGGTTAAGCCTTTGTTTAGCCGGGCTTCTTTAAGCCGAGCTGGGAACGGAGAGTGCACAGGCATTACGAAATTCGCTATGAAGATCCAATGCCTAAGATTTTCTTAGTTCCTTCACATAAGATATACTAAGGATTTCTTAGTTTTCAATGCGGTCATGAAAAATTTCTATCAAAACCATTTTAAAATCGAGACCTTGCAATATCTGAGGCGAGTTGGTAGTTTGACGAAAACCGCTCGACGCTTTGATGTTCACCCTTCAACGCTGGCGACATGGCAGCACATAGGGCTCGAAGAATTTATGAAGCGTGAATTACAAAACAGCCAAGCCATAGAGCCACAAAAGTCCACTCATGCACTTGAACTGCGAATTCAAAGGCTGGAGCAGGAAAATGAAGTTTTGCGGCAAGCTGCACGATTGTTTTTGTGCTAATGAGCCCAACTGCAATGAAAGGGCTTCCCATGCCCTTTCATTAATTTTATTGCCGACTCTTACATAAGTAAACAGACTTAACGCGCAAATTATATAACATGTGTAAGTTAAGCCGTCACTAGAGCCTCTGGTTTCACACGAAGAACCGCCTTGTGAGTCACGTACAAATCATTCCAGAAGTACTCTTGTAGTTAAATTAAAGCTAAATACACACCTGTCACTGCCAGCGTAAATAGGGTGATCGGCACGCCGACGCGTGCATGGCGTCTCCAATCGATGGCTATGCCTTTTCTTGCTGCTGCATCGATGACAATGATATTGGCGATGCTGCCAACAATCAGCAAATTACCCGCAAAGGTGCTCACGAGTGCGAGCAAAAGTCCGCTCGTTTCCTGATGGGCGACCGGTAGCAGCAACATGACTGCAGGTACATTTGAAACCAGATTTGAGAGCACAAACGTGGCAAAAAACAGGTGAGCTGCTTGCTCTAATTGAATGCCTTGTTGCGCCAGAAACTGGATAGATTGCGCGCTGATGCCGGTTTGTTGAAACGCATGATTGACCACAAACAGGCTCATGAATAAAACCAGCAACTCCCAATCGACTAGCCCTAGCATTTTGCGGGAGTGGAGTTTTCGGCTGGTCAATAAAATACCCGCGCCAATTAAGGCGACATATTCTGTTGGCCACGGACCAAGAAGGAAGGCGATCAGTAATGCTGTGGCAACCAGTAGGCCTTTTGCTGTTTGCCATGCGTCAAATTGCAGCGAATCCTCTGTGCATAGGCGCGGAGCAGCGGGAGTTGATGAATCTTTGGCGCTGAGTTGCCATTTCCCTTTGGTTTGCCAAGCAATCAGCCCCCAGCAAATCAATAGCCCGAGGGTTACAGGGATAATTGCATCGAGGATATAGGCAGCAAATGACAAATTGAGCGATTGGCCGATGAGCATATTTTGCGGGTTGCCTATCAAAGTCGCTGCCGATCCAATATTGGCGGCGCAGGCAAGGGCAAGCAGGTAGGGAATCGGTGCGACTTGCCGTTTTCGGCATACATCAATTAATACCGGCGCGATCGCCAAGCAAACGATGTCATTGCTGAAAATCGCCGAGAGGATGGCAGTAACGATAATTAAAGTGCCCAAAAAACTGGCAGGGCCGACGTCTAACTGCCCCAGTTTATGCGTAACCCAGTCATAAAATCCGCCAAGACGCATCTGAGCTGAAACCACCATGAAGGAAAAAAGCAGGGTGATAGTGGGTAGGTGAATGGCTTTTACTGCCTCATCCAAACTGATGGCATTGATACTGATGAGCCCAATTGCTCCGAGCAGAGCAACGCCAGTCCGGTCCAGCTGCAGAAATGGCAAGCCACCTAGGATCATGCCAAGATAGACGATGAGGAAAATAATCAAAACGTAAAGTGACATTGGCCAGTGTGTTTTTGGAGCTAGGGGATACAAATTATATCGCTGTACGGCTTAAGAAACGGACGGTGTGCGTATTTCGCAAGCCCATCATCATTTTACAGTTGGGACGCAGTACCCAGACCCTACTTCAAAATAGTTCTTGAGTGTTGTGCTTTACACTTTTTTGGGAATTGGTGTGACTTTGCTGACGGCACCTGCACGCATCTGATCAAGCAGAATGGCGTGGTCGCGCTGAAGTTTTTCGTGTTCAGATTGAAGTTGCTGCAATTGAAGTTCGGTAATGATGTGCCGGCTCTGCAGTGCATCGTATTTCTCCTTCCAACCCTCGGCTCGTTGCTGGAAGGACTTGCTTACGCGCATACGCCCGACAGTTTCCTTTTTTTTCAATGTTTCAAGCCAGAGCGCGGCTCGCTCCTTGAGGGCTGTATTGTCTTTTTTGTAGAGCGTCGCTTCGTTAATCCCAGTACGGCGAGCAATCTCGGCCATCGACACTGCACCACCGTTCTGTGGATAGATGCCAGCGTTTCCTGCTATTTCTGCGGCAATCGCCCGTATGGCGTCCTCAAGCTGTTGCCGGACTTTTTCTTTACGCGCTGCGCCACGCTTGGCTGCGGCTAGTTTGTGTTGTTCACTCATGATTAATCTGCCTCGGGGTCTGGTTCTTCACATAACGCGAAAAGAGCTTTAACTTCGGGGTCTGCTTGGTACTTTTCAGCCAGATCAGAGAAGTTCATCCATTCGTCTTGTGCGTTCTCCAGAGTTGCGGCCAGCACCAACAACTGCCCGTCGTCACGCGCTTGGCGCGCTATATCTAGGTATTGTTCAATGCTCAATTCAACATCTCGCCGTTTACGGGCAAAAACGATTCGGTTGTCGCATTGAGGCTGGCAATTTGCGGTGTTGGGTTCGCCTTTGGAGCGTTTTTGTTGGCACAGGCCATTTTCGCCAGGGACTTTGGAGCAAATGATGTTTTCTTTGACTAATCGCCAGCCCTGACCTTGCATGGTGAGTAGTAGTGCCAAGTCGTAGGCGCTGCCCTCAGTCCAGATTCGCCCTGCTTGGTGGAGTTTGGCATCCTCGTTGTGAACGGCAGTAATTAGACGGGCTGCGCCGGGGCCGCCGTGACCTGGCAAGGCCGTGCCATCGCTCAAGGCTTGGTGAATTTCCTCTAGCGCTTCGGCGCAGTTCATAATGCGCAACTCGCGTAGAACGTTTTCAGCTTCCTCACGCACACTCGGATCACAGAGGATGTAGTGCAGCGTCATTTCGATGCTCTTGTGGCCGAACAGTCTCTTGAGTACCAGAGGCGAGTTGAACAGCGCAATCCCGGCAAGTCGGCCTATGGTCTTGCGGAAGCGGTGGGCGTGGATGTTCTTCCCGCCAGGTGCGGGATCCATGTCAAGGCGAAGGGCTAAGTATTTGAGGGCTGAATTGATATGGAGGCCGCAGCCAACTGCCCCCGCCTTCCCGCCCGCACCAATCGATATCCAAAGATCATTGCTGAATCGCGAGGCTTGAGGTTGGCCATCTTCCAATGAGTTTGGCAACCAATCCCATGCGGCAGCGAGTCTAGCTTGTTGTCCGAGGCATTGACCGAGGATGTCGGGGGCGGGCCAAGTGCGCGCATCGCCAAAGAAATTGTCCGCGAGCTTGTAGGTGTAACCGTATAGGTAGCTTTTTCCATCGCGACTGATCTTGATGCAGTCGCGGCTAAGGGTGGAGATTTCAGAGATGCGTCCGGCAGTCAGCAGTAGTGCAATGAAGAAGTGCGCAGCTTGGAGCATTACACTCAGGTTTGTTATGTGCTCCCATGTGCGCGGCGGCCATTCACAAGTGTTGGAGCCATGTTTTCCAGATGCGGTAGTGAGCTTGAAGGGGGGAGTGAGTGGCTGGTTCGAGCGATTCAGCCACGGATTGATCTCAAGGTGATCGGTAATGAACTTGGAAATTTCATTACCGATAGCGCTCTTTGACCTCTGCAGATCAGCCCACTTGAAACTATCAACCATATCCTTAAGCAATCGCAGCAGATTCGGCCCCATTTCTTCGATAACCCACAGCACACGAGGGCCAATTTGGGCTAGCCATTCATTCGGAAGCGGCTGGTAGGGTTCCGGTGTTCGGTCGGTTTTGGGTAAGTAAGTTTCAGTGGATGGGTTTGTAATCTGACGGATATCTGGTTGTGGTGGTGCGTCAGACCAGATCCCACGTGAGACCAGTGTATGCAAACGTTCGATCTGGATACGCGTTCTTTTGTAAGCCTTAAACTCAAGGATGTCGGCTTCGGTGAGAAATTGGAACAAGCCTTCGCTGGCGAGACTATTAGCCTTACGCCGGATCGCTCGCGCTATAATTTGGGGGCATGGTGTATGGATATACTGGACTATAGAGGACGGCTTGAGACGCTCGCCTTTGCTGTTGATAGTGCGTCCGCCTGTGGGAACCAATTTCATCAGCATTGCAAGGCGTGTGAGCATCAGCACACCCTCGTCGATAAGGGCATCTGGATAAGCAGCGGTAAAAGACTCTTTGGTGAGGTAGTCAACGAGACGCTTGCGAAGATTGATGTTGCGAAATGATATTGTTGATCCCTTCATCATCGATTCGGGGGTTGTCCAGAACCCCCACTCTGAACCATGACCTGCGAGGATTTTGGCGACTAGCAGATCATCGCGCCCTAGATGCTGGATATTCTCTACCTTGAAGTTTTCAAGAACGGCGCGACGGCCTTCGGCTTCAATGTCGATAGAAATGGGTGGCTTTGCGATGGAGGCATTCATGTGGTTGCTTCAAATTTGTCTTGATTGATATGCCCAAGACCGGGAACAATATGCTCACCGGATGCAATACGTTGATTCCATTTCTCACGAGCAAGGCACACAGCCTCGGTTGGGTAAAGTGTTTCGAGCAAATACTCACCCGAGTCCAGTTCCATATTGAACCCCCCAAGCAGGAACGTTTCGCGAGGCAGGCGCTCAAGCATTATCAACAACTCTTCGACGCGCATGGCGATGCCATTCAGCGATTCAGGTAAAAACTTGGCGTTGTGACAGTCCTTGAGGCATAGGTTTGTGCCACATAGGTGGCCAGGGGTATGGTTTGGCGCGATATGCTCAGGAGGGTGGCGAGGGGAGCTGCATCCGATTCCGACTCGGCTTTTCATCAGTGCACGGTATTCCTTGAGGCGCGCTTCCATTTCTGGTGTTAGCGCACCGTTTCGGACGAGTTGAGCGAGGATGGCAAGGTCGATTCTTCCTTCTCGTAACTGCCCGATCAATTGGGTCATGAACCGCAGAGCATGGGCGTCGTTCTCGGTAGAGAAGAGGTTGTTTTCAATGTAGTTGATGGTACTGGTAATTGTTGAGTGCCCCAAGGCCAGCATCACGGCAAGGATGTTGCCGTTGGATTGTTTGTAGACCCACCGAGCATAAATATCGCGAAAATCCGAGCAAGTTACCGCTGCGATGGCGCTTTTACCTCTTTCAGCACGTTTGGTATTCAGCCGCTTCAGAAGCAGATCAAGATAGGAAGCATGCTTTTCTCCCCTAGTTTTATATCTTTTCCAAGTACGCCAATCCAGCTGATTAACCTCTCCCTTAACGTCTACATACAACCAAACATTGCTACATCTTTGGCGTAGCTTTTGTGTTCTAAGGTACTGCGCTTCGATGATCTTTGCATTGGCTTGGCGGTTCCGCATGTCTCCCAGTTCCTTCACTGCCTCAGCATATTGTTGCTTGATTAATTCACGCAGCGGTGCAACCCGCTTGAGATAGGCCGCGACAATGTATGGCGGACTTGCTTTATGTTTTAAAAGCCCCGTGCAGAATTGTATCTTGCCTTTGGCGCGGCGCTTCGCTGTCTGCAAGGTTGCTTTCTCATCGTCTTGCGACTCAGAGAACCAATCAGTAGCCAGTACCAGTTGTGCTTGATCTTTGGAGTGAGGTGTAACCAGCCAGGGTGATTCGGCATCAAGATTGATGAGTGTGCTTGGATTCCAGCCACTGTTCATCAGTGCCAAGTGAAAAGCGATATCCGCTTCTTCAGCGGTCGGAAAGAAGATTGAACGCATGACCTTCAGCTCCAATCCCTTGGTTGAGAATGCAGATCTAATGTTTTTATCAAGTAATTGTGAGCTATTTGGGAGTATGGCTCCGGTCTTCAATTGGACCCTTCGGAAGTATTGCCAGTTGTTCAGCAAGCGATCGTCCTCTTCGTCGAGAATTCTGGCTGATTCCCCACGCTCGCGCCTGTCAGCCTCTTCGCGAATGGCGTCATTGCGAGCCCAGGTTTTGCGCACACGCTCCCAGTCCTGTTTAATGGCAATTTTGAGTTCCTTGGCTTGATCGTCAGGAGTCAAGGTGCGCATTAATGTGGCGTATTTGGGGGGAGGGCAAAGCAACAACGGCAACCTCCTGCTCTGACGTATTGCGTTGGCAAGCTTGCGAAATTTTCTGAATGTACTTTGATGGATTCCTCGCTGATGGGCAAATGCTTCATGGAGTTCATTAATATCCGTCACCGATTCAATGCGAGGCGGAAGCTCACCGTTGGCAAGAGGGGTTTTCTCGTATGCATCAAACAAACGCCACCAGGTGCGAAGGGCGAATTCGTACCCTATTGCGCTAGCCTTCGCTAACAAATAAACACTCGCCTGAATCGCTGGAGCCAGTTCAGCTATCAGATTGGACCGCCCTCTGTAGGCACCCCCCCATTGGCCGGCGTTATTGCCTAACGGATGAGGGTTTTCAAACTGCCCAGCCGCAAACGAGTGCAGGTCGATTGCATAGTTGTCGGTTGGGTGGTTGGTCCAAAAATACAGGGGATCGTCGCTCTTGGGCGGCTCTGGAGGTTCGACGCCGACTGCTGATACGCCCGCATGCTGCTTCAAATGATTCTTGTTTCTCTTTCCGATGCTCATGCGTCAACCTCCTCACTGCTTTTTTCATCCATCTCCACCCATTGCTGCGTCATGCTGAGTGGCACGCGCATCTTGGCGAAAAGCCAGTGCAGGTAAATTTCAGTGGTGCGGGAACTAGCATGGCGCAATTGCGGCTTGATTTCCATTTGAATGACGGTCATTGCACTGTCCTTTAAGGCTAGAACTATTGGAAGCTCCATGCTGATACTTGGCGTCTTGAGCACCTGTTGGATTAGTTCTGCGTGCTGTTTCATCCGTTGTTCGAGATAGCGGCAAGCCCACCAGTCGCGGCCTAGGTGCGGAGACCAATGCGCCGGTCCTTGGACGCGACTCCAGAACGCATAGATTTGATCGCCGGTATAGCGCAAGCCCGTTACTGAATTTAGGAACAAATGTACGGTCGTCTCCCTGATGCGGCGCGCCTCTATAGGTTTCACACCTTTAAGCCGCTGCGTGAGTGCCAATAGCCGTTCTTTCTTTTGATAGCTGTGTAGACGCTTTGCAATCCAGAGCGGGATATGAATTTCGCCCTCTGGCCCAATCTTGTCACCTTGCTCGTCAATGCCGTACTGCTTGCCTTTTACCCCGTATTTGATTGTCACAATGACAGATTGAGTTTCCTCCGGCTGATCGGGATTGGCGATTTGCCATTCTTTGGGATCGCGTGGCAGGGTATCCACTCGCCAGCAAGCAGCTTCTTCACGGCGAATTGCGCAGTTAAGTATCAGGTCAACGATCAACACTTCTGTCTCGCCAACCACTGGGCGCTGTCGTACTCGCTCACGCCATTCCTCTATCTCTTCAGCGGAGGGAAAGGACAGGGTGCGCTTATTCACTTTGACCTTGCCTTTGCGGGCTTGCACGATCTTGCCCTCATGGCTGCGACTGTTGTCGTGGCGGCCGGAAATGTAGGTGGTGGGTGTGGTCGGAATAGAGAAGGGCTCACGCAAGTCTTTGTCCGCCGCCCACATCTGAAATTCCAAGGCGATTTGCACGCGAAGGTTTACTGTTTCAGGGGCTAATGGGCGGTTATCTGCTGACCAGATTCCCTTTAACATTTCTTGCTGGTACCGACCAATAAGATCGCTTGCATAGTCACAGCGCATCAAATCAATCGAACGTGTATCGGCCCACTCAAGTGCGTTTGCAAGCCAGCGTGCATAGTTTTTCATGGATATGCGACTGGGTGGGATTGGATTTCTTTTCTGGCCGCGCCACTTAGGATCCCAATAACCCAAGCCACGGTCGATCAAAAATTGATTCGGAAGTCGAGCATAGCCAGGCTCAGGATCAAAGATGAAAGGTTGGCGGGATAACGCTCCGTAACCGGCATCGGAAAGTAACAAGGGGTCTACATAGACGACTTTGTAACCATAATCAGGCATACATTATTTTCCTGTTGGATAAATTCACTTTAGCTTAAAAATACTTCAAAGCAAGTGAAAATAAGCAGGACGTATAATGCCTGGTATGCCCATTTGAAAAACGGCACCACCAAGCCCTGGTTGCTGATGGCCTTGATGAGCTGGGGCATTGCGCTGTTTGAATACCTGCTGCAAGTGCCCGCCAATCGGATCGGGTATCAAGTGTATAGCTTGGCGCAGCTGAAAATCTTGCAAGAAGTCATTACTTTGTCGGTATTTATCCCCTTTGCCATCTTTTATATGAAGCAGCCATTCCAGTGGAATTATGTCTGGGCGGCGCTGTGCATGGTGGGGGCCGTGTATTTTATGTTTCGCGGCTAGCGGGGGTAATGGCTCGTGGGCTATTAACGGTAAGGCTTGTGGGCCGATACCTGTTCAGGTATTGCGCCAATACGCGCCGGCAATCCGCCGTATCGCGCCATGCGCACCCTTGGATTTTCCCAACGGCGGGCCAATATCAACGCTTGCGCGATCTGCGTTATAATGCCCAGTTCTGGAAAGGAGTAATCATGCCTATTTATGCTTATCGCTGCGCCGAATGTGGCCATGCTGACGAACATATGCAGAAAATGGCCGACGCGCCGCTCACTCAGTGCCCCGCGTGCCAGGCCGAGAAATACGAAAAACAACTGACCGCCGCCGGCTTTCAATTGAAAGGCAATGGCTGGTATCAGACCGATTTTAAAAATAGCGGAGCCTGTGCGCCCAGCTGCCCACCCGGCGGTTGCCACTAAGCCCCACAAGGGATCTGTGTGACTAGCTTTCTCAAGCGCTACCTGATTACCGGCCTGCTGATCTGGATTCCGCTCGCCATCACTATCTGGGTGCTCAATACCCTGATCGGCACGCTCGACCAGATCGGCGCCATTTTGCCGAACGAGCTGCGGCCAGATTACTGGCTATTGCGGGGTATGTCCGGCAGCATCCCGGAACTCAACGGCGCGCGGCATATACCTGGCTTTGGGGTCATCCTCACCTTTTTGGTATTGCTGTTTACCGGCATGGTGGCGACCAATGTTTTGGGCCGCCGCCTGCTGCAATTGGGTGAAAGTCTGCTCAAGCGCATCCCGATCGTGCGCTCGATTTACAACAGCGTAAAGCAAGTGTCCGACACCGTGTTTTCGGATTCGGGTCAGGCTTTTCGCAAAGCGGTGCTGGTGCAGTTTCCGCATCAGGGCACCTGGGCGGTCGGTTTTCATACCGGCACCCCGGGCGGTGAAATTGGCGACAAACTCGATGGCGAGCTGATCTCGGTGTTTGTGCCAACCACCCCCAACCCCACCTCCGGCTTTTTGTTCATGGCGCGTAAAAGCGATGTCAAAGAGCTGGATATGAGCGTGGATGAAGCGCTCAAGTATGTGATCTCCATGGGCGTGGTGATGCCGGCGACCAAGCCGGTGCCCGCACCCGACACCACTCACTCGCCGGCCACGGTCTAAGCGAGCGGGCGGGCAACCATTTTCGATGATTTAGGGAAATTCAATGCGTACGAATTACTGTGGTCTGATCAACGAGCAATACCTCGGCCAGACTGTGACTTTGCAAGGTTGGGCTCATCGTCGTCGTGACCACGGTGGCGTAATCTTTATCGATTTGCGCGACCGCGAAGGCATCGTGCAAGTGGTGATCGATCCGGATACCCCGGAAGCCTTTGCCACCGCCGATAGCGCGCGTTCTGAATATGTATTGGAAATCAAAGGTATTGTTCGTGCGCGCCCAGAAGGCACCACCAACGTCAAAATGATCTCGGGCCAGATCGAAGTCTTGGCCAAAGACATCATCATCTTGAACAAGGCCGAAACGCCACCGTTCCAGATCGACGACGACAATCTCTCTGAAAACGTGCGGCTGCAAAACCGCGTGATCGATCTGCGTCGCCCCACCATGCAGCGTAATCTGAAACTGCGCTACAAAGTGGCGCTGTTGGTGCGTAACTTCCTCGACACCCGCGGCTTTATCGACATCGAAACCCCGATGCTGACTCGCAGCACGCCAGAAGGCGCGCGCGATTACCTCGTGCCAAGCCGTGTACACGACGGCCAATTCTTCGCGCTGCCGCAATCGCCACAGCTGTTCAAGCAGCTCTTGATGGTGGCCGGTTTCGATCGCTACTACCAAATTACTAAGTGCTTCCGTGACGAAGACCTGCGCGCTGATCGCCAGCCAGAATTCACCCAGATCGATATTGAAACTTCGTTCCTGAACGAAGAAGAAATCATGAATATCACCGAAGAAATGGCCCGCCATGTCTTCAAAGAAGCCATCGGCGTAGATCTGGGCGAATTCCCGCGCATGCAATACGACGACGCGATGTTCTACTACGGCTCGGACAAACCCGATCTGCGCGTAGACTTGAAATTCACCGAACTCACCGACGTGATGAAAACGGAAGAATTCAAAGTCTTCCGCGGCGCAGCCGACATGGACGGCGGTCGCGTAGTGGGCCTGCGCGTACCAGGTGGCGCCACTCTGAGCCGTAAAGACATCGACGACTACACCAAATTCGTTGGCATCTACGGCGCCAAAGGTCTGGCCTACATCAAGGTGGAAGATGTATCGAACATCAGCAACGCCGAAGATTCAGGCCTGAAAGCCCCGATCGTGAAATTCCTGTCGAACGACGCCTTGAAAGCCATCATCGAGCGCACCGGCGCACAAAATGGCGACATCATCTTCTTTGGCGCCGACAAACGTAAAATCGTGGATGAAGCCATCGGCGCATTGCGGATCAAAATCGGTCACGAGCGCGGCGAAGAGGGCGGCTACTTCAAACGTGAATGGAAACCGCTGTGGGTGGTGGATTTCCCAATGTTTGAATACGACGAAGATGGCAAACGCTGGAATGCCTGCCACCACCCATTCACCTCGCCCAAAGCCGAGCATCTGGAATTGCTGAAAACCAATCCGGGCGCCTGCAAAGCGCGCGCCTACGATATGGTGCTCAATGGCTGGGAGCTGGGCGGCGGCTCGGTGCGTATCCACCGCGCCGATGTGCAATCCACCGTATTTGACGCTCTGGGCATTGGCGAAGAAGAAGCCCAAAACAAATTTGGCTTCCTGCTCGACAACCTGAAATTCGGCGCGCCACCCCACGGCGGCCTGGCCTTCGGTCTGGATCGTCTGATCACCCTGATGACCGGCGCCGAATCCATCCGCGACGTGATCGCCTTCCCGAAAACGCAACGTGCGCAGTGCCTGTTGACCAATGCACCGAATGCGGTGGACGAGAAGCAATTGCGCGAATTGCACATCAAATTGCGTAATCCGCCAGTGATTGAGTAATTGGGTTTGTAGTTCGAGATGATAAAAAAGACCGCCTTTGGCGGTCTTTTTTGTTGGTGGGTATGTGGTTGTGGTTATTGCTGGTATTGGTCTAGGTGTATATACCTTAGTTGGTATATTAGGGTGGGGCGGATTAGACGCGGAGCACCAATAGAACGTAAGGGGTTGTCTTATGCGGTGTAGGCCGGATGCGACTCCCCCTTGCAATGTGGAGTCTTGCAGTTTTAGATTTTTGCTAATCTTCGCATAACTTCTATTCGCATTCTCATAAAGTCGCCTAAATCTTCAGTTAGTCCTTTGTGTCCATAAAATCGAGCGCTATCAACACCGTATTCTGCTGTCAATTGAAGGCGTTTCCTAATTCCAGAAATATATTGTTGATCGTAATCATCTTTGCCTTGAGCTCCACGCTTTAGTATGCGCTCAACGTAGTTGCCATTGGTGTCAATTACGTTCAAATAAATACCATCATCTTCTAAGGTATAATCGAATCGACTAAGAGAATCACGAAGTTCATTTAACTTCATTGGTTTTTCGCCTTTTATCTGTTTTCGTGAGTTGCTTTCTAGCCACTCAGCAATTACTGCCACCTCGTCTTTCCGATTAACACAAATTTCATGAGCTGCAATTTTTCTGGTGAATTCGTACATTTCCTCGTCATCGCAACGATCAAGGAGATAACCATGTTCACTCAGAAAATACAATGTAGAGAGTAATGTTGCCCGTTTGTTTCCATTATTAAATGAATGATTGCATGTAATACTATGAAATAATGAGGCAGCTTTTAGAAAAATAGTTGGATAAGCATCGTGTCCACCGGCAGTTGCATAAGGTCTACTAGCTGCAGACTCAATAGTATCTCTGGACTTAACTCCAGGCGGAGAAATTGGGTCCTCTGAGTCAACAAAGAAATCAGTTAAATAATCATGAATCCCGATAATTGTTTCTACATTCATGCGATGTTCTTCCTTTTTTGTGATTTTTAACGGAGATTAACAATTGCAAATAAGCCATGTAGGGCGGATCATGACCCACGCTGAGCAATGGTTGAATTAAGTTTTATTTATTTTTCAGAAAGCTTAACACAATCCAATTGGCGGGTTACGCTTGCGACTAACCCGCCCTACATTTTTGTAGTTTTTGCGCCGTTGGCGCGATGTTTTAATGCGCGTTCCGCCGCGCAGAAGGGAAGGGGTATTTGCTTCGCCAAATACCCCTTCACCCCAAAGGCGCCCCGGGCGAAAAGCGCTCCGCGCTGCCCTTGCTGCGTCGTGAGCCAAACAAAAAGCCGTTTGTCTCCCTCCTTGCTGCGGTTTTCGCTACACGGGAATCCAAGCCCCACCTTCACCAGCGCGGTAGATACTGGCAGCAGTATTGTGCTGAAGGCATTGTTGGTGTTTGGTTTTGTGAATATACCCCTGTGATGGTTAGAACGGATCGCCCGTGGAGCCGCGCCGTTCGGGAGGCGGTTGGCAAGGTTTTAAGATGCGGCTGTTTGAGCGTTGCGACGCTAGCGCAACGCGAGTTCCCGCCTCGCCTTGCCGAGCGCTGGACGGACGGGGTTTCGCGGTGATCGGGCGCGTTAGGGTTGCAAGGGGCAAGGCAAGACTGCCCCTTGCTCGTCCGGCGGGCGAAACCGCCGGTTTGCCGCCTGCGGCAGCAGGCTATGAATTGCCGCACCATCATACTCACCTTGGATTGACGGCTATGCGCCGCGGCACTTACCTCTCTTGCTTCGCCAAGAGAAGTAAGCAAGAGAAGGCGACCCGGGCGAAAAGCGCTCCGCGCTGCCCTTGCTGCGTCGTGAGCCAAACAAAAGGCCGTTTGTCTCCCTCCTTGCTGCGGTTTTCGCTACACGGGAAACCAAGCCCCAACTTCACCAGTGTGGTAAATACTGGCGGCAGTATTGTGCTGAAGGTATTGCTCTACTTTGGTTTGGTGCATATACCCCTGCACCCCAATGCGGTTGCTTTATTCGCGTTGTGTGGCTTTGGGCTTGAATCCCCTGTCGCCCATCGCCGAGGGAGTGGAGTGAGACAAATGGGTTTATCGTTTGGCTCACACGCGGAGGCGATTGCTATACGAGTGCGGCATCAGCAGGCGCGCATGGGGTATTTGCATGTAAGCCAGTAAATCAGGGTTCTGCAGATGTATACCATAGTGGAGGAACAAGCTCGTCGCCAGAGCGGCACGAGCGTGTCTATCCTGCGGATTCACTGCGCGGCCACGGCGAAGGTGTAGACCGTGGCCCGCTGGGCTAGCCCTTAAAACAGTGAATGCTTGAGTTTGCCCATTTTCAGCACCGGTGAGCGGGCTTGCTGGCCGCTGAGGTCAATTTCAGCAGCGCCCAACTGAAAATCTTCGCCGTCTTGATTGCCGGAAAAATGCGCCACAATTTTCTTGGCGCCTTTAAATACCGTTAGCTCAACCCCGCTGGCCTGACCGGCGTTGATGCCGAGGTAATAGCTAAATTCACCGCGGCTAAAGCTCACGACATCTAGCCCGGTATGCGGGCCGGTGCTGAGGTTGGCGATGGTGAAGGGCGCTTGTGGGGTGGCATCGACATTCATTTCTACCTTACCCGGCAGACCATAGCGGTAGCTCACCCGGCCAAACGGCTCTTTGGCCCGATCAGCGCACAGCGATACCACTTTGCCGGTTTGGGTGTTTTTCCAGCCGGCATCGGTGGCTTTGGTGGGGCCCATCCAGGCATCCACAATCGCGACTTCATCGGCTTGGCAATGGCTGGGCACGGCCGCTACGGCGCTGGTGCCGACAAGGGTGAGCAGGGTGGTGAGCAGCATGTGGCGCATAGTAGGCTCCGAAATAGTCCGCGCTGCGGGGAGGGTTGATGGGCTATTAGCATAACGCATTGAGCTCGGTATTATTCCGCGGAATGCGAGTTTTGAGTTGGCTAGGCGTCAGCTTTGTCGTTACTATGCCTGAACGCAGGTTGCTGGGTAAATGCTGGCCGCTGCGTGCAAGCGCTAGTTATGCTCACGGTAACCCGTGCTGAAACAGGCTCTGCAAACATGCAAGGGGTATCGCCCCCAATTCATTATTAGTTAATGCCTAGTGATGAATACTATGGGTGGGTATAGGGATGGGCTGGTGTGGCTATCAAAGTAGGAGCAGGTGATGCAAATTCAGCGTCAACAATTAGATGATGCCGCCGCGGCTGGGTTATTAGTGCCGGCGCAGGTGGGGCCATTGTGGGATTTTCTGGCGACACAAACGGCACAAACGCCCAGTTTTCGCGCGACGCATCTTTTGTATTACCTCGGCGGGCTGTTGGCGATTGGGGCGATGAGCCTCTTTATGACTTTGGGCTGGGATCTGTGGGGCGGCTGGGGTCTGTTGTTGATCGCGCTGGCCTATGAGCTGCTGGGGTTGGGGCTGACCGAATATTGCCTGCGCCGGCCGGGGCTGCGGATTCCGGCCGGGATTGCGGCGGCCTTTGTGGTGGTGTTGACCCCGCTGGCGATTTACGGCCTGCAGGCGGGCTTGGGCTATTGGGAATTGAGCGACGAATATCGTGATTACCATCTGCGGATTGATTGGCGCTGGTTATGGATGGAGCTGGCCACGTTGGCGGTCGGGGCGATTATGCTCTGGCGCTATCGCTTGCCATTTTTGATGCTGCCGGTGGCCGTCACGCTGTGGTATCTGAGTATGGATCTCACGCCAATCTTATTTCACGATAGCGATCTGCAATGGCAGCTACGCAAATGGGTGTCGGTGTATGTGGGCCTATTGATGCTGGGGCTGGCATTCTGGATTGAGCTGCGCTCGCGCTCGCGCGAGGATTTTGCCTTCTGGCTGTATCTGTTTGGCTTGCTGGCCTTCTGGGTGGCGCTCACCAGTATGGATTCGGATAGCGAGCTCAAGCGCTTGGCGTATTGCCTGCTTAATCTCGGTTTGCTGCTGATCGGGGCGGTGCTGAGCCGGCGCGTGTTTGCCGTGTTTGGCGGGCTAGGGGTGGCGGCCTATGTGGGGCATCTGGCGTATTCGGTGTTTCGCGATAGCCTGCTGTTTCCGCTGGCGCTGACGGTGCTAGGGGCAGCGGTGGTGTATCTGGGCATTGTTTGGCAGCGGCATGAGGCGCGCATTACGGCGCGCCTGCGCCAATATTTGCCCGCCGCGCTGCAAGAGCTGCTGGCGCGGCGGCAGTTAAGTTAAAGAAAATCCGCCGTAGATTTAGCCAGGGTATAGCCTGCTAGGCTATATGGTGAAAGCCTTCTCAGGTTATACCCATTGCTATTCAATTAAAGCGGGGCCTGCAGGAGGCCAAGCTTTGCGTCGATGAGGCTTGCTCAACGTTGCCGCAAGCGGGCACGAGTGCTTTGCCGACCGCCGGCGAGGGCGGAGTCGGCATCCAGATCGCTGGCGTCATCGGCGCCGCTGGCCCAGTCTTGCTGCAGTTGTTGTTGCAAGGCTTGGCGCTCGCTGCGGCGGCGGGCACGTTCGCTTTGCTCGTGCGCTCCGGCTTGGCGCTGACGGGCGGCGAGGGCGAAGGGATTACGGGGTTTGAATTGCATCACGTTCTCCTTTAACCCTTGATGCACACTACTTGCTTGAGTGTGTGCACCACTTCCACCAGATCGCGCTGATGCGCCATCACCGTGTCGATGTCTTTGTACGCAGCCGGAATTTCATCCACCACGCCGCCATCTTTGCGGCATTCAACACCAGCGGTTTGCGCCGCGAGGTCAAAGCGGTTGTAGCGCTGTTTAGCTTCGGTGCGGCTAAGGGTGCGCCCCGCACCGTGACTGCAAGAGCAAAACGATTCGGCATTGCCCAAGCCGCGCACGATATAGCTTTTGGCGCCCATGCTGCCCGGAATAATGCCCAATTGCCCGGCATGCGCCGCGATGGCGCCTTTGCGGGTAATGAACAAATCCGTCTCCTGATGGCGTTCGCGCGCCACGTAATTATGGTGGCAATTGATCGCTTCATCGGTCAGCGTAAAGGCTGGCAAATGCGGGCGGATCGCCTCCACAACACGGCGCATCATTTCGCGCCGGTTGACCAGCGCATAATCCTGCGCCCATTCCACCGCGGCCACATAATCATCAAACAGCGTTGAGCCCGCCGCAAAATAGGCCAGATCTTTATCCGGCAAATGCTGCTGATGGCGCTGCATGTCTTTTTGTGCCGCCGCGATAAAATAGCGCCCGATCACATTGCCGGTGCCGCGACTGCCCGAGTGCAGCATCAGCCACACGCGGTCGGTTTCATCCAGGCACAGCTCGATAAAATGATTACCGCCGCCCAAGGTGCCGATCTGGCAGATCCAGGTTTGTGCAAACTGGCGCTGCATTTTTAGCAAGCCCGGGTGCTGGCCCACCAGCGCATCCAGCCGGTCATTCAGCGGCCGCGCAACGCGCTGCATGGCGCCACCGCGCACTTTGCTCCATTCATGCTGCTGAAAACCAACCGGCACTTCGGCCTCGATGGCCGAGCGAATGCGCGCCAGATTATCGGGCAAATCGCTGGCGGTGAGCGAAGTGCGCACCGCATTCATGCCGCAGCCAATATCCACGCCCACAGCGGCCGGGATAATCGCTTCGCGGGTTGGAATCACCGAGCCCACGGTGGCGCCAATGCCCAGATGCACATCCGGCATCGCCGCGATATGGCCATGCACGATCGGTAATTGCGCGGTATTCAAAAGTTGATTGAGCGCTGCGGGCGCGATGTCGTCGGTCCAGATTTTGACCGGCACCCGCCCTTTATTGAGTTGTTGTACGACTGGCATACATAAATCCTGTAGACGTAAAAAAGCCCCGGAAGATCAGTTGCCGCCCCATCCTTGGCCAAGTGGCGTTGAGCATCAACGCTGGGCGGATGGGGTGCTTTGATCGAAAACCGGGGCGGCGCAGCGTGAGCGCTGCGGCAGGAACCCGGCGTGCCAGTCACGCCGAATTCCGGGGGATTCGGGTGCTGGCTTAGTGGGTGTTCATCACAAACGGGGTCACGGCAAATACTCCTCTGTAGATGGTGCGCTATTGAGCTGCACGCGACGTTGCACATTGGCCGGGCCAAGCCCGACCACCAAGAGCGCGCATCTTGCCGAGCTACGGCTTATGCCGTCAAGCGCGGCCGGTAAATTGTGGTGTTAGTGGCGACAGTAGTAATAGTCTCGACCGCTGCGTCAGTGCGGCCTGACGAACCGGCGGGAGGCTGAAAATATGAAGCGAGTTTAACAATTTATGAATAGGGTATATGGCTATAAGCCATAATTCATTTAGCTTGCGAAGCTATACCCATGTTATTTTCGTGACCAGTTCTGCTCACACAGACGCTGGCCCAAAGCGCTGGCCGAAAAAAAACCGCCCCGTAGGGCGGCTTTTTGGCGAAGCGATCAAGCGTTTAGTCTTGATGGTAGTTCGGCGCTTCTTTGGTGATTTGCACGTCGTGCACGTGTGATTCGCGGATACCGGCAGCGGTGATCTGTACGAATTCAGCTTTGGCATGCACATCATCAATTGTGGCGCAGCCGAGGTAACCCATGGATGAGCGCAGGCCACCCACCAGTTGGTGGATCACGGCAGTCAGCGGGCCTTTGTACGGTACGCGACCTTCAATACCTTCCGGTACCAGTTTGTCCGCGTCGGCGGTTTTGTCCTGGAAGTAACGGTCTGATGAACCATTTGCGCCCGACATCGCACCCAGCGAACCCATGCCACGGTAGCTCTTGTATGAACGACCTTGGTACAGCTCAACTTCACCAGGGGCTTCTTCGGTACCACCAAACAGACCACCCAGCATCACCATGTGTGCGCCAGCGGCGATGGCTTTGGCGATGTCGCCCGAGAAGCGGATACCGCCATCGGCGATCAGCGGCACGCCCGTGCCAGCCAGAGCTTCGGCCACATTCGCCACCGCAGAAATTTGTGGGACGCCTACGCCAGCAACAATACGCGTTGTGCAGATTGAGCCTGGGCCAATACCGACTTTAACCGCATCCGCGCCGGCTTCAACCAGCGCCAGCGCCGCTGCGCCAGTAGCGATATTGCCGCCGATGACTTGTACTTGTGGGAAGTTGGTTTTCACCCATTTCACGCGATCCAGTACGCCTTGGCTGTGGCCGTGCGCAGTGTCCACCACAATCACGTCAACGCCTGCTTCCACCAGCAATTTCACGCGCTCGTCAGTGCCGGCGCCGACGCCTACAGCCGCGCCAACGCGCAGACGGCCTTGCTCGTCTTTGGCGGCCAGTGGGTGTTCGCTGGTTTTAACGATGTCTTTAACGGTGATCAGGCCTTTGAGTTTGAAGGCGTCGTCGACCACCAGCACGCGCTCGAGGCGGTGATCGTGCATCAGGGTGCGGGCGTCTTCAATGCTGGTGCCTTCTTTCACGGTAACCAGTTTGTCTTTCGGTGTCATGATGGATGACACAGGAACGTCGAGGCGAGTTTCGAAACGCAGATCGCGGTTCGTGACAATCCCGACTACCTGACCGTTTTCAACCACGGGCAGGCCAGAAATTTTGTGCTGGCGAGTCAGCGCAATCACATCGCGCACCAGCATGGTTGGTGCGATGGTGACCGGATCTTTCACAATGCCAGATTCGTAGCGTTTAACTTTGGCTACTTCTTGCGCCTGGCGTTCCGGCGTCATGTTCTTATGGATAATACCAATGCCGCCTTCTTGGGCCATGGCAATGGCCAAGCGTGCTTCGGTCACGGTATCCATCGCAGCGGAAACCAGCGGCAGATTCAGGCGGATACCGCGAGTGAACTGGGTGGCGAGCGAAACGTCGCGAGGCAGAATATTGGAGTGGGCAGGGACGAGCAGAACGTCGTCGAACGTGAGGGCTTTTTGCACAATGCGCATGAGCTAGATCCTTTTCGCCAAAAAAGCATTATACCGAAATGTCTCATTTTCGACTATGGCCTTGTAATATTGCAGTTCTTCGTGCTGTCAGCTTGACTTGTTGCGGCGCATGATTGCTGTTCGCCAGCCCAGCAGCTAGGGTAAAACTGACAGCCCAGCCGTCAGCTAGGCGAGGAGGCGAGCATGAATCGCGAATGGCAAGCAGCGCCCGATACGGCGCTTATCCTCTCGGGGGGTGGGGCGCGGGCGGCCTATCAGGTGGGCGTGCTATTGGCGATTGCCAAGCTCTTGCCCCAGCATGCGGCCAATCCTTTTCCGATTATTTGCGGCACCTCGGCCGGGGCGATCAATGCCGCGGGTCTGGCGGTGAGTGCCCAGCAGTTTCGCCATGGGGTTTTTTCGCTGGCACGGATGTGGCAAAACCTCTATCCCGAGCTGATTTACCGTGGCTCGCTCGGTGCCTTGCTGGCCACTGGCGCGCACTGGATGGGCTCGCTGATGCTGGGTGGGTTGGGGCGCTACAACCCGCGGGCTTTTCTCGATAATGCGCCGCTGCGTGATTTTTTGGAGCAGCGGGTGGATTTCAGCCAGATTCAGCGCAATATCGAGCAAGGCGCGCTGCGCGCAGTGGCGATCTCGACCTTGGGCTACAGCAGCGGTCAATCGGTGGCGTTTTTTCAAGGGCACCCTGAGTTGGAAGGCTGGCAGCGCGCCTCACGGATTGGGGTACGTACCCAGCTGAATGTCTCGCATTTAATGGCCTCCAGCGCAATACCCCTAGTGTTTCCGGCGGAGCGTATTCATCGCGAGTTTTTTGGCGATGGCTCGGTGCGGCAATTGGCGCCGCTCAGCCCCGCTATTCATCTGGGTGCCAAGCGCTTGCTAGTAATCGGGGTGGCGCCGCATGGCGATGATGCACCGGCGCGGCAGCAGGTGAGTGATTACCCAACGCTGGCGCAGGTTAGCGGGCAGCTGATGAATAGTATTTTTCTGGATTCGCTTGAAGTTGATCTGGAACGCATTACCCGCATCAACCGCACGATTTCGCTGATCCCCGCTGAGGTGCGGGCCAGCAGTGGGCTGAATTTACGCCCGGTGGAGGTCTTAACCATCGCGCCCTCGCAGCCGCTGGAAAAACTCACCTTGCCTTTCAAGCGCGAGTTTTCGCTGGGGATGCGCTTTTTTCTCGGCGGTTTGGGGGCGTTTCGTCGGCAGGGCTCGGTGGTGGCCAGCTATTTATTATTTAGTGGCGCGTATGCGCGGCGGCTGATTGGGCTGGGCTATCAGGATGCGCTGGCTAAAGAAGCGCAATTGCGCGATTTTCTGGCTGCCAAGGAAACGGATTCGGCGCTAGAATAGCCGTTTTCTATCCTGACTGGGCGGAGAACAGCATGAATTTGTTCCGCTGGCGATTTGGTTTTGCCTTGGTTTTTCTGGCTTGCGCCGGCATGATCGGCTTTGCGCTCTACCATCAATTTTATCAATGGCTGATGCCTTGCCTGTACTGCGTGTATGAGCGCATCGGCATTATTGTGACGGGCCTGCTGGCGCTGGTGGCGGCGATTTTTCCACCCAAAACCCGCGCTGGGGTCTATACCCAAACTGGCTTGCTGACAGTGGCGGCTGGGGTGACGGCCGCGGTAGGCATTCGCCATACATGGTATCAATACACCCCGCGCGACCCGAGCGCGCTGTGCCCATCGAGCTTGCCGTTTCCGATTGATCTGAATGCTTTGCCAGGCTGGCTCGCGAGCGTGATCCGGCCGGTGGGCGATTGCGGCAATATCGATTTCACCTTGTTTGGCATCACCATGCCGGCCTGGGTGGCGGTGGCGGGGATTGCTATCGTGGTGTGGAGCTGGTCTTTGTGCCGGCATCAACTGAATGAAATTCGACGGAATCAGTGGCGATGACGCTTACCGAATTGCGCTATATCGTAGCCGTGGCCCGCGAGCGCCACTTTGGCCGCGCCGCCAATAGCTGTTTTGTGTCGCAGCCGACTTTGTCGGTGGCGGTCAAAAAACTCGAAGATGAGCTGGGGGTGACGCTGTTTGAGCGCTCATCGGGCGATGTTTCGCTCACCGCCATTGGTGGCCGCATCGTTGAGCAGGCGCAGCGGGTGCTGGAAGAAGTGACTGTGGTGAAGCAATTGGCCGAGCAGGGCAAAGACCCCTTGGCCGGCAGTTTGCGCCTGGGGGTGATCTACACCATCAGCCCCTATTTATTGCCCCACTTGATCCCTGAGCTGCGCCAGCTGGCCCCGCAAATGCAATTGCTGCTGGAAGAAAACTACACCGCGCGGCTGGCCGAGATGCTCAAGCAGGGTGAAATTGATGTGGCGATTGTCGCCGAGCCTTTTCACGAAGGGGGTATTGCTACGCAAGCCTTGTATGAAGAAGGCTTTGTGGTTGCTACCCCTCGGGGGCATGCTTGGGAAGCCATGCCAGAGATTTCGTCCGAGCAGTTGGCCGAAGAAAACGTGCTCTTACTCTCGCCAGGGAATTGCTTCCGCGATCAGGTGCTGCAAACCTGTCCGGATCTGAATCGCGAAAGTATGGGTGGCACCGGTGGCTTGCAGCGCACTTTGCAGGGATCTTCGCTCACAACCATTCGCCACATGGTGGCTGGCGGCATCGGGGTAACCGTGTTGCCGGTGACGTCGGTAAGCGCCGCCGATGATGCGCTGCTGAGCATTCGCCCATTTGCCGAGCCCGCGCCCACCCGCCGGGTGGTCATGGCTTGGCGGCGCAATTTCCCACGTATGGCGGCGATCGAAGCGTTGCGGCAAGCGGTATTGCAATCGGGCATGCCGAAAGTCACCTGGCTCAAAGATGCGCCAATCGAGTAAGCGGGCGTGATGAACTCGCGGTGCGCGAAAGCCAGTCTGCAGTGCCGCAGGCTGGCTTTTTTGTTGCGCCGAAGAGCCGAGTAATCAGCGTGGCATGGGGCAGATGACAGGTCTGACGGATGTGGCGTAGCGCGTATGCAGCAGTGGCCGGCAGCTGGCTAGAACAAAATGAGTGGGGCTTGGGGGTATGTTTGCCGGATTTAAGCAATTGAATGCTTGTGTGGCAATACCTGCATGGGTATGCGAGCAATAGCCAACAAAAAAGGCCTGACGCAGTAGCGTGAGGCCTAATTGTTTTGGTGCCCAGGGTCGGACTCGAACCGACACACCTTGCGGCGGGGGATTTTGAGTCCCCTGCGTCTACCATTTCGCCACCTGGGCAGGTGCAACGTAGAAGCGGCATATTAGCTACTTAAACCGCGCTTGGCAAGGGTTTGTGCTAAATATTTCTGCTGTGCGTTTACTCGGCGGCTTTTTTAAGCTGTAAAGCCCGTTCGTATAGCGTATTGCGTGGTGCACCGCTGATGCTTTGTGCCAGTGCCACCGCCTGCTTCAATGGTAATTCGGCCAGCAGGGGTTGCAGTAGGTAATCAAAGGCTTCGCCTTCGACGGCGGGCGCGGGCGGCGCGGCATCAACCACGATGACGGCTTCGCCGCGTTGCTGATTGCTGTCGCTGGCAATCCAGGTGGCCAGCTCGCCCAGTGGCATGCGGCGGATGGTTTCAAAGGTTTTGGTCAGCTCCCGTGCCAACACGGCTTCACGTTCGGGGCCAAACATCGCGGCGAGGTCGGCTACACATTCGGCAATGCGATGCGGTGCCTCATAAAATACGGTGAGATAGGGGTGGCCAACCAAAGGCGCGAGCGCATCACGGCGCTGCTTGCTTTTCGGCGGCAAAAAACCATAAAACAGACTGTGTGGCGCGGTGAAACCACTGGCCGATAGGGCGGTCGTAAGGGCAGAGGCGCCAGGAATTGGAATCACGCTAAAGCCAGCCGCATGCACCGCGGCCGCGAGGACCGCGCCGGGGTCGGAAACCGCGGGGGTGCCAGCATCGGAAACCTGGGCAATGGTATCGCCGGCGGCAAGGCGCTCGATAATCCGCTCGGCCATCGCTCGTTCGTTATGCTCGCGTACTGACATCAGGGGGGTATTGATGCCAAATTGCTTAAGCAGCTGGCCGGTGACGCGAGTGTCTTCGGCGGCGATCACATCGGCCTGACGCAAAACCGCCAACGCACGCTCGGTAATATCACCAAGATTACCGATCGGGGTAGCGACCACATATAATGCAGACTTGCTGACAGGATACTCAGGCTTATGCACTTCACAACTCTCCTTGGCGGCCGATTGCAATGGCGCCACGCATTTTGGGCTACAGCAGGCCGAACACTGGCTGCCGGGGCTCTACTATACGGGGCGCTGGCCGGCTCGGCCACTGCGGCAACCGAGAGTGAGAGTGCCAGCCGACCGGTCAACGGTTATATCGCCTTGCTGTTGCCGGGGCAGGCCAAGGCCTTTAAGCCGGCGGTTGATAGCATTCGAGCTGGAGTATTGGCGGCGGAGCGCGTGCATGGTGGCGTCGAAGTGCCCTTGGTACGCGTGATTGATACCACCGATAAAGAAGAAGACATCAAAGCCCAATACCAGCGCGCGGTAGATGGCGGCGCCATTGCGGTGATTGGCCCGCTGACCAAGTCGGCGATTAATTATCTGGCCGACAGCAGCGAGCTGAAAGTCCCCACCGTGGCCCTGAATGGGTTTGATCCGACCACGTTGCCGCAAAGCCAGCTCTACAGCTTTGGCCTGGGGGTGGAGAGCGATGCGGCTGCAACGGCCATGCTGGTGCGGCAAGAGGGTGGCCGCCAGCCGGTGATTTTGCAAACCAATGACAGTATCGGCCAACGCCTGGCGCAAGGCTTTAGCAATGCCTGGCGGGAAATTCATGGTAGCGAGCCGCTGGTGATCCGGGTGGCGAATCCGCGCCGTGATGCTCCCGAAATTCGTCAGCAACTCAATGACGCGCTGCCAGATGCGGTATTTTTGGCCATGGATGCCAAATCGGCCCGCGTGGTACGGCCCTTTGTGGGCAATGAACGCGCCGTGTATGCCAGCAATCAAATCAACCCCGGCCGTTTACCCGCCACCACGCTGGTTGATCTGGCTGGGGTGAAATATCTGGATATGCCTTGGCTCGCGGCGCCCGATAGCGAGGGCTATGCACTGTATAATCGCACCCGCTCAAGCGCTAATGATTTGGAACGATTGTTCGCCTTGGGGGTTGATGCCTGGCGAATCGCCGCCATCTTAAGTACGGGGCAGCGTTTTGAACGGCTGGAAGGCCTGACCGGCGTGCTGACTTTAAGCCCTGATAATGTGGTAAACCGCGAATCAGTGGTGCGCGTGATGGGGCGTAAACCCGCCAGCGCCAGTGGCACTGCCGAAGTCGCGCCTGAGGCGGCAGCCCCCGCGGTGGTGAATGAACAATAAAGGCCAGGCCTTTGAAACACGGGCGGCTGAATTTCTGCAGGCCCAAGGCCTGCGCATCGTGGCCCGCAATTGGCAATGCCGGCAGGGCGAGATCGACCTGATTGCCTTTGATGGGCCAATGCTGGTATTTATCGAAGTGCGCATGCGGCGCTCTACCCGTTTTGGTGGGGCCGCCGCCAGTATTACCCCAGCCAAGCAAGCCCGCTGGTGGGCCAGTGCCCAGCAGTATTTGCAACAATTACCGCAAGTGCCGCCCTGCCGTTTTGATGCGATCTGTATCGAAGGCGAGGCCTTGCACTGGATTAAAAACTGTATAAGTGGTTAAACCACACCGCGCCCGCCGGCGAGCGGGCAGATACACGAAAGGAAACCCTATGGATCTGATTCAACGCGTTCAGCAGCATTTCGAAGAAAGCATCGCCGCCAAACAGGCCGCGTTGGAGGTCCTCAGCCCCGCCATTGCGCTGGCGGCCGAGAAAGTGGTGCAGGCGCTGATTGCCGATGGCAAGATCCTGGCTTGTGGCAATGGGGGCTCGGCGGCGGATGCCCAGCATTTTGCGGCTGAAATGGTCGGCCGCTTCGAACGCGAGCGCCCTGGTTTGCCGGCGATTGCTCTGACGACTGATTCTTCAGCGCTCACCGCAATTGCCAATGATTACGACTTTGATATGGTCTTTTCCAAGCAAGTGCATGCTTTGGGCCGCGCTGGCGATATTCTGGTGGCGATTTCTACCTCGGGCAATTCAGCCAATGTCATCTCGGCGATTCATGCTGCGCATGATCGGGGCATGAGCGTGATTGCCTTTACCGGCCGCGACGGTGGGCAAATCGCCGACCTGCTGGTGGGTGATGATGTGCATCTGTGTGTACCTCATCAGCGCACCGCGCGGATTCAGGAAGTGCACATTACCGCGATTCACGCTTTGTGCGATGCGGTCGACTTTACCTTGCTGGGGGGCGATTAATGGCGGTGCATCTGAAACGGGCGCTCAGTATCAGCATTCTGGCCGCGAGTTTAGGCCTGAGTGCGTGCGTGCCTTTGGTGGTGGTCGGCGGCGTAGCCATGGGGGCCTGGATCGGCTCTGATCCGCGCCCAACCAAAACCATTACCGAAGATACCTCGCTCGGCGCCAATATCAGCGCCAAAATCATTGATGAATTCAAAGAGCGGGCGCATGTGAATGTGAACACTTTCAACGGTCAGGTCTTGCTGACCGGTGAAGTGCCTGATGCGGCCTCCAAAGCGCGCGTCGAACAACTGGCACGCAGCTTTAGCCAAGCTACGCGGGTGTTTAATGATGTGGTGCAAGCGCCGCCATCGAGCATGACTGATCGACTAAATGACAGCCAACTCAGTACCCGAGTTAAAACTGCCATGTTGACGAATGGTGGTGATGCGCAGGCCGTGCATATTCAGGTGATTACTGATCGCAAGGTGGTGTATTTGCTGGGCATGAGTAGCCCACAGCTGGCCGATCGTGCCGCGCAAATCGCCGCTTCGGTGTCCGGTGTTGAGCGGGTGGTGAAGTTGGTGCAGCCACTGGCACCGCTGCCGCAGTAAGCGACAGCCCGCCCCAACATACAACGCCATCTTGCACTGAGCCAGATGGCGTTTTTTATCGGTAGGATCTTAGGGGTATTGAGCTACAAGCTTTGCTTGATAATGCTTGCAGATCAATACCCATGGCTAAATAGTGCCCCTTAGGGTTTGAAGTTTTGCAACACGTAATTGAGCAGCAAAGGCTGGGCCGCCGCCGTGGGGTGGAGTTGATCGGCCTGAAAATAGCTAGGGGTTTGGATCACAGGCGCCAGTAAAAACGGGCTCAGGCTCAGCTGATATTGCTTGGCCAGCGCCGGAAACACCGCGGCAAACTGGCGGGTATAGTCGGCGCCGTAATTGGGCGGCATTTGCATACCTACTAGGTGCACTTTGGCCCCAGCTTGGCGCGCGGCCTGAATCATCTGGCTTAGATTGTTTTGCATGGCGCTCACTGGCAGACCGCGCAGGCCATCATTGGCGCCCAGCGCCAGAATCACCCAGCGCGGGCGATGCTGTTTTAAAGCCGCCGGGAACCTTGTGAGCCCGCCAGCAGTCGTTTCACCAGAGACACTGGCATTCACCACCCGCATGGGCCGGCCTTGTTGTTGTAGTTTTTGCTCCAGCAAGGCAGGCCATGCCTGCTGCTGGGCAATGCCATAACCGGCCGAAAGGCTGTCGCCAAACACCAGAATTACCTCGGCGCTTTTGGCCATAGCGCCAGGCGCCAGCAGCGCCAAGGTGCAGGCCAGCAGGCCCAAACGACGCAACACCGATAGGAACTGAATCAGCATGAGTGCAACTCCAGATATTTTGCAGGCCCGCCAGCTCGGTAAAACCGTCAGCAGTGAAGGCGAGAAGCTCACTATTTTGCACGAGATCAGCTTTAGTGTCCCCACCGGGGCCAGTTTAGCGGTGGTAGGGCGCTCGGGCTCCGGTAAATCGAGCTTACTGGCCTTGCTGGCCGGGCTGGATACGCCCAGCGTTGGCGAAGTCATCCTCGCCGGGGCTGCGCTGCAAACACTGGATGAAGATGGCCGCGCCGCGGTGCGCGGGCGCTGCGCTGGCTTTGTGTTTCAGTCATTTCAATTATTGCCCGAGCTCACCGCGCTGGAAAACGTGATGCTGCCGCTGGAGCTGGCCGGCGTGCGCGGCGCCGAGGCGCAGGCCTTGCAGTGGCTAGAGCGGGTGGAGCTGGGGCATCGCTTGCATCACTTGCCGCGGCAGCTGTCCGGCGGCGAGCAGCAGCGGGTGGCGCTGGCGCGGGCATTTGCGCCGGGGCCACAGGTTTTGTTTGCCGATGAGCCGACTGGCAGTCTGGATTCGGCCACCGGGGCGGTGGTGGCTGATTTGCTGTTTGCCTTGAATCGCGAAATGGGCACCACGCTGGTGCTGGTAACGCATGACGACACGCTGGCGCAGCGCTGCAGCCATCAATTGCGCCTGCAAGCCGGGCAGATGATCGACTGGCAGGTGCCGGCGCAAACCGCGGCACTGGAGCAGGCGGCTTGAGCGCCGGCATACTGAGTCAGCTGCGGCTCACCGCGCGGCTATTTCGCCGCAGCCTTGCCGCTGGCGAATACAAAACCTTGCTGCTGGCGCTGATTATTGCCATTGCCGCCTTAACCGCGGTGGGCATGCTCACCGAACGCGTGGAGCGGCAATTACTCGGGCAAGCCAGCGAGCTGCAAGCGGCCGATGCCGTGCTCAGTAGCGATCATCCGATCCCGCCCAAGTTTGCCAGCCTGGCCACCCAGCAACGGCTGGCCAGTGCCGAGATGGCGATCTTCCCCTCGATGGTGAGTTTTGGTCAGCTGGCAAGTCTCGCTTCGGTGAAAGCCGTGGGGGCGGCTTACCCTTTACGGGGGCAACTCAGCCTGCAAAGTGGGGCTACGCAAGCCCCGCAGCCGGGTGAAGCGCTGATTGATGCGCGCTTGCGTGATGTGTTGCAAATCCAGGTGGGGCAGCAGCTCAAAGTCGGGCAATTGCAGCTCACCGTGCGCGACATCATCATGCGCGAGCCGGATGCGGCCTTTGATTTTTCCAGCCTGCAGGCGCGGCTGATGATCAACGCTGCTGATTTGCCGGCCAGTGGTTTGCTGGGCTTTGGTAGCCGGGTGAAGTATCGCTTGCTGCTGGCTGGTGAGCCGGCGGCGGTGAACGCGTGGCTGGCGGCGGCGCAGCCGCAGCTGGGGCGCGGCGAGGCGATTGAAAACGCCCGCGAAAGCCGGCCGGAGCTCAAAGAAGCCATCGAGCGCGCCGAACGCTTTTTGCGGCTAGCGTCTTTGCTCGCCGGTGTATTGGCGGCGGTGGCGATTGTGCTGGCCGCTCGGCGCTTTGCGCTGCGGCATTTTGATACCGTGGCCTTGCTGCGTACGCTGGGTGCCAGCCAGCGGCGCGTGCGCGCGCTGATGTTGGCGCAAATGCTGTTGCTGGCGGGCGTGGCGGCACTGGCCGGCGGCGCACTGGCCTGGCTGGCGCAAGCGGGCTTGCTGTGGCTGATTGCGGCGCAGTTGCCCGCGCCTTTGCCGCCTGCCAGCCTGTGGCCCTGGCTTTGGGCCAGTGCGCTGGGCTTGGTGTTGTTGCTGGGCGCAGCGGGGCCGGTATTGCTGAGCCTAGCCCGTACGCCGCCGCTGCGCGTGTTGCGTCGTGAATTGACCGTCGATGTGCATTGGTTCTGGCAATACGCGCTGACGCTACTCGCTATGATGGGTATCTTGCTGCAGATCGCTAAGGATATAAAGCTGGCGGTGATAGTGGGTGGGGGTATGTTGGGCGCGCTGCTGCTGTTGGCCGCCTTGGGCTGGTTGCTGCTGCAAGCTCTGCAGCGCTGGCGCTGGCAAGGCAGTGCGCGTTTGGCGCTGCGGCAGATGCTGCGCCAACCCGGCTTACTGCTGGCCCAGCTCGCGGCCTTAACGTTGGGGCTGTGCGGCTTGTGGCTGCTCACCGTGGTGCAAAGTGATTTATTGCAGGCCTGGCGCGCACAAGTGCCACCTGAAGCGCCCAATCATTTTGTGATTAATCTGCAGCCCGAGCAGATCGCCACTTTTAATGCCCAGTTTGCTGCGGCGGGTTTGCCCGCGCCCAAAGTGCAGCCGATGATCCGCGGGCGCTGGACTTTGCACAATCAGCAGCCGGTGCAGCCGCAGCAGTATAGCGAGCCCCGCGCGCAGCGCCTGTCCGAGCGCGAGTTTAATCTCTCCTGGGGCGAAGACGAGCGAGCCGATAATCAGCGGGTGCAAGGTCCACCACTGAATGCCGCCGTGCCGGGCTGGTCGGTCGAGCAGGAGCTGGCGGTGCTGCTGGGCATTAAAATCGGCGATCAGCTCACCTTTGATATTGCCGGCACGCCGGTGACTGCGCCGGTGATTAATCTGCGCGCGGTAAATTGGGGCTCGTTCCGCGCCAATTTCTTTGTGGTGGGCTCCGAGCAGCTGTTACGCGATCTGCCTAGTAGCCGGATTAGTAGTTTCTATTTGCCGCCCGCGCAGCGCACGCTGGTGCCGCAATTGGTGCGCGGTATGCCCAATCTCACCATCATTGATGTCGGGCAGGTACTGGCGCAGGTTGAAACAGTGATTACGCTGGCGTCGAGCGCATTGCGGCTGGTGTTTGTGATGTGTGTACTGGCGGGGCTGACGGTATTGCTGGCCGCGCTGGAAACCAACGATAGCGAGCGGCGGCGCGAGGCGGCGCTGATGCGCGCACTGGGCGCCAGCACCGCCCGCATTGCCCGGATCTGGTGGCTAGAAAGCCTGCTGCTGGGGGCGCTGGCTGGTTTGCTGGCGGGTACTTTGGCCGCGCTGGGCGCTTGGTATGTGGCCACGGCGGTGCTGAAACTGCCGTGGGTATTCAATGTTTGGCTGCCACTGGCCTCGATCGTGGCTGGTATGGCCTTGAGTGGCCTCACGGTTTGGCGGCGGCTCTGGGCGCTGGCGCGCACTTCGCCGGTACTCATGCTGCGCGAATAAGCGGGCTGCTTCGCCGCCCTCGCGGCTTTAGCGGTGGGGGTTTTGTGCAAAAAGTTTGTGCCAGCGCAAAACGCCTGTCACAGGCTGGGCGCATTCTCACCCTGAATGATTGTCGCGGGGGTTGCCATGTTCATCGTCGAACCAGGCCAGGTGGAAAGCCTGTGCCAGCGCTATCTGGGTGGCGTGGCCAGCCGGGTGGAAAAAATTACCGGTTTTCAGGCCGATGTGTATCTGGTGCAGGTAGGCCGTTTACGCGCGGTGCTGAAATGCTATCGCCAACCCGGTCAGGCCGCCCGCGAAGCCGAGGCGCTGACTACACTGCGCCGCTATCTGGTTGATCAGCCACTGCCCGAGGTGATTGCCTTGCATCAGCCCGGCGAGCGCGGCGAAGCGCTGATTCTGACCCAGATTGCCGGCATGCCGGCCAGCCATGAGCTGGAATCGCCGGTGGAAATCGACCGTTTTGCGGATGAATTTGTCGATTGGCTGCGCCGCTTGCACGCAATTAGCTGCGAGCGCGGTTTTCAGGATGAAACCGGCCACTGGCATGCCGATTTTGCCAGCGCTTATGAGGTTGATCTGGGCTTGCGGCAGACCTGGTTACACAGCGCCGCGGCCAGCGAATGCCTAAGCCAGCCGCTGCGCGAGCATTTGTTGGCGTTGATTGGCGATTTTGCCCGCTTGCCTTTATCAAGCCACGCCCTCAGCAGCGTGATTCATGGCGATGCGCATGCGGCCAATTTCTTGGTGGATGCCGAAACCCACCGCCTGTGCGGGGTGATCGATCCGGGCTTGGTCCGTTTTAGCCACTGCGAACTGGATTTGGTGCAGCTGGATCTGGTGCGGCCAGATATGAAGCTCTTGAGCAATTATCTGCAAAAGGCTGGCTTGGATCGTGCGGTACGGTTGCGTCTGGCGTATTTTGCGATCTTCTATCTGGTGAGCCAGGTGGCGCAAACCGGGGTGGCGGATGAGCCAGCTTTACTGCATGCTATCCAGCGCTATCAGGCGCAGCAACGCGCGGCCATTACGGCTTAAACCGCTCAATCGTTAGCCAATATCAAATGCGCCGCGCGGGCCTAGTGCTCGCGCAAGGCGCGTAAAAACGCATCGCCGTATTTATCCAGTTTGCGGTCACCCACGCCGCTGATGCGCGAGAGCTCGTAGTGATCCTGCGGGCGCAAGCGCACCATTTCCTTGAGCGTGGCGTCGCCAAAAATATGGTACGCCGGTGCGTTTTGTTCGTCCGCCAGCTGCTTGCGTAATTTGCGTAGCGCTTGCCACAAGGCCTGATCGGCGGGGCTGGCAAATTCGCTGTCTTTGTCGCGGTAGCTAAATTTCTCGCTGCGCGCGCGCAAATACAAGGGTATTTCGCCCTTTAGATAGGGGCGTGCGCTGTCAGTGAGCTCGAGCCCACCGTGGCCGGCCGGGCAAAGCTGCAGCGCGCCCTTGGCCAGTAGCTGTCGAAACACGGCGCGCCAGCTTGCTTCGTCAATGTCTTTGCCAATGCCAAAGGTGCTGGTCCGGTCGTGCAGGTATTCGGCAACTTTGCTGCTGTGTTTGCCGCGCAAGACATCCACCAAATGCCCCACGCCAAATTTATTGCCGGTGCGATAGACGCAAGAGAGCGCCTTGCGCGCCGCTTCGGTCATTTCCACTAGCTGGGGCGGATTCAGGCAATTATCGCAATTGCCGCAGGGGGCAGTGTGCTCGCCAAAATAGGCCAGCAGCACTTGCCGGCGGCATTCGGTGGTTTCCACCAGCCCTAGCATGGCATCGAGCTTGCGTCGCTCGACTTGCTTTTGCTCTTCGCTGCTGCCGCCTTGCATAATCATCTCGGCCAGCAGCATGACATCATTCAGCCCATAGGCGAGCCAAGCATTGGCCGGCAAGCCATCGCGGCCCGCGCGGCCGGTTTCCTGATAGTAGTTTTCGATTGATTTGGGTAAATCCAGATGCGCGACAAAGCGCACATCCGGCTTATTGATGCCCATGCCAAACGCAATGGTGGCGACCATCACCACGCCTTCTTCACGCAAAAAAATCTGCTGATGTTTGGCGCGGGTGCTGGCATCAAGCCCGGCATGATAGGGCAGGGCGCGAATTTCTTTGCTGCGCAGCCATGCGGCGGTGTCTTCCACCCGTTTGCGTGAAAGGCAGTACACAATCCCCGAATCACCTTCATGCTCGCGGCGCAGAAAGGTGAGCAGCTGATCGCGCGAGGTCTTTTTTTCGACCATGGTGTAGCGCAGATTGGGCCGATCAAAGCTATCGACAAACTCGCGCGCGTTTTCCAGCCGCAGCCGCTGCTGCATTTCCAGCCGGGTGCTGTGATCGGCGGTCGCGGTAAGGGCGATGCGCGGAATGTGCGGAAATTCATCTGCCAGCAGCGACAGGCCGAGGTATTCGGGGCGGAAATCATGCCCCCATTGTGAGACGCAATGGGCTTCGTCAATCGCAAACAGCGCCAGCTGTGCTTCACGCAGCAGGGCTAAAAAGCGCGGTGTGAGCAGGCGCTCGGGCGCCACGTACAGCAGCTTAAGCTCGCCGGCCAGAAACTGCCGCTCTACTTCCCGGCTGCCGGCTGCATCCAGCGTTGAATTGAGATAAGCCGCGGCTACCCCCAGCTCTTGCAGCGCTTGCACCTGATCTTGCATTAAGGCGATCAGCGGCGAAATCACCACCGCGCAGCCGGGTCGGGCGAGCGCGGGGATTTGGTAGCACAGCGATTTGCCGCCGCCAGTGGGCATCAGGACCAGCGCATCCTCGCCCCGGCACAGGGTCTGGACGATGTCTTCCTGCATACCGCGAAAGGCGCGGTAGCCAAAGACGTGCTGCAAAAGGTGGTGAGGGGAAATGAGGCTCATAAGCGGCGGTATTTTACGCCGCTTCCTGCCCAAGCTACAGCTGAACTTATTGTTTTAAAGGGTATTGGGCTGTAGGTATTTTGATGTATAGTTTTGAAGGTAATACAGAGGGAGGGTATTAATTAATCGTTGCCATCAATCGGGCCAGACTGGGTGATATAGGCACTGAGGCTTTGATCCAGCAAGGATTTCTTTTTACCAAAGCGCGACCACGGAATAAAGGGCAAACAGGCAAGCACGATTAAGGTGATAACCAGAAATTCCAGCATGGGTCAGCTCGACGCAATAAAAGTACCGACAAGTATATGCCCAGCTTTGGTGCGTCGCAATCAAAGCTTGCATGGTTTGTTAAAAATCAATGCAATTTCAGAAAGAATATGACAAGTCAATGGCGTGGCGCACAAAAAAGCCAGCCCGTAGGCTGGCTGGTCACTGCGCGATTGGGGCTTAAAGGCCTGCTTCAACCAGCATTTCGCGAGTAAGTAGGAAGACAAAGCCATCGCCCGATTCGGTGGGCAGCCAGATAAATGGCAGAGTTGGGAATTGCTCTTCCAGCACCTCGCGATTGTGGCCAATTTCCACCACCAGTACGCCTTGCGGATTCAGGCGGGCGCTGGCTTCGGCCAGAATGCGGCGGGTAATATCCAGCCCATCTTCACCGCTGCCCAAGGCCATTTCTGGTTCGTGCAGGTATTCCGGTGGCAGCTCTTCCACGCTATGCGCATCCACATACGGCGGGTTGGAAATGATAAGGTCATAGCTCATGTCCTGCACCGCATCGAATAGATCTGAATCCAGCAGATCAACGCGATCACCCAGGCCATAATCGAGCACATTGATCTCCGCCACATCTAGTGCATCGGCCGACAGATCCACCGCATCGATGGCCGCATCCGGGAAGGCATGCGCCATCAGAATGGCCAGACAACCGGAGCCGGTACACAGATCCAGCGCGTTGTGCACGAGCTCTGGATATTCAATCCATGGCTCCAGCCCGCCATTGAGCAAGATTTCGGCAATAAACGAGCGCGGCACAATCACCCGCTCATCCACATAAAATTTAAAGTCGCCCAGATAGGCTTCTTTGGTCAGATAGGCTGCAGGTTTACGAGTAACGACGCGCTCTTGCAGTACATTGAGCACCAGCTCGACTTCTTCGGGCAGTAGCCGGGCATCAAACACTGGCTCCAGCCGATCGATCGGCAGTTTCAAGGTGGCGAGGATCAGATAGGCCGCTTCATCCCAGGCTTCGCTGGTGCCGTGGCCATAAAACAGCTCGGCGGCATTAAACCGGCTGACCGCAAACCGATGCAGATCGCGGATGGTAGTCAGATATTCGCGGGCAGTGTCATACATGGTTGGGCTCCTTCAAACTGAATGCCGTGAGTGTACGAGGTTTTCTGCTGCTGTGGGCAGCGGGGGCCGATTTAATTGCGCTACGGCAAGTCAAGCTTGCCGGTGGCTAGGGCGGGCACGAGGCCGATACGGCCGCCGTGTTGGATAGAAAATCGGCTTATTTCGTTGATCTAACAGCAGTAAACGGTGTTCAGGGGGGCCATCATCGTGTAAAGTTCCGCCTTTATTGTTTGATTAGTCGGAGTAGTGTGGGTATGACATTTGCAACGCTTGGCCTTGCGCCTGAAGTACTGAAGGCAGTTGCCGAGCAGGGCTACGAAAACCCAACCCCGATTCAGCAGCAGGCGATTCCGGTGGTGATCACCGGGCAGGATGTGCTGGGTGCCGCGCAAACCGGTACCGGTAAAACCGCCGCCTTCACGCTGCCGATTCTGACCCGCATGATGCGCCACGCCAATACCAGCGTATCTCCCGCCCGCCACCCTACGCGGGTACTGATGCTGACGCCGACGCGTGAGCTGGCCGATCAGGTTTACGACAATGTGGCGCTGTACAGCAAGCACACCGGTTTGCGTAGCCATGTGGTGTATGGCGGGGTCGATATTAAAGCGCAGATACCTGCCTTGCGGGCCGGGGTCGAAATCTTGGTGGCGACACCGGGCCGGCTGCTTGATCATATCCAGCAAAAAAACATCAATCTCTCGCAAGTGGAGATCATTGTGCTGGATGAAGCCGATCGCATGTTGGATATGGGCTTTATTCCTGATATCCGCGAAATCTTCAAGCTGTGTACCAGCCGCAAACAAACGCTGCTGTTCTCGGCGACTTTCGCCCCTGAAATCGTGAAATTGTCCAACGATTTCATGCGCAATCCGGTGAAGATTGAAGTCGCGCGTCAAAATTCGGCCAACGAATCGGTGAAGCAAGAATTGCATCCGGTCGAAACCGGCCGCAAACGCGCGCTGCTGGCGCATCTGATCCGCATTCACCAGATGAGTCAGGTAATTGTCTTCTGCCGCACCAAAATTGGCGCCGAGCAGGTTTCCCGCGAGCTGCGCCGCACGGGCTTTGTCTGCGAGGCCATTCACGGCGATCGCGATCAAAAAGCCCGTACCGAAGCGCTGAATAAATTTAAAGCCGGTGAATTGCAGGTCTTGGTGGCCACCGATGTGGCTGCGCGTGGGCTGGATGTAACCGATTTGCCGTTTGTGGTGAATTTTGAATTGCCGACCAATCCGGAAGATTATGTGCACCGCATCGGTCGTACCGGCCGGGCCGGGGCGACCGGGGTGGCAATTTCATTGGTTGCGCCGGAAGAAGAAAAATCGTTTGCCGGCATTAAGGCCCTGCTGAAAAAAGAGCTGCAATTGGTGCCGGTACCAGGCTTCTCGCCCGGCACGGTGCAGCTGATTGATGAACGGGCGGAACGTGGTAACCGTAGCGAGCGCCGTGAACGGGGCGAACGCGGTGAGCGCAGCGAGCGTCCAGAACGCACCGCGGAACGAGGCGGTGAGCGTATGCCATCGCGAGCGAGCCGCGATGCGCAGGATATTCCGGCTTTCCCAAGCGATTTGCCCAAGCTGCCTAAACGCGGTCCACAGATTGCCGCCTTATTCCTGCCGAAAAAGGCCGCGCCGAGCAGTGTGGAATAATCCACCAGCCTGCTGACCTAGATAGCAAAAAAGACCGCCATGGCGGTCTTTTTTATTGCGCATTTGGGTAGTTCGCTTAAGCCGCGATCAGGCGTACGGCCAGCGGTGTAGCACCGGCCGCGAGCGGGAACAGACGATCAATATTCGGGTGCTTACCCGGGTTGGCTTCGGCGTCGGTGGTGTGCTCGGCATAAATACGCAGCGCTTTTTGCGCAGCGATATCGCTGATGGCGCCAAACTCTTGAAACAGCGCGTGATACACCCGCAGGCTGCCAGCCTGACCGGGTTTGTTTTCAATCCGAGCCACCACTTCTTCGCCATGCAGTAATTCCAGCGCGGCGAGGTGGTCTACGGTCGGCAATTGGGCCAGTTGTTCGGCAAAATTCATTGTGGTCTTCCTTGTCAACGGATCAGAGGCGTGCAGCGTTATATCACACAAGCGCATGGTGCGCTGCTTAAGGAGAATCCAATGCGTCAAATCGTAGCTATTGCCGCCCTCGCGAGTGGCCTGGTTTTATCCCCGCTGGCTATGGCCGAGCCGCCAGCCGGCAAACATGACCATTTCAAAGGCGATATCACCAAGGCCGACTTTCTGAAAAAAATGGAAGAGCGCTTCGATAAAATGGATACCAATAAAGACGGCGTTCTGTCTGAAGCTGAACGTAAAGCCGCGCATGAAAAAATGCGTTCTGAGCGCGAACAGCGCCGCAAAGAGCGGATGGCCAGCCAGCCGATGGCGAAATAATCGCCAGCGACCCAGAGTCAGGCAAAATAAAAGCGGCCAGTGGCCGCTTTTGTTTTGTGAGGGGGCAGATTAATCTCAGGCTTTGCCTGCTACGCCCCAAATGCTATCAAGCGGCATTTGTCCGGCGATAATCCGGCTATCGAGTACGTTCACTACGGTAAAGTCAAAATCGGCGGTGTTACGCAGTACCGGATTGGGCAGGAGTTGATCATGCGTATCAAACAGCGCCAACACCAGCGGGGTGCTATCGAGTTTGCCGCGCCGAACCACCACGCCGGTTTCGCCATTGATTAAATGCACGATACTGCCCGGTGGATACAGGCCCAGCGTCGATAAAAACAGTTGCGCCAGTTTTTGATCCAAGCTGCCCGCGCCGCTATTGAGGGTGGTAAACATCGCCGAATCGGCCAGCTGGCGGCGGCGATAGCTGCGATTGGCCAGCATCGCGCAATAGCGATCAGCCAGCCCCAGCAGGCGGGCCTCAAAGGTGATTTCGCTGCCTTTGAGTTTGCGTGGATAGCCGGTGCCATCGGGCGCTTCGTGATGTTGCTCCACGCAGGTGAGCCATTGTAAATCCGAGACGCCCAGCATCCGCAGCTGATCACGGCCGATTTGCGGGTGGGCCTGCATTTGGGCGCGCTGCTCCGGCGTGAGCGGCCCGGTTTGCTCGGCCAGCATTGATTCGAGCGCGTGCATCCCCAGATTCATGGTCAATGCCGCAGCCAATACCGAGCTGCGCGCCATGGCATCTTGCCCAAGATTATTCAGCGACAGCTCCGCCACAATGGCCACGTCCACCGCATGGCGAATTGGGTAGGGTGTATCGAGCTCCAGTAGCATGGTAGCGAGCGAAACCTCGGCCGATTGCTGGCAGGCGCGCTGGATCAGCTGCACAATGCCGGCCACGCCAGCGCCAAAATTCTCGGCCGCGAGCGGGTCGGCCAGCAGGGGGGCGAGGTCGCTACGCGCCTGGCGGATTAATTGCAGGGATGAAAGAGGTACGGAAGCCATTTGGAGTTACATGCCAGGCGGATAAAGTATATTAGCGCATACGAATAAAAACAGCGTGAGTTTAGCCTCACGCTGTGACAAAGATGCGGCGCCAAACCCGAGTTTACGCGCTGGAGTGTAGGGACTGTCGCTGGGCTTGTCTGCCCATAAATACCCGTATAGAGCTTGGTATCGTGCTCGCTGGTTGGCGCTTATTCGGCTTCGTCCATCCACATCAGCTGGATCGCTTCGAGGATTTTTTCACCGCAATGCTTGGGATCATCATCAAAGCCTTCCAGCTCCAGTACCCATTGCATCAGATCGGTAAAGCGCACGGTTTTCGGGTCGATATCGGGGTATTTTTCAACCAGTTCGATGGCGATGTCACGGCTGTCGGTCCATTTCATGCTGATACTCCTTGGGGGTAATGCCTGCTAAGCCTTGTATATAAAAGCCTGGCAGGCGATACATCGATTTGGCTTAGTGGTGTTCGCGGGCGTGATTGATGGTGTATTTCGGCAGCTCCACCACCAGCTCGGTGTCGGCCACGACGGCCTGGCACGAGAGCCGCGAGCATGATTCCAGCCCCCAGGCTTTATCGAGCTGATCTTCTTCCAGCTCATCAGCTTCGTTCAGGCTATCAAAGCCTTCGCGCACCAGCACATGGCAGGTGGTACAGGCGCAGGACTTCTCGCAGGCGTGTTCGATTTCAATGTCGTTGGCCAAGAGCGCATCGCAAATGGTGGTGCCGGGTTCAACGTCCAGTACCGCGCCTTCGGGGCAGAGTACGGCGTGGGGCAAAATCACGATCTGGGTCATGGTGTTTTCCTTGCGCGAGGCAATCAAATATCGGAAATTCGCTGGCCGGCCAGCCCGCGCTTGATGGCGGCATCCATCCGGCGGCTGGCAAATTCGCCAGTGGTTTGGTTCAGTTGTTCGGTGGCGGCGGTAATTGCCTCGGCGCTTTCGCCGGCAATGGCGCTGCGCAGGGCGGCAATGGCTGCGCTAATTTCTGCCGTTTCGCTGGCATTGAGCAGCGCGCCATCGCTAGCCAGCGCAATCTCAACCGCTTGAATGATGCTATCGGCTTCCACGCGGGCTTCGGCTAGTTTGCGCGCTTGGATGTCGTCTTTGGCGTGCGTCATCGATTCGGTCAGCATGCGGCTGATTTCATCGTCGGAGAGGCCATAAGATGGTTTCACGGCAATGCTGGCTTCAATGCCGGTAGATTGCTCGCGCGCAGACACGGAGAGCAGGCCATCGGCGTCCACTTGGAAAGTCACGCGAATGCGCGCTGCGCCCGCTACCATCGGTGGAATGCCGCGCAGCTCAAAGCGCGCCAAGCTGCGGCAATCGCTCACCAGCTCGCGCTCGCCTTGCAGCACATGGATCGCCATCGCGGTTTGGCCATCTTTAAACGTCGTAAATTCCTGTGCGCGTGCGGTTGGGATGGTGCTATTGCGTGGGATGACTTTCTCCACCAGGCCACCCATGGTTTCCAGGCCGAGCGAGAGTGGAATCACATCCAGCAGCAGCCATTCATCGTCGCCCTTATTGCCGGCCAGCACATTGGCTTGAATCGCCGCGCCAATCGCCACAACTTTATCCGGGTCGAGGTTAGTCAGCGGCTCTTGGCCGAACAATTCGCGCACAGCTTTGCGCACATGCGGCATACGCGTCGCGCCGCCCACCAATACCACGCCTTTGATGTCTTCGATGCGCAATTTGGCATCGCGCAGGGCTTTTTTCACCGGCAACAGGGTTTTGTTCACCTGATGCGCGGTCATGCTGTGAAACTGCTCGGCGCTGAGGGTCAGATCAATAATCGCACCATCCGAGAGCACGGCGGTAATCTGCGTTTGCGCGTGATCGGTGAGCGCTTCTTTGGCTTCGCGTGCACGGGTGAGCAACAGCCGCTGATCTTGGGCATTGGGGCCATGCAGATCGGCTTGCTCCAGAATCCAGCAATAGATGCGGTGGTCAAAATCATCACCACCCAGTTGTGAATCCCCGGAGGTTGCGCGTACTTCAAACACGCCGCGCGTCAGCTCCAGAATCGACACATCAAAGGTGCCGCCGCCCAGATCGTAAATCACATAAATGCCTTCGGCGGCATTATCCAGCCCATAGGCAATCGCTGCCGCGGTCGGCTCGTTCAACAGGCGCAGTACATTCAGGCCCGCCAGTTTGGCCGCATCTTTGGTGGCTTGGCGCTGGGCATCATCAAAATAGGCCGGCACGGTAATTACCGCGCCCACCAGCTCGCCGCCGAGGCTGTCTTCGGCGCGATGTTTCAGGGCGCGTAAAATTTCGCTGGAGACTTCGACCGGGCTTTTCACCCCGGCGCGGGTCACCAATTTGAGCATGCCCGGCTCGTCAACAAAGCGGTACGGCGTGGCCAAATCGGCAATGTCATTGATACCGCGGCCCATAAAGCGCTTGACCGACACCAGCGTATTGGCCGGGTCTTCGTTTTGCCGCGCTTGGGCGCTGTGGCCCACCAGCAAATCGCCATCCACGCCGTAATGCACCACCGAAGGTAGCAAGGTGCGGCCGTCCTGATCGGGCAGGCAGACCGCGCTACCGCTTTTAACGGTGGCCACGAGTGAATTGGTGGTGCCCAGATCAATGCCGACCGCCAGACGATGCTGGTGAGGGGCGGCGCTCATGCCGGGTTCGGCGATTTGCAACAAAGCCATTGGCCTGCTTCCTAGTAATTCAAACTAAATAATCAGGGTATATGCCTGAAGCTATTCTTAGATAAAGGCTTCAGGGATATACCCTTGGTGGTTGGCTTAGTACAGTACGGCTTCGATCGCGTCGCCGATTTCCTGATCCAGCTTTTCCATAAAGCGTAATTTTCGCACGCTGAGCGCGGCGGCGGCAAAATCCTGCAACTGATCCAGCTGCAGCGCCAGCGTGTCTTCCAGCGCGGTGATTTCGGCACGCATTTCACGAGCGAGGCTTTCGAGCGCATCGACATTCTGGCTGGCCTTGGCCTCGGCAATGCCTTCCCGCCATTCCATTTGCGCCATCAGAAAATCCATCGGCATGGCCGTGTTGGTTTCTTCCTGCGTATCGACGCCATGGCGCAGCAGCAGATAGCGGGCGCGGCTGAGCGGCGCTTTCAGGGTTTGGTAGGCTTCATTGATATGCGTGGCCGCTTGCAAAGATAGGCGGCGCTCGGCATCGGCGGCGGTGGCGAATTTATCGGGGTGATATTCGGCCACTCGGGCGCGATACTGGCTATCCAGCGCTTTGCCATCAAGGGCAAATTGCTCAGGCAGGGCAAACAGGCTGAAATGGCTTTGGCTGAAGTCGATCATGGCAAACCGGGTAGGGAACAGTAAAACGCCAGCGGCGAGGCTGGCGTGTTGGGCTTAAACGTTGAAGCTCTCGCCACACCCGCATTCGTTTTTCACGTTCGGGTTGTTGAATTTAAAGCCTTCGTTCAAGCCTTCTTTGGTGTAATCGAGCTCGGTGCCATCCAGATAGGCCAGCGATTTGGCGTCGGTATAGATTTTTACGCCATAGCTTTCAAATTGCAGATCGGTATCGCTTTCCACATCAACAAATTCCAGCTTGTAGGCCATGCCGGAACAGCCTGAGGTTTTCACCGCCAGCCGAATACCCAGCCCTTTGCCGCGTTTTTGCAGGAAATTGGCCACGTGGTTGGCCGCGCGCTCGCTCAATGTTAAAGCCATGATCTTACCCTTTGGGGTATAGGCTGGCAGGCTATGAATCAATGGGCCTGCAGGCCGATACCCTGTGTATGCGTGAAACGATTAACCGTGCTTTTTCTTGTAGTCATCCACCGCTGCTTTGATGGCATCTTCGGCCAAGATCGAGCAGTGAATTTTCACCGGTGGCAGCGCCAGCTCTTCGGCGATTTGGGTATTTTTGATCGACAGCGCTTCATCCAGCGTCTTGCCTTTCACCCATTCCGTGACCAGTGACGACGAGGCAATCGCCGAGCCACAGCCGTAGGTTTTGAATTTGGCGTCTTCAATCACGCCATCAGCACCTACTTTGATCTGCAATTTCATCACGTCACCACAGGCCGGTGCGCCAACCATGCCGGTGCCCACGCTGTCGTCGCCTTTTTCAAACGAACCCACATTGCGTGGATTTTCGTAGTGATCCAGTACCTTATCGCTGTATGCCATTTTGTGTTTCTCCAGATTCGCTCAGTTTTTCATCTAGCACTTGGGGTGGGGCGGGGTCTGATGTGCGCCGCCCGCTGGCCCAACTTAGTGCGCAGCCCACTCGATGGTTGAGAGGTCAACGCCGTCTTTGTACATTTCCCACAGCGGTGACAAGGCCCGCAGCTTGTCGATCTTGCCTTTGATCAGATTGATGGCGAAATCCACTTCGGCTTCGGTGGTAAAGCGGCCGATGGTGAAGCGGATTGAGCTATGCGCCAATTCATCCGAGCGGCCCAGGGCGCGCAAGACGTAAGAGGGCTCCAGCGACGCAGAGGTACAGGCCGAGCCGGACGATACCGCCAGGTCTTTCAGCGCCATAATCAGCGATTCGCCTTCAACATAGTTGAAGCTCACGTTCAGATTGTGCGGCACGCGTTGTTGCATATCGCCATTGAGGTGTACTTCTTCGATTTCTTTCAGGCCATTCCACAGGCGATCACGCAGCGCGCCGATGCGGGCGTTTTCGCTGGCCATGTCTTCCCGAGCGATGCGGAAAGCTTCACCCATGCCCACGATCTGGTGCGTGGCCAAAGTACCAGAGCGGAAGCCACGCTCATGGCCGCCACCGTGCATTTGCGCTTCCAGACGGACACGTGGTTTGCGGCGGACATACAGTGCGCCCACGCCTTTCGGGCCGTAGGTTTTGTGCGCCGAGAAGCTCATCAGGTCCACTTTCAGGGTGGCCAGATCAATTGCGACTTTGCCGGTGGCTTGCGCGCTATCGACGTGGAAAATAATCCCGCGCTCGCGGCAGATTTCGCCAATGGCGGCGATGTCTTGAATTACGCCGATTTCATTGTTGACAAACATCACCGAAATCACGATGGTGTCTGGGCGGATGGCGGCTTTGAGGGCTTCCAGATCCAGCAGGCCGTTTTCTTGCACATCCATATAGGTGGCTTCAAAACCTTCGCGTTCCAGCTCGCGCACGGTATCGAGTGTGGCTTTGTGCTCGGTTTTCACTGTGATGATGTGTTTGCCGCGGGTTTGGTAGAAATGCGCCGCGCCTTTGATCGCTAGATTGATCGATTCGGTCGCGCCCGAAGTCCAGACGATTTCTTTTGCGTCGCAATTAACCAGCTGCGCCACTTGTTCGCGCGCGTCTTCGACTGCGGCTTCCGATTCCCAGCCGAACGGATGCGAGCGGCTGGCTGGGTTGCCAAACATTTCAGTCAGGTACGGAATCATCTTGGCGGCCACGCGCGGATCAACCGGGGTGGTGGCAGAGTAATCAAGATAGATCGGTTTTTGCTGGGTCATGCTGTGTGCTCCGCTGCGTTGGTTCGTGCAGGACGAAAATTCAAATTCAGATAAGCTCGGTTTAATGGGCGCCAAGCAGGTGGCGCTGGTCTTTCATCACGCTGGGGTTGTCGCTGGTGCAGCGGCGGGCTTTTTCCTGCTGTTTTTCAATCAGGCTACCCAAGGTGACATCAGACAAAAAGCCGTGAATGGTGGCATTCAGATCGGTCCACAAATCGTGGGTCATGCAGCGCGATTCATCGCGACAATTTTCGCGGCCGCCACATTGGGTGGCGTCGATGGGCTCGTCCACCGCCTGAATGATTTCGGCGATGGTGATCGTACAGGCCGAGCGCGCGAGGCAATAACCACCGCCCGGGCCGCGCACGCTTTCCACCAGCTCGCGGCGACGCAATTTGCCAAATAGCTGTTCCAGATACGACAGCGAAATATGCTGACGTTCGCTAATGCCGGCCAAAGTCACCGGCCCATTGGCCTGGCGCAAAGCCAAATCCAGCATGGCGGTAACGGCAAAACGGCCTTTGGTGGTCAGTCGCATGGCGTATCCTTGGTGATCAGAATGCAGGGCTATGATACCAATACCCCACTATTTTGGTCAACTAAAAAGTTGACTGTTTTAGTGGGGTATTGCGTGCTTAATCGACAATGCGATTGAGGTAGCTCGGGTCGAATTTATCGGCAGTTGCGCGCTCTTCGGCGCAATCAACGCCCAGCTGTTCGAGCCGGCGCAAGATCATTTCCAGGCGCTGGTCCGTCGTGACCGAGTGATCGAGCAGGCCGTGAATGGCTTTCACCATCGGGTCGTTCATGTCCGCGCCCACGCCGTAGGCGGAAAAACCTAGCTGCTCGGCTTTTTGCTCGCGCTGCTGATCGGTTTGCGGGTCGAGAATCCGCGCCGGAATCCCGACAGCGGTCGCTCCGGCTGGTACGTTTTTGACCACCACGGCATTTGAGCCGACTTTGGCGCCATCGGCCAAGGTGATTGGGCCCAAGATTTTGGCGCCCGCCCCAATAATCACGCCCTTGCCCAGCGTGGGGTGGCGCTTGCCTTGGTTCCACGATGTGCCGCCCAGCGTTACGCCATGATACAGCGTGCAATCGTCACCGATTTCGGCGGTTTCGCCAATCACAATGCCCATGCCGTGATCAATAAACACCCGCCGGCCAATGGTCGCGCCGGGGTGGATCTCGATGCCGGTAAGAAAGCGCGCGCCATGCGACACCATGCGGGCCAGCAATTTCCAGTTGCGCCGCCACAGCCCGTGCGCCAGCAGATGCAGCGTCAGCGCATGAAATCCCGGGTAACAGGTAATGACCTCCATCGTAGAGCGGGCAGCAGGATCGCGGTCGAAAACCACGCGGATATTTTCACGCAAGCGGTCGAACATGGCAGTCGCCAGAGAATCTCAGAAAGACTGAGCATTTTACTCGGTTTTTCCGGCGAAGGGGAGGGCTGCAGGACGGCTTTTGCGCAAGGGTTGTAAGCTGCTGCTGGGTATTGCCTGCTGGGCTTTATTGAATAAAGTTTGCCAGGCAATACCCGGTGAGGTATTTGTGTCAGTCGGCTTAGCTTGGGGCGCGACCAAATAGCTCGCCCAAATAACGCAGCCTTGCCGCCAATTCGGGTGTGAGCTCGTCGGCGAGAAAGCGATATTGCCAGTTGCCGCTGGCTACGCCTGGGGTATTCATCCGCTCGCTGCCCGGTGCGCCGAAGAGATCTTGAATCGGGGCAATCGCCAAGGTGGCGGGGGTGCTCCATGCGAGGCGAATTAGATCCCAATGCGGCGCTTCGCCCGAGACATTCAGATAGCGGCGCAAGTGATCGCGGCTGATTTCGGGGCTGCTGGCGTACCAGCCCAGTGTGGTGTCGTTGTCGTGGGTGCCGGTGTAAACCACGGTGTGGGCGTCGGGGTAGTTGTGCGGCAGATGATCGCTACTGGCGCTGCCATCAAAAGCAAATTGCAGCACTTTCATGCCCGGCAGGCCCAAGCTTTCGCGCAGGGCGGTGACGTCGGGGGTGATGACCCCAAGGTCTTCGGCGACGATGCCCAGCTTATCACCTAGCTCGGCGCGGATGGCGGCAAATAGCTCTGCCCCGGGGCTGGCGCACCATTGGCCATGTTCGGCCGTGGGCTCGCCAAATGGCACCGACCAATGCGCGGCAAAGGCGCGGAAATGATCGATTCGTACCAGATCAGTACGCGCCAGTGCGCCAGCCACCCGGGCTACCCACCAGCGATATTTGGTTTTTTTGTGTGCGGGCCAGGCATACAGTGGGTTGCCCCACAGCTGACCCGTGGCGCTGAAATAATCGGGCGGCACCCCGGCGACTGCTAGCGGATCTCCGGCGGCATCGAGCTGAAATAAGCTGCGATTGGCCCAGACATCGGCGCTGTCTTGCGAGACAAAAATCGGCAAATCACCCAACAGCTGAATCTGCTGCTGGTTGGCGTAGCTTTTAAGCGCTTGCCACTGCCGAGCGAAGATAAATTGGCAGAATTGCGCGAAGGCAATCTCGGCGGCCAATGTTTGCCGATACTGTTTCAGCGCCTTGGCTTCGCGCTGCGCCAGTGCCGCCGGCCAGGAATTCCACACCGCGCCGTAATAGCAATCTTTGATCTGATTGACGGTCTGTTTATCGGCCAGTCGCTGATAGTAGGCCTGGTACTCCGCGCTTTCGTATTCATTCTGCCGTGCTGCAATAAAGTGCTGCTTGCACGCAATAAATAGGGCGTAGTCATCCAGCCAGGCCGCTTCGCGCGCGCAAAACTCGCTCAGCTCGAGTGCTAAAGGATGGGTGGCGGGCAGTGCTTGCAGGCCTTGCCACGCAGCACGCAGCACGGCCGTTTTCCATGGCAGCAGGCGGCCATAATCCACCCGGCGCGAGTCGAATTCATGTGGTGGAATCTGTTCGGCGCTGAGTAAGCCATCGCCGATTAATAGCTCGGGGCTAATCAGTAAGGGGTTGCCCGCAAAGGTGGAAAACGACTGATAGGGTGAATCGCCATAGCTGGTGGGCCCAAGCGGTAGCACCTGCCACACGCGCTGGCCGGCACTGGCCAGAAAATCCACCAGCCGGTAGGCGCCCGGCCCTAAATCGCCAATCCCGTAAGGAGAGGGCAGGGAGGTGAGGTGGACCAGAATACCTGCGGCGCGGGTCAAAGACATTTTCTGCCTCTTTGCGGTAATTTGTAATTTATGCGTAAATTTTATGGCGGTAAAATGACGGTCAAGCTTGAGTCTGGCTGTTGCAATTTCCGCCTGCTACGTACGGGAAAACTAGCATTGTGCTGCGTGAATGTGGCATTTTTCTGTCAGTACGTCGTGCGTTTCCAACATGCTGGCGCAGTGCCCGCGGCTTTGCCGCGCTGCAGCCAGCTCGCTTTGCCCCGCCTGAGAGGTTGTTTGCATGTCTGTTTCCCCTGCCGATATCGATGCCCTGTGCCAGGGCTTGCATGCCGATCCGTTTGCGCTGTTGGGCATGCATACCGATGCTGAGGGCGTGTGGGTACGAGCCTGGCTGCCGGATGCCACGGGGTGTGCGGTGGTCGAGGCCAAAACCGGCCGCAGCCTTGTGCAGCTAGCGCGGCTTGATGCGCGCGGGTTTTTTTCCGGCCTGATCCCGCGGCGTAAAAATACCTTTGCCTACCAGCTGGATGTGCAATGGGGCGAGCAGACTCTGCGGCTGGAAGACCCATATCGTTTCGGCCCGGTGCTGGGCGAGCAGGATGTATGGTTTCTGGCCGAAGGCAGCCAGCGCCGCCCGTTTGAGCGCTTGGGTACACACTGGGCCGAACGCGAGGGGGTGGCGGGTTTTAGCTTTGCCGTATGGGCGCCCAATGCGCGCCGGGTGTCGGTAGTGGGCGACTTTAATGGCTGGGATGGCCGTCGCCATGTGATGCGGCTGCGGCGGGAATGTGGTGTATGGGAGCTGTTTCTGCCGCAGGTGCAGGAAGGCCAAGCGTATAAATATGAAATCATCGATCAACATGGCCAGCTGCAACTCAAGGCCGACCCCTATGGCTTTGCCGCCGAAATGCGCCCCGCTACCGCCTCGCGTGTCGCGCGGCTGCCAGCCTGGATTGAGCACAGTGCCACGCGGCAAGCGGCGAATGCGCTGAATGCGCCGATCTCGATTTATGAAGTGCACCTGGGCTCGTGGCGCCGCCGCCCGCAAGAGGGTAATCGCTGGCTGAGCTACCGCGAGCTGGCGGTCGAGCTGGTGGATTACGTGGCCGAGATGGGCTTTACCCATCTGGAATTACTGCCGATCAATGAGCATCCATTTGATGGCTCCTGGGGGTATCAGCCGCTAGGGCTTTATGCTCCTACTTCCCGCTTTGGTACCCCGGAGGAGTTTCGCGCTCTGATCGAAGCCGCCCACGCCAAAGGGCTGGGGGTGATCCTGGATTGGGTGCCGGGACATTTCCCCACCGATACGCACGGCCTGGCGCAATTTGATGGCTCGCATCTATACGAGCACAGCGACCCGCGTGAGGGCTTTCATCAGGATTGGAACACGCTGATCTACAATTTTGGCCGCAATGAAGTGCGCAATTACCTGATCGGCAACGCGCTGTACTGGTTGGAGCGCTTCGGTATCGATGGCCTGCGGGTAGATGCAGTGGCCTCAATGCTGTATCGCGATTATTCGCGCAAAGAGGGCGAATGGATTCCCAACCAGTTTGGCGGCCGCGAAAACCTCGAAGCCATCGATTTTATGCGGCGGATGAATGAAGTGGTGGGTATTGAGCGCCCAGCGGCCATGACCTTGGCCGAAGAATCCACCGCCTTTCCGGCCGTGTCGCGCCCACCGGCGATGGGCGGGCTGGGCTTTCATTACAAATGGAATATGGGCTGGATGAATGACACGCTGGCCTATATGCGGCAAGACCCGGTGCATCGCAAATACCATCATCACCATATGACTTTCGGGTTGGTGTATGCGTTTAGCGAGAATTTCGTGCTGCCGATCTCGCACGATGAAGTGGTGCACGGCAAAGGCTCGATGCTCAGCAAAATGCCGGGCGATTGCTGGCAGCAATTTGCCAATCTGCGCGCTTACTATGCCTTTATGTGGGCGCACCCGGGTAAAAAACTGCTGTTTATGGGCTGCGAATTTGCCCAGGGCCGCGAATGGGATCATGACCAGAGCCTGGATTGGCATTTGCTGGATGATCCGGCCAATGGCTGGCACCGCGGCGTGCAGCAATTGGTGCGCGATCTGAACCATACCTATCGCGCCCATCCGGCATTGTATGAAATCGATTTTGATCATCGTGGCTTTGAGTGGATCAGCCATGAAGATGCAGAGCATTCGGTATTTAGTTTTCTGCGCAAAGCGGAAAACGGCGATTTTCTGCTGATTGTGAGTAATTTCACCCCGGTTACCCGCCATCATTACCGCTTGGGTGTGCCGCGCGCTGGCGTGTATCACGAAATCTTGAATACCGATTCGCAATATTATGGCGGCAGCAATCAGGGCAATCTGGCCATCGCCAGCGAGCCGCACCCGGCGCATGGCCGGGCTGATTCGCTGCGGATGACGATTCCGCCGCTGGCCACCGTGTATCTACGCTGGAGTGCGCACTGATGCGTGATAGCTGGCCAGCGCAACTTGCTACCGGGGCAGCGTATCCGCTGGGCGCCACCATCACGGCGGCCGGAGTGAATTTTGCGGTGTTTAGCCAGCATGCCAAGCGCATTGCGCTGTGCCTGTTTAGCGCCGATGGCCAGCAGCAAATTGCCAGTTGGCCTTTACCTGCGTGCACCGATGGCGTGTGGCATGGCTTCTTGCCGGGGGCGACGGCGGGGCTGGTGTATGGTTTTCGCGCCTATGGGCCGTATCAGCCCGCGCAGGGCGCGCGGTTTAATCCGGCCAAGGTTTTGCTCGACCCCTATGCCCGCGCGGTAGTAGGGCGGGGTGATCAGCTAGATACCTCGTTTGGGTATCTGGCTGCAGATCATAATCAAGCTGATCTACAAGACAATACCCCAACAGCAATCAAGACCGTGGTATGTGACGAGCCTTTTGCCTGGGGCGACGATACGCCACCGCGGACGCCATGGGCGCACACCGTATTGTATGAAGCGCATGTGCGGGGCCTTACGCAATTGCAGCCACAGATCGAGCCCGCGCTACGTGGCAGCTATGCGGCGGTGGCGCATCCAGCGATGCTGGCGCATTACCGCGCGCTGGGCGTCACTGCGATTGAGCTATTGCCCGTGCAATTACACCTGGATGAGCCCCGCTTGCAGGCGCTGGGCTTGGTGAACTACTGGGCCTACAACACGCTGGGCTTTTTTGCCCCTGAGCCCAGTTATTGGTCGGGCCGCACCGGCACAACGCCGCTGAGCGAATTCCGGCAAATGGTGCGCGACCTGCATGCGGCGGGCTTGGAAGTGATTCTGGATGTGGTCTACAACCACACCGCCGAAGGGGATGCACTGGGGCCGACGCTGGCTTTTCGCGGGCTGGATAATCAGAGCTATTACCACCTGCATGGCCAGGGGGAATACACCAACTGGAGTGGCTGCGGCAATGTGCTGGATTTAAGCCACCCCCGGGTGGTGCAGCTGGTGCTCGATAGCCTGCGCTATTGGGTAAGTGAATGCCACGTGGATGGCTTTCGCTTTGATCTGGCGCCGATACTGGGCCGGGTGGAAGGGCACTTTAGCGCCTGGGCGCCCTTGCTGACGGCGATTGGCCAAGACCCGATTCTGGCGCCTTGCAAACTGATTGCCGAGCCGTGGGACATTGGCCCCAATGGCTACCGGTTGGGGCAGTTTCCGGCTGGCTGGAGCGAGTGGAATGATCAATACCGCGATGTGCTGCGGCAGTTCTGGCTGCACGGTGGCGTCAGCCGTGCGCTCCTGGCCCGCCGCTTTGCGGCCAGTAGTGATTATTTTGCCCACAGCGGGCGTGCGCCCCAGGCCAGCGTGAATTTTCTAACCGCGCACGATGGCTTTAATCTGCGCGATTTACTCTCGTATGCGCACAAACACAATGCCGCCAATGGTGAAGACAATCGCGATGGGCATAACCACAATCTGAGCTGCAATTTTGGCCACGAAGGCGCTAGCGATGATCCTGTAGTGCAGGCCCGCCGGCTGCGGATGGCCAAAGCCCTTTTGGCCTGCTTGCTGCTCAGCCAGGGCACGCCGATGCTGTTGGCCGGTGATGAGCTGTGGCACACGCAGCAAGGCAATAACAATGCCTATTGCCAGAATAATGAGCTGACCTGGCTCAATTGGCAGCAGCCCGAGCAGGCCGCTTTGTGCGACTGGATCAGCAAAATGCTGCAAGTGCGCCAGCAGTGCGCCGCTTTGCGCGATAATCGCTGGTGGCAAGGGGTGGTGCAAGATCAAGGTTGGCCCGATGTCAGCTGGCTGCTGCCGGCTGGGGGTGAGTTAACGGCCGCAGACTGGGATGACCCAACTGGCGGCGCACTGCAAATCGTGCTCAGTGGGCAATATCTGCTGCAACTGAATGCCGCCAACCAGCCGCAGGCTTTTACCTTGCCGGCTGGGCGCTGGGAGCTCGTGGCTTGCGCCGCGGATGATGCGGCGATCGAGGTGGCCGCGGGCAGCCTGCGGATTTACCGGCAGACCGATTGTAGACCGGGCCACCCCAGCAAGATTAAGTAATGAAATTAAGAAATGAATCAATCAGGGAACAAATCACAATGACAATTCAAACCATAACGACACAAGCCTTTAGTGGCCAGCGCCCGGGGACGTCCGGCCTGCGCAAAAAGGTAACGGTGTTTCAGCAGCCGCATTATCTAGAAAACTTTGTGCAGGCGATTTTTGATGTGGTGCCCGAGCTGCAAGGCGGCACGCTGGTGCTGGGTGGCGATGGCCGTTATCACAATCGCGCGGCGATCCAGACCATTTTGCGGATGGCGGCGGCCAATGGGGTGGCGCGGGTGTTGGTGGGGCAGGGTGGTTTGCTGTCGACCCCGGCGGTTAGCTGCGTGATTCGCAAGCATGGTGCCGTGGGCGGGATTGTGCTGTCGGCCTCGCATAATCCGGGCGGCCCTGAGGGTGATTTCGGCATTAAATATAATGTGACCAATGGTGGTCCCGCACCCGAGAAAATCACCGAAGCCATTTACCAGCGCACCACGTCGATTGATACCTACCGGGTGTATCAAGCTGCAGACATTGATATTGAAAACGTAGCGAGCTATACCATCGGCGAGATGCAGGTGCGGGTGATCGATTCGGTCGCCGATTATGCCGAGCTGATGGAAAGCCTGTTTGATTTTGCCGCGATTCGCAACTGGTTTGCCGCCGGCCACCGGATGCGTTTTGATGCGATGTGCGCAGCTTCTGGCCCTTACGCCACGCGCATCCTCGAAGGTCTGCTCGGCGCGCCAGCCGGTACCGTGGTGAATGGCACCCCGCTGGAGGATTTTGGCGGTCTGCATCCGGATCCGAATCCGGTGTATGCCGAAGCGCTGGTGCAGCAAATGTTCGCCGCGGATGCGCCCGATTTTGGCGCCGCCAGCGATGGCGATGCCGACCGCAATATGATTGTGGGCCGGCAATTTATTGTGACCCCATCCGACAGTCTGGCCGTCATGGCCGCCAATGCCACGCAGGTGAAAGGCTATGCCGGTGGGATCGCCGGGGTGGCGCGCTCAATGCCCACTTCGTGTGCTGTTGATGCCGTGGCCAAACGTCTGGGCTTGCCGTGCTTTGAAACGCCAACCGGTTGGAAATTCTTTGGCAATCTGCTCGATGCCGGCAAAGTGACGTTGTGCGGTGAGGAAAGTTACGGCACGGGTTCGGGTCATGTGCGCGAGAAAGATGGCGTGTGGGCGGTGCTGTTCTGGCTCAATCTTTTGGCGGTTACTGGCAAATCGGTGGCCGAGCTGGTGAGCGAGCACTGGCAAACCTATGGCCGGCATTTTTATTCCCGCCACGATTACGAAGCACTAGATACCGAAGCCGCTAATGGCCTGATGGCGCATTTGCGCAGCCAATTGGCGCAGTTGGCTGGCCAAACCATCGCTGGGCAAGCCATTGCCAGCGCCGATGATTTTGCCTACGACGATCCGGTGGATGGCTCACGCAGCGAAAAACAAGGTATCCGCATTTTGCTGGCCGATGGTAGCCGGGTGGTGTTCCGCCTCTCGGGCACGGGCACTGAAGGCGCCACGCTGCGCGTGTATCTGGAGAAATACGAGGCTGATACCAGCCAGCATGGCGTCGCCACCCAGACCGCACTGGCGGGGCTGATCGCGCTGGCTGATGCCGTGGCGCAAATCCGCCAGCGTACCGGCCGCGAACAACCTACCGTGGTGACCTAAACACCCGGCTTTCAATTCATAGCGCAGTGGGCCCGCCAATGCCGGCGGGCCGCGACAGGAGAGGCAAGAATGGAAGTGCAATTAATCGATAAAGCCACGCTCGCCCGGCAATTGCCAGGCCGCGCCGTGGCACTGGTATTGGCAGGTGGTCGTGGTTCACGCTTAAAAGCCCTAACCGATCACCGCGCCAAACCGGGGGTGTACTTTGGTGGCAAATTCCGCATTATCGATTTTGCATTATCCAACTGCATTAACTCGGGCATTCGCCGCATTGGGGTGATTACCCAGTACAAATCGCATTCGCTGATGCGCCACCTGCAGCGCGGCTGGTCTTTCCTGCGCAATGAAATGAATGAGTTTGTTGATGTTTTGCCGGCGCAGCAGCGGGTGAACGAAGAGCATTGGTATCGCGGTACGGCCGATGCGATTTATCAAAACCTGGATATCTTGCGCAATTACCGCTCAGATTATGTGGTGATTCTAGCGGGGGATCACATCTACAAAATGGATTACTCGCGCATGCTGGTCGATCACGTGTTGCTCGGGGCCGAGGTGAGCGTGGCGTGTATCGAAGTGCCGCGCGAAGAAGCTTCGGCCTTCGGAGTGATGGCGGTGGATGAAACGCGCAAGATCACCGACTTTGTCGAAAAGCCCGCGAACCCGCCGGCCATGCCCGGCAATGAGGCGGTCTCGCTCGCCTCGATGGGGATTTATATTTTTAACACGGCCTACCTTGAGCGCTTGCTGGAAGAAGACATCCAGGTGGAGGGCTCGAGTCACGATTTTGGTAAAGACCTGATCCCGAAAGCCGTGAGCGAAGGCAAAGCCTTTGCCCACCCGTTTAGCCTCTCTTGCGTGCAAACTGAATCCGGCGGCAATCCCTACTGGCGCGATGTGGGGACGGTGGATGCCTACTGGGCCGCTAATCTTGATCTGGCTTCGGTCACCCCTGAGCTGGATGTTTACGATCAAAGCTGGCCGATCTGGACATTGCAAGAGCAGCAACCACCGGCCAAGTTTGTGCAGGATCGCAACGGTAGTCACGGTATGACGCTCAATTCGCTGGTGTCGGGCGGTTGTATTGTGTCCGGCTCGCTGGTGATTAATTCGGTGCTGTTTTCGCAGGTGCGGGTGCATTCGTTCTGCACGATTGATTCGGCGGTGATTTTGCCGGAGGTGGTAGTGGGGCGCGGTTCGCGTTTGCGCCGCTGCGTGATTGATCGTGGCTGCCAGATTCCGGAAGGCACGATTGTGGGCGAGAACGTTGAGGAAGATGCGCGCCGTTTCTACCGCACCGAAACCGGCGTTACCCTGATCACCAAAGACATGCTGGCCAAACTGCCAGCCTAAATGCCACAGCGGTTTCATTTAGCGCGCAGATAATGCTGCGGATGGGCGCTGGCCCGAGCTAACTTCTGCAAAGGATCGAGAATGCGAATTCTGCAAGTGTGTGCCGAAATGTTCCCGCTGCTGAAAACTGGCGGCCTCGCTGATGTCACCGGTGCGCTGCCGGCGGCTTTGGGGCAGGTGGGGGAAGAAGTCCGGACATTGCTGCCGGCTTTCCCCGCGCTGCTGGCCACGGTGGAAATTCGGGGCGAAGTGGCCCAGCTAGATGGCTTGGGCACGCCGTGCCGACTGCTCTTTGGGGAAACGGCAGCGGGGCTGCCGGTGTATTTACTCGATGCGCCGCATTATTACGATCGCCCGGGTAATCCATACCAAGCGGCCAATGGCGAGGCCTATGCCGACAATGCCGAGCGCTTTGCGCTGCTGAGCTGGGCCGCCGCCCAGTTGGCGCAAGGCGTCGATCCGCTGTGGCAGCCGCAGTTGGTGCATGCCCATGACTGGCATGCCGCGCTCACGCCGGCTTATCTGGCCGCCGCGGGCCGGTCAGTGCCGTGCATCTACACGATTCATAATCTGGCCTATCAGGGTGTATTTGCTGCCGAGACTTTTGCCCGGCTGCAACTACCCGCCGAATTTTTTGCGGTGGATGGGCTGGAATACTATGGCCAGCTGTCGTTTATGAAGGCCGGTATCGTGTATGCCGACCGCGTAACAACGGTGTCGCCAAGTTACGCGCAAGAAATCACCACCGCCGAGCAAGGCTGCGGGCTGGATGGCTTGTTGCGCAGCCGGGCCGCGGTATTGGCGGGGGTACTCAATGGCGTGGATCCGGCCGTTTGGCATCCCGCCACTGATACCGCACTGGTGGCCAATTACAGCGTCGATAAACCCGCCGGTAAAGCCAAATGCAAAGCCGCCCTGCAAGCCCAGCTGGGGCTGAATGTGCAGGATGACGCTCCGCTGTTTGTGGTGGTCAGCCGCCTGACCGAGCAAAAAGGCCTGCAGCTGGTGCTGGCGGCGCTGCCGGAAATTACCGCGCGAGGTGGCCAGCTCGCTGTGCTGGGCAGTGGCGATACTGCGCTGGAAGAAGCCTTTGTTGCGGCGGCACAAGCGAATCCGACGCAAGTGGCCGTAAAAATTGGCTACGATGAAACGTTTTCGCATCAATTGATCGCCGGAGGCGATGTGATCATGGTGCCAAGCCGATTCGAGCCGTGTGGCCTCACGCAGTTGTATGGTCTGCAATACGGCACCTTGCCACTGGTACGGCGGGTGGGGGGGCTGGCCGATACGGTGGTCGATTGCAGCTTAGAGAATTTAGCCGAGGGTATTGCCACCGGCTTTAGCTTTGATGGGTTCTCCAGCCAGGAACTCACCCGGGGTATCAAGCGCGCCTTCGCCCTGTGGGCGCGGAGCAAAGAATGGAAGCAAGTACGCAAAACCGCCATGCAGCAAAATTTTGGCTGGTCAGCGGCCGCTGACCAGTATCAAGCGTTGTATCAGCAAGTTAGTGCCTGAACCGGGCGAATCATCGCCAAACCCGCAACACGGAGTGTCACGCATGAGTATGCCGTTTCAATACGATGTTACCGATCGCCACGATGTGGCCGCGATCAAGAAAGCCATTGCCAATAAACTGATGTACACCATCGGGAAAGATCCGATCGTGGCCCAGCCCAAAGATTGGCTGGATGCGACCTTTCTCACCGTGCGTGACCAGATGGTCGAGCGCTGGATGCAAACCACCCGCGCGCAATACTCGCAAGATGTAAAGCGGGTGTATTACCTCTCGATGGAATTTCTGATCGGGCGTGCGCTCTCTAATGCTTTGCTGGCGCTGGATATGGAAGATACCGTGCGCAGTGCGCTGGATGACATGGGCGTGGATTACGACGATCTGGTGCATCTGGAGCCTGATGCCGCCTTGGGTAATGGCGGTTTGGGGCGACTGGCCGCGTGTTTTCTCGATTCGATGGCCACGCTGGGCATCCCTGGCATGGGTTACGGTATTCGCTATCAGTTTGGGATGTTCAAGCAGCGGATTATCGAAGGCCGGCAGGTGGAAGTGCCCGATACCTGGCTGGGCTCGGTGAATATCCTCGATTTCCCACGCGACGAAGTCTGCTACCGGGTGCGTTTTGGTGGCCGGCTAGAAAGCGATGGCAGCAAAGTGCGCTGGATTGATACCCATAATGATGTGCTGGCGGTTGCGCACGACATCATTATTCCCGGCTATGACACCATGGCCACCAATACCTTGCGCTTGTGGACCGCCCGCTCGACGCGCGAAATCAATCTGTCGAAATTTAATGAGGGTGATTATTTCTCGGCCGTGGCGGAGAAAAACGTCTCGGAAAACGTCTCGCGCGTGCTGTATCCCGATGACTCGACCTACAGCGGGAAAGAGCTGCGCTTGCGCCAAGAATATTTCTTCTGCGCGGCCAGTATTCAGGACATTATTCACCGCCACCGGATGAACCACGAAACGCTGGATAATCTGGGCGAGAAAGTCGCGATTCACCTCAACGACACTCACCCCGTACTGGCCATCCCCGAATTAATGCGCGTGTTGCTGGATGAAGCTAATTACAGCTGGGATGAAGCGTGGGCGATTACCAGTCAGGTATTTAGCTACACCAATCACACTTTGATGTCTGAGGCGCTGGAAACCTGGCCGGTGGATATGCTCGGCCATCTGCTGCCACGCCATCTGAAGATCATTTTTGATATCAACGATAAATTCCTCAAAGACGTCAGCACCCGCTTCCCCGGCGATTTTGATTTGCTGCGTCGTGTGTCATTGATCGAGGAGCATGGCGAGCGCAAGGTACGCATGGCTTATCTGGCGGTGGTGGCCAGCCATACCATCAATGGAGTGTCGGCCCTGCATTCCGATCTGATGGTGGAATCGATTTTTGCCGATCTGGCCAAGGTGTTCCCGGCGCGGTTTACCAATGTGACCAATGGCGTGACGCCACGCCGCTGGCTGGCGCTGGCCAATCCGTCGCTGTCTACCTTGATCGATCGAGAGATTGGCCACACTTGGCGCGTACGGCTGGATGAGCTCAGCGAGCTGAAGGCCCATGCCGATTTTCCGCAGTTTGTGGCGGATTTTCGCGCGGCCAAGCATGCCAATAAAGAGCGGCTGGCCCGCTTTGTGGCGCGCCGCCTGGGCGGGGTGATTAATCCTGATGCGCTCTTTGATGTGCAGGTGAAGCGCATTCACGAATACAAACGGCAATTGCTGAATGTGCTGCATGTGATTACCCGCTACAACCGCATTCTGGCTAACCCCGACGCCCCGATCCAGCCGCGGGTGGTGGTGTTTGCCGGTAAAGCTGCCTCGGCCTACAAAATGGCCAAGCTGGTGATTCAGCTGATCAACGATGTGGGCATCAAAATCAATAATGACCCACGAGTAGGCGATAAGCTCAAAGTGGTGTTTGTTCCGAATTATTCGGTGAGCCTGGCCGAAGTAATTATCCCGGCCGCTGATTTGTCCGAGCAGATTTCCACCGCCGGCACCGAAGCCTCGGGTACCGGCAATATGAAATTTGCCCTCAATGGCGCGCTGACCATCGGCACGCTGGATGGGGCCAATGTGGAAATGCAGGCGGCGGTGGGCGAAGAAAATATCTTTATCTTTGGCAATACCACCGAGCAAGTGAATGCCCTGCGCAAAAACGGCTATCAGCCACGCGCAATTTACGAGCATAACGCCGAGTTGCGCGAAGTACTGAATCAGCTGGCCAATGGTTTCTTTAGCCCACAAGAACCAGAGCGCTATCGCGTGATTTTTGATGTGTTGGTGAACTGGGGCGATCATTATCAGCTGCTGGCCGATTATGAGTCGTATATTGCCACGCAAGAAAAAGTGGATGCGCTGTATGCCAAGCCGGATGAATGGGCGAAAAAAGCCATTCTGAACGTGGCCGGAATGGGGCGCTTCTCTTCCGATCGCACCATCAGCGAATACGCTGCGCAAATCTGGCATACGACCCCGGTCAAACTTTAAGCAGGTATTTCGCGGTAAACTCAACGGCAACCCTTCGCGGTTGCCGTTGGCTTATTGATCCCGCCGCGTTGCATTTGATGATCTCTGTGGACTAACTCGCTAATGCCTTTAATTGAAGACCTGCAAGACCCCAAGCTACTGGAAGCCACGCTCGAAACCCAACGGGTGTTCGATGGCAATCTATTGCACGTCAACCGCGATACCGTCGGTTTGCCCGATGGCAGCACCGCCACGCGCGAATACATCTTGCACCCTGGTGCGGTGATGATTATTCCGGTACTGCCCGATGGCCGTTTGTTGTTGGAGCGCCAGTATCGTTACCCGCTGCATCGGGTGTTTCTGGAATTCCCAGCCGGCAAGCTTGAAGCGGGCGAAGATGCGCTGCTGTGTGCCCAGCGCGAATTGCTGGAAGAAACGGGCTACACCGCCAGCGAGTGGGAATTTCTCGGCGTCTTGCATCCGATCATCAGCTACACCGACGAAGAAATTCGCCTTTTCCTCGCCAAAGGCCTGACCGCCGGAGAAGCGCAACTGGACGAAGGTGAGTTTGTTGAGTGTGTGGCGGTGAGTATGGATGAGCTGGTGGCCGGTGTGCTTGATGGCACCATCACCGATGCCAAAACCGTCAGCGGCATTTTCTGGGCGCAACAAAAAGGCCTGCGTTAAGCAGGCCTTGGCTGGCAAAGCCGCGTGGCTGTCAGGGCTGCCACGGGCTTGATCCGCTCGGCTTAGAAAAGCTGATTATGCGCCGCGCTAGCATGATCAATTTTGCCCAAGATCTTAATACTGCGCGGCTAGCAATTCGTGATGCCAGAGCTTTGGCTCGCTTGAACGTCATCGTATTTGATTGTTAAGGGTATGTGCATGCGGGTATTTATAAATAAGGTTTGCAGCAATATACCCTTGGTTTATTCTTCCGCCACTTCGCACAGCAGCGCGTCTTGCACCACTTCGCGCGTGAGGTGCGGCGCGAAGAGGGCGATGAAATCAAAGGCGTAGCCGCGCAAATAGGCATCTTTACGCACCCCGATGTGGGTGGTGGATTTTTCAAATAGATGCGAGGCGTCGATCGCTACCAGATTTAGATCGCGCTCCGGCTCGAAAGCCTGGCTGGCTAGAATCCCAACCCCCAAGCCCAGCTCGACATAGGTTTTGATAATGTCCGAGTCAATCGCGGTCAGCACAACATTGGGCTCCAGCTGCAGGGCCGCGAAGGCGCGATTGATTTTCGAGCGGCCGGTAAAGGCAAAATCGTAGGTAATCAGCGGCCAGGCAGCGATGTCGTGCATGCTCAGCGGGCGGTTTAGCTGGGTAAGTGGGTGGCCTTTCGGCACGATGATGCAGCGGTTCCAGTCATAGCAATCAAGCATGGCTAGCTCGGGATAATGGTCGATCCCCTCGGTGGCAATGGCTAGATCGGCACTGCCATCGACGACCATCTCGGAAATTTGCGTCGGGCTGCCCTGCTTAATCGAAAGCCGTACTTTCGGATAGCGCTGCAAAAAGGCCTGAATCACTTTAGGCAGCGCATAGCGCGCCTGGGTGTGGGTGGTGGCAATGGTGAGGCTGCCGTTTTCCACCTGCACAAATTCTTCACCGATGCGTTTCAGATTTTGCGATTGCATCAAAATCCGCTCGGCAATGCGCAAAATTTCGCGGCCCGGTGGGGTAATATCGACCACGCGTTTGCCATTGCGGATAAAGATCTGCACGCCCAGTTCATCTTCCAGCAAACGGATTTGCTTGGAGATCCCCGGCTGAGACGTATGCAACTTCTCGGCGGCCTCCGAGACATTAAGCCCCTGTTTGGCCACTTCGACCAGGTAGCGCAACTGCTGCAATTTCATCCCATCTCTCCGCTAAGAACAATCGCTTATAACATACTAACAGAATAATCTAAGGCGATCTAAATGTCGCGGTTATGATGATGCTCTTCAAAAAATAAGTACTCAACAGGGTTGCGAGATGGAAGTCGCTTGGTATGGTTTTGTGATTGCCGGCTTGGTGGTGGGCTTTATTGTCGGCATGACTGGCGTAGGCGGCGGCTCGCTGATGACCCCAATTTTGCTGTTTTTCGGCATTAACCCCGCCACGGCAGTGGGGACTGATCTGCTGTATGCCGCGATTACCAAATCGGGCGGCATTTATGTGCATCAGAAAAACAAAAATATCGACTGGAAAATCACCGGCTGGCTAGCTTTAGGAAGTGTGCCAGCGGCAGCGCTGACCTTGCTGGTGCTGCACCAGCTGCATGCGGATACCAAAGCCGTGAACGCTGCGATTAAGCATGGCTTGGGGATTGCCTTACTCTTCACCGCGGTGGCAATTGTATTCAAACAGCAGTTGGTGGCCTTTGCCCAGCGCCATGCCGGGGATGCTTTTCATGCCAGCGGCCCACGGCTCAATCTCCTGACCGTGCTAGTGGGGGTACTCCTGGGGGCGATTGTGACGCTGACTTCAATTGGCGCGGGCGCACTGGGTACGGTGGCGCTGTTTATTCTTTATCCTTTGCTGCCGACCAAACGTCTGGTTGGGACCGAAATTGCCCATGCGGTGCCGTTGACACTCGTGGCTGGGTTGGGGCACGCCGGGATGGGGAATATGGATTGGAGCTTGCTGGGCTTTTTGCTGATGGGCTCGTTGCCGGGCATTTATCTGGGAAGCCACATCACGGGGCGGGTGTCTGATGGTATCCTGCGCCCCTGTCTGGCCGTTATGCTGGCCTTTATTGGCTGGAAGCTGGTGTTTTAAGCCAAGCTGCACACTTTGCATAGGGAAGAATAAAGATGGATTTTGAACAGAAACTGCAAGAAACCTCCGCCTTGCTGCAAAAAATCGCTAGCGATTTCGCGCCGGCGGTCTTTGCCAACTCATTCGGCGCCGAAGACATGGTGATTACGCATCTGATCGCCAAGCTGAATTTGCCGATCCAGATTTTTAGTTTGGATACTGGGCGTTTGCCAGCTGAAACCTACACGCTGATGCAGGAAGTGGCGCAGCACTATCCAACACATCCAATTAAAGTGTATTTCCCTGCAACGGCTGCGGTTGAGCAATATGTGAATCAACACGGTATTAATGCATTTTATGAATCGGTAGAGCTGCGCAAAAGCTGCTGCCATATTCGTAAAATCGAGCCATTGCAACGGGCGCTGCAAGGGCAGACAGCGTGGGTAACGGGTTTGCGTCGTCAGCAGTCGCCCACCCGCACTGATCTGGGCTATCAGGAATACGATAGCGGCAATGGACTGGAGAAATTCAACCCACTGATCGAGTGGACCGAGAAAGAAGTCTGGGCCTATATTCGCGCGCAGAATATTCCCTACAATAAACTGCATGATCAACACGTACCGTCGATTGGCTGTGCGCCCTGTACGCGGCCGATTGCCATGGGCGAAGATGTACGCGCGGGCCGCTGGTGGTGGGAAAATCCAGATTCAAAAGAATGTGGTCTGCACGTTAAAAAAATCTGAAGCCCTTTTGGCTCAGCGCAAAATGCCTCGCAATCGCGAGGCATTTTATTTGGTGCAGTAATTGACACCAAGTCAGCACATCTCTAAATTGGTATGCATGTGCCTGCGCTAACGCATGTGATGAGCGATGCGTAGAGCCTTAATTTCCATGCATAAACACAGAAGCCCCTGATTAACTACAGCAAACTGGTCTGCAAGTGGCGCAGCCGAGTTTGAACGTAGCGACAGGGGCAATTCAAATCGCACAAGGGGAATGTGAATGAGTCAAATCGAATATCTGATCGGGGTAGATGGGGGCGGTACGGGGACCCGGATCACGATCGCTAAGCTGGACGGCGTTGAACTTGTGCGCGCGGAAGCGGGGGCTTCTGCACTCGGGCAAGGGATTGATAAAGCCTGGGCCAATATCACGGCCGCGATTAAAGATGGTTTTAATAAGCTGGGTCTGGGCGAGGTTGACTTTGCCCGCTGTGCGGTTGGTTTTGGTTTGTCAGGCGTTACGGTTAAAGCTTGGGCGGATGAATTCATCGCTAAAAACCCTGGCTTTGGCCGCATCATTGTGGAGACCGATGGCTATTCAACCTTGCTCGGTGCTCACAATGGTGACCACGGCGCGATCATCGCAATTGGTACCGGCTCGATTGGTGAGGCCTGGCTGCCTAGTGGTGAGCGCTTGGAAGTCGGTGGTTGGGGTTTTCCCACTTCCGATGAAGGCTCGGGCGCTTATTTGGGTCTGAAAGCCATTAATCATGTGCAGCGTATTATGGATGGTCGTCGTCCATTGACTGATTTTGGCCGCAAGCTGCTGAGTATTACTGGCGATACGCGTGAGCAGGTTTTTGCCTGGATGGGCAAGATGAAGCAGGGCGAATGCGCGTCGCTCTCACCGGTGGTGGTGGAATTCGGTCAGAGCGATGAGGTTGCTAAGTCTTTCCTCCTGGATGCTGGGCAAGAGATTGTCAATATCGCCAGTGCACTGCGCGCTAGCGCCCCCGAGTTGCCAATTGCCATTTGTGGCGGTGGCCTTTCAGAAGCTTTGCGCCCATATATTCCGGCGGACTTCTTGGCCACCACTTCGCGCCCACAAAAAGATTCATGTGCCGGTGCTTTAATCTTGATCGCTCGTGAATATCGCTAATTAGTAGGTCAGTGAAGGAAGCAGGATGCAGAATCTGAATAAGCTGCTGGTACTCAAGCCGGACAACGACAGCGCGACACCGCTCTATCTTCAATTCGGCCATAAACTGGCGGCCGCCATTCATGCGGGCTTTTGGAAGGCGGATGATCCGCTTCCTTCCGAGCGAACTTTTTGCGATGTGCTGGGCATTTCGCGGGTTACCGCCCGTAAGGCACTCGATCTATTGTTCGAGCAAGGCTTGATTTTGCGGCGACAAGGCTCGGGTACTTATATTACTCCCAAGCTAGAGCAGCCCTTAACGCGACTTACCAATCTATCCGAAATGCTGAAGCAACGCGGTTTTCGGCCTTCATCGAAGTGGCTGAAGCGCGAAATCATGTTGGCCGGTTCCGAAGAGCTATTGCGCTTGAATCTGAGCCCCAATAGTCGGATCGCCTATTTGGAGCGCTTGCGACTGGCAAATGATGTGGTGATGGCAGTCGAGCGTACAGCCTTACCGTACCACTATGTGTCAGAGCCAGAAAAAATCGGCGAATCGCTGTATGACTTCCTGCGCGAAGCCAATATCAGCGTGGTGCGTGCCATTCAAAACATTGGTGCCGTCAATGCCAGTGAAGAGATGGCCAAGTTAACCGGGGTAGAGCCGGGCGCTGCGATGCTGCATTTAACTCGGGTCGGCTATTTGGAAGATGGCTCGGCCGTGGAGTTGACTCACTCTTGGTTCCGTAGTGACTACTATGACTTTGTAGTTGAGCTGTATCGTTAGTCACGTTTGCCGGCCCAAAACCAAACGCACAAGCCTTGCTTGTGCGTTTTTTTTCACTTTGTTGCATTGATGATACAAAAAAACACGTGATTTTCGACCGTCAGGAAGCCGGTTTGCGCTTGTGCTTGTCATATTTTTTCGGGTGGTCTAGTTCGACTGTCGGCATTTTTGATGTAATTCACTTGCTTTTTGGTGTGTAATTTTTCAGTTGTTGCACCAAAGTTGTGCTGCTACTTGCGGCTTAGAGTGATGATTTACTGAGGAAAACTGTGTGACTGGTCTTTTTGGAATGTAGTCGTGCATCTTTGTAGGGGTTTTTTCCTACATCGATTTACTTATGCCGATGGATTAGCCGCTAGAAGATCACCCCGAAATGTCGTTTGCCGCACCCAAGAAAGCGTTTTTTGCGTCATTACGCTGGTACACCGGCCAGATGAATTGGGGTAATCTTGCTCCTGAAGTTTTAGAGCAGGCATCAAAAACGGTGTCCGGATCAGTGAGAACCAAGCAGAATAAGGTTCATTTATGCTGACTCGATATGACGGTTTGTTGTAGGTTTTGCCCTGTATCAAACAGGTTTCAAGCTTTCAATAATCGTGTTGACTCTGAAATTTATTCTGCTTTAAAGTAGTTTCGCAGTTGTTAAACAGTTGCGACCCCAGTGTTGCACGTACTCATGTCCATGTTAGGAGTTGTTATGAACTTTAAGCGTTCTGTTATCGTTGGTGCTACCCTGTTTGCTGCATCAATCGTTTCTGCTCAAGCTGCAACTAAAGTTGAGTTCTGGTCTCACTCTCTGGCACCAACTTACGATGCATACCACAAACAAGTGGTTGAAAAATTCAACTCTACCAACAAAGACATCCAAGTTGTTCAGAAAGACCTTGGCTGGGGCGCAATGAAGCCTGCAATCGTAGCTGCGGTTGCTGAAGGTAACGTTCCAGGTCTGGCTCTGGTTCCGACTAACTGGATGGTTGAAATGGCTCCTAAGCTGTTGACTCCAGTTGACAGCATCATCAACAAATCACAGTACACCGCTGCTGCTCTGGCTAACGCGACTACTGACGGCAAAATCTACGGCTTCCCTTCATACCAAGTGACTGCCGTAATGGTTTACAACAAAGACATCCTGGCTAAAGCTGGCGTTAAACCAGAATTCAAAACTCTGGACGACGTATTCGCTGCTGCAGCTAAGATCAAAGCCGCTACTGGCAAACCAGGCTGGGCGCCAAAACTGCAAGACGGTTTCACTGGCTGGTTCATGTTTGAAGGTCTGCCAGTTATCCAAAACGGCAAAGCTGTTTACAACAGCCCAGCTCACGTAGCTCTGGTTGAGAAATTTGCTAAAGCTTACAAAGAAGGCACCATCGTTAAAGATACTAACCTGACTTTCGACGAACAAATCGCTATGTTCGCGAACGGTGGCGTTGGTATGTTTGCTGAAGGCGGTCACGCTGTTAAGAAAATTAAAGATGCTAACCCAGCCGCTTACAAAGCAGCTGACGTTACCACTTTCCCATTGGGTGACAACGGCAAACTGGCATTCGGCGGCTGGACTACTATGTACGTAGTGCCAAAAGGCCAGAAAGATCTGAAATCAGTAGGTGTGGTTGGTAACTTCATCACTGGTGAGTGGGCTCAAGAGCAATTCGCTAAAGCTTCTTACACATTCGCTTCTACTAAGAACGCAAATGCTGCTGCAGCTAAAGACCCAGCTCTGAACGACATGACTGACCCAGGCAAGAAAGCATTCAAAATGGGTGGTCTGGTTATCGACAAAACTCGTCACCTGTTCCTGAAAGATCTGCCAGGTAACGTGGATGAAGGCGCTCTGTCTAAAGCCATGGACGAGAAAATCGAAGCTGCTCTGCAAGGCCGTATTTCTGTGAAAGACGCGCTGGACCAAGCAGTTGCTGATTCAAACAAACGTCTGTCTGCTGCTAAATAATTTAGCGTAGATCGATAATAAACGGCGAATGCGCAGGCATTCGCCGTTTTGTTTTTTGCAGTTTTATATTATTGAATCTTAATATTGATGGTTATACCCATTTTAATAATATGGGTATAGGGTGTTTGGAGTTGGCTTTATATTCAGTCATGCGCCAAGTTGTTGCTGTGCAAGCTTTTTTTGAATGTAAGGCTTTGTTGGTTTCCTAGTTGAGACTAATAGACAATACGAAAAACTACCTATAGGACTGTGAAAAATCAGGTTGTCTAAGTTATAATGCGAGGGCTGTAATTTCGCTTGGGTTTGGTTAATATCAAGTCGCTTTTATGGCCTGCTCGGTATTATCAACCTTGTCTGCAACACACCAAAGAGTCGAAACGTGAAAAACTCCAACTTTTTAGCCTATTTCTTCTTGGCGCCAGCCTTGATCTTTATGGGTATCTTTGTATTCTGGCCGGTTGGGTTCAACACCTTCTTGGCGTTTCATAATTATGAAATTGCCGGGGGTGCGACCGAGTGGAATAACTTTGCGAACTTTGTTCGTATTTGGGAAGAGCCTCTCTTTCACCAAGCTGTCAAGAACTCTTTGTTGTTCCTGATTGTTGTGCCAGTTATTCAATTGGCTTCCTTGCTGATTGCGAAACTGGTTAACAATAAGTTGCCGGGCATGACTTTTTTCCGCGCTGTTTATTACATTCCTGTAATTACTGCGATCTCTATCGCCGGTGTGGTATGGACATTCGTTTTCAAATACGACGGTCTCTTGAATGAATTTTTAAGCACCATCCTGCATTTCTTCCACCTGTATCCACAAGACAAACTGGTTGAGATTCAGTGGCTGCAAGAACCTAGCATTGCCATGTACTCCATCATGATCTTTACCTTCTGGAAAGGTATCGGTTACTACATGGTACTGTATCTTGCTGGTTTGCAAGCTATTCCAACCGAAGTGGAAGAGGCGGCCATTCTGGATGGGGCGAATGCGTGGGATCGCTTCTGGCGCATCACTGTACCGATGGTTAAACCCACCATTCTGCTGTGTACCATGCTCTCGACCATTGGTGCGCTGAAGGTGTTCCAAGAGGTGGTAGTACTGACCGATGGTAAAGCTGAAACTTACACCGCACTCTTCTATGTGTACGACCAAGCCTTCCGCAATTACGACTTTGGTGTGTCTGCCGCGGCTGGTCTGGTGGTGACCTTCTTCTGCATGGTCTTGGCTGCCATTCAGTTCCGCTTCTTTGGCGACAAGTAATACCTCGAGGAGATAGAGAATCATGTTGAATAAAAAGGTATTGAATCGAGCGTTGGTATTGTCTGCGCAATACGCAAGTTTGCTGGCATTCGGTTTGTTCACCACTTTCCCGCTGTTATGGGCGGCCGCTTTCGGTCTGTCGACAGACGGCTCAGTGGCTTACCGTTTCCCACAAGGGTTTGTGCCTCATGTGGCAGATGAAAACGGCGTATATAGCATTGGGGTGACTTTCTCGTGGATTCATCGTGTATTCGTTGAAATTCCATTCACTCAATACTTCATCAACTCGGTGATCATCACCACCATGGCGGTGATCGGTACCGTGGTGATTTCGGTGTTGGCGGCTTACCCACTGGCGCGGATGAAATTCTTCGGCCGCAACTTCATCTTCGTGGCCATCATCGTCACCATGATGCTGCCAGCGGAAGCCAGTATCGTGCCGAACTACATCACCATTAAAAACTTCGGTGATTTCGCGAACTGGTTGCAATTGGTGCTGACCGGCAGTGATGAAGGCACCTGGCGTAAATTCATCGGTCTGAATAGCTACTTCTCAGCTGTAGCGCCATCAGTGGCCGGTGCGTTTGGTATCTTCTTGATGAAACAAGCCTTCGAAGCGGTGCCGCAAGATCTGATCGACGCGGCCCGTGTTGATGGCGCAACCGAGATGCAAATTCTGTGGCGTGTGATGTTGCCAGTAACTGCACCATCAATCGCCGCGCTGGGTATCTTTACACTGGTGAACACTTGGAATGACTTCCTGTGGCCATCGGTTGTACTGCGTGCCAAAGAAATGCAGCCATTGGCCGTTGGGGTATTTAATGACCTGACTGGTCCACTGTCTGGTTCACAAAACACATTGATGGCAGCCATCGTACTGACGGTTATTCCAGTACTGGTGTTCTTTGCCTTCACTCAGCGCTACTTCATCTCCGGCATGGACGGCGCAGTTAAATAATTTGATCGTGTTTTGACACGCAGAAATCAACCCAATTCAGAATTAAGGAAAACTAATCATGGCTGGCTTGACCCTTAAAAACATCAAAAAGAACTACACCAAAGACGTTTGTGTGATCAAAGGCGTAGATCTGGAAATTAAAGACGGTGAATTCGTGGTATTCGTAGGCCCATCAGGCTGCGGTAAATCAACCATGATGCGGATGATCGCCGGTCTTGAAGAAATCACTTCAGGCGAGCTGTACATCGGCGACACCCTGTCAAATGACATCCACGCTTCAAAACGCGGTATCGCGATGGTGTTCCAGTCATACGCGCTGTATCCACACATGTCGGTATACGACAATATGGCGTTTGCGCTGAAACTGGCCGGCACTCCGAAAGCGGAAATCGACCAGCGCGTGAAAAAAGCCGCTGAAATTCTGCAAATGACCCACTTGCTGGAGCGCAAGCCTAAGGCTCTGTCAGGTGGTCAGCGTCAGCGTGTGGCGATCGGCCGTGCGATCGTACGTAACCCGAAAGTCTTCCTGTTCGACGAGCCACTGTCTAACCTGGATGCCGCACTGCGTCTGAACATGCGTGTTGAGCTGTCTAAGCTGCACCAAGAACTGAAAACCACCATGCTGTATGTAACGCATGATCAGGTTGAGGCGATGACACTGGCTGACCGTATCGTGGTCTTCAATGCCGGTATCGTGCAGCAGGTGGGTAGCCCGCTGGAAATGTACGAAAACCCATCGAATCTGTTCGTGGCTTCGTTCCTTGGTTCACCAAAAATGAATCTGTTCGAATCACAACTGGTGGGTCTGGAGCAAGGCTCTGCGGTTGTTCGTCTGCCTAAAGGCATTACCGTGCGTGCTTCTGTGGACGCTGGTCGCGCCAAAGTGGGCGACAAAGTGACCATCGGTATCCGTCCAGAGCACATCGAACTGTGCGCTGAAGGCGATGCGGAAGGTATTCCAGCCCGCGTTGATCTGACCGAACACTTGGGTGATATCGTGCTGGCCTACATCGAAATCCCTGGCATCAACGAAATCATCTGCATGAAGTTGCCAGCGAACATGACCGGCCTTAAATACGGCGATGCAATCCGCGTTAAATTCCCAGAATCTCAATGCATGCTGTTTGATGCAGAAGGCCTGGCATTCAAACGCCTGAAAAAATAAGCAACTCGCCTTGCAATAAAAAACCCGCCGGAAGGCGGGTTTTTTATTGCGGGTATCTGACTGGATTGACTTCAGTATTGCAGCTAGTAACTACATCGGAAGAGGAGGGCAGCCAGCCCAGTGCTGACCTATTAGTGCTATTACTGCGCCGGGCTAGGGGATTGCCGATGAATCACCTCGATCGCAGCGATGAGCTCTTCACTGAGTGTGAGCGCACTTGCCCCAATATTCTCGCTCAGCTGCGCCATGCTGGTGGCACCGATGATGGTGCTGGCGACATACCATCGCGAATGCAGCCAGGCCAGTGCCAACTGGCTTGGTGTTAAGCCATGAGCGAGCGCCAAATCCCGATAGGCGGCCACCGCAGCCGGGACAGCTGGTTTGAGATAACGCACGCCAAAATTGGCAAATTGCGTCATCCGGCCTGCGGCCTGTGGATCAGCCACATATTTGCCGCTCAGTAGCCCAAACGCCAGCGGGCTATAGGCCAGCAGGCTCACTTGTTCGCGATGGCAGGTTTCGCACAGGCCGTAATCGTAAGTGCGATTAATCAGGTTGTAGACATTCTGCAGGCTATGCGCAATGGGTAGGTTTTCACTGCGGGCAAGGCGTAGAAACTCAGATACCCCCCAGGGGGTCTCATTGGAAAGGCCGATATAGCGCACCTTTCCAGCCGATACTAGGGTGTCAAGTGCAGCGAGCTGCTCGTAAACGCTGGGCGTGTCGGTGTATTCCTGGCTTGGCTCGTAATAGCTTTGGCCAAACATGGGTACATGCCGGGCTGGCCAGTGTAGCTGATACAAATCGATATAATCAGTTTGCAGCCGGCGCAGGCTGTCATCGCAGGCGGCGATAATTTGCGCGCGGGTAAATTGCGGGCCACCGCGTAGCCATTCCATGCCGCGATTAGGCCCGGCCACTTTGGTAGCCAGTACAATCTCGGCGCGGGCTTGGCGTTTAAGCCAGCTCCCCACGTATTGTTCGGTTAGCCCTTGCGTCGCTGCCTTGGCTGGCACCGGGTACATCTCGGCGGTATCAATAAAATTAATCCCGTTCGCCAGCGCATAATCCAGCTGGCTATGCGCCTCGGCTTCGGTATTTTGCTCGCCAAACGTCATCGTACCCAAGCACAGGCTGGATACCTGCAGCGCACTGCTGCCTAGTTGAACGCGGCGGATCATTTGCTGGCCGCCACGGCAGGCACGGGCGAGACGGTATAGCCGGCTTTTTGCAGGGTTTTCAGCAGGCCATCTTCACCAGTGAGCTGGCTTGCGTGCATGGTGAAGAAGATATCGCCTTTGGCCAGCGCCGGTTTCAGGCGCTCGAGCATGCTCTGGCTGCGTTTGGCTTTAACTTCATGGTGCCAGGCTTTAAACCACGCTTGTTCGGCGCTCGGCAACGCGGCCTCCAGCTGCGCCAGCGGTTGGATTTGCTCGACTTCATAGCCGATATAGGCCGTCATATTCCGGCTATTGGCCTGGTCTAGCTCCGGCGCTTTTTTGATCAGCGTATCGATCAGCACGATTTGTTTGTCGGCCGCCAGGCTTTGATAGGGTTTGAGCTGCTCGCCCACGCTTTCAATGGCGAAATACGGTTTTTGCATTTCAGCCGAGTATTGGTACAGATATTCATCCATCGGCGGGATTTCTTTGCCAGCTTTCGGCGTCATCAACAGCATGACTACCGCCCATGGCTGCAGTTTATCGGCCACCGCGCGTGGATAGCCACGTGCTTCCAGCATCGGTACCACTTGCTTAAAGCGCTCTTCGCCCAGGATTTTGGCCAGCGTCGCTTCCTTGGTCAGAATCAGCTGCGCTAGCTCAACCGATGAATTCATATCGCTATAAAACTCGGTACCAATGTATTTGGCGCTGAGTAGGGCCGGTTCAACTTCAGGCTTGAATTCGGCTTCATGGCCAGCTGGGGTGGCTACTGTAGCCAGTACCCAGGATGGGCCAACATTTTTGCTTTCGATTTTCCACAGCACGGCTTTGGTGGCTGCGGCGGCCGGGGCTTTGGCGACTTTGCTCGCCGTTTTGGCGGGCGGGTTTTTTTCGGCATTGGCAGGGCAACCCACCAAGAGGGTGAACAGGGTAGCAGTCAGACTCAGCGTAGCAACACGAACAAACATGATATTCCTGCAGGCAAGCACAAAAAAAGCAAGTATAGCGCGCTCATTCGCGCCGGCGCAGCTTATCTTTACTGAAATGTAGCGTTGTTTCAGTCAGCAACAAAAAACCCACTGGCGCCCGTGGGCACGCAGTGGGTTGTAGGTGGTGGCGCTGTTTATTGGCCGCTACGAATCAGGTGATCAAAGGCGCCGAGCGATGCTTTGGCCCCTTCGCCCATGGCGATAATGATCTGCTTAAACGGCACTGTGGTCACGTCGCCTGCCGCAAACACCCCAGGCAGTGATGTCTGGCCGCGCGCATCTACTTCGATTTCGCCGTGTTTGCTGAGCGCCACTGTGCCTTGCAGCCAATCGGTATTGGGCAGCAAACCAATCTGCACAAAAATACCGGCCAGATTGAGGACTTGGCTGGTGCCTGTGGCGCGGTCGGTGTATTGCAGGCCGGTGACTTTTTGCCCGTCGCCCACTACTTCGGTCGTTTGGGCTTCGGTAATGATCTCTACATTCGGCAGGCTGCGCAGTTTGTTTTGCAGCACCGCATCAGCGCGCAGCTCGCGGCCAAATTCCAGTAGCGTCACGTGCTCCACAATGCCGGCCAGATCAATGGCGGCTTCCACGCCCGAATTGCCGCCACCGACCACGGCGACGCGTTTGCCCTTAAATAGCGGGCCATCGCAATGCGGGCAGTAGGCCACGCCCCGGCCGCGGTATTGCTGCTCGCCGGGTACATTCAGCTCGCGCCAGCGCGCACCGGTGGCCAGAATGACGCTGCGGCTTTTTAGCGTCGCACCGCTTTCCAGCTCGATTTCGATCAGCTCGCCCGCGCTGAGTTTGCGTGCGCGCTGCAGGTTCATCAGATCAACCGGATATTCCTTCACATGGTTTTCCAGCGCCATCGCCAGCTTCGGCCCTTCGGTTTCTTTAACCGAAATAAAGTTCTCGATGCCCATGGTATCCATCACCTGACCGCCAAAGCGCTCGGCCACGATACCGGTGCGGATGCCTTTGCGGGCGGCGTAAATTGCGGCCGCGGCGCCGGCTGGGCCACCGCCCACCACCAGCACATCAAAGACGGGTTTTTGCTGCAAGGCTTCGGCCTGCCGCGCCACGCTGGCGGTATCAAGTTTGGCCACGATTTCTTCAATCGTCATGCGGCCTTGGCCGAAAGGCTGGCCATTGAGCAGTACCGTCGGAACCGCCATGATTTGCCGTTCGGTAACTTCAGCCTGGAACAACGCACCGTCCACCATTTCGTGGCGGATGGCCGGGTTGAGTACCGCCAGTAAATTCAGCGCCTGCACCACATCTGGGCAGTTGTGGCAGGACAGCGAAACAAAAGTGGTGAATTCCAGCGGGCCAGTGAGGCCGCGAATCGCCGCAATGGTGGCCTCATCCACGCGGGGTGGGTGGCCGCCGGTTTGCAGCAGGGCCAAGACCAGTGAAGTGAATTCATGGCCGAGCGGAATGCCGGCAAAGCTCACCCGTGGCGCTTCGCCCGGACGGGCGATGGCAAAAGACGGGCGGCGCGCGGCGTTGCCATCGTGGCGTACGCTGATTTTGGGGTTGAGCGCAGCGATTTCGTCCAGCAGCTGGCGAATTTCTGCCGCTGCGGCGCTGTCATCGAGGCTGGCAACCAATTCGATCGGGTATTGCAGTTTTTCCAGATAAGCCTGCAACTGGCTTTGAATTTGGGCATCGAGCATGGCGGTTCTCCGGTTTGAGTTTCACTGAGCAAACTGCTGGGTATCCTTATCAGTGCTATGTCTGATGAGGTTTATGTGGGTATACCTGGTTGGGTATTTGCAGCAGTCTGGTCGCTGAAGGCCGTGCCACCCGGCGGTGGCACGGCGCGGGGATTAGATCTTGCCGACCAGATCCAGTGATGGTTTCAGAGTGGCTTCACCTGGGGTCCATTTGGCTGGGCACACTTCACCTGGGTGGCTCGCTACGTATTGCGCGGCTTGTACTTTGCGCAGCAGCTCTTTGGCGTCACGGCCAATGCCCAGATCGTGGATTTCAGCCACTTTGATCTCGCCTTCAGGGCTGATCACGAAAGTGCCACGCAGCGCCAGGCCTTCTTCTTCGATCATCACATCAAAGTTGCGGCTGATGATGCCGGTTGGGTCGCCGATCATTGGGTATTTGATCTTGCCGATGGTTTCTGAGGCGTCGGCCCAGGCTTTGTGCGTGAAGTGGGTATCGGTTGAAACTGAATACACTTCTACGCCCAGTTTTTGGAATTCAGCGTACAGATCAGCCAGATCGCCCAGTTCGGTTGGGCAAACAAAAGTAAAGTCGGCTGGGTAGAAGAACACCACAGACCATTTGCCTTTCAGGGTTTCATCGCTCACGGGGATGAAGTTACCGTTGTGATAAGCAGTGGCTTTGAATGGTTTGATGGTGCTGTTGATCAGTGCCATGAGTATTGCTCCTTAGTGGTTAACGTCGTTTGCGTTGAAGACAGGGCGTAGCTTAAGCCCAAAGTGATCATAGTAAAAATTGAATGTTTTTATTGAATTGTTAGTAAAAGTTTATTGACGTAGTGGTGTGAGCTTGTTGCGGCCTTGGCCGCGCATTACTTGGCGCTTGTCATGCTGCTGGCTTTGGCTTATGATTGATTCGACTATTCGATATATATAGAAATATGGAAAACAAACTTGCTGTGCAACGTTTAGCCGCCTTGGCGCAGGAATCGCGCTTGGCGATTTTTCGCGCCCTGGTGGTGGCTGGCCCGCAGGGTCTGCCGGTGGGCAAGATTGGTGAAGCGCTTAGCGTGGCGCCGGCCACTTTGTCCTTTCACCTTAAAGAGCTCAGCCATGCCGGGCTGATTAGCGCGCGCCAAGAAGGCCGCTATGTGTTTTATGTGGCGAATTTTGCCGCCATGAATGAATTACTGGGTTTTCTGACTGAAAACTGCTGCGGCGGTACTAGCTGCAGCCCCACTGCCTGTTGTTAACCGGAGACGCCGATGAAACGCTTTCACGTCCATCTCGCTGTAGATGACCTAGCCACTAGCATTGCCTTTTACCAGCAGCTGTTTCAGGCCGCGCCTACTGTGCAGCATGCCGACTACGCCAAGTGGATGCTGGAAGACCCACGGGTGAATTTCGCCATCTCGGCGCGCGGCGCGGCGCCAGGGCTCGATCATCTGGGTTTTCAGGTGGATAGCGAGCCCGAGCTGGATGCGCTACAGGCTCAGTTGGCCGCGGCGGATATGAGCATGGTGAGCGAGCCGGGCACAGCCTGTTGCTATGCCGAATCCAATAAACACTGGGTGACCGATCCGAATGGGATTGCCTGGGAGTGCTATCACACGCTGGGCGCGATTCCGACCTTTAATCGTGGTGCCGCAGAGGGCGGGCAAAATGCCTGTTGCGCGCCTAAGGCAGAAAAGCCACGAGTGAAACTAAGTGAGCTAGGGGTATGCAAGCCTGGATCAGGTTGCTGCTAATTTAGCGCGATATACCTTGTAGGGTATATCGCATCAAGTGCCGGCTGCCGCGACGGCGCTGGCTTGCATCACAAAGCATTGCCCAGCCGGGCGTATTTTTACTAAGACCACCACAGGGGAAGATCATGAGTCACAAAGTGTATAACGTGCTGTTTTTGTGTACCGCCAATTCGGCGCGTTCGATTATGTCTGAGGGCCTGCTCAATCATTTGAATGACGGCCGCTTTAAAGCCTTTAGCGCCGGTAGCAAGCCCGGCACGCAGCCCAACCCTTTCGCACTGGAATTGCTGCAAAAAATCGGCCACGACACGAGTTATATGTACTCCAAAAGCTGGGATGTATTTGAAGGTAAAGACGCACCCAAAATGGACATCATCATTACCGTGTGTGGCAATGCCGCCAGCGAACCCTGCCCAATCTGGCCTGGCCACCCAATCACCGCGCACTGGGGCTATGACGACCCGCACGGCGACACCGATGAAGAAAAACGCCATTCCTTCGCGCAGATTTTTGCCCAGATTAAACACCGCATTGAGCTGTTACTGAGCCTGTCTGATGAGAGCCTGGCTCATCTGGCCAATGTACGGGCAATTGGCGAGCCTGAAGTATTGCGTGGGGTAGGGCAATGAGCGAGGCTCCAGCCCGCTTGGGCTTTTTTGAGCGCTACCTGACCTTATGGGTTGCGCTGTGTATCGTGGTGGGGATTGTGCTGGGGCAGTTCGTACCGGGCGTGTTTCAGGCCCTGGGCGCGCTGGAGGTGGCCAAGGTCAATCTGCCCGTCGGGGTGCTGATCTGGGTAATGATCATCCCGATGCTGATGAAAATCGACTTTGCCGCGCTGAAAACGGTTAGCCAGCATTGGCGCGGAATTGGCGTAACGCTGACCATCAACTGGTTGGTTAAGCCCTTCTCGATGGCGGTGCTGGGCTGGCTGTTTATTCGCCATTGGTTTGCCCCGTATCTACCGGCTGAGCAGCTCGATAGTTATATCGCCGGGCTGATTTTGCTGGCGGCTGCGCCGTGTACGGCAATGGTGTTTGTCTGGAGCGCGCTGGTGCGGGGCGAGCCGCACTTCACCTTAAGCCAGGTGGCGCTAAATGACGCGATCATGATCGTGGCGTTTGCCCCCATCGTGGCTTTTTTGCTGGGGGTGTCGGCGATTAGTGTGCCGTGGGATACGCTGTTGGTGTCGGTGGGACTGTATATCATTGTGCCGCTCACCATCGCCCAGCTGGCGCGCAGATATTTGCTGGCTACTGGCCGACTGGAACGGGTATTGCAGCAAATCGGGCCTTTTTCACTGCTGGCGCTGCTGGCAACGCTGGTATTGCTGTTTGCTTTTCAGGGACAGCAGATCCTGGCACAACCGCTGGTGATTGCCTTGCTGGCCGTGCCGATTCTGATTCAAGTGGTGTTTACTTCATCACTGGCATATTGGCTGAATCGGCAGCTGGGCGAAGCGCATTGCGTGGCCGGCCCATCGGCCCTGATTGGGGCGTCCAACTTCTTCGAGCTGGCGGTGGCCGCAGCAATTAGTCTGTTTGGCTTTCACTCTGGCGCGGCTTTAGCCACTGTGGTGGGCGTATTGGTGGAAGTGCCGATTATGCTGGCCGTGGTGGCGGTGGTGAACCGCAGCCGTGGCTGGTATGAGCGGCGCGCTGCTGCGTAAATGCGACGAAGTTCGCGCTTCACACCTCCAAAGACCAGCCGTGTGCTGGTCTTTTTTTGCCCGCGCGGGGCTGGTGCGGCGGAGGATCAGGGGCTGAGTCGGCATGCCGATTTGAGTGCTGATTATTAATAAAATTTAATCTTCAACTGTAATGGCAGCTATTGAAGCAGCGAAGGGGAAAGCCTAGTATCGGCGCTGTAGTGGTATTTACTATTGCTACAAATTAATACCAATACCACAACAAAATCCCAAAACAGGATGGAGAGAGAAATTATGCATACGCGTTTCGCGCTGAGCAGCATTGCGCTCGGCCTTTTTTTAGCTTCGGGCAGCAGTTTCGCTGCCAGCTGTGCACCGGCCTGGTCGGCCACCGTGACCTATGGCACGGCAGGCACCACCGTAAGCCAGAACGGCCACAATTACAGCAATAAATGGTGGACCTTAAACGAGGACCCGAGCAAGGCCGGCACCTGGGGGGTATGGAATGACCTCGGCGTGTGTGAGTCAGGCAATGCCACTCTAGCGCCCACTGTAGCGCCGACTAGCACACCCGTTGTGACCGCCACTCCGAAACCGACCGCCGCACCAACCGCCGCCCCAAGTATCGCACCCACTGCGGTGCCCACCAGCACCCCAAGCCAGCCCCCGAGCGGCAGCTGTAGCGTGTGGGCCGAAGGCACTAGCTATAAAGTGGGCGATGTAGTGAGCTATAACGGCGTGACCTACACCGCCACCAGCGCGCACACCGCGTTTGTTGGGGCGGGCTGGACGCCAGCGACGACGCCAACTTTGTGGAAAGCCGGTGGTAGCTGCAGCGCGCAGCCGACGCCAGTAGTAACCGCCAGCCCAGTTCCAACTAGCACACCAACGGCAACCCCAACGGCCAAGCCTACCGTCACACCAACGGCAACGCCGACCGCGACCCCGACAACGACTCCAAGTTCTACGCCCAAGCCAAGTGCATCCCCAACGGCGACACCGAGCGCCACGCCAACTGCAACGCCTGTCGTGACGCCAGCCCCAACCACTACCCCAGCCGTGGGCGATAACGAGCAATGTCGCCCCGATGGTCTGGTAAGCAGTGTGGCCAATGTGCCGTATTGCCTGGCTTATGACACCGCTGGCCGCGAAAAGCTGGCCAACGGCCTGCAGCGTCGCAATATTGGTTACTTTGCCAACTGGCGTACCGGTAAAGACCCGAAACAGGGCACTTTCCTCGCGCACAATATTCCGTGGAATCAAATGACGCATATTAACTATGCGTTTGCGCATGTGGATGGCAGCAATAAAGTGTCGGTGAATGCCGATGTTGCCGGAAATGAATCCACCCAAATGACCTGGCCGAATATCCCCGAAGCGGCTATGGATGCCAGCTATAGCTATCAAGGCCATTTCAACCAGCTGAATAAATACAAGAAACAGCACCCCGGCGTGCGCACGCTGGTGTCGATTGGTGGCTGGGCGGAAACCGGCGGCTACTTTGGTGGCGATGGCAAACGCGTGGCCTCAGGTGGTTTCTATAGCATGACCACCAACGCCGATGGCACAGTGAATACCGCGGGCATCAATGCCTTTGCCGATTCGGCCGTGGCCTTTATCCGTCAATATGGTTTTGACGGGGTAGATATTGATTATGAATATCCAACCACGATGGAAAACTCGGGTAATCCGCTGGATTGGTCCTTTGCTACGCCACGGCAAAAAGGCCTGCAAGCCGCGTATCGCGAGCTGATGCGCGCCCTGCGCGAGAAACTGGATACCGCGGCCGTTGCTGATGGCAAATACTATCAGCTCACCGCCGCCGTACCGGCTTCGGGCTATCTGCTGCGCGGGATGGAAGCCTTCCAGGCCATCAAGTATCTCGATTTCGTGAACGTCATGAGTTACGACCTGCACGGTACTTGGAATCAGTTTGTGGGCCCGAATGCTGCGCTATATGACGATGGCAAAGATGGCGAGCTGGCCTTCTGGCAGGTGTATACCGATCCGCAATACCAAAACATCGGCTACCTAAATACCGACTGGGCGTATCACTACTACCGTGGTGCCGTACCGGCCGGCCGGATCAACGTGGGCGTGCCGTATTACACCCGCGGCTGGTCGAATGTGACCGGTGGCAATCATGGTCTGTGGGGCACGGCTTCAACCAATACTTGCCCACCGGGCGTGGAAGCGCCATGCGGCATCGGCGCCAAAGGCATCGACAATATCTGGTTTGATGTCGATGAAAAAGGCAGCGTCGAAGACGCGGGCTCGAATCCGATGTGGCACGCTAAAAACCTTGAAAAAGGCATTGCCGGTGATTACCTGAAAGACTGGGGCTTCACGGCTGCCGACATCGTGGGCAAATACGATCGCTACTTTGATCCAACGCTGGTGGCACCATGGCTGTGGAATGAGCAGAAGAAAGTCTTCCTGTCGACCGAAGATGAAGAATCGATGGCGATCAAGGCCGACTGGATTATCAAAAACGGCATTGGCGGGGCCATGAACTGGGAGCTGGCAGGCGACTACGATTGGGATGCCAATCGCACCAACCTGAACGGCAGCAAAGGGCAGTATGTGCCCGGTTCTACGCTTTCGACCTTGCTGGCGAATAAATTCCGCACCGCGGCGCCGTATGGCAATACCCGTGCGAAAACGGCTATGCCAGCGCAAGTCTTGGATGTGAAAATCGACCTGGTGAACTACGCACTGGGCGAGAAAAACTATCCGATCGAGCCGAAGCTGCAATTGATCAATAACACAGGCAAGGCGATTCCGGCCGGTAGCAAGTTGACCTTCCAGTATCCGGTGTCGGCACCGAATACCATGCAAGGCAGCGGCGTTACCGTGGTGTCCAGCGAGCACACCGGTAGCAATATCGGTGGCTACAAAGGCGATTTCCATACCGTGGAAGTGAGCCTGCCAGCGGTGGCCATTGGCGCCACCAAAACCATCGGGCTGACCTACAATCTGCCGATTGCGGGGCCAAGCAACTATGTGTTGACCGTGAATGGGAAAACCTTTGCCACCAAGCAGGAATTCCCACAAAAAGCCGCCGGTAGTTTCTAAGCCGCACTTAGTAGCAGATACATCATCGTGTATCTGCTGCTAGGTATTGGTAGAAAAGACCTACAAGGCAATACCCCACCCGCCATGTGTTGCATGGCGGGTTTTTCTTTTTCTGGCTAGGCGGCGGGCAGGCGAATCGCTAGAGTGTAGGCAGGTAAACTTTAAATGTGAGTGCGATGAAGCGCTTTGCCCTGCTGTGCGCCATGCTGTGGTTCTACGTCGCGTTCGCCGCGCCGGTGCGGGCCGCGCCGCTCACGGTGGTGTTACCCGAAGTGATTCCACATGCCTTTCTGGCGCCAGATGGGCGGCAGATGGGTATTTATCTGGATGTGCTTAATGCCGTCGCCAAAGAATCCGGCATTGCCTTGCGCTATCAGATCGTGCCCTTTGCGCGGGTGGTGCGCATGCTCAATGATGGTGAAACTGATCTGGCGCTGGTGAATCGCGATGCGGTGAATCCGGCGCAGGCCACTGCATTGGGGGCGATTTATCAGCTTGATCTGGTGCTGTGGCCCGCGCGCGGCGCGCGTTGGCAGAGTCTGAGCGAGCTGGCCGGTAAAGACGTTGGCCGTTTACGCGGCGGTTGTCAGCCGTTGCTGCAGAAAACCCAGCCCAAATTTAATGAAGTGAATAACTTTGATCAGGGCGTACGCATGCTCGATGTGGGGCGACTGGATGCGCTGTGCGGCAGTCGCGATGTGATTTTGTATGCGATCTGGCGCAGCGGTTTGCCAGGGCTGGCCACTCTTACTCCGCTACCGCTCACCACCACTCCGGTGTTCCTGATGGCCAACCCCAAAGTCAGCCCCGCCTTGCAGCAGCGGCTGGCGACGGCGGTGGCCAAAGTAATGGCCGGGCCCACCCTGCAGCAGGCAAAAGCCCGCTTTGGCTTGCATTAATGGGTATGGCCTTGAATGCAATATTAGAATTGGACTAGCGGGCTATACCGTGGTGTGTATGCTGTTGGGCGTACTGCTGGCGGGGTGAGACGCGGCAGTAGGCAGCCACACAAAAACGCTGGTGCCCACCCCCAGCTGGCTCGTGAGCCAGACTTCACCACCCAACAGCCCAATGATTTCCTTGACCAGCGCCAGACCAAGGCCGGTGCCGGGTAGGTGGCCGGAGGTATCGGCGCGATAAAAACGCTCGAAGGCGTGGTTGAGTTGCTCCGGGCTCATGCCGATGCCCTGATCGCGAATTTCCAGCTGCAAGCCAGTCTGCGCATGCCGTGCTTGCGCGACAGCGGTAATCACAATCGGGCTATCAGGCGCGGAATAGAGCAGGGCGTTGCTTAAAATTTGCCGTAAGGCTTGCTGCAGTTTTGCCGCATCGGCCTCAAGCGGCGCCAAATCGCTGGCCAATTGCAGGCTAAGCCGGCCGCGCTCGCTGCCCAAGATGCTTTGTACGGCGCCTTCTAGACACTGCGGTAAGCTGCATTGGCTCAGTTGCAAGCTCGTGGCGCCATCGGCTTCCAGCTTGGCCAGATCCAGTAAATCACTGACCAGATCACTTAAGCGCAGGCTTTGCCGGTGGATGGTTTCCAGCATATCGCGGCTTTGCTCGGCTGAGAGCTGGCGATGCAGCATCAGCTCGGTAAAGCCGCGGATGCTGACAATGGGTGTGCGCAATTCGTGGGCGGCATGGCTGAGAAACTCGCTTTTCATCCGCTCCAGTTCGGTTTCGCGGGTGATGTCGCGCAGATACAAGACCAAACCGCCATCGGGCGTATGCTGGCCTTTGAGGTGGATGTAGCGCAGGCTAGGGCGGCGCAATAATAGATTCAAACCGCTGGGCTCGGCGGCCAGCAGCGCCGGCAATTGCTCAAGCGCCAAGGGGCGAAAGGTATGCACATGGCAGACTTCTTGCGCCTGCAACGCTGCGCTGGTGCTGGCTAAGGGTTGGCCTAGTAGTTGCTCGAGCGGCTGCAGTAGCAATTCACTGAGCCCCTGATTGGCGTAGGCCAGAAGCCCATCCGGGCCAAAATAGGCTACGGCATTGGCGCTAAGCTGAATAATCGACGCAAGCTGCGCCGATTGAGCTTCCAGCTCGCTCAGTAATTCATAGCTGCGCAGCGAGGAAATCACGCTGGAATACAGGCGATCGGCCGAGAGCTCGGTTTTGCATTTGTAATCATTAATATCATAGCGGCTAATCACCGCCCGCTCGGGCGCCTGGCCGGGCTGGCCAGTACGCAGCACAATCCGTACGCGCTGATTGCCCAGCTCTTGTCGAATACGCTCCACCAGCCGCAGGCCGGCGTCTTCGGTTTCCATGACGACATCGAGCAAGATCATGGCGATATCGGGTTGGGCGTGCAGCAGCTCGAAGCCTTCGCGCGCGCTAAAGGCCGAAATCAATTGCAGTGGGCGCTCCCGATAGCTGGCCTTTTTCAGCGATAGCTGGGTCATCAGGTGGATATCGGGTTCGTCATCAATGATGGCGATTTTCCATGGCGGCGCGGCGTGCGGCGCATTGGCGCTCGCCTCATCGTCGTCTTGCAGCCAGTCATCGTGCTCGAACATGGGAGCCTCCCAGTGAATGAGTGGCGTATATTAGCAATTTTGAATATACAAGGGGATAGCGAGATTGTAAGCATGGGCCGCCAGTCGGTGGCTGCTGTGCTCTTTATAGCTGAGTGCGTGGCGTTTTGCGCGCTGCAACAGCCGTGAGGTCGGGGCACGAAAAAAGCGCAGCCGAAGCTGCGCTTTAAAATACCTGTGGGATGTATTGCCAGCTAAGCATTATCAATAAATGCCTTGCTGGCTATACCCATTAGGCTTTGTCGTACAGTTTGGCGCCGCCTTTCACAAATTCGATGGCTTTGGCTTCCATGCCTTTGTGCAGGGCTTCTTCGTTGGCTTGCAGGCCTTGCTGCTCGGCAAATTCACGCACGTCTTGCGTGATTTTCATCGAGCAGAAGTGCGGGCCACACATTGAGCAGAAATGCGCGACTTTGGCGCTTTCTTTCGGCAGCGTTTCATCGTGGAAGCTCCGCGCCCGATCCGGATCCAGCCCCAGATTGAATTGATCTTCCCAGCGAAATTCAAAGCGGGCTTTCGAGAGTGCATTATCCCGAATCTGCGCGCCCGGATGGCCCTTGGCCAAGTCGGCGGCGTGGGCGGCCAGCTTGTAGGTAATGATGCCTTCTTTCACATCATCTTTATTGGGCAAGCCCAAGTGCTCTTTCGGGGTGACATAACACAGCATCGCGCAGCCATACCAGCCAATTTGCGCTGCGCCAATCGCCGAAGTGATGTGATCGTAGCCCGGTGCGATGTCAGTGGTGAGCGGGCCAAGGGTGTAGAACGGCGCTTCATGGCACCATTCCAGCTCTTTATCCATGTTTTCTTTGATCAACTGCATCGGCACGTGGCCCGGGCCTTCGATCATGACCTGCACATCGTGTTCCCACGCGATTTGCGTCAGCTCGCCCAGGGTTTTAAGCTCGCCCAGCTGTGCTTCATCATTGGCATCCCACACCGAGCCTGGGCGCAGGCCGTCGCCCAGCGAGAAGGCCACATCGTATTGCTTCATGATTTCGCAGATTTCCGCGAAATGCGTGTACAAGAAGTTTTCTTTGTGATGCGCCAGACACCATTTGGCCATGATTGAGCCGCCGCGCGACACAATACCGGTCATACGATTGGCGGTGAGCGGCACATAGCGCAGCAGCACGCCGGCGTGAATAGTGAAGTAATCCACGCCTTGCTCGGCTTGCTCGATCAGCGTATCGCGGAATAACTCCCAGGTCAGGTCTTCGGCCTTGCCGTTCACTTTTTCCAGCGCCTGATAAATCGGCACGGTGCCAATCGGCACGGGCGAATTACGCAAAATCCATTCGCGGGTTTCGTGGATGTTTTTGCCGGTGGAGAGATCCATGATGGTATCGGCGCCCCAGCGAATCCCCCAGGTCATTTTGTCGACTTCTTCGTTAATCGATGAAGTGACGGCCGAATTACCGATATTGCCATTGATTTTCACCAGGAAATTGCGGCCAATAATCATCGGCTCGGATTCAGGGTGATTAATGTTGTTCGGAATAATCGCGCGGCCAGCGGCGATTTCATCGCGCACGAATTCGGGGGTGATTTTTTCCGGGATATTGGCGCCGAAATTCTGGCCCGCGTGCTGACGCAACATCATCTTGGCCATTTTCTCGCCCTTGGCACCCAGTGCTTGCAGGCTTTCGATGTATTTTTCGCGCTGCAGATTTTCGCGAATCGCCACGTATTCCATCTCAGGGGTAACGATACCGCGGCGGGCGTAATGCATTTGCGTCACGTTCTGGCCGGCTTTGGCGCGGCGGGGTTTGCGTTGCAGCTCAAAGCGCAAATGATCGAGGCTGGTATCGGCCTCACGCATGCGGCCATATTCGCTGGTCAGGCCATCCAGTTGTTCGGTGTCATCACGCTCGGCAATCCAGGCCGCGCGAATCGGCGCCAGGCCTTTACGTACATCGATGGTAGCTTGTGGGTCGGTATAGGGGCCAGAACAGTCATAGACAAAAATCGGCGGGTTTTGCTCGCCGCCAAACATGGTGGGGGTGTCGTCCTGGCTGATTTCACGCATTGGTACTTGAATATCGGGGCGCGAGCCGGTGACATACACCTTGCGCGAGTTGGGCAGCGGCTGAATAGCGGCCGAATCTACCACCGCTTCGGTGGCAACGAAATCGATCTTGGCGTTCATGGGGTATCTCCTGTCTTTGTGCCGGACGAAAAGCCGGCTGTATCAAAAGCATGAGACGCTGGGGATTTGGAGCAAGGAGGGCGCACGAATGGCGAACTCGCTTCCCTACGCCGGTATTAGCCGGGTCAGGTTCCAAGGGTGTATCTCATCCGGAGGGCGTACAATGGCAAGTTCTTGCAACATTGTGACCGCAGTCCAGAACCCCTAGCGATTCAATGAATGTGAAACTAAAAGACTTGTGGGATAATTGCAAGATCTATTCGACTAACACGGGCCGAATCTGGCCCCGCTTTGAGGTTACACAAACATGGATTGGGAAAAAGCACGCTACTTTCTGGTTGAACAACAAATTCGCCCTTGGAACGTTCTGGACTCCGCCGTGCTTGATCGTGTCCTCAATACTCGTCGGGAAGACTTCGTCCCCGCCGATAAAAAAGAACTGGCCTTCGTCGATGTTGAGCTGCCGCTGGGCAATGGCCAACTGATGCTAGCCCCGAAAGTAGAAGCCCGCCTGCTGCAGGAAATTCAACTCAAAGCCACCGAAAAACTGCTGATCGTCGGCCCTGGTACCGCCTATCTTGCAGCGCTGGCTGCCGGCCTCTGTGCGCAAGTGTTTGTACTCGAAGCCTGTGCTGACCAAGCCGCAAAGCTCACTGCCGCGCTGAAGGCAGCCAATATTAAGAATGTGATTGTTGAAGTGTCGTCATCCCTGACTAGCCAGCAAGCACCGTTTGATGCGATTATTGCTGCTGCATCATTTACCCAAGTTCCCAGCGAATTGCTCGCCCAGCTGAAAGAGGAGGGACGACTGATTACGGTGGTGGGGGAATTGCCGATTATGCATGCGGTTGTTGTGAGCAAGAAAGGTGCTGAGCAAGCGGTGCGTGAGGTGTTTGATTACAACTTGCCACGAATCTGATCTGCGCACCGCCTTGCTAACACAGGGAAGAATCGTTGGAGACCCGCCTTAACGGCGGGTTTTTGCTTACAATTGCCCAGTGCCATATTGCTTTGAGGTAAAATCGCGATATCAAATTCTAATGTTGTTTGTTGAGTTTCTGCACGCAAGCAAACCTTCCCATCATATTAATGTTAAGAGCAAAAAATGGCTGTTGAATCCGTAATGACCCACGCACAAGACGATGAGATTTCCTTGCTGGACTTGGTGCTGGTGCTTGCTAAACATAAAAAAAAGATTGTCGTCCTTCCCATCCTGGCTGGTGTTTTTGCGGCTATCGTAGCCTACAGTCTGCCCAATCAATACACTGCAACGTTGAAAATTGCCCCTTCCAAAAATGCAGCGACATACAACTGGGTACTGACAAATGAGCAGGTACTAGAGCAGGTGGCGAAAGACTTAAAGCTGGCCGATCACTATCAAACCAAAACCAAAAAATCAACACGCAAAGAACTGAACGATGCGCTGAAGGTGACTCTGAATGCGAAAGATGGCTTTTTAGATGTAAACGCCACAGATGAAAGCCCAGAATTTGCAGCTAAGCTGGCGAATCGTATGGGCACTGCCCTGCAGCAGAATATATATGGCTTGCGCCTGCTGGATGTCTCTAAACAACGCTTTGAGCTTGAGACTCGGCGTAAATTGGCTCAATCGAATAAACAAAAATTTGATCAAATCACTAAACAACAAGAGATCGCGGAAACGATTAAACAATTAACACCTGCTGATTTTTATGGCATAACTAGTTTGGCGGCTATTCAGGCAGAATCGACACTTCAAGGTGGTGTGTCAGATTTAATGCAAAATGAGCTGGTACGTATGCATGATCAATTGGCTAGTCTACAACGATTGGTTGTCGATGGCATGAAAAAACAATCTGCAAGTGCAAATCCTGGTATTTGGATTACCGCTGTTGATGCTTTACAGCAGCAAGCCTACTGGGATGCTCTGATTGAACGACTAGATCGCCGAATTGAATTGCTAAAAAAACAGGAATTTGATGAGCTTAAAATGACTGTAGCCGAAGTGCCCGATGAAAAATCCGGGCCAAAACGTGCTTTGATTGTGCTGGTTTCGGTATTTGCGGCGCTGTTTGCTACGGTGCTGTGGGCCTTTATCAGTGAGGCCCTGCGTAAATCACGTCAAGATGTACGTTCAGCAGGCACTCTGCAACAAATCGCTAACGCTTGGCGGTCTAAATGAAATACTGAACCAACGAACAAAAGATAAAAGTTCAAAGTGTCGAATTGGATGCAGTGCTATGGCAATTTTAGTTACTGGCGGTGCCGGTTTTATCGGCGGCAATTTTGTGCTGGATTGGCTGACTGCTTCCGATGAGGCTGTTATCAATGTCGATAAGCTCACTTATGCGGGTAATCTAGACACCCTCAAGTCGTTGGACGGTGATGCACGACATGTTTTTGTACGCGCTGACATTGGTGATAGGGCCGTAATTGGTCGTTTATTGGCACAGCACAAACCTCGGGCGGTGATTAATTTTGCGGCTGAATCGCATGTGGATCGCTCAGTTCTTGGTCCAGGTGATTTTATCCAAACCAACGTGGTGGGCACGTTTAACTTACTTGAAAGCGTGCGAGCTTATTGGAATGAATTCCCAGCTGACAAGAAGGCGATTTTTCGTTTTTTGCACGTTTCAACCGATGAAGTATACGGTACGCTTGAGACTAATGACCCGCCTTTCAGTGAGACCAATACCTACGAGCCAAACAGCCCGTACTCTGCTTCTAAAGCGGCATCAGATCATTTGGTGCGTGCATGGCATCACACCTATGGCTTGCCAGTGCTGACGACCAATTGCTCGAATAACTTCGGCCCATATCAGTTCCCAGAGAAGTTGATTCCGCTGGTGATTTTGAACGCGCTCAATGGCAAGCCGCTGCCAATTTATGGCGATGGCCAGCAGATTCGTGATTGGTTATATGTGAAAGACCATTGCTCGGCGATTCGTCGCGTACTCGAGGCCGGCAAAGTGGGTGAAACCTACAACGTCGGTGGTTGGAACGAAAAAGCCAATCTGGACGTGGTGAAGACGATTTGCCGCTTGCTTGATGAATTGCAGCCCCATGCAGATGGGCAATGTTACGCTGAACAAATTACCTACGTGACCGATCGCCCAGGCCACGACCGCCGCTACGCGATTGATGCACGCAAACTTGAACGCGAATTGGGCTGGAAACCAGCCGAGACGTTTGAATCGGGCATCCGTAAAACCGTGGAATGGTATCTGGCCAACCAAGGCTGGGTAAGCAATGTGACTAGCGGTGCATACCGTGACTGGGTATCAACCCAATACGGAGCCTAATCATGGGTGCACAAACAATACCCAAGATATTGGTGACGGGTAAAAATGGCCAAGTCGGGTTTGAATTGCAACGTAGCCTCGCCGTACTAGGCGAGGTAATTGCGGTTGACCGTGAAGAGTGCGATCTATCCCGCCCAGCTGGGATTCGTGAGCTTGTACAACGCATTCGCCCAGACATCATCGTCAACCCCGCCGCGCATACCGCGGTGGATAAAGGTGAATCTGAAGTTGAACTTGCTACGGCACTCAATGCGACAGCGCCACAGGTGTTTGCCGAAGAGGCCGCCAAGCTCGGCGCTTTGCTGATTCACTATTCCACCGATTACGTGTTTGATGGGCAAAAAGACGGCTGGTACGTTGAGACCGACACGCCTAATCCAAAATCGGTGTACGGCAAAACCAAAATGGCAGGAGAGCTGGCTGTAGCGGCTGCCAATCCGCGGCATTTGATCTTCCGTACCAGTTGGGTGTTTGGCGCGCATGGCGGCAACTTCCTAAAAACCATGCTCAAGCTGATGCAAACGCGCGACGCGCTCAGCGTAGTGGCCGATCAGTTTGGCGCGCCCACTGCGGCCAGCCTACTCGCCGATGTCACCGCGCAAATTATTGCGCAATACCTGCGCAGCACGGATAAGGCCAGCTTCGCCTATGGCACTTACCATCTGGTCGCCGGCGGTGAAACCAGTTGGCATGGGTATGCATCGCTAGTGAATGAAATTGCTGAACAGCAGGGCTATACCCTAAAGATTTCAAGCCAGGACATCAACGCTATTCCTGCCAGCGACTACCCAGTACCCGCACCACGCCCAGCTAATTCACGCCTGAACACGCAAAAACTGCAGACCACGTTTGGATTGGTGCTACCGAGCTGGCAACAAGGCGTAGGGCAAGTGATGACTGTGCTCAAACAGGCTTAGGCAATCGATACGAATACAGAAATTAGGACAAACACACATGGCCAATCGCAAAGGCATTATCCTCGCTGGTGGTTCAGGCACCCGTCTGTACCCCGCCACTATTGCAGTATCAAAACAACTGCTACCGATCTACGACAAACCGATGATCTACTACCCGCTCAGCACCTTAATGCTGGCGGGTATTCGCGATATTTTAATCATCTCCACCCCGCAAGACACGCCACGCTTTGAACAATTGCTTGGCGACGGTAGTCAATGGGGCATCAAGCTGCAATACGCCGTGCAACCAAGCCCAGATGGCCTCGCGCAAGCGTTTATCATCGGCGAAGAGTTCATCGGTAATGACAACGTGGCTCTGGTCTTGGGTGACAATATCTTCTACGGACATGACTTTGCAGAATTATTACAAACTGCTTCAGCGCAAGAGTCGGGCGCAACAGTATTTGCGTACCGAGTAAATGACCCTGAAAGATACGGTGTTGTCGAGTTTGATCCTATTGGTCATGCACTTTCTATCGAAGAAAAACCCCTGCAGCCTAAATCAAATTATGCAATAACTGGCTTATATTTTTTTGATCATGATGTGATTGATATTGCAAAGAGAATAAAACCTTCTGCCAGAGGCGAGCTGGAAATTACTGATGTGAATAATTCGTATCTGACTGCTGGACGACTCAATGTACATACAATGGGGAGAGGTTATGCTTGGCTTGATACGGGTACTCACGAGTCAATGCTCGAAGCAAGTCAGTTTATACAAACTATCGAGGCTCGCCAGGGTTTAAAGGTTTGCTGCCCGGAAGAGATTGCATACCGCCAAGGGTGGATTGATGCGGGTCAAGTGGAGCAACTTGCGCAACCACTGAAGAAAAATGCCTATGGGCACTACTTGCTGCGCATGATCGCAGAAAAGGTGTTCTAAATATGAAAGTGATTGATACTGCAATTCCCGATGTGAAGATCATTGAGCCGCAAGTGTTTGGCGACGAGCGTGGTTTCTTCTATGAGAGTTTTAACCATGCCAAGTTTGAAGAGATAATTGGGCGTAAAATCAGATTTGTACAAGACAACCACAGCAAATCACACAAAGGTGTTTTGCGTGGGCTGCATTACCAAATCCAGCACCCGCAAGGCAAGCTCGTACGCTGTACACATGGAGAAGTGTTTGATGTCTCGGTGGATTTGCGCAAGTCATCACCAACTTTCGGTAAATGGGTAGGAGTTATGCTAAGTGAAGAAAACAAACGCCAACTCTGGATCCCCGAAGGCTTTGCCCATGGGTTTTTGGTAGTGAGTAAGGAGGCTGAGTGTTTATACAAAACGACGGATTATTGGTTTCCAGAGTTCGAGCGCATACTGTTCTGGCGAGATCCGGTGTTGGCAATTGATTGGCCAATTGTTGATGAGTTAGTGTTGCTCTCCAATAAAGATTTGGAAGGCGGGGAATTTGATATTTTATCAGGGTTCTAATTTTTTGTTTAAATAAAAGTGCAAGGTGTTGGTATGAATTTAAAGGGTAAAAAAGTATTGGTCACTGGGGCTGATGGTTTCATAGGAAGCCATTTGGTCGAAGCTTTGCATGAGCATGGCTGTAGAGTGACGGCCCTGTCACAATATAATTCCTTTAACTACTGGGGTTGGTTGGAGGATGTGGGATGCAAATCTGAAATAGACGTGGTTTCAGGCGATGTTCGCGACCCTCATTTTTGTAAAATGATTACCAAAGATGTCGATGTAGTATTCCACTTGGCTGCCCTGATTGCAATTCCATATTCGTATGTTGCCCCAGATAGCTATGTTGATGTGAATGTACGCGGGACATTGAATATTTGCCAGGCAGCCAAGGAAAATGGAGTGTCTAGAGTAATTCACACTTCTACATCAGAAGTTTATGGAACTGCGCAGTATGTTCCAATTGATGAAAAGCATCCATTACAACCCCAGTCGCCCTATAGCGCCAGCAAAATCGGCGCAGATGCGATGGCGATGAGTTTTTATAATGCATTTGGCTTGCCGCTAACAATTGCTCGCCCATTTAATACTTATGGGCCACGCCAAAGTGCTCGTGCAGTTATCCCAACAATCATTGCTCAGATCGCATCAGGAATGAAGCAAATCAAGCTTGGAGATGTGACCCCCACTAGGGATTTTAACTACGTTGAAGATACATGCCGCGGCTTTATTCTTCTTGCCGAGAGCGATGAGGCAGTGGGAAAAACAGTCAATATTGGTTCCAATTTTGAAATATCCATTGGTGATACTCTGGCCCTAATTAAAAAAATAATGAATGCCGATGTTGAATTTCTAGTTGATGACCAGCGTATTCGGCCAGACAAGTCTGAAGTCTTTCGTCTTTGGTGTGATAACACGCTAATTAATAGCCTAACTGGTTTTACCCCTCAATATGATATTGAGGCTGGACTTCGCTCAACAGTTGAGTGGTTCACAAAGCCGGAAAACCTTAACAAATATAAGCCTGATATTTACAATGTCTGAACTCAAATCTAAACATTTTTCGCTAATTGATTGTGTCCGTCAGCGCTATGGCAAAGAAGGTTTTATTCCACTTCATGCTCCTCGCTTTGCTGGAAATGAAAAAAGGTATTTGAACGACTGCATCGACTCGACTTTTGTCTCATCAGTAGGCGCTTATGTCGATCAATTTGAAGGTATGATGAGGGACATCACAGGGGCACGTTGCGCTATTGCGACCGTTAATGGTACCGCTGCGTTACATATCGCGCTGATATTAGCTGGAGTAAAAGCGGGGGATGAAGTGATTACTCAGCCTTTGACCTTTGTTGCTACCTGCAATGCAATTAGCTACGTCAATGCTAATCCCGTATTTATTGATGTTGATTTAGACACCCTGGGGTTATCACCCAAGTCCTTATTGGAATTTCTACAGCAAAATGCCGAGTTACGTGATGGTTGTTGTTACAACCGCAAGACTGGTCGGCGTATAGCGGCAGTGCTGCCAATGCATACATTTGGCTTGCCACTGCACATCAGTGAGGTAGCTCAAATTTGCGCCGATTGGCAGATTGCAGTTGTCGAAGATGCCGCTGAGTCACTGGGGTCGCGAATTAATGGTGTTCATACTGGGCGCGTTGGACTTTTAGGCGCATTCAGTTTTAATGGCAACAAGACCGTAACTTGCGGCGGTGGAGGTTGTATCATAACGGATGATGATAAATTAGGGCATTTGGCTAAGCATTTGACCACAACAGCAAAGCAGGCACATCCATGGGCATTCCACCACGATCAGATAGCTTACAATTACAGGATGCCGAATTTAAATGCTGCGGTGGCATGCGCGCAACTAGAACGTTTGGACGAGATTTTATCGAACAAGCGGGAAACAGCAGAAATTTACATCAAGCATTGTGAGGAAGTTGGGATTGCATTTGTAAAAGAGACTCCAAATGCACAGGCTAATTATTGGCTAAATGCAGTCTTGCTCGATTCCCTTGCTGAAAGAGATGCTTTTCTAAATTACAGCAATGAAAATGGGGTCATGACACGGCCTGTTTGGGCATTGATGAATACATTGCCTGCCTTTAGTCTGGCACAATGCGCTCCTATGCCAAATGCCACTTGGCTTGCCGATCGATTGGTAAATTTGCCCAGTGGCGAGTGTACGCGATGAAACTAGTTCTAATCGGTGCAGGTGGGCACAGCCGCTCCTGTCTGGATGTGGCACTGACATCGGGCTGGGAAGTAGCAGGTTTTTTAGATCCGAAGCCAGAAGCTACTATCTTTGATTTTACACGTTTAGGTGGTGATGAATGGCTTGATAATTTGGGATCAAGAAAAAATGACTATAGTTTTCACGTCGCGGTTGGCCAGATTAAAGGCGCTGACGTTAGACGGAAAATATTTAATGATATATTGCAGCGTCAATTGCCTATTGCCACACTAATAGCATTAGATGCAAGCGTTTCAAAGTTCGCTCAAATAGGGCAGGGCTGCACAATTCATCATCACGCTATTATAAATGCTGCAACTAGTATTTCATCTAACTGTATTATTAATACCAGTGCTGTGATCGAGCATGACGTAACAGTTGGTGCACATAGCCATATTTCTACTGGTGCTATTTTAAATGGCGGAGTGCAAATAGGCGACGGCTGTATGATAGGTAGCCGAGCAGTGATATTGCCGGGACTGAAACTAGCCTCAAATACCATAATTGGTGCGGGGGCTGTAGTAACAAAATCTATTGAAAGCGCGGGCACCTGGATGGGTGTGCCGGCAAGGAGAGTGGCATGACGCCATGGAAAGATAAAGTATTCATTATCGCCGAGGCGGGTGTAAATCATAACGGCGATGTTAATTTGGCTTTACAGTTAGTCGATGCTGCGGCCGATGCGGGGGCGGATGCTGTAAAATTTCAAACTTATCGTGCTGAAGCCTTGGTTTCTCTAGATGCGGCAATGGCTGACTACCAAAAACAAAATACGGGTAAAGAAGAGTCTCAGTATGCAATGCTTAAACGGCTGGAACTGAGTGAAGAAGCACATTATTTAGTTAAGCAACGTGCGGAAAAACGTGGAATCACTTTTTTTTCCACAGCTTTTGATTCAGATAGCATCAGTTTTTTAGAGAAAATGGATATTCCATTGTGGAAAATTCCATCGGGTGAAATAACTAATTATCCATATTTGTTCCGGATTGGTACTTTGAATCGCCCAACTATCTTATCCACAGGCATGGCTAATCTGGCTGAAGTAGAAGCTGCCGTAACTGTTTTGCAAAAAGCTGGGCTGCAAAGAGAAAAGTTATGCATATTACACTGCAATACCGAATACCCGACACCAGTGTCAGATGTGAATTTACGAGCTATGATGACATTAGGGCAAGCATTTGGTGTTAGCTATGGGTATTCAGATCACACTGCAGGCGGAGAAATTAGTATCGCAGCAACAGCATTAGGTGCTGCTGTAATTGAAAAGCACTTCACACTTGATTGCAAACTGCCCGGACCGGATCATGTTGCTAGTCTCGAGCCCAAAGAATTAGCATCCATGATTACAGCAGTTCGTAACATCGAATTAGCAATGGGTAATGGTATTAAGTGCCCTACACAATCAGAAGCAAAAAATATTACTGTCGCACGTAAAAGCATTGTCGCTGCAAGAGCAATTAAAGCAGGTGAAATTTTTACTGAAACTAATTTGACTATTAGGCGTCCCGGCATTGGTTTGAGCCCAATGAATTGGCCTAATCTTTTAGGCAAGGTGGCCACAATTGATTACGCTGTTGGTGAGCTGATTCAATGAAGAAGAATATCTGTGTAGTAACATCTACACGCGCAGAGTATGGCTTGCTACGTCCATTGTTAAGTGCCTTGAGCGACAGCTTAATGTTTGAGTTACAGTTAGTCGTGACTGGAACACATCTTTCTCCTGAGTTTGGATTGACAACTCAGGCGATCATAAGTGATGGCTTCTATATTCATGATGAAGTTGAAATGCTAATGAGTGCAGATTCAGCTTCAGCTACCGCCAAAGCTATGGGCTTGACGTGCCTTGGCTTTTCGGATGTATTTAAAAGAAATCAACCTGATGCACTAATTATCCTCGGTGACCGCTACGAAATCCTTTGCGTAGCTGCAACTGCTACTGTATTTAACATACCGATAATCCATTTGCACGGCGGAGAGGTAACAGAGGGCGCGATTGATGATGTTTTTCGTCATGCTATTACCAAACTGAGTCACTTGCATTTCACATCAACGGAAATATATCGGAAGCGAGTCATCCAAATGGGGGAAATGCCTGGCTCAGTATATAACGTTGGGGCTATTGGGCTTGATAATATTAGAATGCTGCCACTGCTTCGGCGTGAAGAACTAGCTGCTCAATTAGGTATTTCTTTAGAAGTTCCGTATTTTTTAGTGACTTATCACCCTGTCACTAGAGAGCTCGGTGATAGTTTAGAGCAGGTCGATGCTTTATGTGACGCATTACTCGCACAAAGAAATACACAGGCAATTATCACAGGTGCAAATGCCGATACGGGTGGACGTGAGATTAATAAGCGATTTAAAGAGTGGGCGACTAAATTTCCCTCTCGATTACATTATTTTGAATCATTAGGCCACCTACGGTATCTGTCTGCAATGAAATCAACCATTGCAGTTGTGGGCAACTCTTCGAGTGGTATTCTAGAAGCGCCATCCTTTTGTATCCCTACTCTCAATATAGGTACAAGGCAGCAGGGGAGAATTTGTGCAAGCTCTGTTGTTCACTCTGGTTCAGACCTGAATCAAATACAAAGTGGTTTTGAAAAGATTAAGAATGAAGAATTTCTTGCTAAGTTGAGTGAAACAAAAAATCCATACGGTGATGGGATGGCTACCCAGAAAATCATTAAGGTTATGGAAGAAATTGACTTCTCGACTCTTACGACTAAAAAATTTTATGATGGCAGGTCTGAATGAGTAAAAACTGGAAAAATGCATTAGCGTTGCCAACAAAATCAATCCGTGAAGTGATTAAAATTATTGACAGAGAAGCAATGCGTGCTGCTTTTATTGTTGATGAGAAGCAGCGGTTGTTGGGAATGGTTACAGATGGTGATATTCGGCGTGGATTACTACGCGGCGTCACCTTAAGTGACCCAATAACAGAGGTGATGAATGCAAATCCACAGACTTGTACGCCTGATGAAAGTCATCAAGGGCAGATATTGAAACGCTTAGAGGTAGAACGTTTGTTGCTGATTCCAGTAGTGGAAGATGGCATTTTGGTCAATGTACTTAGTACGGAAGAGTGGCAAGCTAAGCCACGGTTTGATAACCCAGTGTTTCTGATGGCCGGCGGATTCGGATCACGGTTGCGCCCTTTGACTGATCATTGCCCTAAACCCATGTTGAAGGTTGGCGATAAACCGATACTACAATTAATAGTAGAGAGTTTTATCGATGCTGGATTTTATCGCTTTTATTTTTCAACCCACTATTTGCCTGAAGTGATCCAGTCGCATTTTGGTGATGGATCAAAATGGAACATTCAAATTGAATACGTGCATGAAGAGCAGCCATTAGGAACTGGTGGTGCTTTGGGTCTATTGCCAGAGTCAGTTGGTGAGTTACCGCTAATCATGATGAATGGTGACCTCCTAACGCGGATTGATTTTGTTGATTTATTGCAAACACACATTAATCAGCAAGCAATAGCGACAGTATGTACCCGTGAGTTTGAAATGCAAGTTCCTTATGGGGTATTGGAAACTGATTCAACTTTCTTGGTCCGCATGATAGAAAAGCCTACATATCGCTTTAACATTAATGCAGGTGTCTATGTAATAGATTCAGAATTGCGTAGACAAGTGGCACGCGGGGAGCGCATTGATATGCCAACTTTGTTAGAAAAAACCATGGAGGCTGGTAAGCGTGTTGGTACTTATGGTTTGCATGAGTATTGGTTGGATATTGGTATGATGAAAGATTTTGAAAAAGCACAGAGTGATGTTAGGAGATTTTGGGTTTGATATGAAATCATTGGCCATTATTCCTGCGAGAGCAGGTAGCAAACGCTTGCCTAAGAAAAATATTCTTGATTTGGCAGGAAAACCCTTAATTGCATGGACTATTGAAGCAGCAATAAAAAGCGGATGTTTCGATACCGTTTTGGTCAGTACGGATTCAGAAGAGTTGCGTGAAATTGCAATTAAATATGGTGCCGAAGCACCATTTTTAAGGCCATTAGAGCTGTCGAGTGATAACTCTAATTCTATTGATGTCATTAAACATGCGATACAATGGCTGCGAAATGCAGGACTTGGGCAGTCAGAGTTCACAACATTGTTACAACCTACCAGTCCTTTGCGTACTGCTGAAGATATAGTTGCGGCCTTTGACTTGCTAAATAAAAAAAATGCCAATGGCATTGTTTCTGTTTCAGAAGCTGACCATAGCCCTTTGTGGATGAATACTTTACCAAACGATGGTTCGCTTACTGATTTTATTAAACCAGAAGTCCGTGAGCTTCGCTCACAAGAGCTTCCTAAATACTATAGGCTGAATGGTGCAATTTACATTGCAAAAACAGCCAATTTATTGATTGAGAGTTCTTTTTTTGGTCAGGGGTGCTTTGCTTATATAATGAGACATGACCATTCGATTGATATAGATACAGAATTCGATTTTGTTTTTTCGGATTTTTTGATGCGAGAAAAATTTAAGTAATTCTCTGCATTAGTGTTAAGATGAAAAATGTAGGGTTTTTTTGATGGCTGTTGATTAGATAAGTGTGTTTGCGGTTTTTTTGGGGGGTGCAAGATAATTTTTCTGACTCTGTTTTGCTCGGTTATGAAAAAGACTTGGATCTTTAAGTTGTTATTTATAGTATAAAGCTCAAGCCGATAATAGTTCTGTAAGGATTGTTCATGGCTTTGATAAGGCTTCATTACAAATGAGTTTTACTTTCAGTCGTTCTTTTTGCTTTTATGTTGTGGCATTCGCTATTGCTGGCTTAACACCATTTCTGCTTTTGCCAGTACTTACAAAGAATATGTCTCCACATAGCTTTGGTGAAGTCACCTCGTTCGTTATATGGGTGGGTTTATTAGCAAACATAGCTGGGCTTTGTGCCCATGGTTTTATATCTGTCCGATTTTATAAGGTAGATGCTGAGAAATTTAGAAGCGTTGTATTTAGTTCTATAGTCACTGTGGCTGTAGCACATCTTATAGCGTTCATTCTAATGATGGCTGCCTATAAATTGATCGCAGATATAGTGAGTTTGCCAATGAATTATGCTTTGCTTGCAGTTGTGTGCTCATTTTTCGTTAGTTTGAATTTACAGTGTCTAACTATTTTTCAAGTAAATAATAGAGCTGAATTGTTTTTGCTTGCACGAGGAGTGCAAGCGTTGATTGAATTGTTATTTTGTTTCATATTACTATATTTTTTCACAACTGAATCAAGTGCTCGTATTTATTCCTATACTTTTGCGATTTTTGCTAGCTCCATCCTTGGAGTTTTTTTAATTTGGCGACTTGGGTGTGTAGTAGTGGGTAATTACTTTGTTGATGGTGTTGAACTGTTGAAATTTAGTTATCCATTGATTCCACATGTTCTGGCTGGAACTGCGCTCGCTAGTGTGGATCGACTAGTGGTATCAACGAAGCTGGGTGCTGGTAGTCTAGGGATTTACATGGTCGCAATGCAAGTTGGTATGGCGATGCTAATTCTAATTGATCCTCTTAATAAGTCACTTATGCCATGGTTGTTTAGGCAGCTGAAAGATGGAAGTTATCTGACTCGTCGACTCATTGTAGTAAGAACATATCAACTATTTTTGGTTTTAATTTTGGCTGGTATTATTTTATGTTCTGTAGCCTACTACTGTTTTGATATGTTTGTTGATGATCGGTATGCTTACTCGCGCCATTTGATTCCGTGGTTTGTTGCTGGTTTCGTGATTCAAGGCATGTACTATACACAAGTAAATTATTTATTCTATGCGGAGCGTACAGCTTTGTTGTCAGCTGTAACAACGTCAATCGCAATTATAGGATGGGGAATTTCTTGGAAATTGACTTCTGCTTACGAGCTTAATGGTGCCGCAGTGTCTTTCTTTGTCAATAGTTTGTTGCTTTTTATTACGGTTTGGGTCGTTTCCTCTAGAGTTATCCCAATGCCGTGGAAGTTAGGGTGATTTGTGAAAATTCCAGAAATTCCTTTGTTGAAGTGTTCAAGTACTTACGCCTATCGTCTTATTGAAGTATCTAGAAAGTTTGGAGAGTCACGGTATAAATTTCATCGGAGAGTTAATTGGTCTTATCGCTATTCTAGCTTGTTTTATGATAAGGAAGCGGCTTTTTTTCTAAAAAATCCGCGGCTATATATGGAAAACAAAATCGAACAAAGCGGGGAATTGGAAGATGTATTCAAAAATAAACTGCAGTTCAGTCAAGTTTTTGTTGTCGTTATCAAGGTTTTCGCTCATTGGCTCTTTTATATCGCTGGGCTATTTTTTTTTCGTGGACATGCTGCAGAGTCTAGAATTTACAGAAAAGCGTACGTTGACGATATTGAGCTTGTTTTCGACCCTGAGCAAGAAAATGTTCTGCGTGCAGTATATCCATTTCCACTAAATTTAAAGAGACAATTGCGTTATTTTAAGTTTCTTTTTAAGAAAGGGTACAAGTTTAAAACGGACGGCAATCAGTACTCACCAATTGATTTGATGAGATTCTTATGGTGTCGTGACTTGTGTTCGCTCCAAAGAATGGAATCGCGAGCTCAGATTAGGCACGCGTTTGAGGTCGCCGCACTTGGCTTTGAGGTAATTCAAGTTTCAGATGAGTTTGATGTCGGAAGTTTAGATTTTGCTAGAGCAATACGTAGATTTCCTATTCGCATAATTAATAGCGCACATGGAGTAGGTAGCTATCTGCCTGTGCATGCTTATCATGAATTTCATGTTTTGACTAATAGGCAACGCATGTATTACAAATCGATTTACGAATGTAGCTATAAAATTAGGTGCTTAAATACAAAAAATCACATTGCTCGTCCAGTTGCATTGGATAATGAAAACTCGAAAAAAAGGCTCGTTTTTATTGGGCAAACTTCTTCAAGTGTTACGAAAGTCGTTGCAGATGCAGAGTTGGAGGTGATGGCAAGGCTCGCAACGCAATTTTCATCCTCTGAGGTAATTGAGCTTTTGTATAAGCCACATCCCAATAATCATGAGCCAATTATGCATAAAGGGTTTAAGTTGCTTCGTGATCTGGAGGTTGTAAATGGTCGATCTAATGTGATATTTGTATCTTTGTTTTCTACTTGTTATCTTGATCCAAATTTTGTTGGTAAAAAAATACTAGTCAGGACGAAATTAATATATCCAGAGTTGATTTTTGATGATCTGCAAGATATCTATACGCTGGAACAGTTGGTTGAGTACCTGAGTGAAAATGACATTGGCAAAGTCGCAATAAATTGAACTGAAAGTTCAGTGATTTATATTGCTGATATTGTACATGGGGCTATATATTGTTACGATCTTCTAAGTGCTTTCCTAATGATTCTTCTGTGTTATTAGGAGTGGCTTTTGTTTTTTTAATATTGCTGCTTTTTGCAATGCAGATGCCTGAAACTTTATTTATGGGGGCACTACTTTGCTGCTTATATGCTTGCAGATTTTTGGGTGAGCCGAACGTCTCATCGAACATGCTTTTAATAGTTAATTTCTTTGTGCTGGCATTTCTTCCTGGAATTGTAGGTATGAATCATGGTGTCAGCACACTGTTTTATTTTTTTTCAACGTTGGCTGTATTTTTTGCAGCAAAGAGCTTTTGTTGCAACACGGTAGAGTATGTGCTTGGTTGTCTGAGAATAGTATATGCCATTGCTGTATGCTGTATTTTTCTGGCGCTTTACGCTTATTGGGATATTCCAGAGCCGTTAGGGCAGGTATTTCCAGGCTCAAGTACAAATGGTATTCCATCATATTTAATTGTACTGCAAGCAATGCTATCTATTACTACTTTTTTTGCTTTAAGAAGATTACCCCTTATTTCTGCCGGCTTTACAGTAGTGGTTGCTTTTTTTGGTCTTGGGCGTGGTTCGCTAATTGTTTCTGTGCTAATACTTCTTGCAAGTGCAGCAATTAATTTTTTTTTCGGAAGAGTTTCAAAATTACAGCGAATCTGTATTTTTGTTGCTTTTTTGGTTTGTGTAATAGCTATTGCGTTTTATGTGGACATTCTAAAGTCTGCTTTAGTTGATACAACAAAATTGCAGGAGGGTCTGGTTGATCCATATCGAATGGAGATATTTAGGCAATATATAGCTAAAATTGATGCTCTTTCGTTCATCACGGGGGCTTCATATAGTGGAACTGTTGTTGAGTCGCAGTATGATGGTAATCCACATATATCATTTATTCGAGTTCATTCTCTTCTTGGGATTTTTGGCCTTCTTTTTGTTTTTTTTAGTCCGTTATTTATAATGGTTGCAAAGAAAAAATTGCTAGATAAGTTCGTTACGTTGCTGTTTATTAGCCTAATGTTATTAAGGGCGTTGTCTGAACCTATCCTGTTTCCAAGTTTGTTGGATTTTTTCTATTTTAGTATGTTTTTTTTGTTCTATGGTTATGCTCAAGGCGAAAAGTCTATTCACTCTCGGATTGGCCTCGAAAAGCGGTTTGCATAATACGTTTCTGGTAAAGCTAATCCCTAGGACGGCTAAAGTCTAATGTGGAATCTTTTTTATAAAAAATAGTTGGACTTTAGTCTGGCAAGACTATTTAGTTGATTTTTGTTTTGAATCGACTTGGCTGTGCGCCAAGAGTTGTGAGCGGTTTCTTTTACGTAAGTTGCAGTGTGAAGAGTATTGCTTCAAAAGTTTTTATTTCTCAGTCTTAATGTCTAGGTGGTTTGGGTGATTAAATATCTATGGTCAAAATTTGCTAAAAAGGTACGATTGGCTTCAATTAGAAATTCGCTGATTCACAAGACTGCTGCGGTTGAGGCGGGAAGCTCTTTGTATTGCTCAACGATGGGTAAGTATAGTTTTTGCGGTTATGATTGTGAAATTTACTATTCATTGATTGGTAATTATTGCTCTATTGCAAATAATGTGACGATTGGAGGTGCTCGCCATCCTATGGAATGGATTGGGATGTCCCCTGTATTTTATGCGGGACGTGATAGTGTCAAGAAAAAGTTTTCTGAGTTTGAATTAGATGATATACGGACAACAAATATTGGAAATGATGTGTGGATTGGTAAGTCCGCAATAGTCTTATCGGGAGTTACTATAGGTAATGGTGCAGTAGTGGGGGCTGGCTCTGTTGTTACAAAGGACGTAGCTCCCTATGCAATAGTTGCTGGCAATCCTGCCAAAGTTATTCGCTATAGATTTTCAGAAGAGATTCGAGAAGGTTTAGAGAAATGTAATTGGTGGGATCTAGATGACCAGCGATTGCAATCGGTGTCACATTTGGTGCGTGAGCCATCGAGTTTTATTAAAGCCTTGAGCGGTAAAAGTGATAGCAAATAATAGGTTATAAATTGGGTTGATTGTTATGACAAACTTAGATACTAAAATCTGTAGTAATTGCATCATGGATCATTCTGATCCAAATATCAATTTTGATAACGAGGGTGTCTGTGAATACTGCACCAATTTTAATGATTATGTGAAGCCTAGCTGGGATGTTGGTATTAAGGGAGTGGAGTCATTACAGAAAACTGCTGATTCAATAAAGAAAGACGGTGTCGGGAAAGATTTTGACTGTATCATTGGCCTCAGTGGTGGTCTCGACAGTTCCTACGTTGCCTATGTCGCGAAAGAGAAAATGGGGCTTCGCCCCTTGCTGTTCCATGTTGATGCAGGATGGAATACAGACCAAGCGGTCGGTAATATTGAAAAGCTTGTTGATGGACTGGGTCTCGACCTTTATACCGAAGTTGTAAACTGGGAGGCCGTGAAGCGGATGCAAGTAGCATTCTTGCGTTCCGGTATTCCAGATCAAGATCTAGTTCAAGATGCTGCCTTTTTCTCTGGTCTATATAAATTTGCTCGTAAGTATAAAATCAAGCATATTATTACGGGTTCCAATTACTCCACTGAATGTTGCCGAGAGCCAGAAGAATGGGGGGGGTACCTCGGTATTGATAAGACGCTTTTTGGCGATATTTGGCAGAAATGTGGAGATGGCAAACCAAACAATGAGTTTCCTCTCGTGGACATTCTTGTATATAAACTTTGGTATCAAAAAGTATTAGGTATGAAGGTGCATCATCCCCTTAATATGGTGCCGTATCTTAAAAAAGATGCTGAAGATGAATTGGAGCGTTTGTTTGGTTGGCAGCGTTTTCAGCATAAACACCATGAATCACGTTTTACCCGGTTTTATGAAGATTTTTGGTTGCCGCGTCGTTTTGGCTTTGAAAAGCGGCGTGCCCATTTTTCTAGTTTGATTATGACGGGCCAAATGTCGCGTGATGAAGCATTAGAACGCATATCACGCCCAGAAATGGATGAACATTTTCTAAAGCAAGAGTTTGAATATGTCGCCCATAAACTAGGTCTGACTGTTTTAGAGCTTCAGCAATTATTTGATTCGCCAAAGAAAACGTATCGCGATTATAAGAATAAACGCTCGCTGATTAGTGCTGGAGCGAATATAATGCGTCGGTTGGGTCTAGAAAAAAGGCATTTTAGATGATTAGAATTGTTGACTATGGAGTTGGCAACATACAGGCCTTTCTCACATTATTTAAGCGCTTGGGTGTTGAGGCAAAGCGTGCTGCAACACCAGCAGAGTTGGCAGATGCAACTAGGCTTATTTTGCCAGGTGTCGGGCATTTTGATCATGCGATGCAATGTTTAAATGATTCGGGATTAAGAGCCACTTTGGAAGAGCTGGTTTTTGTAAAAAAAGTGCCCATTATAGGTATTTGCGTCGGTATGCAAATGCTAGCTGATAGCTCTGACGAGGGAGTGTTACCTGGTCTAGGTTGGATCCCTGGTCGTGTCCGTGCATTTACTAACATACCTGATTTGGCTGGCATGCCCATGCCTCATATGGGTTGGAACGAGTTAGCCCCTTCTTCAAAAAGTTCTTTGTTCGATGGTGATTTAAAAGAGCGCCCTGAGTTTTATTTTTTACATTCATACTTCTTTGATCCGATTGATTCAGCTGATATCGCCGCGTATGCAAACTATGGCATTGATTTTGCAGCTGTTGTTTCTCGTGGACATATTCATGGGGTGCAATGCCACCCAGAAAAAAGTCATCACTGGGGTGTTCAGTTGTTTAAAAATTTTATAGAGCGTTAAAGCGATGCTTAGACCACGTATCATTCCATGCCTACTAATTCATAAAGGTGGCTTGGTTAAGACGCAAGCTTTTAAAGATGCTAGGTATGTTGGAGATCCTATCAATGCAGTTAAAATCTTCAACGAGAAAGAAGCCGATGAATTGATGGTGATTGATATTGATGCAACTGTCAATAAAGTGGAACCCAATTTTGATCTGATTGCTAAATTAGCAGCTGAGTGTCAAATGCCCTTGTGTTATGGCGGTGGTATTACCACTGCACATCAAGTTTCTAGAATAATTGATATGGGTGTTGAAAAAGTCGCAGTAAGTTCTGCTGCTATTGAACGTCCATCTTTATTAAGCGAAATGGCTGATGCTGTTGGCAGTCAATCAGTGGTTGCAGTTGCTGATTTGAGAAAGAAAACTGGTTTTTTTGCCAAAGGCTATGAAGTCTTTACGCATAATGGCGAAAAAAAACATAGAATTGATCCTGCGCAGCTAATTCTTCAATTCCAAGAAGCAGGAGCTGGTGAGATTGTTATCAATTCAATTGACCGTGATGGGGTGATGACTGGCTATGATCTAGGCTTGGCTAAAGAGCTGCAATCGATTGTTAAAGTTCCATTCACGTTTTTGGGTGGAGCAGGTTCATTCGAACATATTCATGCACTAATTGCTCAGTCAGGTGTGGTGGGGGCCGCGGCAGGTAGTTTTTTCGTTTTCAAGGGCAAATATAGGGCGGTTTTAATTAGTTATCCGACTCCTGAGCAGAAAAGGAAGTTGTGTCATTCTGCGTTAAACGAATTTAAAAAGATGTAGAGAGAATAGCATGTTTGCAGATAAGGTTTTATTAATAACTGGTGGGACAGGTTCGTTTGGTAACGCTGTTCTGCGTCGTTTTTTAGATTCTGATATTGCTGAAATTCGTGTATTTTCTCGCGATGAGAAAAAGCAAGATGATATGCGAAAAAAATATAATACGCCGAAGCTGAAATTTTATATCGGTGATGTGCGTGATTATCAGTCAATCTTAAGCGCGACACGAGGAGTTGATTACATTTACCATGCAGCAGCGTTGAAACAAGTTCCTTCGTGTGAATTTCATCCGATGGAAGCGGTAAAAACGAACGTCTTAGGCACCGAAAACGTTTTAGAAGCTGCAATTGTGAATGGTATTAAACGTGTTGTATGTTTAAGTACAGACAAAGCGGTTTACCCAATTAATGCAATGGGTATTTCAAAAGCCATGATGGAAAAAGTCATGGTGGCTAAATCGCGTAATGTGGATGACAGCAAGACTGTGATTTGTGGTACACGTTACGGTAATGTGATGGCTTCGCGTGGTTCGGTAATTCCGTTGTTTATTGATCAAATTCGTGCGGGTAAGCCCATTACAATCACTGATCCATCAATGACACGCTTCATGATGACGTTGGATGATGCTGTAGAGCTAGTTCTCTACGCATTTGCGCATGGTGCAAATGGTGATATTTTTGTACAAAAAGCTCCCGCAGCTACTGTTGAAGTATTGACTCGTGCATTGCTAGATATTGTAGGAAAACCAGATCATCAAGTGAATGTCATTGGTACCCGCCATGGTGAAAAACTTTACGAGGCATTGTTGAGCCGGGAAGAGATGCTAGCGGCCGAAGATCTTGGTGGCTATTACCGTGTGCCCCCTGATTTGCGCGACTTGAATTATAGCAAGTTTGTTGAGCAGGGTGATGCTCGTATTTCTGAGGTTGAAGATTACAATTCTCACAATACAGAGCGTCTTGATGTAGATGGTATGAAAAATTTGCTATTTAAACTAGATTTTATTCGTGCGATTCATGCTGGTGAAGATGTGCAGGCCGAGGATTAAGACATGAAAATCTTGATCACTGGTTCCAATGGTTTTATTGGGAAAAATTTGCGAGTACATTTAAAAGAAGCTGGCTACAAAGATATTATTTGTATTGATCGCGAGTCCACTTCTTCTGATTTGCATGAAGGCTTAAAGATAGCAGATTTCATTTTTCATCTTGCGGGGATTAATCGGCCAAAAGATGTTAGTGAATTACACTCCGGCAATGTCGGATTGACTACGGAAATTATTGCGGTTTTGAATGACTTGGGCCGTTCTGTTCCGATTGTCTATACATCGTCCATTCAGGCGGAAATTGACAATCCTTATGGGAATAGCAAATCTGCTGCTGAAGATCTATTACGTCAGTATCAAATGAAAGCAGGCACATCAGTGTATATATACCGACTGCCAAACGTTTTTGGTAAGTGGTGCCGTCCCAATTATAATTCCGCAGTCGCAACTTTTTGCCATAATACAGCGCATAATTTGCCGATTACGATTAACGATGCAAATGCGCCATTGCAGCTTGTTTATATTGATGATGTTTGTGAAAGCTTTATCTCATCGCTGACTCTGCAGCCACCCGCAGGCCAGATAGATATATCGACTGTTTATAATACTACGGTAGGGTATGTCGCTGAATGCATTGCCCGGTTTAAGTCTAGCAGAGATACCATCATTACTGAGCCGGTCGGCACAGGTTTAATGCGGGCTTTGTACTCAACCTACGTCAGTTATTTAGCAACTGATGATTTTTCCTATCAAGTGCCTAGTTATGGTGATGCACGAGGCGTGTTTGTTGAAATGCTAAAGACGCCGGATTGTGGTCAGTTTTCATTCTTCACCGCACATCCTGGAATTACACGTGGTGGTCATTACCACCATACTAAAACAGAAAAATTCTTGGTGATTAAGGGTGAAGCTAGGTTTGGTTTTCGCCATATCTTAACTGGCGAGAGAATTGAGCTGATTACTCAAGGTGCGAATCCACGGATTGTAGAGACAATTCCAGGTTGGGCACATGATATTACAAATATTGGGCAAGATGAAATGCTTGTGATGCTCTGGGCAAATGAAATTTTTGACCGCCAGAAGCCGGACACGGTTTCACATGAGGTTTAAAGAGATTAAAGAGAATGAAGAAATTAAAAGTAGCGACAGTAGTTGGCACTCGCCCAGAAATTATCCGCCTATCGCGTGTTTTGGCTAAACTGGATCAATATTGTGATCATACTTTGATTCATACTGGGCAAAATTATGATTATGAATTAAATCAAATTTTTTTTGATGACTTGGGTGTTCGTAAGCCCGATTTCTTCCTCAATGCTGCGGGTAAGAATGCGGCAGAAACAATTGGACAGGTAATCATTGCTGTTGATGGACCTTTGGAAGAAGTCAAGCCTGATGCGTTACTGGTTTTAGGTGATACAAATAGCTGTTTGGCGGCAATTCCAGCTAAACGCCGTAAGATTCCAATTTTTCATATGGAAGCAGGGAATCGTTGTTTTGATCAGCGTGTGCCAGAAGAAACAAACCGAAAAATTGTCGATCATACTGCCGATATTAATCTGACTTATAGTGACATAGCACGAGAATATCTTTTGCGTGAAGGCTTAGCTGCAGATAGAATTATCAAAACTGGTAGCCCAATGTATGAGGTATTGATGCATTATCGAGAGGGTATTGATGATTCAGATATTTTGAGCCGCTTGAGTTTAGGTGTGGGTAAATATTTTGTGGTTAGTGCTCATCGCGAAGAAAATATCGATTCTGATATTAATTTAGCGAAACTGGCCGAAACTCTTAATGGAGTTGCCGAAAAATATGGCGAGCCAGTCATTGTGTCCACCCATCCGCGGACTCAAAAACGGATTGACGCTAAAGGTATTCAATTTCACCCTTTGGTAAATTTGTTAAGACCATTAGGCTTTAAAGATTATGTGCGCTTGCAGCGCGATGCAAGAGCAGTTTTATCTGATAGTGGAACAATCTCGGAAGAATCATCAATCTTGAATTTTCCAGCTGTTAATATTCGTGAAGCACACGAACGCCCTGAAGCGATGGAAGAAGCATCTGTGATGATGACTGGGGTTGATATTGAGCGAGTTTTGCAGGCATTAGAAATCTTGGTTGACCAGCCTCGATCTAATGTTCGCTTGTTGCGACCTGTAGCAGATTATTCGATGCCGAATGTTTCTGATAAAGTTGTACGTATTATTCATAGTTATACCGACTATGTTAATCGCGTTGTATGGAAGAAATAGGATAAGTTGTGCGTATTCTGGTAATTAGCCAATATTTTTGGCCAGAGAATTTTAGAATTAATGATTTAGTTCAGGAGTGGCGTGACCGCGGATACGAAGTTACGGTGTTAACTGGCGTTCCAAACTACCCCTCTGGACAAATTTTAGCTGATTATCAGGTGAATCCCGCTGGATTTAGCGAATTTCATGGGGCAGAGATTGTTCGTGTTCCAATGCTGCCAAGACATACTGGTGCTTTCAGATTGATGCTGAATTATTTTAGTTTCATGATAAGTGCTTCGCTTCTTGGTGTATGGCGTCTACGCAGAAAGAAATTCGATGTTGTGTTTGTTTTCGAGCCGTCACCGATTACGGTTGGAATACCTGCCGTTATTTTCCGTTTTTTCAAGAAAGTTCCTGTGGTTTTTTGGGTTTTAGACCTTTGGCCTGAAACCCTATCAGCTATTGGCGTCGTAAAGTCTAAATTTGCCTTGCATCTAGTTGGTAAATTGGTTTCTTTTATATACAACCGCTGTGATATGGTTTTAGGTCAGTCGAAATCGTTTTCTCGCAGTATTGCGCAGTATTGTTGTGATAAGCAGAAAATTCGATATTTCCCAAGCTGGTCGGAGGATGTATTTACCTCTGCTGCAGGTCTTACTCCTGCCGTTGAAATTGCACAGAGTGATGATACTTTCACTATCGTTTTTGCAGGTAATGTTGGCGAGGCGCAAGACTTTCCAGCCATTTTGCGAGCGGCAGAGTTGTTGAAAACACAATCAATTAAAGTGCGGTGGTGCATAGTAGGTGATGGACGGATGTCGTCATGGTTATACGATCAGGTCATGCAACGTGGCTTAGATGGATATGTGCAAATATTAGGTCGTTTCCCTGTTGAGAGAATGCCGTCTTTTTACCTATGTGCCGATGCCTTATTAGTAAGTTTAAAATCTGATCCTGTTTTTGCATTGACTATCCCTGGCAAAGTCCAGTCGTATTTAATGTCCGGTATCCCTTTGCTTGGCATGCTTGACGGTGAAGGGGCGAATGTAATCCGCGATGCCAATGCTGGACTTTGTGCCGCAGCTGGTGATGCCCAAGGGCTAGCAGATGCAATAATTGAAATGAGTAAAATGGATCTAGCTGAACGCAAACGGTTAGGGCAGAACGGACGAATTTATGCGCAGGCTCAATTTGGTCGACGTAAGTTAATCGATACACTTGATTCATGGTTTATGGAAGTGATCGATAAAAAAACGGGAAAAAATTATGTTGTTGATAACGGGATCTAATGGTTTCGTCGGCCGTGCTGTATGTGATCGATTAAGGAGCGAAAATTGTACCTTTCGTGCTTCAGTGCGAAAAGGTACTGGCAATGTAATTGCTGTTGGCGATATTGATGGCAACACCCCGTGGTCGGTTGCTTTGGCAGGCATTGATGTCGTGGTGCACACAGCTGCACGGGTGCATATTATGAATGATGCTTCGCTCGACCCACTTGCAGATTTTCGAAAGGTTAATGTTGCTGGTACTCTAAACTTGGCTCGACAAGCGGTGGCTGCTGGTGTGCGCCGTTTCGTCTTTATCAGCTCGATTAAAGTCAATGGCGAAGCCACAAAGCCGGGGAAAACATTTCATGCCGATGATATTGCTGCACCGCTTGATTCCTATGGTATCTCCAAATCTGAAGCAGAGCAGGAATTGCTCCAGTTGGCAATAGAAACGGGACTGGAGGTGGTGATTATTCGGCCGCCTTTGGTCTATGGTCCAGGTGTTAAAGCTAATTTCGCTGCAATGATGAAATGGTTATGCAAAGGGGTTCCGCTGCCGTTAGGGGCTATTCAAAACAAGCGTAGTCTTGTTGCACTAGATAATCTGGTAGATTTGATCTGGGTATGCGTTCATCACCCCGCAGCGGCGAATCAGATTTTTCTGGCTGGTGATGGCGAAGATTTATCAACCACTGAATTATTGGAGCGTATGGCTAAAGCCCTGGGGGTTGCTAGTCGTTTGATTCCGGTGCCAATGTGGATGCTGCAAACTGGGGCTGCACTCTTAGGTAAATCAGATATGGCGCAGCGCCTTTGTGGCTCCTTACAGGTAGATATTAGTAAGGCTGCTAAATTATTGGGCTGGCAGCCGCCTGTGAGTGTAGATAAGGCATTATTAAAAACTGCATGTGAATTTTTGAGCGATAAGCACCTTTGATTTTATACTTGTAATTTGGTGTTTGCGATGTAATTACTAAGGTGTATTCTCGAGTAACATGCTTTTTACTAGGCTATCTGATGTTACTCATGTTTGTTGTTGATAATTATTTGGTTTTTTTTATGTTGAAGCGTTGTTTTGATTTTTTATTGGCATTGATTCTTTTTTTGGTGTTTCTTGTTCCGATTTTGCTAGTTGCAATTTTGGTCAAGTTAACTTCCAAAGGGCCTGCTTTGTATTGGTCTGATCGCGTAGGTCTGCGTAATGCGATTTTCAAAATGCCCAAATTTCGTTCAATGCGGATTGATACTCCTGCTGTCGCTACTCATTTATTAGCTGATCCCAAGGCATGTTTAACGCCGATTGGTGGTTTTTTGCGTAAATCCAGCTTGGATGAATTGCCACAATTGTGGTGTATTTTGCTTGGTGATATGAGTTTTGTGGGGCCACGGCCTGCTTTGTTTAATCAAGACGATTTAATCGCACTGCGAACTGAGAAAGGGGTGCATGAATTAGTTCCTGGACTGACGGGCTGGGCGCAAATTAATGGCAGAGATGAGTTGCCTATCCCTGTTAAAGTTGGCTTTGATGTAGAATATTTGCAACGCAGATCATTTCTATTTGATCTAAAAATCATGTTTCTAACAGCATTAAAAGTTCTACGCCGTGATGGTATTACACACTAATACTTACTGTTGTTGTTTGTCGTTTTGTTGAATTGGATTTCTCTTTCTTATGTTTAGAAAAGCAATCGGTTTGCCGCGTACTGCTAAAAGCCTGATTATTCTTTGTGCAGATTGTGTTTTGCTCCCCATTGCGCTTTGGGCCGCGATCGCTTTGCGTGTTGATGATTGGACCTATCCTGAGCATTTTCCTTGGTGGATGTTTATGCTTCCATCATTGATTGCTACGCCAATTTTTATTCGGCTTGGCTTATATCGTGCGGTAATTCGCTATATCGAGGATAGGGCCGTTATTACGATTGCTAGTGCGGTTTCATTGGCTACTTTGATATTCATAACGGCATTGCAGCTGTTTCAAGTAACTGGGGTGCCACGTGGATCGTTGCTGATTTTCTGGTTACTTGCAATGGCTATTATTATTAGCAGTCGATTTGTAGCTAGAGCGGTATTACGTCGTTTAGCTCCGCTGTCAATGGATAGAAAACCTGTTTTGATTTACGGTGCTGGTAGCGCGGGTAGGCAACTGGCTGTGGCGCTGCGTACTGGTCAGGAGTTCGAGCCAGTCGGTTTTGTGGATGATGCCCTTGAACAGCAAGGTTTACAGATTAGCGGTTTGCGGGTTTTTAGCAATTCTGAAATGATCGATTTAATTGCAACTGGTAATATTCAGCAGATATTACTGGCTATCCCATCTGCTCCACGGGCTCGGCAAATTGAACTTGTGAATCAGCTTGAGCCATTGGCGGTTGAAGTCCGAATTTTGCCTGGTATGGCCGATCTGGTGAGTGGTGAAGTACGCTTAGCAGATGCTCGTGAAGTCGGGGTTGATGAGCTGTTAGGACGTGAGCCTGTGCCACCCAATAAAGCACTTTTGGCTCGTAATATTTCTGGCAAAGTGGTTATGGTTACAGGTGCTGGTGGTTCGATCGGCTCCGAGCTTTGCAGACAAATTATCCGCAATAAGCCTATAGCCTTGGTTTTGTATGAATTATCTGAATTTGCGCTGTATTCAATTGAGCAAGAATTAAGTCTGGTCATTCGTGAGCAAAACTTGCCGATAGCTATCCATCCCGTATTGGGTTCTGTGCAAAATGGCATGCGCCTGGCGGCAATCATGGCTCGTTACGAGGTGCAAACTGTCTATCATGCAGCGGCATACAAGCATGTGCCATTGGTTGAGTTCAATATCACAGAGGGCATTTTGAATAATGCGTTCGGTACTCGCTCAGCTGCAGCCGCGGCTATTGAAGCTGGTGTCGAATCTTTTGTGCTGATTTCCACGGATAAAGCCGTACGTCCGACTAATGTGATGGGGGCGAGCAAACGTATGGCCGAGCTTGCTTTGCAGGCTTATGCACAAGACCCCACGGTTAAAACGCGCTTCAGTATGGTACGTTTTGGTAACGTTCTGGGCTCGAGTGGCTCGGTAGTACCGCTTTTTCGTAAGCAGATTGCGGCTGGTGGCCCAGTCAAAGTCACTCACCCCGAAATTAATCGCTTTTTTATGACTATTCCAGAAGCATCCCAGCTCGTAATTCAAGCAGGAGCAATGGGGGGGAATGGCGAGGTCTTTGTATTGGATATGGGGCAGCCGGTTAAAATTGTGGACTTGGCTCGCCGTATGATTCACTTGAGCGGTTATCGGGTCAAAGACGAGAGCAATCCAAACGGTGATATCGCGATTGAATTCACAGGTTTGCGTCCTGGTGAAAAACTCTATGAAGAATTGCTGATTGGTGACAATGTTAGCGGTACAGAGCACCCGCGGATTATGAAAGCCCATGAGGGGTGCTTGACATTAGATGAATTGGAGCAAGTCACTGCCGAATTAGCGATCGCGTGCTCAAATAATGATTCACATAAAATCATCGAAATTTTGCAGCAATGTGTCTCTGGTTTCAAACCAGATCAAGCTGTACGCGATCACTTGTGTGAGTTTGCTGAGCATTAATGGTTAACGTATTGCCTTGTAGCCCTTATAGAATATTGCTTTTGGGCAAATACCCTCTGGTTCTAGGGGCTGCAGGCAATAGCATTGAAGCCGGTTAACCGATCAAACTAGTACCACATCAAATTGCTCTTGCGAGTAAGCCGATTCAACCTGCAGGTAGATTGGCTTACCGATGAAGTCGACTAATTGCGCTAAGTTCGCCGATTCCTCATCTAAAAACATATCAATTACCGATTGCGCGGCCAAAATGCGGTATTCGCTGGCGTTAAATTGGCGTGCTTCGCGCAAAATTTCGCGCAAAATCTCATAGCAAATTGTTTGTGGCGTTTTGACTTCACCACGGCCTTGGCAAGTAGGGCAGGGCTCGCAGAGGACGTGCGCGAGTGATTCGCGTGTGCGCTTGCGGGTGATTTCCACGAGCCCTAGGCTGGTAAATTGGCTGACGGTGATTTTGGTTCGATCGCGTTCGAGCGCTTTTTTCAATTCATCCAGCACCGCAGCTTTGTGGTTTTCATTATCCATGTCGATGAAATCGACGATTATAATCCCGCCTAAATTGCGTAGACGTAGTTGCCGAGCGATGACTTGTGTGGCTTCCAGATTAGTTTTGAAGATAGTGTCATCAAACGAGCGCGTACCAACAAAGCCACCGGTATTCACATCAATGGTGGTCATCGCTTCGGTTTGATCGATGATCAAATAGCCGCCGAATTTTAGATTTACGCGGCGGCTTAAGGCGCGTTCAATTTCGGCTTCTACGCCATACAATTCAAATAAGGGCCGATCACCGCTGTAATGCTGAATTTTCGGTAGTACATCGACCACGAAGCGTTCGGCAAACTGTGTCATGCGGGCGAAATTTTCACGGCTATCGACGTGTACTGTTTCGATATTGTCGGTCACCATATCGCGCAATACACGCAGTTGCAGTGATAAATCCTGAAAGAGCAGCGAGCGGGCCGGTTTTGTTTGGCTGCTTTGGCGAATATCGGCCCAAATCAGGTTCAGATAATCAATATCGGCTTGTAATTCTTCATTGCTGGCGTGATCGGCATTGGTGCGGATGATGTAGCCGCCGTGCTGTTCGGGCAACATGGCTTCAAGGCGCTTGCGCAGCTGATCGCGCTCGGCATCATCGCCAATTCGCTGCGAAATTCCGATGTGATTATCTTGCGGCAGAAACACCAAAAAACGCCCGGCGATGCTGATTTGTGTTGAGAGGCGGGCGCCTTTGCTGCCGATGGGGTCTTTGATCACCTGTACCATTACGGCTTGGCCTTCGTGCAGGATGCGTTCGATGCGCTGCGGCTCATTCGGGTGTTGGCGTTGTTCGATCACATCGGCAATATGCAAAAATGCGGCACGCTCGAGGCCGATTTCGATAAACGCGCTTTGCATACCGGGCAACACTCGCTTCACCAGACCCAGATAAATATTCCCCACCAGGCCGCGATGTGCGGTGCGCTCGATATGAATATCCTGCACGACACCATCTTCAATGGTGGCGACACGGGTTTCTTGCGGGGTGATATTAACAAGGATCTGTTCTTTCATAGGCCACGGGGAGCAAGTTGCGGGTTGATCAGGAGGAGGGCGAGGCGGTTGAGTTCGGCCCAGACATCACCTTCGCCGATGCCTTTGATTAAGGCATCGAGCTGGCGGGCCAGCTGCAGGGCGGCTTTCAGGCGTTTGGCGTTCACGCGGCTGGCGGCGCCATCGATGAGGCGTTGTTTGTTACCCCAGATACGCAGCTCTTTGGTGAGCTGAACGGCGGGAACGCCGCGCGAACGGCCTTGGGCAAATTTATACAAAGTGCGGGTTTCTTCAGCCAGCGCCCATAACACTAAAACGGGGGACTCGCCTTCAGCACGTAGGCCATCGAGCATATGGCAGACCCGCTGGGCATCACCGGTTAGTACCGCTTCACCCAAGCTAAACACATCATAACGGGCGACATTGGCAACGGCGGCTTCCAGCTCGGCAAGCTGTAATTCACCCTTTGGATGCAGGAGGCCAAGCTTCTGGATCTCTTGGTGCGCAGCCAGCAAATTACCTTCTACCCGATCCACCAGCCAATCCATCGCGCTGGCGCTTAAAGATTGGCCTTGTTGCTGCAGGCGTTGGCGTATCCAGTCGGGCAGCTGCTGGCGCTCAATGGCCTTGGCCTCAACCACTACCCCCGCCTTGGCCAAAGCCTGCATCCACTTGCTATTGAGCGCGGTTTTGTCGAGTTTGGGTAAGGTGATAATGGTGAGTATGTCGCTGGAGAGATTGCTGGCAAAGGCTTCTAGCGCTTTACCCCCCTCAGCTCCGGGTTTGCCATTGGGAATTCGCAGCTCAAGCAGGCGTAATTCGGCAAACAGCGACATGCTCGCGCTGCTGGTACTGAGCTGGCTCCATTGAAAGTGTGCGGCGTTTTCAACGGTGAGCACTTCGCGCTCGTGATAGCCTGCCGTTCGTGCGGCGTCGCGAATGGCTTGAGCGGCCTCTAGCGCCAGCAAAGATTCATCACCATTAATAACATACAGCGGGGCCAGGCCCCGCTGCAATGCTTTGCCCAGTTCATCCGGGCGCATTATTGCCCCGCAGCGCTGGCCGTGCTGGCGGCTTTGGCCTGTTGTGCTTTTGCCGCTGCGGCAATCCGGCGCACGATCTGGGCGGCGGCATCACGCTGCATTTCCTTATACAGCCGTGCCTCTTCGCTTTCTTTCGACAGTACGCTGTTTTCATCCCAGCTGATATTGCGCTGCAAGGTGAGTGGTACGTCATCGAGCAGCGGCTCGCCCTTTTGGTTGGCACTAAAGCGCACGCGGTAGAACAGGCGATATTCCGATACCTGCCCCGAATTGTTGACGCTTAGTACCTGGCGATCGGCACTTTCGTTCAGGATTTGTACGCTTAATTCCGGCTGGTTGCGGGTTACAGTGATTTGCATCAGCTGGAATTGCCGCGTGAGCTCTTGGCTGGCGGCACCTTCACCCACTACCTGCGCGGTGGTAAAGCTCAGTTTGGCCGCCGGCCCTTGCCCGCGCAAATGAAAGCCACACGCCACCAGCAAGGTGCTGAGCAAGGTGAGCAATAAGGTGCGCAGGGTAAGGGTCATGGCGGTGTCCTGTGGGGGCTTAAGCAACAATATTTACCAGACGGCCTGGTACGATGATGACTTTCTTCGGTGCGGCGCCGGCCAGGTGCTTTTGCACCTGCTCTTCGGCCAGTGCTGCCGCCTCGATGACGTCTTTGCTGGCGTCGGCGGCAACGTGGATTTCACCACGCAGCTTGCCGTTAATTTGCACCATCAGCTTGATTTCATCTTGCGTCAGCGCATCGGCTGCTGGCTCAGGCCATGCTGCGGTTGCGATTTCGCCACCGTAGTTCAGCTCATTCCACAGCGTATGCGCAATGTGCGGCGCGGCCGGGTAAATGGCGCGCAGCAAGATACCAAAGCACTCGCGTACGACTGCCGCATTGTTACCCTTGTAGCCTTCCAGCGCATTCAGCAACTTCATCACGCCGGAAACCACGGTGTTGTACTGCAGGCGTTCATAGTCAGCGTTGATTTGTTTGAGGGTGCTATGCACTTCAAAGCGCAGCGCTTTGTCGTCTTTACTCAGTTCAATTCCGTCAAGGGTATTGCTCGCAGCCTTAATCGCATCAAGCTGTTTAAAGCCATATGTCCAGAGGCGGCGCAGGTAGCGGTACGCGCCTTCCACACCGCTATCCGACCACGCCGCGCTTTGCTCTGGTGGGCCAGCAAACATGGTGAACAGACGCGCGGTATCGGCGCCGAATTTCTCGATAATGTCTTTCGGTTCAACGACGTTGTTTTTCGATTTCGACATCTTCTCGATGCCGCCCATGATCACCGGCTGACCGTCTTCAACCGCAATTGCCGCAATCGGGCGACCTTTGTCGTCGTGCTGTACTTGCACTTCGGCCGGGTAGAACCAGCGTTTTTTGCCGCTTGCGTCTTCGCGGTAGTAGCAATCGCGCAGCAACATGCCTTGGGTAAACAGGTTTTTGAATGGCTCACCAAAATTGATCAGGCCCGCGTCGCGCATCGCCTTGGTCCAGAAACGCGCGTACAGCAAGTGCAAGACCGCGTGCTCGATGCCGCCGATGTATTGATCCATGCCGCCAGCAGCTTCACCGGCCGCGCCCATCCAGTAAGCGGTACCGTTGCCCACCATCGCGTCGCCGACTTTCGGGTCGCAATAGCGCATGAAATACCAGCTTGAATCCACGAAGGTATCCATCGTGTCGGTTTCGCGTTTGGCTGGCGCGCCGCATTTCGGGCAGTCTACATTCAGGAAGTCGGTCCGTTGTTTCAGTGGATTGCCCGAGCCGTCTGGAATGCAGTCGGTGGGCAATACCACCGGCAGTTGTTCGTACGGCACCGGTACATCGCCGCAGCAATCGCAGTGGATGATGGGGATTGGCGTGCCCCAGTAGCGCTGGCGTGAAATACCCCAGTCGCGCAGACGCCAGGTGGTTTTTTTCTCGCCGGCGTCTTGTGCTGCCAAATCAGCCGCTACCGCATCAACCGCGGCTTTGTAGCTTAAGCCGTCGTATTTGCCAGAATTAACCGTTACGCCGCGCGTTTTGTCGCCATACCATTCGGCCCAAGCATCAGTGCTGAATTCTTCGCCTTCGACAGAGATGACTTGTTTGATCGCCAGATTGTATTTTTTCGCAAAGGCAAAATCGCGCTCGTCGTGCGCTGGAACAGCCATGACTGCGCCATCGCCATAACCCATCAATACGTAGTTACCGATCCACACTTCAACTTGTGCGCCGGTCAGCGGGTGAGTCACGAATAGGCCAGTTGCAACGCCAACTTTGTCTTGCGTCGCTAATTCAGCTTCGGTCGTGCCGCCTTTTTTGCATTCTTCGATAAACGCGGCCAGTTCTGGTTTCAATTCTGCAGCGCGCGTCGCCAGTGGATGCTCAGCCGCCACGGCACAGAAAGTCACGCCCATAATGGTGTCGGCGCGCGTCGTGAACACGTACAGCTTGCCGTCTTGTACCAAGTTGCCGTTGGCATCGGTGATATCGTGTTTGAACGCGAAACGTACACCTTCTGATTTGCCGATCCAGTTGCGCTGCATGGCGCGTACCATGTCTGGCCAGCCTTCGAGCGTGTCGATGTCGTTCAGCAGCTCATCCGCATATTTGGTGATTGCGAAGTAGTAGCCGGGGATTTCGCGCTTTTCTACAATCGCGCCGGAGCGCCAGCCGCGACCATCCACCACTTGCTCGTTGGCGAGTACGGTTTGGTCAACCGGATCCCAGTTCACGATCTGGGTTTTTTTGTACGCGGTGCCGTTTTCCAGCATTTTTAAGAAGAACCATTGGTTCCACTTGTAGTAATCCGGATCGCATGTGGCGATCTCACGCGACCAGTCAAACGCCAAGCCCAGTGGCTTCATTTGCGACTTCATGTCGTCGATATTGGCGTAAGTCCATTCCGCTGGTGATTTTTTGTACGCAATGGCCGCATTTTCTGCTGGCAGACCAAACGCATCCCAGCCCATTGGCATCAGTACATTAAAGCCTTTCATCCGCAAGTGGCGCGCCAGCATGTCGTTGATGGTGTAGTTGCGCACGTGACCCATGTGCAGCTTGCCCGAAGGGTAGGGCAGCATCGAGCAGGCATAGTATTTCGGGCGGCTGGTATCTTCGGTCACTTCAAACGCGCGGGTAGATTCCCAATGCGCCTGGGCGGCGGCTTCGACGGAAAGCGGGGCGTACTGTTCTTGCATGATCGGCACTGAGTCAAATGAGGCAAAAACGCGATTATACCTGAGCTCAGCCGCCATCGCGGCGCTGATGTGCGCAAAGTGCGACCAGCACGATGTCGCTGGCCTTGCAATGCGCGCAAGCCCTTGCCTAGACTGAGTAAATCGCAGCCCCGCTGTGCCCCACAAGGAGTAGCAATGCAACCTGCTTCCCGACAAACCGGTTTTACCCTGGTTGAGCTAGCGATTGTGCTGGTGATTATTGGGCTGATTCTGGGGATGGCTTTTAAAGGTAAAGACCTGATCGACGGCGCCAAAGTGAAAAACATGCAGGCGCAATACAATAAGATCGTCGCCGGTTTTAATATCTATTACGAAAAATACGGCGCATACCCTGGCGACGGCTGTGCGACTGCCCCAGCGGCCAGCGCGACTACCTGCCCAGCCACCGGGCGCAATGGCTTGATTAATGGTGCGACCGAAAGCGCCGCCGCCATGACCTTGCTGATGAACACCAATATCCTCACCAGCGCGGATGTGCGTAGTGTGTTTGGTCAGGATTGGGTGATTTCGGATGCGGCCACCACGCAAACCGGCTACGCCAGCAATACCAACTACCTCACACTCACCAGCACCGCCACTGCGGCAGCCGATGTACGCTTTGTCTGTGCGCTGGATCGGCTGATGGATGATGGGGTTAATAGCAGCGGCATCGTGCGCAGCGCTGGGCAAAACTACACCGCCACCGATGATTGCTGGGCGCTGTCTGGTCAAGTGTCGATCGGGATTCGGGTGTTGCCATGAGGCGCGCTGAGCAGGGCTTTACATTGGTCGAACTGGCGATCGTGCTGGTGATCATCGGCCTGATTTTGGGGATGGCCTTTAAAGGCAAAGATCTGATCGATGGCGCCAAAGTGAAAAACATGCAGGCGCAATACAATAAGATCGTCAGCGGCATTAATATTTTTTACGAAAAATATGGCTTTTACCCCGGCGATGGTTGCCCCAGCGCCACGCCCGCCACCGTGGCCGCCTGTAATGGCAGCCGCAATGGGCAGATTGAAAATGGCAATGAAGCGGCGGCATTTTGGGTCTTGCTGATTGATGTGACCAATATCTTGCAAAGCGCGGATCGACGCAGTGTGCTGGGGCAGGATTGGACCGTCTGGAATCGCTCGGGTGGGCTTTGGCTCGATTTTGCCGGCGCCGCCAATGCCGATATGCGCTTTATCTGCGCGCTGGATAAATTAATGGACGATGGCGACGCCAATACCGGCGTGGTGCGCGATGGTGATCCTGCCACGACGGCGCCGTATGCTTCCAGCAGTAATAGCTATACCGCTACCACCGATTGTTGGGCGCTGAGCGGGCAGGCGAATGTACTGATGAAGGTAATGCCCTAGGGGTATAGACTAGAGAGCGATGAATAGCTTTGCGCTAAGGCCAATACCTGCCTAGGTATTGGCCTTTAAACTTTCGCGCAGCAACGGCAGCGTGACTGGTTTTTGCTTGGATAGCGCCAATTGGTTGAGCCCTTCCAGTTGGGCATATAGATTGGGTAGCGAGCGATCTACGTGCTTGAGCAAATACTCGGCCAGTTCGCGCGGTAACTCAAAGCCCAGATGCCGCGCGCGGCGTTGCAGCGCGCCCAGTTTGTCATCATCAGACAGTGATTTGAGCTGATAAACCAACCCCCAGCCCAAGCGGGTGGTGAGATCATCGCGTAAGGGCAGTAGCATTGGCGGCAAAGTGCCGCTGGCCAAGATGCGGCCCGTGCCTTCGCGCAGGGTATTGTAGTGATCAAACAGCGTAATCTGCTGCTCGGTATCGAGGCTTTCTACATTATCGACCAAGAGCGCGGCGTGGCTTTCCAGCGTTTGCGGCAGCATCTCTTCGCGGGCATTCACCTGATACACCGGCATGCCGGCCGGCAGGCGTGCCGCGCTGGCCGCGAGCAGATGGCTTTTGCCTGCATCAGCCTCGCCCCAGATATACAACGCCCGCACTTCACCATTGGCCCACTCGCCCAGCTGAAAGAGCAGCTCAGCGTTATCGCCGCGCACGAAATCATCAAAAGTGCGCGGAGCTGGGGGTAAAAAGTCGAGAATCAGTTGCTTCATCGGGGCCACTGGGCGGTTTTGCCGGTTTTTCAGTCTCTGGAGTGCGAAAAGGGGGAAGTCGTTTGGCGCTAAATGCGATAAAATGCCGTGTTTAGCAGATCTGGCGCTTATTTTACCGCACAGCGCCGCCCACTACGAGGCCTTTCCCGTGAGCGACCAAAATCTCAAGCAAAGTCTGAGCTACCGCGATGCCGGTGTTGACATCGATGCCGGTGACCAGCTGGTTGAAAACATTAAACCTTTTGCCAAACGCACCATGCGCCCTGAAGTTCTTGGCGGCATTGGCGGTTTTGGTGCTTTGGTTGAAATCAGCAAGAAATACCAAGAGCCCGTGCTGGTTTCTGGTACGGATGGTGTGGGCACCAAGCTCAAACTGGCGTTCGAGCTGAACCGCCACGATACCGTGGGTATCGATCTGGTGGGCATGAGCGTAAACGATATTCTGGTGCAAGGCGCCGAGCCATTGTTCTTCCTGGATTACTTTGCCTGCGGCAAGCTGGATGTACCAAGCGCGACCGAAGTGATCAAAGGCATTGCAGCCGGTTGCGAGCAGGCCGGTTGCGCGCTGATCGGTGGTGAAACCGCCGAAATGCCCGGCATGTATCCGGAAGGTGAATATGACCTCGCTGGCTTTGCCGTGGGCGTGGTAGAAAAGAGCAAAGTGATCACTGGCCGCGAAATCCAGCCGGGTGATGTGGTGTTGGGGCTGGCCTCTAATGGCGCCCATTCCAATGGTTACTCGCTGATTCGCAAAATTCTGAGCTTAGGTAAAGTTGATTTCAACGCCGAATTTGATGGTGGCCGTTCACTGTCGGATGTGGTGATGGCGCCAACACGCATTTATGTGAAGCCGCTGTTGAAACTGATGCAAACGCTGACGGTCAAAGGCATGGCCCATATTACTGGCGGCGGCATTACCGAAAACGTACCGCGCGTCTTGCCTGAGAACGTGGTGGCGCAAATCGATGCGGCGAGCTGGACCATGCCAAAACTGTTCCAGTGGTTGCAGGCAGAAGGCAATGTGGCGCAGCAAGAAATGTATCGCACCTTTAACTGTGGTGTAGGCATGGTGGTGATTGTGGCGGCGGCCGATGCGGCTGCGGCAACGGCGCTGTTGCAAGCCGAAGGTGAAACGGTTTACCAGCTGGGCCAGATCCGTGCCCGCACTGGTGACGAGCACCAAACACAAGTAGCTTAAGCGACACGGCGCATCAGCCCGGGGCGAGGTCGCAGACCTCGCTCTTTGTTTTTGTGCGGGATGATTTCCCTCTTGGGGTATGTCCCGTTAGCTCTTTGATAATAAGCCTTTTAAGGCAATACCCCACTGGATATGGCATGAAGAATGTAGTCATTCTGATTTCTGGCCGCGGCAGCAATATGCAGGCGATTGTGAATGCACAGATCGCCGGCGCACGGATTGCCGCCGTGATCTCTAATCGCCCCGATGCGGCGGGCTTGGCCTGGGCGGCCGAGCGCGGGATTACCACCGCGGCGCTCGATCATAAGCAATTTGCTGATCGCGAAAGCTTTGATCAGGCACTGGCGCAACTGATTGATAGCTACGAGCCCGATCTGGTCGTGCTGGCCGGGTTTATGCGCATTTTGAGTGCCGGTTTTGTGGCGCACTACGCTCAGCGGCTGATTAACGTGCATCCGTCTTTGTTGCCGGCCTTTACCGGCCTGAATACTCATCAGCGAGCGCTGGATGAGGGCGTGAAGCTCGCCGGTTGCACTGTGCATTTTGTGACAGCCGAGCTGGATCATGGCCCGATTATCGCCCAAGCCGCTGTGCCGGTGCTGGCCGACGACACCGCCGAAAGTTTGGCGGCGCGCATTTTGGTGCAAGAGCATCAGCTTTACCCGCAAGCCGTCGCATGGTTTGTGGCCGATGCCCTGCAGATTGCAGCGGGCAAAGTGCGTTTACTGACGCCGGCGCGCGCCGATCAGGCACTGCGTTCGCCGGCGGTGTAAGGGGAGAGCATGGCGCGCTGGCCACGGTTTCTTGCTTGGGCTTTATTGGCCTCGGTGCTGTTGCACCTCGGTACGCTCTTGGCGCAGCCACTGTATGACTGGTGGCTGCACCGTGATGCTCCGCCACTGAAAGTACAGCAAACCAAGCGTCAGCTGCAGGCACAGGCACTGGATGATAGCCTGACCGGCAGTGCGAGCAAGGTGAAACCAGCCGAGCAACAGCAGGTGTATCTCGCTAGCCCAGCGCTACCTGTGCAGCCAGTGAAAAAGGCTGCGCCAGCGCCCAAGGCTGTGGCCAGTCAAGCGGCTAAGGAAACGGTAGCGAGCAAGGTCGCGCAGGAATCTGCTTCGCAAGTGGCGGCGCTAGCAGCCTTGAGCGCCAGTCGGGCCAGTAGCGTGGCGAGTGCGGTACTGGCGAGTAGTCCTGCCAGTGCGCCGTTGAGCGTCGTGGCCAGTGAAGCTGCCAGTAGCCCAGCCAAGCTGGCGAGGAGCCAAGGCGCCAGCCGCGCCAGCAAGGCGAGCACTGCGGCCACGCAGATTAATCATCAGGCGGCCAAGCGCTTTCCCCGCGAGGTGCTGATTGAATACCGCTATGCGGTAATGAATGCCTTTTTGCACTGGAAACTGGCCGATGGCCGCTATGATCTGGAGCTGAAAGTATTGCCGGTTGGCATTCGCTATGTCAGCCGTGGCCGCATAGGCAAGGCCGGGGTGATGCCGGAGTTTTTTGCCGATCTTTCCAATGGCCCGGATAAGCCGAAAAACTCGGTGGAGTTTAACTGGGAGACCATGGAGGCCACCATTACCAATAAAAGTCAGGTAACGATCGAGCCTTTTGAACCCGGTGATCAGGATGTGATGTCAGCGGGCTTGCATCTGGCTTTGATGGGGGGGGGGCAGGCCCAGTATGGCATGGCGATGTTTACCGGTAAAAAGCGCTATCCCGATGTGCACTTTGCTGTGAAAGGGGAGGCGCAAATCCGGGTTGGCCAACAAGACCTAACCGCCGTGCTGCTGGCGGCGGACAACAAGGCCAATCATGCGGATTTCTGGCTGGCACCCGATTGGCATAATCTGCCGATACGGATGCAGATCTATACCGAAAAATATGGCCGCTTTGACCTCACGGCCTACAATCTAACTCTGGACGGCAAGAAGGTGCTGGAGTGGGTTGACCCAAATAAATCCGGGATGCGCCGCTAGGCGTAACCCAACTATTAACAGGGCCTGCGCCGCTAGGCGTATCCAAACTAATACACAGGTCTGCGCCGTTAAGCGCGTCCAAAACGAACAACAAGGCCTGCGCCGCAGGCTGGTGAAGAGAGTGAATATGACCCCCAAGCAATTATCGGCCACGCTGGATATCCTCAATAGCGCGCTGGGCTTTACCGCCCCGGCGGATGCGGTGGTATCGCGACATTTTCGCGAGAATAAAGACCTCGGCCACAAAGATCGCGCCATCATTGCCGAAACCGTGTTTGGCATGTTGCGCCACTTGCCGCAGCTGGAATGGTTGGCGGGCGGCGAAGCAGGCAAATTGCCCAGCACGCGTGAATTGCTGCTGGCCTACTTCACCAGGATCAAACACCTGAACGTGCGCGAATTGCCACCGGTATTTACCGATGAGGACAAAACCCGCGCTGGCCAAATGAAGGGTATGGCCCTGCGAGACGCACCACTGAACGTCCGTGCGGCTATACCCCAGTGGCTGGTGGATACGCTGGTGGCGGAAGGGCAGGATGAGGCCGCAATTCTGGCGCTGGGGCAGGCCATGCTGCAAGCTGCGCCACTGGATATTCGCGTCAATAGCATCAAGGCCAAGCGCGACGCCGTCGCGGCAGAATTAAAAGCCGCTGGCGACATCAATACCGCGCCAACTCCGTATTCGCCATGGGGTCTGCGCGTAGAGGGTAAGCCCGCTATCAATAAATACAAATGCTTTATCGAAGGCCGCGTGGAAGTGCAGGATGAAGGCAGCCAGCTGCTCGGGCTTTTGTGCGGCGCGAAACGCGGCCAGATGGTGGCGGATTTTTGTGCCGGCGCAGGGGGCAAAACTTTGCTACTGGGCGCGATGATGCAAAACACGGGCCGCCTGTATGCCTTTGATGTGTCGGAAAAACGCTTGGCCAATTTGAAGCCGCGGCTGGCGCGCTCGGGGCTCTCGAATGTGAATCCGCAGCTGATCGCCTCGGAAAATGATCAAAAGATCAAACGCCTGGCCGGTAAAATGGATGTGGTGTTGGTGGATTCACCGTGTTCGGGCATGGGCACATTGCGCCGCAATCCGGATCTGAAAATGCGTCAGAACGCCACGAGTGTGCAGGAGCTGAATGCCAAGCAGCGCAGTATTTTGCAATCGGCAGCACGGCTGGTGAAGCATGGTGGCCGGTTGGTGTATGCCACTTGCAGTTTCCTGCAGAGTGAAAACCAAGCCATTGTGGAAGCCTTTTTGGCGCAAAATCCAGATTTTGAATTGCTGGATGCGCGCGAGGTGCTCAGTAAAGAGCGCGTAACGATCGAGCTGCCCGATCAGTATCTGCAGCTGATGCCGCATCTGCACAATACCGATGCCTTCTTTGCCGCAGTGCTGCAGCGCATCAGTGCCGAGCGGGCGGCGGCCAAAGAGGCCGGGGCGATGTTGTCGGCAGAGGATGAAGTGGCTGATGAGGCTGATGAAGCCTAAAGGTGGTGCTGGCTGTGTACGGCCAGCCTAGCAGTGCAAATAAAAAAACCGCGCATGGCGCGGTTTTTTTATAGGGATTGAAGCCGGCTTATTTCACCACTCGCAACTGCGGACGGCCACTTGGACGTGGCGGCGGCTCTTGCGGTGGCGGCTCGCTGCCAGATTCGGGGGCGCTTTCTGGCTCGCCTTGTGCATCGCCTTCATATTCAAAGCCCATGCCTTCGCCGTTTTCGCGCGAGAAGATGGAAATCACGGCGCCGACCGGAATCGCGATATCGCGAGAAATGCCATTAAATCGCGCCGAGAAGCTGATGAAATCATTGGCGATGGTGAGATTGCGGCAGGCGTTGTAGCTGATATTCAGCACGATTTCGCCGTTTTTCACGTATTCCATCGGCACTTGCATTTTGCCGCGCACGGCCACCACCAAATAAGGGGTAAAGCCTTGGTCGGAACACCATTCATGAATCGCGCGAATCAGGTACGGTTTGGTCGAAACAGTCTGCATCGTAGTCGGCCCCGCAAAAGTAAATGTACTCAATCAATTGTATCAGGCTGGCATTAAATTGCTGTAATGCGCATCCGCTAAAAAAAAGCCCCGTTGCCGGGGCTTGCCTGCTTATTTGCGCATAGCCTTTTCATTGGCGGTCAGCGATTCGATAAATGCTTCGCGGCTAAATAGACGCTCGGCATATTTCATCACTGGAATCAGGCCTTTGGTAACTTCGATGCCGTAGTGCTCAAAGCGCCACAGCAGTGGAGCAATCGCCACATCCAGCATCGAGAATTCTTCACCCAGGATGTATTTTTGCTTGGTGAAGATCGGCGCGATTTGGGTCAGGTTGTCGCGGATAGCGGTGCGAGCGGCTTCCAGCTGGGCTTTTTTCGCAGTGCTGTCTTCCAGCGTTTTGACATGGATAAACAGCTCACGCTCCAGATTGAACAGCATCAGGCGGGCGCGGGCGCGCATCACTGGATCAGCTGGCATTAGTTGCGGGTGTGGGAAGCGCTCATCGATGTATTCATTGATGATGTTGGATTCATACAACTGCAGATCACGCTCTACCAGCACAGGTACTTCATTGTACGGATTCATGATCGCCAGATCTTCCGGCTTGCTGTGAATATCCACGTCGAGGATTTCAAAATCCATGCCTTTTTCAAACAGCACAATGCGGCAGCGGTGGCTAAACGGGCAAGAAGTGCCGGAATAAAGCTTCATCATAAGGCGGGAACCCTCGGGCTGATTAATTTAACAGCAGCATTTTACCGTTATTGCACTGCGATCTCCAGAAATAGATGCTTAAGTGAATGATTTTTAAATAAAAATTTAAGGTTTGGTTGGCTGGCAAGGTAAATATGACCACACAGGCTTTGGAACATCTATCTGCGCTGAAGATCTAATGAAATACGATGGTTGTGCAAAAAAAGGAAGGCAAAATGCAACAGGCCGATTTACCCCCGATTCTGGTTTCCACCCTTGATTATGAGCGTCTGTCCACTTTAATTGCCCGTACGCCAGCGGCGCAATTTCCTGGTGCGGCCGCTTTGGAAAAAGAGCTGGAGCGGGCCACCTTGCTCAGCCCCGAGGCCATGCCAGCGTCGGTTGTGACGATGCATTCGACTGTGAAATTTGCCATGCAGCCCAGTGGCGAGGAATTTGCGCTCACTTTGTGTTATCCGCACGAAACGGCGGGCGATGCTGGCAAGATTGCAATTACCGCGCCGATGGGTAGTGCGTTGCTGGGCTTGTCAGTAGGGCAGAGTATTCATTGGCCGACCCCGGGCCGCCAGCAAGTGACGGTGACGGTACTCGATGTGATATGGCAGCCAGAAGCCAATGGACAGCTGACGATGTAATGCTTGAGTGGGGTGATTTGTGGTTAAGCCTAACAATGGATAGGCAATAAAAAAGGGCGGTGAAATCACCGCCCTTTTTGCTGGCTGCTGTGCTTAGTGCACGTCGCGCCAGTATTCTTTTTTCAGCAAGTAGCTTACTGGGATCAGGAACAAGATCAGGAACAGCAATACGCCATAACCGATTTGTTCACGTTTCACCTGCGCTGGCTCGGCCATATATGACAGGTAATTCACCAGATCGGCCACGCGCGTATCGTACTCGTGGTTATCAAACTGACCGTTTTCACCGCCACGGGTGAGTAGGCCTGGTTTAACCAGTTTCAGGGTTTTCTCGGCGTGTGGGCCTTCGCCTTTCACTTCCAGTACCTGTTCGCCTTGCAGTTCCCACAGTACGTGCGGCATGCCAACTTTGTCGAATACCAGATTGTTCCAGCCGGTTGGGCGGGTATCATCACGGTAGAAAGTACGCAAATAGGTGTACAGCCAGTCCGCACCGCGTGAGCGTGCGATGAGACTCAGGTCAGGTGGCGTTGCCCCAAACCAAACTTTGCCATCTTTCGCAGCCATGGCCACGCGCATCTGATCACCCACTTTTTCGGTGGTGAACATCAGATTGCTTTTGATTTGCGCTTCAGTCAGGCCCAGATCTTGCAGACGGTTGTAACGCATCACCGCTGCACCATGACATGACAGACAGTAGTTTACAAAAGTTTGTGCACCACGCTGAATGCTCTCGGCATTGCTCGGGTCGATTGGTGCTTTGTCCAGATGGACGCCTTCGCCGCCAGCAGCTAATGCGTTACCACCCAACGCCAGTGCAGCAAAAGCGAGCAGGCTAGTGATTGTTTTTTTCATGGCCTTCCCCTTATACCAAGCTGCCGAACAGATACGCACCGCCAACAGCCAGCGCCACGTAGACAAAGAACATCATTTTTTGTTTGCCGGTTGAGAATGTCACACGCTCAGGTACTGGTGCGCATGGTTTCTCATTTTTGGTGTAGAACGGCATGCCCAGGAAGAACGCGAAGTAAACCACGCTCAAAATCTGCGAAATGATCGTGCGGGTATCGGTTGCTGGTTTCGCACCCAGAATGCCCAGGCCGATGAAGGCAATAATGAACAGTACCAGCATGACTTTGAAGCTAGTTGGACGGTAGCGCACCGATTTGATCGGCGAGCGATCCAGCCATGGCAGGAAGGCGATCAGGACTACCGCGGCACCCATGCCCAATACACCCCAAACTTGTGTGCCCAAGAACGATGGGATCGCACGCAGAATGGCGTAGAACGGCGTGAAGTACCAAACCGGCGCAATGTGCGGTGGAGTTTTCAGCGCATCTGCTGGGTCAAAGTTTGGATGCTCAAGGAAGAAGCCACCCATCTCTGGTGCAAAGAACAAAATGCCGCAGAATACTGCCAGGAATACCGCTACACCCAATACGTCTTTCACGGTGTAGTAAGGGTGGAAGGCAATACCATCCACTGGAATGTGGGTGATGGGGTCTTTGTTTTTCTTGATTTCCACGCCATCTGGGTTGTTTGAACCTACTTCGTGCAGTGCCACCAAGTGCGCAACCACCAAGCCCAGCAGCACCAGCGGTACGGCAATTACGTGCAGAGCAAAGAAGCGGTTCAGCGTGGCATCAGAGACTACGAAGTCACCACGGATCAACACTGACAGATCTGGGCCAATCACTGGGATTGAAGCGAACAGATTCACAATCACCTGTGCACCCCAGAATGACATTTGGCCCCAAGGCAGCAGGTAACCCAGGAATGCTTCAGCCATCAAGATCAGGAAGATCAGTGTGCCGAATACCCATACCAATTCACGTGGCTTTTTGTATGAACCGTAAATCAAACCACGGAACATATGCAGGTACACCACCACGAAGAACATTGAAGCGCCGGTGGAGTGCATATAGCGGATGATCCAGCCGCCGGCCACATCCCGCATGATGTATTCCACTGAGGCAAAAGCCACAGAGATATTAGTACCAGGAATCAGATTGCCATCTGGCTTGTAATTCATGGTCAGGAAAATGCCGGTAACGATCTGGATAACCAGAACCAGCATGGCCAGTGAACCGAAGAAGTACCAGAAGTTAAAATTCTTTGGGGCGTAATATTCGGAAACGTGTGCTTTGAATGTGCTGGTGAGCGGGAAACGCTCATCAACCCAATTCAGTACCTTTTCCGGTAATGCTTGCTGTTGATTGCTCATGACCTAGCCTCTTTATTTGTCTTCGCCGACCAGAATGGTGGTGTCGGAAAGGTATTTATGCGGCGGGATAACCAAGTTGATTGGCGCTGGTACACCGGAGAACACACGGCCAGCGAGGTCGAACTTGGAGCCATGACAGGGGCAATAAAAGCCGCCAACCCAATCCGGGCCCAGATCAGCTGGGGCAAGATCAGGGCGGAAGGTTGGCGAACAGCCCAGATGAGTACATACCCCGGTAGCCACCCAGATTTCCGGCTTGATCGAGCGGGTTGGGTTTTTACAGTATTCAGGCTGATCACTGGCTTCTGATTTCGGATCGAGCAGCTTCGGATCGTTTTTGGCCAGGTTTTTCAACATTTCGGGGGTGCGGTTCACCACCCAAACTGGCTTACCACGCCATTCGACGGTGATTTTCTGGCCAGCTTCTAGCTTGCTGACATCTACTTCCACCGGCGCACCGGCGGCTTTCGCCCGCTCGGAAGGGAAGAAGCTAGCGACGAACGGAGTGGCTACCCCGGCGGTCGCCACTGCGCCCACTGCGCTGGAGGCGATCACCAAAAACCGCCGCTTGCTATTATCTATTTGCTGCTCACTCATAACCCAATCCCTGATTTGTAGGAACGCAATATCGTAAACCGCCAAATTCTACCCGAAAGCAGGCGGGAACTTAAAGCTTTCTCGGGCGTCTTAGCGGGCCATTCACGAAATAAAGTACACTTTGCGGTGTTACTTGCCGGTATAACGGGCGAATTCTTCGTTTAATTTGTCTTGCACATGCGCGGTTATTTCTTCGACCTTCTCATTTTTAGTCGATGGATAACTGATTTGGTAGACGCGAGCCGCAAGTAGCCAGCCTTGCTGGGTTTGCGTCAGGGTGTAGCGCATCCGGGCCTCGGTAGGAATATTGGCTTTGGGGACTTTGGCGCTGAATTCCAGCTCATTCGCCGTTCTCACTTTCAGCTGCATGCCCTTGCTTTGGCGAAAGCGGATAATGTCTTCCATGATGGCTTTGCTGCTGCGGCCACTAATGATCATCCCTTGCACTTGCGGCGCCGGCGTAGCAGCTGGTTTGGGTGGGCTTACGGGGGTAACTGGCGTGGTACCGCAGGCCGCCAGTAAAAGTGGCGCGAGTAGGAGTCGAGCGCTGAGTAAAATCGTACGCGCTACACTCATACTGGGTTATCCAATTCAAGATGGGTGACTTGCAGTGCCCATTCCGTTGCCAGATGCTCGCCCAATGCTTGCACGCCAAAGCGCTCGGTGGCGTGATGGCCGGCCGCAATGTAGGCCACGCCGCTTTCTTGCGCGAGATGGGTGACAAATTCCGAGGCTTCGCCGGTGATAAAGCAATCGATGTCCAGATTGCTCGCTTCGCGGAAATAGCTCTGTGCACCGCCCGTGCACCAGGCCACTTTATGAATTGGCTTGCGCGGATCACCCAGCGCGAGTGCCGGGCGCAGAAGTTGCAGCCCAATATGCTGGCTCAGTGTCTCCAGCGACATCGGCACTGGCAGTTCGCCCAAGAGGCCCAAATCCTGCTCGCCAAATTGTCCGGTTACGCGCAGCCCCAGTTTTTTGGCCAGTTGTGCGTTATTGCCCAGCTCGGGGTGTGCATCCAGCGGCAAATGATAGGCCAGGAGGTTCAAGTCATGCGCGAGCAATTTGCCAATACGCAGTTTTTTGGTGCGGGTAATGGTGGGGTCTTCACCTTTCCAGAAATAACCATGATGCACCAGCAAGGTATCGGCGCCGCAGGCTATCGCCGCATCAATCGCTGCGGCCGACGCCGTTACCGCCGTGGCGATGTGGGCCACTTCGCTATTTCCCTCGACTTGTAAGCCATTGGGGGCGTAATCTTTGAAGCGCGCAACTGCAAGCAGTTGTCCGATATAATTTTCCAGTTCTTGACGTTGGATAGGCATAAAGAAGTTCGGACTATGAAAAAACTTTGGCTTATTTTCGCACAAACCACCACGATCGGCCTGGCAATCTGGTTCTTGCTCACGCTGCTTAAACCTGAATGGCGGATGCCGAACATGGCGCCGGCCCCGGTTGTGACGGTGAAAGAGTCGCAAGCCCCCGCCTCGGCGCCGGCTGAGCTCTCGTACAGCCTGGCAGCCAAAAAGGCCAAACCGTCGGTGGTGAATATCTTTACCTCGCAGCAGGCGCGCCCTTCGCGCAACCCTTGGTTAAATGACCCGCTGTTCCGCCGCTTTTTTGGCGATCGCCTGCCGCAAGGGGAGGACGCGCAGCGCCCATCAAGTTTGGGTTCGGGGGTGTTGGTGTCTGAGCAAGGCTATATCGTGACCAATAATCACGTAGTCGACGCGGCCGACCAGATCGAGGTGGCGCTGGCCGATGGCCGCACAGCCACCGCCAAGCTGATTGGTAGCGATCCGGATACAGATATCGCGGTGATTAAAATTGATCTGCCGAATTTGCCGGCCATCAGCTTTGCCGATGTCGATAAGGTAGAAATTGGCGATGTGGTATTGGCGATTGGCAATCCATTCGGTGTCGGCCAGACCGTCACGATGGGGATTATTTCGGCGCTGGGGCGTTCGGAATTGGGGATCAATACCTTTGAAAACTTTATCCAGACCGATGCGGCGATTAATCCGGGCAACTCCGGCGGGGCTTTGGTCGATACGCGCGGAAATCTACTCGGCATTAACACCGCGATCTACTCGAAAACCGGCGGCTCGTTGGGGATTGGGTTTGCCATTCCGGCGACGACAGTAAAACAGATCATGGAGGCGCTGATCAAAGAGGGCAGCGTGACCCGCGGGTGGCTGGGGGTAGAAGTGCAGGATGTTACGCCTGAGCTGGCGGCCTCATTCCAGTTGCAAACGGCCAAAGGCGCGCTGATTGCCGGTGTGGTGCGTAGTGGCCCGGCGGCCAAAGCCGGCATTCGCCCGGGCGATGTGCTGCTGTCGATCAATGGTAAAGAAGTCGCAAATTCCGCCAAGATGCTCGACATTATTTCGGCGCTGAAACCCGAACAAAGCGTACCGGTGTTGGTGGTGCGCGATGGGCAACAGGTGGAGCTGAAAGCCGAGGTGGGTAAACGGCCGAAGTTTAACCGCCAGTAATGGTGGCTGATGTTGCTGCCTGCCTGGATTGAGGTGGCGCCACAGCAAAACGGGAGCCAAGGCTCCCGTTTTTTATTGTCTATCTGGGGTATGTCTTTGCAGTGTTTGCTGGGTGTTGATTATGGGTCTATACCCGTGCCGGTATGTGATTGTTTAGCGTTTGCCTTGCAGTAGCAAAGATTCTGCGCTGGCCAGATTTTCCGGCACACCCAGCAACACCAACACATCGCCGGAATTGAGCTGGAAATCATCATCCGGCACAATCGGCGCGCTGTTTTTGCGGCGGATGCTGCGCACTTCTACCTCAATACCGGCAAAATCCAGCTCTTTCAGCTGATGGCCAATCCCAAAGGCATTTTGCGTGAGCTGGATTGTGTGCAGCCGCGCCTGCTGACGATCGCTTTCTTCGTTATCTTCGTGAGTGCCACGGTAAAAGCCGCGAATCATCGAGTAGCGGGCCTCCCGCACTTCGCGAATGCGCCGTACCACTTTATTTAGCGGCACGCCCAGCAACATCATGGTGTGCGAGGCCAGCATCAGGCTGCCCTCCATAATCTCGGCCACTACTTCGGCCGCACCGGCGTTTTTGAGTAGATCAATATCGCTGTCGTCTTGCGTGCGCACAATCACCGGCAATTCCGGCCGCATCTGATGCACGACTTCCAGAATTTTCATCGCCGAGTGGGTGTCGGCATAGGTCACGATCAGCGCGCGGGCGCGCATGAGGCCGGCGGCGATCAGTACTTCGCGCTTGGCGGCGTCGCCAAAGACCACTGATTCACCGGCGGCGGCGGCTTCGCGCACCATTTCGGGGTCTAAATCCAAGGCAAAAAATGGAATACCTTCCGAATGCAAAATCCGCCCCAGCGATTGGCCGCTGCGCCCGTAACCGCACAAAATCACGTGCCCGTTAGCCGACATGCTGCGCACTGCAATCTGGTGCAGATTCGCGGCCAGATTCATCCATTCCGAACTTGCCAGCCGCAAGACAATTTTGTCGGAATGCTGGATCAAAAACGGCGTAATTAGCATCGAGATAATCACGGCCGCGATACTGCTTTGCAAAATCTCGGTTGGAATAATCCCGTGTCCGGCCGCCAGCGCCAGCAATACAAAGGCAAATTCGCCGCCTTGCCCCAGGGCAAAGCCAGTGCGCCACGCCGTGCCCGGCGCGTTGCCAAACAGCCGGGCTACCCCGGCAATCAGCGCAATTTTGCCCACGCTTAGCAAGACAATTAGCGCCAAGACTAGCTGCCACTGGGTGAGCAGCACCATGGCATCCAGATTCATGCCGACGGTAATAAAAAACAAGCCCAGCAGCAGATCGCGGAAGGGGCGAATATCGTCTTCAACCTGATAGCGGTATTCGGTTTCGGCAATCAACATGCCGGCCAGAAATGCGCCCAGTGCTAGAGAAAGACCGGTGAGCTCGGTGAGCCAGGCAATCCCCAGTGTCACGAGCAAGATATTGAGCATAAAGAGCTCGCTAGAGTGCTGGCGCGCCACCAGCGTAAACCATGGGCGCATCAGTTTTTGCCCCAGCCACAGCAGTAAAGTAAGGACAAAAATGATCTTGAGGGCCGCGAGACCAATCGCCACCGCTAGCTCTTCAGCTGGCTTGCCCAGCACAGGGATCATAATCAGGAAGGGCACCACCGCCAGATCTTGAAATAGCAAGATCCCAAAGGCATTTTGCCCGTGCGGGGCGTTGAGTTCGTTGCGGTCGGCCAAGAGCTTAGACACCATGGCGGTGGAGGACATCGCCAAGGCCGCCCCCAGTGCAAGACCAAGTTGCCAGGGCTGATTAAAGAAGGCGCACGCCAGCATCACCAGCAGCAAGACCCCCATCACTTGCGATAAACCAAGGCCAAACACCACGCGTTTCATGGCATTGAGTTTGGCGAGGTTAAATTCCAGCCCCAGCGTAAACATCAGGAAAATCACGCCGTATTCGGCCAGATGGGTGGCTTCCTCGCTCGATTCAATCAGGCCCAGCGCATGGGGGCCGACGAAAATACCAATCACCAGGTAGCCCAGCATGGGCGGCAGTTTGATTTTGCGGCAGAACACCACCGTCAGAACGGCAATGGCGAGAAGAAATAAAAAATTATGCAGGGTAGAGGGCATGCAAGACGGCGCAATCGCGACATGAATTCAAATTCGTTCTTGCTAATATACCGGCGCAGCATGTCTTGCGCATGAAATCCTGCCGCTAATTGGCCAGTTGGCACGTTCTTTGCGTTTTTCTTGCAACGTCGCTGGGCGTGCGGGGCAGATTGGCATGGCAATTTGCCGCTTTGCCGGTTACAGAATGGGCTGGCTCTTTTATAATCGCTGCTCATTTGTGCTTGAGCTTTCTTTAAGATGACTGCTGCGCTTGCAACTGCCCACCGGGTATTGGCCATTGAGGCCCAAGCCATTACGGCACTGGCCCAGCGGCTGGATGAGCGATTCGCGGCGGCCTGTGCGCTGATTTTGCAGTGCCCGGGGCGGCTGGTGGTAATGGGGATGGGTAAATCGGGCCACATCGCCCGCAAGCTCGCGGCCACCATGGCCAGTACCGGTACGCCAGCGTTTTTTGTGCATCCGGGCGAGGCGGCGCATGGCGACCTCGGCATGATTACCCGGCAAGATGTGGTTTTGTTGCTCTCTAATTCGGGCGAAAGTGACGAAGTGCTGGCGATCTTGCCTAGCCTGAAACGCCTTGCGGTACCGCTGATCTGTATGACCGGTAACCCTAGCTCGACCATGGCGCGTGAGGCGCAAATTCACCTCGATGCCGGTGTGGCCGAAGAAGCGTGCCCGCTCAATTTGGCGCCCACCGCCAGCACCACGGCGGCATTGGCGCTGGGTGATGCCTTGGCCGTGGCCTTGCTGGAGGCGCGTGGTTTTCAAGCTGAAGATTTTGCGCTGTCGCATCCGGGCGGCTCGCTGGGCCGGCGTTTGCTGGTGCATGTGCGAGATTTGATGCACGCAGGCGAGGCCTTGCCGGTCGTGCAGCATGATGTCACGCTGCGCGATGCGCTGATGGAAATCAGCCGCAAAGGCATGGGCATGACGGCGATTGTGGACGATGCCAGACAGCTGTGCGGGATTTATACCGATGGCGATTTACGCCGCACCATTGACCGCGATATTGATTTACGCACGACGCCGGTGCGTGAGGTGATGAGCCCAGCACCGGTGACGATTGAAGCGCAGCGCCTCGCGGCTGAAGCTGCGGCAGTGATGGAGGCGCGCCGGGTGAATGGCCTGCTGGTGGTGGAGCAAGGCCGGCTGGTGGGTGCAATTAATATGCATGATTTGCTTAAAGCACGTGTGGTGTAGGGGATAGCCCGCTACGCCTTTAGATAAATAGATTTCAGACTGATACCCCTTAAAGAGAAGCCATGATTGAGCGTGCCAAGCAAGTCAAACTGATGATTTTCGACGTTGACGGTGTGATGACCGACGGCGGCTTGTACTATACCGATGCCGGTGAAGAGCTGAAGGCGTTTAATTCGCTGGATGGCCACGGTTTGAAAATGCTGAAAAATTCCGGCGTGAAGCTGGCGATTATTACCGGGCGTAATTCACGCTTGGTAGAACACCGGGCGCGTAATCTGGGGATTGATTTTCTGCATCAAGGCGCCCATGACAAACTGCAAACCTTTCAGAAGTTGCTTGCCGAAGCGGGCGTGAGCGCTGAAGAATGCGGTTATATGGGGGATGATGTGATTGATCTGCCCGTGATGCGGCGCGTGCACTTTGCGGTGGCTGTGCCGGCTGCGCCAGAGCTGGTACAACAGCACGCGCATTATGTGACCGGCCGCCAGGGCGGGCATGGCGCGGTGCGCGAAGTCTGCGAATTGATTATGGCCAGCCAAGGTACACTGGATGCGGCTTTAGCGCCGTATCTGGCTTAATGGGCTGGCAGGGGAAAACGCTTGCGTAGTTTAACCATCTGGGCGTTGCCCCTTGTGTTGTTGCTGCTGGTCGGGGCGCTGATCTGGGGCTTGAGCCGGGCCGCGATTCAAACCGTCATTACGGTCGAGGCCGACCCCAATACCCCGGATATGATTGTGAATCTGGGGGTATTGCAGCGCTTTGATGAGCAAGGGCAAATCCGCTCGACGCTGATCGCGCAGGAAGTGAAACACCTGCGGGCCAATGACACGCTGCTGTTTAAACAGCCAAAGCTGACCCAGACTGAACCGGGTAAACCCAATATTGTGGTGACCGGCGTGCGGGCGAAAACCACCAATAAAGCGTCGCAGGTTTGGTTTGAAGATGCGACCGAACTACGCCGCGCGGCATTCGGCCAGCAAGCCGAATTGGTCGTGCGCAGTAGCGATGTGTTTTATGATCAGGCGACCAGCATCGCCCGCGCTAGCACACCGGTGGTGGCGGATATGGGCCCACATCATGCCGAAGCGGTGGGCTTTATCGCCGATAATGCCCAGCAAACTCTGAATTTACTATCCAAAGTGAGAATGACTTATGTCCCGACTGCTCGCGCTGCCCTTACTGGCACTGCTGCTCGCTAATTCTGCGTGGGCCGAAACTGCCGACCGCGAGAAACCGATGAATATCGTGGCCGATAACTGCGTGATGGATCAAAAGACCCAGCAAAGTGTCTGCACCGGCAATGTGGTGGTGACGCAGGGCACGATGGTAATGCGGGCCGATAAACTGACCACCCGACAAGATGAACAAGGCCATCAGTTTGCTCAAGGTGAAGGCCGCCCGGTGCGTTTCAAGCAGCGGCTGGATTCGGGCGAGCCACTGGATGCTGAAGCACTCCGCTTTGATTACGACGGCGCAAAGGGCTTTCTGGTGTTGATGGACAAGGCCTGGGTTAAGCGTAATCAGGATTTGGTGGTGGGCGATAAAATCACCTACGACATGAATACCGAGTTTTACCAAGCGCAAAGTAAGGCGGGTGGTCGGGTGAATATCACGCTGAACCCGAAGAAAAAAGACGCCAGCCAGCCAGCCAAGAAAGAAGTTAGCCAATGAGTACGCTGAAAGCCCAGCATCTACAAAAGTCCTACAAAAAACGCACGGTGGTGCGTGATGTGTCGCTCGAAGTCAGCAGCGGTGAAGTGGTGGGTCTCTTGGGCCCCAATGGTGCCGGTAAAACCACCAGCTTTTACATGATTGTGGGCCTCGTGCGTATGGATGAGGGCCGGATTGAACTCGATGGCATTGATGTTAGTCAGCAGCCCATTCACCAGCGGGCGCGTTTGGGCTTGGGTTATTTGCCGCAAGAGGCGTCGATTTTCCGCAAAATGACCGTGGCGGAAAACATTCAGGCGGTGCTGGAGCTGCATTACAAAGATAAAACCGAGATTGCCGAGCGACTCGATGCCTTGCTGCATGACCTGCATGTGGGGCATTTGCGCAACAGCAATGCCATGAGTTTGTCAGGCGGTGAGCGCCGCCGGGTGGAGATCGCCCGCGCGCTGGCTTCCAACCCACAGTTTGTGTTGCTGGATGAACCTTTTGCCGGGGTAGACCCAATTGCGGTGATTGATATTCAACGCATTATTGGCTTTTTGAAAGAGCGGGGCATCGGGGTGCTGATTACCGATCACAATGTACGAGAAACCCTCGGGATTTGTGACCGCGCCTATATCATCTCGGAAGGGGCCGTGATGGCGGCTGGTAAACCGGCCGAGATTGTGAATAATGAAGATGTTCGCCGCGTGTATTTGGGCGAGCATTTCCGTATGTAGCATCACTGGCCGCAGTTTATGAAGCAAAGTCTGCAGCTGCGCATGGCGCAGCAGCTCAACCTCACGCCGCAACTTCAGCAGTCGATCAAACTGCTGCAACTCTCTACGCTGGATTTCCAACAGGAAATCGAGCAGTACCTCGCTGACAATCCGCTGCTCGAACGCGAAGACCATGGCCTGGATAGTGCCGATGCCAGCGAAGCCCAAGATACCAGCACAACCGAGCGTGATGATTTTGAAGATGATGGGCTGCGCTGGGATGAGGTGCGTGGTAGCCAATCGTTTGATGATGACGACGAGCATGACCCCACGCTGCGGGTTGCGATTGAGCTTAGCCTGCGTGATCACCTGTTGGCGCAAGCTCGCTTACTGGCTTTGCCTGCCCGTGATTTTGCTTTGCTCACTATGCTCATTGAAGCGCTGGACGACGATGGCTTATTGCCGGTGTCGCTAGAAGAAGTATTTGAGCAGCTACCGGCGGAATTCGTCGCGGAGCTTGAGCTGGAAATGGCTGAGCTGCAGATCGCGCATCAGCATTTATTGCAGCTGGAGCCATTGGGCGTCGGCGCGCGCTCGCTGGGCGAGTGTTTATTGCTCCAGCTCAAACAATTGCCGCCTAGCCCTACGGTAGAGTTAGCTAAACGGGTGTTGCTAGAAGGCTTGGAATTACTTGCGGTACGGGATTTCACCCGTTTAAAGAAACTTTTGCAGTGCAATGAAGTCCAGTTAAAAGAAGCGCAGCAGATTATTCGTAGTTTGAACCCGCGTCCGGCGGCCAACTGGGGCGGCGAAACGGCGCGCTATGTTGTGCCGGATGTGTTGGTGCAAAAGGTGCGCGGCCGCTGGTCGGTACGGCTGAATCAGGCAGCGCAACCCAAGCTGAAAGTTAATGAGATGTATGCGCGGGTGTTGCAGGGGCAAGCTGGCGAGAGCTTGGCGGGCCAGCTGCAGGAAGCGCGCTGGTTGATTAAAAGTATTGAGCAGCGTGGCAATACCATTTTGCGAGTGGCGCAAGCGATTGTGGCGCGGCAGCAAGCGTTCTTTGAATATGGCGAAGTGGCGATGAAACCCTTGGTGCTACGGGACATCGCCGAAGAGCTGGATTTGCATGAATCCACCATCTCGCGGGTGACAACGCAAAAATTTATGCTGACACCCCGCGGGGTTTTGGAGTACAAATATTTCTTCGGTAGTCATGTTGAAAATGACAGCGGTGGGGAAAACTCGGCGACCGCGATCAAAGCTTTGATCAAACAGCTAGTCCAGCAGGAAAATGCACAGAAACCGTTATCCGATAATGCTATAACGGAAGAACTCGCAAAGCAGGGTGTGGCAGTTGCGCGGCGCACCGTTGCTAAATATCGGGAGGCGTTAGGTATCGCGCCTGCCAGTCAGCGCAAAAGCCTGTAATGGGCGCATAAAAACGAAGGAGCAATAATATGAACCTCAATATCAGCGGTCATCATCTTGAAGTTACTCCAGCTATCCGCGATTACGTGAGCAGTAAAATCGAACGCGTGATTCGTCATTTTGACAACGTGATCGATGCAACGGTCATTCTGGCGGTTGATAAACTGCAGCACAAAGCCGAGGTTACCGTGCATGTCAGTGGTAAAGACATCCACATCGAATCGATTGAGGAAGACCTGTATGCCGCGATTGATGTCCTGATGGACAAATTGGATCGCCAGCTGGTCAAACACAAAGAAAAGCTCTCTTCGCATCGCAATGAGGCGCTGAAACATCAGGCGGTGGCCGAAGAATAATTACGTTGCGTAGGCAATACAACGGGAACGCCGCGAGTCGTTCCCGTTTTTGTTTGCCCGCAAGGCAAGTACAATAGCCCGACCATAAGGAAATACACCAACACCATGAGCCTCATTACCAAAATCCTGCCAACCACCAATGTGTTTCTCGATCTGGATGTGGGAAGCAAGAAGCGGGTGTTCGAGCACGTGGGGATCGTGTTTGAAAATAGCCATGGCATCGCGCGTAGCGTGATCTTCGATAGCCTGTTTGCCCGCGAAAAGCTGGGCTCCACTGGCCTTGGCCAAGGCGTGGCGATTCCACACGGGCGGATCAAAGGTCTGAAAGAAGCCACCGGTGCGTTTGTACGCCTGAAAGAGCCGATTCCATTTGATGCTCCAGATAGCAAGCCTGTGGCTCTGATCTTTGTGCTGCTGGTGCCAGCCAATGCTACCGATCTGCATTTGCAGATTCTGTCCGAGTTGGCGCAGCTGTTTTCCGATAAGCAGTTGCGTGAAGAGCTAAACACCATGACCGAAGCGCATCAGGTCTGGGAGCGGATCGCCAGCTGGGAGCCCTACGGCGCCGATTTTGCTTAATTGACTCGGCCAGCTTGGCTGGACGCCAGCCACTGGCCTGCTTCATAATCAAAACTGCATCCATGTGCCGATGCAGTTTTTTTTTGAGACCGGTATGCCACAGATTACTGCCCGCCAGCTGTTTATTGATAACGCCGAAAAATTGCGCCTCACCTGGGTTGCCGGTCAATCTGGGGCAAATAATCTGCTCTCCAATGACGAGAGTGAGCAAAAGCCCTCATTGTCGCTAGTTGGGCATTTGAATTTTGTACATCCCAACCGGATTCAAGTACTCGGGATTGCCGAAGTCGCGTACCTCAATGCGCTTTCCCCTGAGGTGCAGCTCAGCAGTTTGAATCAGCTCTTTGGCAATGAAATGGCGGCCATGATTGTCGCTAATGGCCAAGTTGTGCCCGATGCTTTGCGCGATGCGGCCGAGCGCCATCATGTGCCTTTGCTCACTAGCCCTGAGCAATCTCCGTATTTAATGGAGGTATTGCGCTACTACCTAAGCAAGGCGCTGGCTGTATCGACACACCTGCATGGGGTATTTATGGATGTGCTGGAGGTGGGCGTGTTGCTTACCGGTGAGTCATCCATGGGTAAATCCGAATTGGCGCTCGAGCTGATTTCACGCGGCCATGGTTTGGTGGCCGATGATGTGGTCGAGGTGTATCGCACCAACCCGGAAACCCTGGAAGGGCGCTGCCCGCCGATGCTGCGCGATTTCCTGGAAGTGCGTGGGATTGGGGTGCTGAATATTCGCACCATTTTTGGTGAAACGGCAGTGCGGCCCAAGAAAACCTTGAAACTGATTATCCATTTGGCCAAAGCCGGTGGCGAATCGTTAACGCCGGTCGATCGGCTGCAGATGCAGGCGGCTACCCAGGCGATTCTGGATGTGCCGGTGCGCAAATTGGTGATTCCAGTGGCGGCGGGTCGTAATCTGGCGGTGCTGGTTGAATCGGCAGTGCGCAATTATATTTTGCAATTGCGCGGGATCGATTCTACGCGTGAGTTTATCGAACGCCACCAGAAATTCATGGAAATGGGGGAGTAAATGCCAACCACTACCCAAGTGCCGCTACACCATCAGCAGTTAATCCTGCTGTCGGGCCTTTCGGGCGCCGGCAAATCCGTGGCTTTGCGGGCGCTGGAAGATCTGGGCTACTACTGCATGGATAATCTGCCCGCACCCCTGATCCGTGATGCGGTCTCGATGCTGGATCAGGATGGCTATCCACGGGTCGCAATTGCAGTGGATGCCCGCAGTGCGCACAATCTCACTAGCCTGCCCGAACGTCTGGCTGAAATGAAAGCCATGGGCCTAGATGTGCGTGGCCTGTTTCTGGAGGCGGATGTCGATACCATCGTGCGCCGCTATTCCGAAAGCCGCCGCAGTCATCCACTGTCAAACGGTGCGCTCACAGTGGCTGAATGTATCGCTATGGAGCGCGAAATGCTGGCTGAAGTGCGCGAACTCGCCCACTGCATCGATACCAGTGGCATGTCGGCGGCGAAGTTGCGGTTATGGGTGCGCGAGTTTATTGCTGTCGATGCGGCCAAGGTTACGCTGATTTTTGAATCCTTCGGCTTTAAGCACGGCATTCCGCTCGATGCTGATTTTGTGTTCGACGCCCGCTGCCTCCCCAATCCCTATTATGATCCGGCCTTGCGCCCGCTCACCGGTATGGATCAGCCGGTGGCGGATTTTCTGATGCGCCAGCCCAGCGTTGGGCCGTATCTGACGCATATTTTGGGCTTTCTGGAGCGCTGGTTACCCGAGTTCGAGCGCGATCAGCGCAGCTATGTGACGGTAGCGATTGGCTGCACGGGTGGTCAGCATCGTTCGGTGTATTTGGCTGAAGAATTGCGCCGGCATTTCTCCCGTTCGCGGCAGGTCTTGCTGCGTCACCGCGAGCAGCATGGGCACTGAGCTGTGGCGATGTTTACGCGTGGGCGACTGGTGTTTGCTTGCGCTCAGTGTGCTGCTGTGGGCGGTGCTCACGCACTGGAGCTGGCAGCAGCCCGGCGCCACGCGGGTGCGGATCTATCAGGATGGACAACTTTACGCTGAGCTGGATTTGCTGGCGCAGCGCACCTTGGCGGTGCCCGGGCCACTGGGCGCCACCGTGGTGGAAGTGCGGCAGGGTAAAGCCCGCATTGCCCAAGACCCTAGCCCGCGGCAGTATTGTGTGAAAGCCGGTTGGCTGCAGCAGGCCGGGCAGGCGGCAATTTGTTTGCCTAATCGTACCAGTATCGAACTCACCGGCCAGCAAGCCCGCCCTTATGACAGCCTCAGCTACTGATTCTGCCGCGCAACATTTGCAGGTAACGGCCCAGGATCAACAGATTGCACGGCTGGCGGCGATTGCGATTGCCTTGGCCGTGCTGGAATCCGGTATACCTTCGCCGATTCCTGGCGTGAAACCGGGGCTGGCGAATATCGTGACTTTGCTGGCGCTCACACGGCTGGGCTGGGCGGCGGCAGCGTGGGTGAGTGTGCTGCGCATTCTGGGGGCGAGTATTGTGCTGGGAGGGATTTTCTCGCCCGGTTTTGCGCTGAGCCTTGCCGGCGGCGCTTGCAGTTTGCTGGTGCTGGCGGCGGCGCAATATTTGCCGCGCCGCTGGTTTGGGCTGGTGAGCCTGTCTTTGTTATCGGCCATCGCGCACACCGTAGGGCAGCTGCTATTAGCGCGGCTGTGGCTGATTCCGCATAACGGCATTGTGTATTTAATCCCCATCTTGCTCGGGATGGGTTTAGTGTTTGGTTTGGTCAATGGCATGGTGGCGGAGCAACTTTTGCGCCGCTGGCCGGCCCAACCAACACAACCGGATTTACAAGAGAGAGACGCATGAGCAAAGTAATCACAGTGGCGCTCACTGGCGCCTCGGGCCTGCCGTATGGCCTGCGTACGCTGGAATGCCTGCTCGCGGCCGGCTGCCAGGTGCGCTTGGTGTATAGCCAGGTGGCGCAAATTGTGGCGCGGCAAGAGCTTGATCTGCTCTGGCCAGCCCGGGCGGCCGACTTGGCCGAGCAGCTGCGCGCGCAGTATCAGCTGGCCGATCCGCAGCAGCTGCAAGTGTATGGGCAGCAAGAATGGTTCGCACCGATGGCTTCGGGCAGCAATCCCGGCGACGGCATGGTGGTGGTGCCGTGCTCGATGGGGGCTTTGTCGGCGATCGCCAATGGGGCTTCGGATAATCTGGTCGAACGCGCGGCCGATGTGATGATTAAAGAGCGTAAAGCGCTGGTGCTGGTGCCCCGTGAAACGCCGTTTTCCGCTATTCATCTGGAAAATATGCTCAAACTGTCACGGCTGGGGGTGGTGATTTTGCCGCCGAATCCGGGCTTTTATCATCATCCGCAATCGATTGATGAGCTGGTGGATTTTGTGGTGGCGCGCATCTTGGATCAGCTGGGCGTGCCGCAGCAGCTAATGGCGCGCTGGGGTGAGTCCAATAGTTAAACAACAGAAGAATTAGGTTAAAAAAACCGGGCCAGGCCCGGTTTTTTATTGGGGTATTGCCTTCTAGCAATTGCTTGTAAAGGCTTTTGTGGCAATACCTAGTCGATGTATCTGGGCCTAGATATGCTGGCGTAGGCGGGCGCGACTCAGGCGGCCAAATAGCACCAGCAAGGAGAGCGCTGCGCAGGTCAACGCCACGACCAAGGCAATCCAGTAGCCGCGTGGCCCCATCCCGCTGATTGGCCCGAAGCCAAAGGTCAGCGCATAGCCCAGTGGCATGCCCACCAGCCAGAACGCCAGCATATGCAGCAGCATCGGCAGGCGGGTGGATTGATAGCCGCGCAGCACGCCGCTGGCCACTACTTGGGTGGCATCCGAAAACTGGAAAATCCCAGCCAGCACCAAGAGCTGGGTGGCCAAGGCCAGCACGGCGGCATCCTGCGTATACCAGCCGGCAATGTACTGGCCAAACAGCATGGTCAGCGCCGCACCAACCCCGGCCACCAAAAGGCCTAGCCGCACACCGTTTTGCCCGATCAGGCGTGCCTGCTGCCAGTCATTGGCCCCCACCGCTTGCCCCACCCGGACAGTGAGGGCGGTGCCGATGGCCATCGGAATCATAAACAGCAAGGAGGCAAAATTAAGCGCCACCTGATGCGCCGCAACCGCGGTCGTGCCCAGGCGGGCGATTAGCAAGGCGATCAGACTAAAGGCGCTGACTTCAATAAAAAACATCAAACCAATGGGTATGCCCAGCTTAGCCAGCTGCCATTGGGTTGGCCAATGAATACCCCGTAGGGTATCAAAGGGATGTGTGCCGCGGTACACCGTCGCGCTGCGAATCCACAGCCACCACATCAGTGCGCTGGCCCACATGCACAGTGCGGTGGCCCAGCCACAACCGACCGCCCCGAGTGCTGGCGCACCAAAATGGCCGTAGATTAGAATCCAGTTCGCTGGCACATTTAGCGCCAGTGCGATCAGTGCAATCACCATCATCGGCTTGGTTTGATTGAGCGCCGAGCTGTAGCCATACAGCACCCGGCTTATCGCCAGCGCCGGCAGGCCCCAACTCACTGCGGCCAGAAAACGCTTGGCCTTATCGGCGACTTCTGCGGTTAGGCCGAGGTGATCGAACACTGGCAATAGGGCATGAGCGAGCAGCATAGCGATGCCGCCGGTGATCAGCGCCTGATACAGCGCTTGTTGGGTTAGGGCCGGTAATTCAGCCGCTTTGCCAGCACCTACTTTGGCCGCCGCCAGCGGGCTAATGGCCAGCAACAGCCCCATCAGCGTAACAATCAGGGTGGTCCAGATCGAGGCGCCAACTGAAACGGCGGCCAGATCGCCGGCTGAAACATGACCCGCCATCACCGCATCCACAAAAGCAGTGCCGGTTTGCGCCAGCTGGCCGATCATAATCGGCCACGCTAAGGTGAGCGTGGCTTTGGCGTCGTTAAATCGTTTTGGCATGGCGCTCCATGGGGGCCCGTGCCCCCGCTTAGCGCGGCTGGTGACGGGCCGGTTCGTAATGACCCAGCAGGTCGGCAAAACGACTGTTGAACACCAGCGCCTCTTCTAGCGTGAGATCCAGCACCAGGAGCCGGCCATCGGGCAGATTCTGGGTGGGTAAGCCTAAACTCACGGCGGCCGCATAGGCCAGTTGCAAGCGATGGGGTGCGGTGTGCGGGCTCAGCCGCAATACCAGCCGGGGGTGATTGCGCCAGTGGCGCAATGGGTCGGCAACAGACACGCGAGAGGTCACTTCAAGGTTGGCCTGTAAGGGTGTTACAGGCAGTTCAAGACAGTCGTACATGGGCAAACTCCAATGAATTTGCCGGTGATCCGTGATCACCGACGCTTTAGCGGTACTTCCGGCCAACGGCCTTGCGCCCCGCAAGTTGTCGATTAATAGGCGCAAAAAAACCACGACAGGCGTGGCAAACAGCACGCTTTAGCAGACATTTATTGCGCGCCCTGCAATCTGTCGTCAAATCGGCGCGTTTGAATTTACTCTACGCCGGCCCAGCAGGCCGGCAAATAGGGGATTACCGCAATGGGCTTAGGCGGGCTGTTTCGAATCCAGCAGAATGGTCACCGGCCCATCGTTGGTCAAGCTGACCTGCATGTCGGCCCCAAAACGGCCGGTGGGAATCGCTTGGCCCAGTTTTTGGCTCAGGCTGGCGACAAACTGATTGAACAGCGGCTCGCTGATTGCGCCAGGGGCGGCGGCGCTCCAGCTGGGGCGGTTGCCCTTTTTGCAGCTGGCATACAAGGTGAACTGACTGACCGCCAGCACGGCTTCGCCGGTGTCGAGTAAAGAACGATTCATAACCCCGGCTTCATCATCAAAAATGCGCAGGTTGGCGAGTTTATTTACCAGATAATCAATATCGGTGTGGTCATCGTCATGCGTGACCCCCACCAGCACCAGTGCGCCGTGGCCAATCTGGCCGACGATCTCGCCAGCGACGCTAACCTGCGCCTGGCTCACACGTTGAATGACCAAGCGCATTAGCGCACCGCCAGCGAGCTTAACTGGCCCGGCTCATTAGCCAGCAGGGTACGTTTGAAGGAGCCGGTTTGATCGTGTGGTTGCAGCGCGACGCGTAGACGGCGCTTCAGCGGAGCCGACAGCGTGCTGTCTTTTTGATCGAGGGCGCGCAAATCGCGCAGCAGGTGGCGCAGGAAAAAAGGCATGCCTTCGCTGTTTTCACGAAATTGGTCAATTTGCTGGGCTAGGCCACAGTTCAGCGCCATTTCGATGCGAAAGGCCAAATCCAGCGCCAGCATCTGCAGTTGTTCGGTTTCCACTTTTTGGGCAGCGGCTACCAAAATCGGGTTGGTAAATTGCCGGGCTTGCGGTGCAGTGCTCATGCTCTCGGTCTCCACGGGCTATGTCTTATGCTGGCTTTTCTTGTAAGTTCGGACAGAAAATACACGATTCACATCGAATCGTCATATTTTTTTCGGTCTGACGGATTTTGCGGCCGATCTTACCCGAAAGGCGCTAGCCAGATATGCGGAATTTCACTAATATCAATGGTTTGTTGCCCCGCAGAGTGCGGCTAGGATGGCGTACTCTGGCAACATGCGCGGCACTTGGGCGCAACTGAAGTTGTGGCTGGCGAGTGATGGCGCTCTGTATCGAGTAATCAACAAGGAAAAAAGCATGAAGCGGGTAGGTTTAGTCGGTTGGCGCGGTATGGTGGGTTCGGTCCTGATGCAACGCATGCAGGAAGAAAAAGATTTTGATCTGATCGATCCCGTGTTTTTCACTACCTCGCAAGCCGGTCAGGCAGCGCCTAATTTTGGCAAAGATGCGGGCACGCTGAAAGACGCGAACGACATCGCCGAGCTGAGCAAAATGGATGTCATCATCTCTTGCCAGGGCGGTGACTACACGACTGCGATTTTCCCGCAACTGCGCGCTAGCGGCTGGACTGGCTACTGGATTGATGCGGCATCGACTCTGCGTATGGAAGACGACGCAGTGATCGTGCTCGACCCGGTGAATGATGACGTTATTCAGGCGGCACTGGCCAAAGGCGTGAAAAACTACATCGGCGGCAACTGTACCAACTCGATCATGCTGATGGGTATGGGCGGCCTGTTTAAAGCCGGGCTGGTAGATTGGGTGTCATCAATGACTTACCAAGCCGCTTCGGGTGGTGGTGCTAACCACATGCGCGAATTGCTCAAAGGTATGGGCGTGGTTTACAACTCGGTGGCGGCTGAATTGGCCACGCCAGCATCAGCGATTCTGGATATCGACAAAAAAGTGGCTGAAACCATCCGCACCGACGTGCCAACCGAATACTTCGGCGCGCCACTGGCCGGTGGCCTGATTCCGTGGATCGACAAACAACTCGACAACGGCCAATCCAAAGAAGAGTGGAAAGGCCAGGCCGAAGTGAACAAAATCCTCGGCACTAGCGCCACGATTCCCGTTGATGGCCTGTGCGTGCGTATCGGCGCCATGCGTTGCCACAGCTTGGCACTGACCATCAAGCTGAAAAAAGATCTGCCATTGGCCGAGATCGAAAGCATCATCAAGCAAGGCAATCCATGGGTGAAATGGGTACCTAACGATCGCGAAATCAGCGTGAAAGAGCTGACTCCAGCTGCGATCACCGGCAAGCTCGACATCGGCGTGGGCCGTGTGCGCAAGCTGAACATGGGCCCAGAGTATCTAAGCGCCTTTGTAATCGGTGACCAGCTGCTGTGGGGCGCGGCCGAGCCGCTGCGTCGCATGCTGCGTATTTTGCTGGCGAAATAAGGTGTGAGCCCCATTGGGGCTGAGCGTAAAAAAGGGAGCTGCGGCTCCCTTTTTTCTTGGCTGCTATATACTGCTGCCATAGGATCTGGCGTAGGGTATGTGGCTACAGGCTTTAATATAAATGGCCTGTAGGCCTATACTAATGATACTTACATCCCCGCATACAGCGGGCCACCGCCGCCTTCGGGCGCTGTCCACTGAATATTCTGCTTCGCGTCTTTGATATCACAGGTTTTACAGTGCAGGCAGTTTTGCGCATTGATCTGATATTGCCGCTGACCATTGAGCTGCACAATTTCATACACGCCCGCCGGGCAATAATGGCATTCGGCCTGGCTGTCGTTATGGAGGTGTACTGGGGTAATCAGCTCGGGATCGCGCAGGCGCAGATGGGCCGGCTGATCGTGTTCGTGCGAAACATTGGCCAGCGCCAGCGAATCCAGCTTGCTAAACGTCAGCACGCCATCTGGTTTGGGATAAGCAATCGGCGTGGCTTCATTCATCGGCAGATGGTAAAGATGATCGGGCTGACGATGGTGCAAAGTCCACGGCACACTCAGCCCCAGCTGTTGCAACCACATCTCACAGCCCGCATACAGGGTTCCGGCCAGGGTGCCAAAACGGGTGAGGGCAGGTTTGATATTGCGCACGGCGTGCAATTCGGCCATCACCGGGGAGGCTACTAGGCGCTCGCGGTAGGCGTTTAGCGTGTCATGCTGACGGCCGGCGGCGATGGCCTCGCTCACCGCTTCGGCTGCATACATGGCCGAGCGGATGGCATTGTGAGTGCCTTTAATGCGCGGCACATTCAATAGCCCCGCACTGCAGCCAAGGATGGCGCCGCCCGGAAAGGTAAGCTCGCCCAGCGATTGCCAGCCTCCTTCGCTAATCGCCCGCGCGCCATAGGCGATGCGTTTGCCGCCTTGCAGCAGCGGGCGAATCGCCGGATGTGTTTTAAAGCGCTGCAATTCATCAAATGGCGACAGATACGGGTTGCGATAATTAAGGTGCACTACATAGCCAATCGCCACTTGCTGATTGGGCAGATGATAGATAAACGCGCCGCCGCCGGTTTGATTATCCAGCGGCCAGCCTTGCGCATGCACTACTTTGCCCAATTGATGCTGCGTGGCCGGAATTTGCCAAACTTCTTTTACGCCCAGGCCATAATGCGCCGGGTCGGCCGCTGTGCGCAGGGCAAATTTCTGTTCCAGCTCGGCGGCCAGCGAGCCGCGTGCGCCTTCGGCAAACAAGGTATAAGCGGCCACAATTTCAATGCCGCGGGTGAAATCGGCCTTGGGCAGGCCGTTTTTGGCGATGCCCATATCGCCGGTGGCAATCCCGCGCACGGCACCCTGTGCGTCGTACAGCACTTCGGTAGCGGCAAAGCCGGGGTAGATTTCCACCCCTAGCGCTTCGGCTTGTTCACCCAGCCACGCCACCACTTCACCCAGCTTCACAATGAAACAGCCCTCATTGTGTAGCGGCTTGGGCAGTAGGGCGCTCGGCAGGCGAAAGGCCTGATCTTCATCCATCCACAAAAATTCGTCTTGCGTAACCGGGGTCGCCAGCTGCGGAGCTTGGGTGCGCCAAGTGGGCAACAATTCATCCAGCGCCACCGGATCGATCACCGCGCCAGATAGTGTATGCGCACCCAGCTGTGCGCCTTTTTCCAGCACACAGACATTCAGCGCCGCATTGCACTGCTTGAGCCGGATCGCTGCGGCCAGCCCGGCCGGGCCGCCACCGACAATCACCACGTCGTACTGCATCTGTTCCCGATCGCTCATGACGAATTCCTATATCTATAAATGCAATATATTAATTAAATTTAATCGTATTTACAGATATTGTACCGCTGGCCTAGAATAGTTGCCAAGTTAGTTTTGCAGCCGGCAGCTTAATCCGATCCGGCCCTTCACAGGAAATAGAACATGAAAATCTTGGTGCAGATCAAGCGGGTGATTGATTATCAAGTCACCGTGCGCCCGACGGCCGATGGCCGCAATGTGGAAACGGCCGGCGTCAAAATGAGCATTAATCCTTTTGATGAAAACGCGCTGGAAGCCGCCGTGCGGCTGAAAGAAGCGGGCCTCGCAACTGAAGTGTTGGCCGTGGCCATCGGGAGCGCCGCCAATCAGGATGTATTGCGTCACGCGCTGGCGATGGGCGCCGATCGCGCCTTGCTGCTTGAAACCGAACACACGCTCGGCAGCCTGCAAACCGCCAAAGCGCTCAAGGCGCTGGTGGCGCGCGAAGCGCCGCAGCTGGTGCTGACCGGCAAACAGGCCATTGACGATGATGCGGCCGAAACTGCGCAAATGCTGGCGGCGCTGCTGGATTGGCCGCAAGCCACGTTTGCCTCGGCGATTACGCTGGCCGATGGCGTGGCCACTGTGGTGCGTGAAATCGATGGCGGGCAAGAAACCCTAGAGCTGAATCTGCCGGCTGTGATCAGCGCAGATTTGCGCCTGAACGATCCGCGCTTTATCAAGCTGCCCGCGCTGATGATGGCGAAGAAAAAACCGCTGGAAACCCTGCCGCTGGCCGAATTGGGCGCGGTCGATGCACCTGCGCTCACGCTGGAGGCGGTGAATGAACCACCCGCTCGTCCAGCCGGTCGCGTGTTGGGGAATGTTGATGAATTAGTGGCTGCGCTGCGCGCAGCAAAGGTGCTGTCATGAGCGTATTAGTGATTGCGGAAATTGATGCAAACGGTTTGAAAACCGCCACGCGCTCAGCGATTAGCGCGGCGGCGCAGTTGGGTGGTGAGGTGCATGTATTGCTCGCTGGCGAAAATATCCAGGGTATTGCCCTGCAAGCCAAAGAAATCAAAGGCCCGAGCAAGATACTGGTGGCCGACGCCCCTGAATATGCACAGGGTATCGCCGAAAATCTGAGCCCATTGGTGCGCCAGCTGGCCGCCGATTACCACACCATTGTCGCCGCGGCGACCAGCTTTGGTAAAAACCTATTGCCTCGCGTGGCGGCGTTGCTGGATGTGGCGATGGTATCGGAAGTGACTCAGATTTTGGCGCCACGCCAGTTTGTGCGGCCGATCTACGCCGGTAATCTGAACGCCACCGTGGCCGCGCCTGCGGGGCAGTTGGTGCTCACCATTCGGCCTACGACTTTTGCGCCGGCCGAGCTGCAAGGCGGTGCTGCCGAAGTGGTGGCGGTGGCTAGCACGGGCGATGCAGGCAAGGCGCGCTTTGTAAGCCGCGAATTGGCTGTCTCCGATCGGCCAGAGCTCGCCACTGCGAAAGTCGTGATTTCCGGCGGCCGCTCGCTCGGGAGCAAAGAAGCCTTCCACGCCACGCTCACCCCGCTGGCCGAACAACTCGGAGCCGCCATCGGTGCTACCCGCGCCGCCGTGGATAGCGGCATGGCGCCCAATGACTGGCAAGTGGGCCAGACCGGTACGGTGATTGCGCCTGAGCTGTATATCGCCTTTGGTGTTTCCGGCGCCGCCCAGCACGTGGGCGGGATTAAAGACGCGAAAATCATCGTGGCCGTAAATACCGACCCGGATGCACCGATTTTCAAAGTGGCCGACTATGGTTTGGTCGCCGATCTGTTTACTGTGATTCCGGCGCTGCAAAGTGCCCTGAAAGGTTAAGCTGATGTCTAAATTTGCCCATGAAACCGTCTTAAGCGTGCGCCATTGGAATGACACGCTGTTTAGTTTCACCACCACCCGCGATGAATCATTGCGCTTTGAAAACGGTCAATTTGTAATGATTGGCCTCGAAGTCGACGATAAACCACTGGTGCGCGCGTATTCGATTGCCAGCGCCAATTACGAAGAAAACCTCGAGTTTTTCAGTATTAAAGTGCCCAATGGCCCGCTCACATCGCGCCTGCAGCATTTACAAGAAGGCGATAAATTGCTGGTGAGCCGCAAGCCGACCGGTACGCTGGTGCTGTCCGATCTGAAACCGGGCAAGCATCTGTATTACCTGAGCACCGGTACGGGCTTGGCGCCCTTTATGAGCCTGATTAAAGATCCGGAAGCTTACGAGCGCTTTGATAAGATTATTTTGGTGCATGGCGTGCGCACAGTCAGCGAGCTCGCCTATGCCGAATACATCGAGCATGAGCTGCCCAATAATGAGTATTTTGGCGATATGGTGCGCGATAAGCTGATTTACTACCCAACCGTGACCCGCGAGCCATTTCGCAATCAGGGCCGGCTGACCGATTTGATCCGCTCAGGCAAATTGGCAGCAGATCTAGGCTTGCCACAGCTTAATCCACAAACCGATCGGGCCATGCTGTGCGGCAGCCCGGCGATGCTGGAAGACACCTGCCAGCTCTTGGATGAGCTGGGTTTTGTGGTGTCGCCACGAATCGGCGAGCCGGGCGATTACGTGATCGAACGGGCCTTTGTCGAGAAATAATTGGCCATTGTTGCGCAGAAGGGAAGGTCGGCCGATCCAATTTGCCGACTGCCCGCCCGCTGCAATAGACTAATGCTGATAAAACTATTCAGCATTTGAGACCGGTTATGCAAACACAGATCAATTTTGACCAAGGCCGTGGCCAGATTGCGATGAAAGGAAACTTCACTTTCGAATCGCATCGCGAATTCAAACAAGCGACCACCAGTGTGCTGGAACAAGCCGGCCTTACCGAAATTGAACTGGATTTCGCCGAGGTGGACTACATGGATTCGGCCGCCCTGGGCATGTTGCTGCTTTTGAATGAGCGTGCCAGCGGCCGCAAAGTGACTTTGGTTAATTGCAAAGGCACCGTGAAATCGGTGTTGGATATTGCCAACTTCGGCAAAATTTTCGAGATTCGCTAAGCCGTCATTCGGCCATCCATGATGTAGCCGGGCCGATCTGCCCAGAAATAACAGAAATAAAAAACCAGCCGCATGGCTGGTTTTTTATTGGCCCCGATTGGGCGGCTTGCCGCTTAGGCGTTTTCTTCCATTCCCAGCTCTTGGATTTTGCGTGTAAGGGTATTGCGCCCCCAGCCTAGTAATTCCGCGGCTTCTATGCGTTTACCCCCGGTATGTATCAGTGCAACTTCGATCACCGTGCGCTCAAATGCAGGAGTGATATCGTCCAGCACCCGGGTATCGCCGCGAGTGAGGCGCAGACTGAGCTCTTGGCTGAGCGCCTGCCGCCAATCACCGCTCACCGGCAGGCTATGGCCTTGCTGCTCAAGCAGTTCGGGTGGTAAATCAGCGGCTTCAACCACTTGGCCAGGTGCCATCACGGTAATCCAGTGACAGATGTTTTCCAGCTGGCGCACATTGCCCGGAAAAGCAAAGCTGGTGAGCCAGGCCATGGCGGCATCCGCCAGCCGCTTGGTTTCTACCCCCAGCTCTTGGGCCGAGCGTTGCAGAAAATGCTTGGCCAGCAGCGGAATATCCTGACTGCGCTCGCGCAGCGGTGGCAGGCGCAGACGGATGACATTCAGGCGGTGAAAGAGGTCTTCGCGAAACTGGCCGGCTTTTACGCGTTCTTCCAGATGCTGGTGTGTGGCGGCGATCACGCGCACATTGGCTTTGATTGGCTGATGGCCACCCACGCGATAAAAATAGCCATCCGAGAGCACCCGCAATAGCCGGGTTTGCAAATCCAGCGGCATATCGCCGATTTCATCCAGAAACAGCGTGCCGCCTTCGGCTTGTTCGAAACGCCCAACCCGTTTGGCATCCGCACCGGTAAAAGCGCCGCGTTCGTGGCCAAACAGTTCGGATTCGAGCAGATCTTTGGGAATAGCCGCGCTATTGATCGCCACAAACGGCTTATTGGCGCGTGGGCTATGGCGGTGCAGGGCGCGGGCCACCAGCTCTTTCCCACTGCCCGATTCGCCGGTGATCATCACCGTGGCCGCCGATTGGCTGAGCCGTCCGATGGCGCGAAAGACTTCCTGCATGGCTGGCGCCTGGCCCAGCATTTCCGGCACGCTGGCCGCGGGCTCTGGTTGATCTTGCAGCTGTTCGCTCTCTTGCAGCGCCCGGCGGATAAGGGCGATGGCCTGATCCACGTCGAAGGGCTTGGGCAGATATTCAAACGCACCGCCCTGAAAGGCCGATACCGCGCTATCCAGATCGGAATGCGCGGTCATGATAATCACCGGAATCTGCGGCCGATCGCGTTTCACCACTTCCAGCAAGGCCAGCCCCGATTCGCCGGGCATGCGGATATCGCTGATGATGACTTGCGGCTGTTCGTATTCCATGCGGTTTAATGCTTCGGTGGCCGAAGCAAAGGTGGCGTGAGCAATATTTTCGCGCGACAGGGCTTTTTCAAATACCCAGCGGATCGAGCGGTCGTCATCAATGATCCAGACTGTATTCATGGTTTAGTCCTGTTTTTGCCACGCATTCAGTGGCAGCAAGATGGTAAAAGTGGTTTGCCCGGGGCGGCTGTCAAATTCAATGGTGCCGTGGTGTTGCGCCACATAGGTGTGCGCCAGATGCAGGCCAATACCGGTGCCGCCCGGGCGGCCAGATACCAGCGGATAAAACAATGTTTCGGTGAGATGCTCGGGAATACCCGGGCCGTTGTCGGTGATTTCGATCTTTAGCGCCAGCGGATAGCGGCGGCGATTGAGTGTGACCTGCCGAGCAATCCGGGTGCGTAACTGGATTTCACCAATGCCGCTCATGGCCTGAATGGCATTGCGCACGATGTTCAGCGCTGATTGGATCAGCTGTTCTTTGTCGGCAATCAGCGAAGGCAGGCTGGTATCGTAATCGCGTTTCACCGCCAACCCGTTGGGCGTTTCAGCCAGCACCAGACTGCGCACGCGTTCTAGCACCTCATGGATATTCAGCTCTTTGAGTTGCGGTAGCCGATGCGGCGTGAGCAGGCGATCCAGCAGGCTTTGCAGGCGCAGGGCTTCATCTACGATAACCTGGGTGTATTCCTTGAGCTGCGGGTCGGGCAATTCGTGCGCCAGGAGTTGTGCCGCCCCTCGAATCCCGCCCAATGGGTTTTTGATTTCGTGGGCCAGATTGCGGATCAGCTCGCGATTGGCTTGCTGCTGGGCTTGTAGCCGCTCTTCATTCACAATCCGGCGCTGTTGGTCGATACGGCGGATTTCTAGTAGCAGGCTGGCTGCCGGTGATTCGATCGGAGTGGCTTCGAGCGTGACATACATATCGCCTTCTACCCCGGGCACCACTAATTCATGCTCGGTGATGGAGATATTTTGCTGCAGCGCGGCCTGCGCCGCTGACACAATCGGGCTGAGCTCGCCAAAACAGTGCACCAAGTGCGGTAATTCCAGCGCGCGCAGGTTAAACAAACTCACAGCGGTGGGGTTGGCATAGCAGATGCGGCCATCCTGATCGGTGGCGATCACGGCGGCATCCAGAAAATCTAGCCCGGCAAAAGCAGGGTGGCTCATTGTATGGCTCCACAACCAAGAGTGCTGCCAGCCTAAAGCAAAACTCAGGCCAACAATTTTTGGGGACTTTGTGGTTTAAGCATACAAAAAACGCACCGAAATGGTGCGTTTTTTTCTAGCCTGTGTGCATTTAGCGCATCCGTGATATTTCGGCCTGCAGGGCGGCGGTATTTTTTTCGTGCATCACGATGGTTTCGCGCAGGCGGCCGATGCGATCCAGATAAAGTTTGGGGTTGGCTTTTTCGTCGGCGGATTTGGTGCTCTCGGCTTCCTGCAGCGCTTTGCGGGCCATGGCGAGTGCATTTTGCTCGCTGGTGAGCTCGTCGTTCAGGATTTGACGGCGGTTGGTGTCGCGGCTTTTCTGGGTGGCGGCATCCACGCGCGGAAAATTAGCCGGAGATGGCACATTCACTTTATTGGCGCGGGGCTGGTTGGCGTTGTTGCTGCCGCCACCACTGCTCTCTGCCCGACGGGGGGCAGGTTCGCTCATAATGCGCACCGCGCCTTTCACCGGGGTGTTGGTGAATGTGACATTGCCATTCTCATCGACATATTTGTAAATGTCGGCCCAGGCTGGGCTGATCAGAAGGCTACATAGCAAGGGATAAAACAGTATTCTGCGCATGCCGGTAAAGTATCACAGTCTGGCGGGACGTTAAAACGAAGCTGCGGGTCTGTCGGCATGACCCAATGGTTTATCTGGCGCGATGTGATCACGCACACGCTGTTTTAGCACCTTGGCTTCCGGGAAACCACCATCAAGCTGACGATCCCAGATTAGCTGCCCATCACAGTGAATCAGAAAAACCCCGCCCGTGCCGGGTTGGAGTGCAACTTCACCTATTTCGAACGCAAAAGTGCTCAGGAGTTCCTGCGCCAGCCACGCGCTGCGCAGCATCCAGTTGCATTGGGTGCAGTAGTGAATGGTGATGCGGGGTTTACTCAAAATATCAGTCCTTCGGCGCGCAAAATGGCCGCGGTGTTGGCCGCGCTGGTGTGATGAATGCCATGCCAGCCCACCGCGCTCGCGCCGGCGGCATTGGCGGCGGAATCATCGATAAAATACAAATCAGCCGGTTTGGCAGCGGGATGATGGCGCAAGATGCGCTGATACATCAGGTGGTATATGGCTGGATCCGGCTTAATTAAACCCTCGCGGCCAGATACCACGATGTCGGGCAGAGTGTGCAGGAAGGGATAATGTTCCCACGCATACGGGAAAGTCTCGGCCGACCAGTTGGTTAGCCCGAAGACCGGATAGCCCGCCGCGCGCAGCGCATCAAATAGCGCCATTCCTTCGGGCAATAAGCCGCGCAAAGTTTCCGGCCAGCGCGCATAAAATGCGGCGATCTGCGCCGCGTAGGCCGGATATTCGGCCGATTTTAGTGCTACGGCTTCGGCAATCGTGCGGCCACGATCTTGCTCAATATTCCAGGCTGGATTACACACTTCGCGCAAAAACCACTCGCGCTCGGCTGGATCGGGCAGCAGCGATTCATACAGATAGCTTGGGTTCCAATCAAACAGCACCCCGCCAAAATCGAAGACGACAATCGCTGACATCGTAGCTTCCGCTCAAAAGAAAGAATTGTAGCGATTTTAGCGCGCGCTGTATTCAGCGGTGATGACTGCTGCCGGGGCTGAGGTAGCTGGTGCTGACACTGGCTGAATTAATAACGCGATTGCGCCCACTGGCCTTGGCCACATACAAGGCTTCATCAGCGCGGCCCAGCAGGTCATCTAGGGTCAGGTCCATGACGCTGAGCGCGGTCACACCAAGGCTAATGGTAAAGTGAATGGGCGGGCGCTGATCAACCAATAAGGGGTGGCGCTCAATCAGGCTGCGGATTTTTTCAGCTACCAGATTGGCTTGTTCCAACTCGGTATCGGGTAGCAAAATCACAAATTCTTCGCCCCCCCAGCGGGCAAAGGTATCTATGGCGCGCAGATGCTGGCTACATAAGCGGCTTAAGTGCTTAAGCGCCAAATCGCCCAATAAATGGCCATGCAGGTCGTTGATTTTTTTGAAGTGATCAATATCGAGCAAAATAATCGAAAGTGCTTGTTTGTAGCGGCGGGCACGCACTACGGCCTCGGCACAGCGACGTTGCCATTCGCGGCGATTGTAGACCTGAGTGAGCTCATCAGTAGTGGCTAGCTCTGATAAATGCTTGTTAGCCTGCATCAAGGCATTGGTGCGTGCGGCGACTTCGGCTTCCAAATTCGCAGTTTGTTGGGCTTTTTCCTGCTGGATCAGGGCATGAAACTGAAAAGTGAACGCCAGCGAGAAGATAAACAGCTGCAGATTCAAGAAGGTCTCGGTGGGGGTGTCACCAATAAATCCACTGCCGCCAAAATGCCCGCCCAGTGCGCATAACAGCCCAACTAGCAGCAAGCCCAAATGCACCCCGCTGATTTGGTGGCGTATGGCGATGTACAGCATGACCGGCAAGCTCAGAATCATCAGATGACGATCGACAAAGAGGGCTACACCTACCAAAAGCGACAGGCCGACAAGCAGCGGCAGACCTTGGCGCAAGACCGGTTGCAGGCGTTGTTGGCGCCAATCTTCCAGTAGTGGCAGCAACAATAGAACGCCCGCGAGGTTACTGAGCGCCTGAATGAAGGTGATCATTGCCCATTCGGACCAGTTATGGGCCTGGATTAAACCCATGCCATACCACAGTAGTACGAGCAGCGGAGTGGTGAGCAGAACGGGAATGGCGCAGATTTGATACCAGATGCGGGGCAATTGAGCGGCTTTTTGCCAAAATTCGGCCCCAAAATAACGCCGGGTACGTCGGTAGTAATAATTGCCCAGCCAAGCTTGCAGCGCATCAATGCCGCCGGACACTAAGAGGGCTGGAAAAAGGGTGAACCATTGTTGCTGGCTTTGTCGATACAGCGCGAAGTTAATTAAGACATGACCAATGAGAATCACCGGATAGGCTTGGCGGCCCAGCTGAATCGCTCCCATCATTGCAATGCCAGATGCCAGCCAGATCACGACCAGATAGGCCGATTGAATGGTGCCGAGCCGAATGCTGAGCCAGGCGGCCAGCATATAGCTGCACAGCAAAAGTAGGGCTGGTTGGGGTTTAATGCGCATGGAATAAATAACTGCAAGCTTTCATAATTTTGACGAATTGTAGTGGCCAATTATGAAACTGTCTGGAAAAAAACCACCAAAGGCCGTTTTTTTATGACGTGCGCGTGCAATAAATCTGCGGACAAGAAAAAACCCGCATCAGTTAGGCTGAATGCGGGTTGGTGTATCAATCGGCCTGTGCAAGCACCGGCCGAAATTGATTACAGCGAGTAGTACATATCGAATTCAACTGGATGCACGTTCATGCGAGTGCGGTTTACGTCGTTCATCTTCAGTTCGATGTACGCGTCGATCCACTCGTCGGTGAATACGCCGCCACGAGTCAGGAACTCGCGGTCTGCATCCAGTGCCGCCAGGGCTTCGTCCAGAGAAGCGCAAACGGTTGGGATCAGTTTGTCTTCTTCTGGTGGCAGGTCATACAGGTTTTTGTCTGCTGGATCGCCTGGGTGGATCTTGTTTTGGATACCATCCAAACCGGCCATCAGCAGCGCTGCGAAACACAGGTATGGGTTAGCCAATGGATCTGGGAAGCGCGCTTCGATACGACGACCTTTGTCGCTAGAAACGTGAGGGATACGGATCGACGCTGAACGGTTTTTCGCAGAGTAAGCCAGTTTTACTGGGGCTTCGAAGTGCGGAACCAGACGACGGTACGAGTTAGTACCTGGGTTGGTGATCGCGTTCAGTGCTTTAGCGTGCTTGATGATACCGCCGATGTAGTACAGGGCAGTTTCAGACAGGCCTGCGTAGCCGTTGCCTGCAAACAGGTTTTTGCCGTCTTTCCAGATTGACTGGTGAACGTGCATACCTGAACCATTGTCGCCAACCACTGGTTTTGGCATGAAGGTTGCAGTTTTGCCGTATTGGTGAGCAACGTTGTGCACTACGTATTTCAGGATCTGAGTCCAGTCCGCACGTTGAGTCAGGGTCGAGAATTTAGTACCGATCTCGTTTTGACCTGCATTCGCCACTTCGTGGTGGAATACTTCAACTGGTACGCCCAGCTCTTCCAGAACCAGTACCATAGTGGCACGGATGTCTTGGTGGCTGTCTACTGGTGGCACTGGGAAGTAGCCGCCTTTAACGCGTGGACGGTGGCCCAGGTTGCCGCCTTGAGTTTTGTCAGCAGTTGCCCAAGCGCCTTCGTCTGAACCGATCTTCACGAAAGTACCTGACATGTCCGTGTTCCAACGGATGCTGTCAAAGATGAAGAATTCTGGCTCTGGACCGAAGAATGCAGTGTCACCGATACCTGAAGTTTTCAGATAGGCTTCAGCGCGTTTGGCCAGAGAGCGTGGATCACGGTCGTAACCTTTACCAGTTGCTGGCTCCAGTACGTCACAAGTGATGAACACGGTTGGTTCGTCGAAGAAAGGATCGATCTTGGCAGTTGATGCATCTGGCATCAACAGCATGTCTGAAGCCTGAATGCCTTTCCAGCCGGCGATAGAAGAGCCATCGAACGCGTGACCGTTTTCAAACCACTCTTCGTCAACTACGTGCGAAGGAACGGTTACGTGCTGCTCTTTACCGATAGTGTCGGTGAAGCGCAGATCAACGAAACGGATGTCGTTGTCTTTAATAAGCTTGAGAACGTCGGCTACAGCCATGTTGTCGCTCCTAGTTGGGACAGTGAATCAAGTGAAGTTGTAGTGTGCGTTTTTGCGCACGGGACGGCAGATGAGTAAGCATAAACCGTGCCAAGCGAAGTAACGTCTTCCAGCTATTGTGCCACAAGTGTTTTGCTCCGCGCACATTTGCACGTGCTGATTATTTTGGTGCGCGCAGGCAAATATTGCACTGAAATGGTGCATTTGCACTGATGAGTGGCGCTGCTGTTGGTGCTTGACGGTTTGCGAATATAATCCATGGCACTTGATGACGGAGACGTGACGATGAGCCAAGCCAATGACATTCTGCAACAGGCCCAAGCTAGAGCGGCTGCCCAGGGTTTACCTTATGCCGGCGCGGTAAGCCCGGCAGAGGCCTGGCAGCTGGCACAAACCCTGCCCGGGGCGGTGATTGTCGACGTGCGCACGCATGCCGAATGGCAATGGGTCGGTGTCGTTCCGAATGCCGAGCTGATTGAATGGAAATCCTACCCCGGCATGGCGGCGAACCCGAATTTCCTCACCCAACTGAAAACCAAAGTCGATCCCGAGCAAGTGGTGATGTTTTTGTGCCGTTCCGGTGCGCGTTCGCACGATGCCGCGCTCTTGGCTGCACAGCATGGCTACACGGCGGCTATGAATATTCTGGAAGGTTTTGAGGGTGATAAAGATGCTGCTGCCCATCGCGGCACGGTGAATGGCTGGAAAGTTGCTGGCTTGCCGTGGCAACAGGGCTGAAACAGCGCCCCGAGCATTTTGCGCGGTCAGCCAATGCCGCTGAACTCAATTCGTATTTAATTTGCATCGATCTGGATGAGGCGGGGCCTCATCCCGTCTGGAAAAATCATGTCCCAGCTGCCCTCGCACGTGGTAATCGGCCATCCGATTGCGCATTCCAAATCGCCGATAATTCATGCGGCTTTTGCCGCCCAGTTTTCCGCTGAGCCAGCGCTAGCCAGCTTTGAGTATGACCGCTTGCTGGCACCACTGGATGGATTCGCCACCAGCTTGCAGCAATTTGCAGCGCAAGGGGGGCAGGGGGCGAATGTTACCGTGCCGTTTAAAGAGGAAGCCTTCGCGCTGGCCAGCGAACTGACACCACGGGCCAAAGCCGCCGGCGCGGTGAATACCTTGCAGTATCTGGGTGGTAATCGCTGGTTGGGGGACAACACCGATGGCGCGGGCTTGGTGGCGGATATTTTGCGGCATATCAGCATACGGGGGCGGCGTATCTTGCTGCTGGGCGCTGGTGGTGCGGCCCGTGGCGTGATACTCCCTCTACTGGAGCAGCAACCGCATTCGCTTACGATTGCCAATCGCACTTTGGCTAAGGCAGAGGCCCTGCAGGCGCATTTTCAGCCCACCAGCGCGATTGCGATCGCGGTCAGTACATTTACTGAGTTGGTCGGCGAGTTTGATCTGATTATTAATGCCACTTCCGCCAGTCTGGGCGGTGAGCGCTTGCCGATTGCACCTACGGTGTTTGCACCCAATGCACTGGCTTACGACATGATGTATGGCAAGGAGGAAACACCCTTTCTTGCCCAGGCGCGCGAAGCCGGCGTGGCGCAACGAGTGGACGGCTTGGGTATGCTGGTGGGGCAGGCAGCAGAGGCCTTTGCCCTTTGGACCGGCTTGCGCCCGGATGTCACCCCTGTGCTGGCGCAGCTGCGGCAGCTGGCCTAGGGTATATGGCTATAAGTTTTATATTGAGTGATCTGTAGAAGAATACTGTAGGGAAGTATGGCCAAAGGGAAAGTGAGTGTGATGGGCTGGCTGGGGCGGGCGGTAGCCTGTCTGCTGCTGTTGTTGCTACTGTGGAATGCCTGGATGCTGGCGCAGATTGTGGCCTGGCGCTGGATTAACCCCGGCCAGACCGCCTTTATGGCCGAGCAGCTGGAACGTCTACAAGCGCAAGACCCCGCTGCCGAGCTCCAATTTACCTGGGTCGATTATGCGCAGATTTCCCCAAACCTAAAGCGCGCGTTGGTGGCGGCCGAAGACGCGAAATTTCTCAATCATGAAGGGTTTGATTGGGAAGGCATGCAGGCCGCGTGGGAAAAAAACCTGCAAAAAGGCCGCATCGTGGCGGGCGGGTCAACCATTAGCCAGCAGCTGGCTAAAAATCTGTTTCTTTCCTCTAGCCGCAACCCCTTACGCAAAGTGCAGGAAGCCATTCTCACCGTGATGATCGAAGCCTGCTGGGATAAACAGCGGATCTTTGAGGTGTATCTGAATGTGATCGAGTGGGGTGATGGGGTATTTGGTGCTGAAGCGGCGGCGCGGCACTACTATAAAACCAGTGCCAAGCGCCTTGGTGCGGGGCAGGCGGCCAAATTGGCCTCGATGGTGACCAACCCGCGCTATTACGACAAAAACCGCAGCGATCGGCGCTTGTTACGAAAAACCGCGATTATCCAGCGCCGGATGGCGTACGCCGATATCCCCTAAGCTTGGTTGGCGGTCTTGGCTTGGGTGATGTGAGGGCTGTTGTACGGGAAAACCATAATCAATGCTAGCATGGCCGCCGGTCATGTTCGGAGATGGGAAGTGGGCCAATGAAACGACTGCGGTGGCGGAGCGATTGGGCGGTGGCCCTGGCTGTGGTGGTGCTGTTTGTCATGCTATGGCAGGCCACGCCGCTGGTGCGCGAGCTAGAAAGCAAGGCCTACGACCAAAGCCTGCGCTGGATCGAGCGCACGCCCTCTGCACGCATTGCCATTATCGGTATCGACCAAACTAGCCTAGATAATCTGGGCCGTTGGCCGTGGTCGCGGGATATTCACGCTCGTCTGATCGAAAAACTGCAGGCGGGCGGCGCCGAGCAGATTGTGTCTACCGTCTTTTTTACCGAGCCGCAAACCGAACGCGGGCTGCGGTTTTTGCAAGAACTGCAGCAGCAAGTGCAGGAAAACCCCGCCGCCTATCCGGCAGAATTCGCCACGCAGTTGGGACAGATGGTGGGGCAACTGAATGCCGATGGTGTACTGGCCACTGCGCTGACTAAAGCCGGCAATGTCACGCTGCCCATGTTCTTTAGTTTTGGTAGCCGCGCCGGTAATCCGGCGGCCGAGCTCCCCGATTTTTTTGCCCGCAATGAAATCGAGGCGAGCGGCGAGATTGGCCATGGTCAGCCACGTTCGGTGATTGAGCCCGTCTTGCCCGTGGGCCAGATTGGGGTAGCGGCGCGGCAGGTAGCACCACTGGTATTTGATCTTGATACCGATGGGGTGCTGCGGGCGGTGCCGCTGGCCGTACTGTATTACGACGCGATTTATCCGAGCTTTTTTAGTCAGGTGCTGGCCGCCAGCCAACATGTGGCGCTACGAGATATGCAGCTGGAATTCGGGCAGGCACTGCGCATTGGCACACAGCGCATCAGTACCAGCCAGGAAGGGCAGATTTACCCGCATTTTTATGCCGAGCGTGGCACAACGCCCGCGTTGGCGGTTGACTCGTTTTATGACGTGCTGGCAGAGAAAATTCCGGCCAGTAAATATCAGGGCAAAATCGTTCTGATTGGGGTTACTGCAGCGGGAATCGGCGACACCGTCAGCACTCCGGTGACGGCAACGACCTCGCCGGTGGAAATGACTGGGCAGGTCCTCTCCGCTTTGCTGGAGCAGCATCTGTATCGTGTTCCAGCTTGGGCCGGCTATCTCAGTATGGCCATGGTAGGGCTGGTGGCGGTGTATCTGGTGCTGCTATTGCCGCGGCTGAAAGCCCGCGCGGGGGCGCTGACTACCTCGGGCTTGGTGCTCGTGCTGTTATTGACGGAATACGTGCTGCTGCGCTGGGGTATGCTGTGGTTGCCATTGATGGCGCCCTTGTGCCTACTGCTGCTAGGGCATTTGGCGCTGACCACCAAGCGCTTTTTACTTACCGAAGCCAAAGAAGAAAAATCCAGTGCCGAATCGGCTGAATCCAACCGGATGTTGGGGCTGGCGCTGCAAAACCAGGGTCAGCTGGATATGGCCTACGATAAGCTGCGCCGCGTGCCGCTAGATGCGGGCATGCTCGAGGTAATGTACAACTTAGCGCTTGATTTTGAACGGCAGCGGCAATTTAACAAGGCTGAAAGCATTTACCGGCTGCTGCATGAGTATGACCCTGGCTTTCGCGATCTGGCCGAGAAAATGAAAGTGGCCAAGCAGATGTCTGAGACTGTATTGCTGGGTGCCGGGCAGGCTGGTGGCACCCAGATTATGCTGGGTGGTGAAGTGGCCAAGCCGATGCTGGGGCGTTACGAGCTGGAAAAAGAGCTGGGCAAAGGCGCGATGGGTGTGGTGTATCAAGGCAAAGACCCGAAAATCGCCCGGGTTGTGGCCATCAAAACCATGGCACTGTCGCAAGAATTTGAAGCCGATATGCTCGATGAAGCCCGGCAACGGTTTTTCCGCGAAGCCGAGACTGCGGGCCGCTTAAATCACCCCAATATCGTGACGATCTTCGATGCTGGCGAAGCGCATGATCTCGCCTATATCGCGATGGAGTTTTTGCATGGCGAAGATCTCACCCCTTATGCGCGTACCGGGCATCTTTTGCCGGTGCTGGAAGCGGTAACGATTGTGCGGCAGGTGGCCCAAGCGCTGGATTACGCCCATGCGCAGGGGGTGGTGCATCGTGATATCAAACCCGCCAATGTAATGTATGACCGGCGCAATAAAGTGGTGAAGGTAACCGACTTTGGCATCGCCCGGATTACCGATTCATCCAAAACCAAAACCGGTATGGTGCTGGGAACGCCATCATTTATGTCGCCGGAGCAACTGGCTGGCCAGCATATTGATGGCCGCTCGGATTTATTTTCGCTGGGCGTGATGTTGTATCAATTGCTGACCGGCTACTTACCATTTACCGGTGATTCGATGGCTGAGTTAATGTATCGAATCACCCAGCAGCCGCCGACCGATCCGCGGCAGTACAACCCTAAATTGCCCGAGGTGGTGGTAAAGATCATCCTTAAGGCCTTGGAGAAGGACGTGAACGCCCGCTTTCAAACCGGCGCCAAAATGGCCGCCGTGTTAATCAAACTGGAAAACGCCATCAAAGGAGCGGCGAATGCAAAGTCTGACGGCCGCGCTTGAAATGAGCGGCAAGACCGATACCGGTCGCGTGCGGGATCATAATGAAGACGCCATTCTGTTCGAACCCGATCTGGGCCTCGTTGTCTTGGCTGATGGTATGGGCGGCTATAACGCCGGTGAAGTCGCCAGTGGAATTGCGACGCAAGTGGTCGCAGAAATGATGCGGGCCCAGATGGCTGCGACACCTGCTCATGTTAAAACTGCCGGTAGCCTGTGGCCAGTAGCACACGAAATGTTGATGCTGGCGATCGATCGGGCCAATAGCCTGATTTACCAGACCTCCCAGGAACACGCCCAATGTGCCGGGATGGGGACAACCCTGGTGAGTGCGCTTTTCTACAATAACTGTTTGGCAATTGCCCATGTGGGCGATTCACGGGCCTATCGGCTCCGTGATACAAAGCTCGAACAATTGACCAAAGACCATTCATTTTTGCAGGAGCAGATCGACGCCGGCCTAGTTAGCGTCGAGGAAGCCCGTTTTGCGCCCTATAAAAATCTGGTGACTCGGGCGGTGGGGATTAATCCCGCCGTGCATACCGAATTGCACGAGTATGCGGTGGAGCCCGGTGACGTGTATCTCTTTTGCTCGGATGGCTTAAGCGATATGCTCGAAGATGCCGCTATTGAGCAGTTGATCAGTATTTACGCTGACAATTTGTCACAGGCAACTGATACCCTGATCGAACAGGCCAACGCCGAGGGCGGTCGCGACAATGTTTCGGTGGTGTTGGTCAAAATAAATCAAGCGTTCGCGGTAGAAAGCGGCATTTGGAATAAATTTACCGGCTGGTTGGGCAGCAACGGCAAGAGTGGATAGGATAGGCGCACATGGCAAAACTATTGCTAAGCCTCGATGGCAATCTGGTTAAGGAATTTCGCCTGACCCGTTCACGCACGACCATTGGTCGGCGGCCGCATAATGATATCCAGATTGATAACCTTGCCGTTTCAGGTGATCACGCCGCGGTGGAAGTCGTCGGGCAGCTGTATTTCATTGATGATCTGAATAGCACCAATGGTACTTTGCTCAATGGCGAGGCCATTACCCGTCGCCATCCGCTCAAAAATGGTGATGAGATCGCCATTGGGCGCTACAAAATCACTTTCTGGCGTGAGCCGGCCGCGGCAGCCAAACAAGCCGAATTTGAAAAAACCATGGTGATGCAAGCGAGCCCCGTGGTGGCGCCTTCACCAGCTGCCAGTACCAAGCCTGCGGCTGTTGCTACAGAGACGGAAGCGGGGCCAGAAGCCGTTATCCGCATTCTAACCGGCCAAAACGCAGGCAAAGAGTTACTGCTTAATAAACCCTTGACGACGCTGGGCAAAGCGGGCGTGCAGGTCGTGGCGTTTCGCAAACGTGACAATGGCTACTACATCGCGCATGTCGAGGGTGATCAGCGCCCGATGGTCAATTCGCGCGAAATCTCTGATAAACCCCATTTGCTCGCCGAAGAAGATCTGATCGAGATCTTGGGCGTACGCATGGCTTTTTTCTTTCGTTGAGCGATGAGCTGTCAGCTAACCATTTTGGGCTGCAGCGGGGGTATCGGCGGCCAAAATCGCACCACCTCGTTTTTGCTCAACCAGCATATCCTGATTGATGCAGGCACTGGCGTGGGCGATTTATCGCTTGCCCAGCTACAGGCGGTTGATCATGTGTTTGTGACGCATGCGCATCTTGATCACATTGCCTGCTTGCCGCTGTTGCTAGATGCCATCGTCGGCATGCGCACTACGCCGGTGTATGTGCATGCTACCGCGGTGACCATTGAGCTACTCAAAACCCATATTTTCAACTGGCTGATCTGGCCGGATTTCTCGCAAATCCCCTCAGCTGAAAACCCCAGTCTGGTGTTTGTAGCGCATGAACTTGGCGAGCGCCGTACCATTGGAGCTGTAACCGTTACGCCTTTACCGGCCTTGCATACCATTCCGGCGGTGGCGTTTCAGCTGGAATCGGCTGAGTCCTCGCTGGTGTTCAGTGGGGATACCGTGGCCAGTGAGGCGTTCTGGGCTGCCGTCAATCAAATCGATCCGCTGAAAGCCTTGATAATCGAGACTGCATTTTCTAACAAAGAACATGCACTGGCTGCCGCGGCCAAGCACCTTTGCCCATCCACGCTGGCGGAGCAACTGCAGCATTGGCGGGGCGGGGCAGAAGTCTTGATCACGCATCTCAAGCCCGGCGAGAGTGAGCTTACTTTGCAGGAAGTGCTGGCGCTCGATCACGAACACCCGATTCGTGGTTTAGTGCAGGGCGAAACCATCCGGTTCTGATTTTCTTTTTTGGCTAGCGAGTCGCACGATGACCCATCCGGCAGACCGCAATACCCTCGATTTTCTGCAGGCTCTGCAGCAACTCACCACACAGATCCATGCCACCAGCCATCTCGATGAGCTGCTGACCGAAATCGCCAACCCGATTTGTGCGGTTTTTCAATGCGAGCGCATGACTCTGTATGTCACGACGGCGGATGGGCGCGAGCTACTGGCCAAAGTAAAAACCGGGCTGGAAGGGGTACGTGAGCTGCGCATTCCCATTAATGATCGCAGCATTGCCGGCTTTGTGGCCAATCATAAACAACAGCTTAATCTGCGCGATGTGTATGACGAAGCCGAGCTAAAAGCCCATTCGCCTAGCTTGCAGTTTTTGCAGCAAGTCGACCAGAAAACTGGTTTTCACACCCGCCAGATGCTGGTGGTGCCAATTATGCAGGCCGAAGACGGGGTCTTGCAGGGTGTGATTCAGTTGATCAATAGCCGCAGTGGGCAACCGTTTGCCGAGCCCATGCTGGAGGGGATTGATCTACTGGCCAAAACGTTGGCGGTGGCTTTTCGGCAGCGGCAGGGCTCGGCTTATCCCTTTGTGCCACAGCATAAATACCATCAGTTATTGGCCAGTGGCGCACTTTCGCCCGCGGCGTGGCAAGTGGCGCAGCGCGAAGCTCAGAAAAAACAGCAGGATATCGAGCAAGTGATGCTGACGGGCTACGGTATCACCGCGGCACAAATCGGGGCATCGCTGGCGCTATTTTATGCCCAGCCCTATGAGCCATTTCGCGCCGATCGCCTCAAGCCACTCAATCTCTTAAAAAACCTCAAGCGCGAGTATCTGGCTGAACAACAATGGTTGCCACTGGATGAGGCTGATGGCTTGGTGCTGATTCTCTGTACCGATCCCGAACGTGTTCGCAGCGGCCCAGCCTTGGCCCTGTATGGCAACAAAGTGCAGCTGCGGGTTACTACCCGCCTTGAGTTTGCCCAAACGCTGGAGCAATTTTTCGGCCAGTGGCAGGGCGGCAATATTGATGCTCTGCTCAGTGATATGGCGGTAGAGGAAGAGAGCATTCCTACCGCGGCCGATGAAATGAGTGCCGCGCAAGACAATGAAGTAGTGCGGCTGGTGAATCAGATTATCGTCGATGCTTATCAGCAAAAAGCCTCGGATATTCATATCGAGCCCTATCCGGGGCAGGCCAAAACCCGGGTGCGTTTTCGCCGTGATGGCCAGCTAGTGTTGTACCGAGAAATCCCCGCCGCGTATCGCAATCCTCTGGTGACCCGGCTAAAAATCATGTGCGATCTGGACATCAGCGAGCGGCGCAAGCCGCAAGATGGCAAGATCAAATTCAAAAAATATGTGCCTGAGCTGGATATTGAGCTGCGGGTGGCGACAGTGCCCACCGCGGGCGGCTTGGAAGATGTTGTCTTGCGGATTTTAGCCGCGGGCGAGCCTTTGCCGCTGGAAAAGCTGGCGCTATCTAGTCGCAATCTGCTGCAGCTTAAAGCGGTGGTCGATAAGCCCTATGGACTGTTTTTTGTGTGCGGCCCCACTGGCTCGGGTAAAACCACCACCCTGCATTCGGTGCTCAAATACCTGAATACACCCGAAACCAAAATCTGGACCGCCGAAGACCCGGTTGAAATCACCCAGGCCGGGTTACGGCAAGTGCAGGTTAATGTCAAAGCCGGGCTGACTTTCGCACAGGTGATGCGCTCATTTTTACGGGCCGACCCCGATGTGATTATGGTGGGGGAAATGCGCGATGCCGAAACCGCGGGCGTGGGGATTGAGGCTTCGCTCACCGGGCATTTGGTATTGGCTACTTTGCACACCAATAGCGCGCCCGAATCGGTGATCCGCCTGCTGGATATGGGCATGGATCCGTTTAATTTTGCCGATGCCTTGCTGGGTATTTTGGCGCAGCGCCTAGCGCGGCGCTTATGCCCGCATTGCAAACAAGCCTATCAGCCCACTGAGGCTGAGATTGAGCAATTGCTGGCAGAGTATAGCGATGAACTCCTTGCTACGCCTGCTTGGCAGGCTGATACCCCTGGTTGCAAGCAGCAGCTGCGCGCCGAATGGCAGCAGCAATTTGCGGTTAGTGGGGAATTTAAGCTGTATCGCCCGGTGGGGTGTAGTCACTGTCACGATAGCGGCTACGCCGGGCGGATTGGCCTCCATGAATTGCTGGTGGGCTCGGATCAGGCCAAACAGCTGATCCAGACCCGCGCGCGCGTGGCGGAATTATTGGCCTGTGCGCTGGCGCAAGGTATGCGCACACTGAAACAGGATGGCATCGAAAAAGTGCTGCAAGGCCATACCGACTTGGCGCAAATACGTAAGGTTTGTATCAAATAGGAATGCGGGGATGACCGAAGCCGAATTCAATCTGCGTCTGGCCAAGCTCAATGCGATTGGTGCTGCACTGTCGGCCGAAACGCAGGTCGAGCGCCTGATTGAGAGCATTCTGGTGGCCGCCACGGATCTGGTACGCGCCGATGCCGGCACTCTTTATCTGGTGAAAGACAAAGCCCTGCATTTCAAAATTCTGCTCAATACCAGCCTGGGGCTTGCCCAAGGTGGCACTAGTGGCGTGCCAATCAAATTGCCGCCGGTGCCACTGCAGCTGGCCGATGGCCGGCCGAATCTGGCCAATGTGGTGGCTTGTGCGGTGAACCAAAACTGCACCATCAATATTGCCGATGCCTATGCCGATGCGCAGTATGATTTTTCCGGTACTCGGCGCTTTGATCAGCATTCGGGCTATCACTCTAAGTCATTTCTGGCCGTGCCGATGCGTGACCACGAGGGGCGGGTGATCGGGGTATTGCAGCTCATCAACGCGATTAGCGAGCAACATCAGATTGAGGCCTTTACCAGCCAGGATCAGCAGCTGGTGGAATCGCTGGCTTCGCAAGCGGCGATTGCGCTGACCAACCGGCGCTTGGTGCTGTCTTTGCAAGAGCTGTTTGAATCGTTTATCAAGCTGATCAACTTGGCGATTGATGATAAATCGCCCTACACCGGCGGGCACTGTCAGCGTGTGCCCGAGCTCACCATGATGCTGGCCGAGGCGGTAAGTGCCTATGGCGAAGGCGAGCTGGCCGAATTTCGGCTGAATGAACATGATCGCTATGAGCTGAAAATTGCCGGGCTATTACATGACTGCGGCAAGATCACCACGCCGGTGCATGTGGTGGATAAAGCCACCAAGCTGCAAACGATCTTTGATCGTATTGCCTTGCTCGATACCCGGTTTGAGGTGTTGCTGCGCGATCTGGAAATTAGCTATTTGCGCGGCGATCTGTCACCGGCGCAGTTCAGTGCTGAGCAGGCCACTTTGCTCAGCGAGCGCGAGTTTTTGCGCACGATCAATCATGGTGGCGAAGCCATGGCCGAGGCTGATCTGGCGCGGCTGCAGCAGATCGCCGCACGCAGCTGGACGCCGCACGGCCAGGCCGCACAGCCATTTTTAAGTCCGGATGAGCTGGAAAACCTCGCCATTCGCAAAGGAACGCTGACCGCAGCTGAGCGCGACATCATCAATCGGCATATCGAAGTCACGATCCAGATGCTGGAATCGTTGCCGTGGCCCGCGCATCTGCAAAATGTGCCCGAATACGCCGGCGGCCACCATGAGCGGATGGATGGGCGCGGCTACCCCAAAGGACTCAAACGTGAACAAATGAGTGTGCAGGCGCGCATTATGGGGATTGCCGATGTGTTTGAGGCACTTACCGCGCGCGATCGGCCGTATAAAGAGGGAATGAAGCTCTCAACCGCTTTGCAGATCCTGACGCGCATGGCGCTGGAGCAGCATGTGGATGCCGAGCTACTGAAAATCTTTTTGCTTAGCCGCGTATGGCAGGATTATGCAGCGAAGTTTCTCACCGCGGCGCAGTGTGATGAAGTCAACGTTGAGGCGCTGCTGGCCCAGCTGGCACGGGATTAACGTGGCCAGAATAGAAAGCTCGCGCACAAAGCCACGACACTCAGAAGGCTGATGCCGCCCAGCATTTGCGTGCCGATAAAAAAACTGCGCCAGAAGCGACTTTCGATGCGCTTGTAAGCACCAGTGCGATAGGCATACCACGTGCCAGCGATAAAGCCACCGGCCGCTTCGTAATCAGACATGAACACATCCACCCGCTGCGGCAAGGCATCGTGATAATGCTCTTTCAGATAGCCATGTACCACGGCTGCGGCAAACATATAAGCAATCGTGCCGACAAAAGAGAGCACCACCAGCGTGGGCAAGAGGCCATGCAAAAACCACCATTTTATTTCGGGTGACATCGGGCGCTCCGGGGCGAGTCAGTTTGACCCAGTATAGGGCTAGAGCCCACGCCGCTCAATCACGGCCTGTGCCAGTGTGCCAGGATCGGCATGTTCCAGTTCGCCCCCTACCGGGAGGCCGCGAGCAATGCGGCTGACTTTCAGGCCACGAGCGCGCAACATCTCGGCCAGATAATGGGCCGTGGCTTCACCCTCGGTGGTGAAATTAGTGGCGAGAATGACTTCTTCGATAATGCCATCGCTGGCACGTTGCAACAGCTGTTGCAACGCAATGTCTTTCGGGCCTATGCCATCGAGCGGCGATAAGCGCCCCATCAGCACAAAATACAGGCCTTCATAGCTGCGGGTGTGCTCGATCGAGAGTAAATCGGTGGGCATTTCCACCACGCACAGCTGGGCCTGATTGCGCTGCTCGTCCGCGCAAATATCGCAAATCTCGGCTTCGGTAAAAGTATTGCACTGGCGGCAATGCTTGAGCGTGCCCAGGGCTTCCATCAGTGCTTGGGCTAATTGGCCTGCGCCGTGCTGATCACGCTGCACCAGATGAAAGGCCATCCGGGTGGCAGACTTGGGGCCAACGCCGGGTAAAACGCGCAAGGCGTCGATGAGATTCGCCAGTGAGCGAGGTGTACTCATGGGGTATTGCCTATGAAGATATTAAAATCAAGGCTTAGAGGGAAATACGTGTGGTGAGTATGATCTGGCGCCCAGCGATGGGCCCCAGATCGGCGCCATGGTGGAGCGCTTAGAATGGCATTTTAAAGCCCGGTGGCAGCGGCAGACCGGCTGTCAGCCCCGCCATGCGCTCTTGGCTGGTGCTTTCGGCTTTGCGCAGTGCATCGTTGAAGGCGGCGGCGATCAGGTCTTCCAGCATGTCTTTATCGTCGCTCAGCAGGCTGTCGTCGATGGCCACACGCTTCACCACATTGGCGCAGGTCATGGTGATTTTCACCAGGCCCGCGCCAGATTGGCCTTCCACCTCGACGGTGGCCAGCTCATCTTGGGCCTTTTTCATGTTTTCCTGCATTTGCTGGGCTTGTTTCATCAAGCCACCGAGACCGGCTTTATTAAACATACTGCTTCCTTTTGGTGATGAACAGGGCGGGTTTTACAGTGGTTTGATCGAATCTGCGTCGATCATGCCGCCAAAATCCCGCACCAGGGTTTGAATAAACGGATCGTTCTGGATCGCCGCCACGGCATTTTCCTGCCGCTGGGCGTTTTCGCGCACCAGCATGGCGGCCGGAGTTTCACCGCTGAGCGTACCAATCTGTACGGTCAATTTGATGTCACGGCCGTAATGTTCGCTCAGCGCGAGGCGGAGTTTTTCCTGATAATCGCGGCCGGATACCGCCCGATGCTCTTCGCTGACTTGCAGCATGAAATGATCATCGGCGTAGTGCTGCAATTCGGCATTTTGCGCCAGCATGCCGGCGGCGCCGAGCTTGAGCTGAACCACCAAGGCGCGCCAGTCGCCATTAAACGGCGGCGGTGGGGCGCTGGGCGTGGCGGCCACGGGAGCATCGCTCGTTAACTCCGTAGGGGCTTGGCTTGGGGCTAGATCAGCTGTAGGCGCGACAACGGGCTCCGCAGCTTGGGCGTTGCTCGCCGGCTCGTCATACAGCGCAGCAGCAGCTTCAACATGCCACGGTGGTGGCTCATCGGCAGCGTGGCTGGGGGCAGGGGCCGGTGAGTGTGATGTTGCTTGAGCGCTGGGGGCTGTCGGTGCGGCGACCGGGTGGGCGACGGGTGCTGCTGATGCTTGAGCGACAGCAGCCGGATTCACTGCAACCGGATGAACTGCCTCTGGATTCACTACCTCTGGATTCACTGCCGCCGCTTCCGGTGACACCACGTTAGGCGCGGCGGGTGCAATTGCTAAGCTCGCAGCAGAAGTGGATGCCGTATTTGGGCTTACCGGCGCGCTCAGGCCTTGGGTCGGGCCCGGCTGAATTGGGCTTGCGGGCAATTGCTCGGCACTGGCCGGCGCAAAGGCCAGCATGCGCAGCAGCGTCATGGTGAAGCCCGCATACTCATCCGGAGCCAGCGGCAAATCGCGGCGACCATGCAGCGCGATTTGATAATACAGCTGGGTGTCTTCGGGGCTTAGCGCGGCGGCCGCGGCCTGAATTTGCGCCAATTGCGGTAAATCATCGGCCAGCGCCCCGGGCACGGCTTGAATAAGCGCCACTTGGTGCAAAACATGTGCCAGCTCATGCAGCGCGGCTTCGTAAGACAAGCCGCGTTTGGCGATTTCATTGGCGGTATTCAGCAGCGCCGGCCCATCATGGGTGGCCAGCGCGGCGAGTAATTCAAATAGATAGCTTTGATCCACCGCGCCCAGCATGGCGCGCACGCCGGCTTCTTCCACCTGACCCGCGCCGTGGGCAATGGCCTGATCAAGTAGTGAGAGCGCATCGCGCATCGAGCCATTGGCCGCGTGGCCAAGCAGATTGAGCGCCAATGGCTCAAATTGCACTTGCTCGGCTTGCAGCACTTTATGCAGATGGCTAGAGACTTGCTGCGGCGTCATTTGGCGCAGCGAAAACTGCAAACAGCGGCTGAGCACCGTGATCGGCACTTTTTGCGGATCGGTGGTGGCCAGAATAAATTTCACATGGCTTGGCGGCTCTTCCAGCGTCTTCAACATCGCGTTGAAGGCGGATTTGGACAGCATGTGTACCTCGTCGATGATGTACACTTTGAACCGCCCGGCTGTCGGGGCATACTGCGCGTTATCCAGTACTTCGCGGATGTTATCAATGCCGGTATTGGAGGCCGCATCGATCTCCAGTAGATCGACAAAGCGCCCGGCATCAATCTGGGTGCAGGCCGAACACACGCCACACGGCTCGGAGGTAATGCCGGTTTCGCAGTTCAGCGCCTTGGCCATAATCCGGGCGATGGTGGTCTTGCCCACCCCGCGCGTGCCGGTCAGCAAATAAGCATGGTGCAGTCGCTCGCTGGCAAACGCATTGGCGAGGGCTTTGATCACATGCTCTTGCCCAACGAGTTGGGCAAAGGTTTTAGGGCGCCATTTGCGCGCGAGTACTTGATAGGCCATGGCGCGATTCTAACAGATCGGTTTGCGATGGTTGAGCCTTGCTTGAAGGAAGAAGGAAAAATGCTGAATCCCCCCGCTGATCCCAGCTTGCCCACGGCGCAGGATGATCCCGAGCCACAAGCCCCGCATGAGCCAGCACTGGAAGAATGCTGCACCAGTGGCTGCGTGCCCTGTATTTTTGATATTTATGCCGAAGCCTTGCACGCCTATCGCGCCGAGCATTTAGCCTGGCGTGCGCGCCAAGCCGCCCGCGATGCTGCGTCAGCGGGTGCGAGCGATTAACCGGCCAAGTGGCAGAGCGTACTTCGCGTAGATTGAATCTGCGCTGGAATGAAGGTGTTGAATTGAGACGAGGCCAGCCTGCTGGCCGTCAGGAGTAATACATGAGCCGTTTGTCTACGCTGGCCTGTGTGGCTGGCTTGATCCTTAGCCCTTGGGCCAGTGCCCAATTGTCGCCCAAAGTGGCCAGTAGCTTGCAGGCTGCCAACCTACCCAGCAGCGCCATTAGCGTGGCAGTGCTGCCACTGGATGGGCCGGCCAGCGCGGCGCAATGGCATTTAGCCGATGAGGCGCGCAACCCGGCCTCAACCATGAAATTACTCACCACTTGGGCGGGGCTGCAGCGCCTTGGCCCGAACTGGCAATGGCAAACCGATCTGCTGGCCACCCAGGCGCCAGTAAAAGGCGTGCTCAATAGCCCGCTATATCTGCGGGGGCGGGGCGACCCCAAAATCACGCTGGAACGGATGTGGCTGCTGGTGCGCGAATTACGCGCGGCCGGGGTCGATGACATCGCCGGCCCGCTGGTGCTGGATGCGAGCTACTTTCAGCGCAGCCCGCAGCGCAGCGAATACGATGATGATGGTGATACCGAGCGGGCGTTTCTGGTTGAGCCTGATGCGCTGATCAGTAATTTTCGCACCTTGCGGATTAATTTTGATTCCACTGGCGAGCGGGTGCAGCTGCGGGTCGATCCGCCACTGAATCAGGTGCGGGTGAGTAATCAGCTGGCGATTGGCAGCGGCGGCAACTGCGCTGAATGGGCCAAGCGCGTGCAGCAGCGCATGGGCGAGGTCAGTGGCTCGGAGTTTCTGGTGCAGTATGTGGGCGAAATGCCACCCGGCTGTCAGGCCGAACGCTATGTGCCGGTGCTGAATCCGCAAAGCTATACCCAGGCCTTGTTCTGGCACCTGTGGTACCTCAATGGCGGCAAAGGCTCGGGTAAAACCGAATTTGCCGCGACGCCCGCCGGCGCGCAGCGGCTGGCCAGCAGCCGTTCGCCCGATCTGGTGAGCACCGTGCGCGATATTAATAAATTCAGTAATAACCTGATGGCGCGCCAGCTGTATCTCACCATCGGCGCCGAGAGCAATGTGGCGGGCAACTACACCGATGACAAAGCCGCCACCGCCATCCGCGATACGCTGCAGCAGGCGGGTTTGCGCTGGCCGGAGCTAGTGCTGGAAAACGGCTCAGGTCTCTCGCGTAGCGAGCGCATTAGCGCGCGCCATTTGGCCGAATTGCTGCGCGAAGCCGCGCGCGGCCCGTATGCCGCCGAGTTTATCAGCTCGCTGCCGCTGGTCGGGCTGGATGGCACGATGAAAAAACGCCTGGGCGAGCTGGCAGGCCAGGCGCATATCAAAACCGGCAGCCTACGCGATGTGCGGGCGGTGGCCGGCTATGTGCGTGATCGGCAAGGGCGTAATTGGGCCGTGGTGGGGATCGTGAATCACCCCGAGGCCGCCAAAGCGGGCCCGGCGCTGGATCAGCTGATTCGCGAAGTGTGGCAAGCTAAATAATCCCTGGGGGTATAGGCCCAAAGTCTATTTTTGATGAGCTTTCGGTTGATATACCTGCTTGGGTATTGAGCGTGCAGACCAATGAACTCGCCTGCATGGCAATAGCGCGGTAAAATGGCGTGTTTTACCGCCCACCTCTGGATGAAAACGGCATGGATAAAATTCTGATTCTTGATTTCGGCTCGCAAGTGACCCAGCTGATCGCCCGTCGCGTGCGCGAAGCGCATGTGTACTGTGAGCTGCACCCGTTCGATATGTCACTGGAAGAGATCAAGGCTTTTAATCCGCAAGGGATTATCCTGTCGGGTGGCCCGAACTCGGTGTACGAGTCGGATTATCAAGCAGATCCAAAATTGTTTGAATTGGGCATTCCAGTGCTCGGTATCTGTTACGGCATGCAGTTCATGGCGCAAACCTTGGGCGGTAAAGTTGAATCGGGCGACAAGCGCGAATTTGGCTACGCTGAGATCCAGGCTCGCCATCACTCAAAACTGTTCGAAGGCCTGCAAGACCGCGTAGACGCGGCGGGCAATGGTTTCCTCGATGTGTGGATGAGCCACGGCGACAAAGTAACGGCACTGCCAGCTGGCTTTAACGTGATCGCCGAAACGCCATCTTGCCCGATCGCCGCCATGGCCGATGAAGCGCGCCAATTCTACGCAGTGCAGTTCCACCCCGAAGTGACGCACACCAAACGCGGCACCGAAATGATCCACCGCTTTGTGCTGCATGTGTGTAATGCCAAGCCATCGTGGACCATGCCGAACTACATCGACGAAGCGGTGAAAAAAATCCGCGAGCAAGTGGGCGACGAAGAAGTCATCCTTGGTCTGTCGGGCGGCGTCGATTCATCAGTGGCAGCGGCGCTGATTCACCGTGCGATTGGCTCGCAGCTGACTTGCGTGTTTGTAGATCATGGCCTCTTGCGTCTGAACGAAGGCGATATGGTGATGGACATGTTCGCGCGCAATATGGGCGTGAAAGTGATCCGCGTGGATGCGACTGAACAATTCATGAGCAAACTCGCTGGCGTGACCGACCCAGAGCGCAAACGCAAAATCATCGGTGGCGAATTCGTTGAAGTTTTCCAGCAAGAATCCGGCAAACTCACCACCGCCAAATGGCTGGCTCAAGGCACGATTTACCCCGATGTGATCGAATCAGCTGGCGCGAAAACCGGCAAAGCGCACGCGATCAAGAGCCACCACAATGTCGGCGGCTTGCCAGAAGACATGAACCTGAAACTCTTGGAGCCACTGCGCGAGCTGTTTAAAGACGAAGTGCGCCAGCTGGGCGTGGCGCTGGGCTTGCCACCAGAAATGGTGTATCGCCACCCATTCCCAGGCCCAGGCCTTGGTGTGCGGATTCTGGGCGAAGTGAAAATGGAATACGCCGACCTGCTGCGCCGCGCGGATGCGATTTTCATCGAAGAGCTGCGCAACACCATCGATGAAAAAACCGGCAAGAGCTGGTACGACCTCACCAGCCAAGCCTTTGCCGTATTCCTGCCGGTGAAATCGGTGGGTGTAATGGGCGATGGCCGTACTTACGATTACGTAGTAGCGCTGCGCGCCGTGGTCACCAGCGACTTCATGACTGCCCACTGGGCCGAGTTGCCATACAACCTATTGGGCCGCGTATCCAACCGCATCATTAACGAAGTACGTGGTCTGAACCGCGTGGTATACGACGTCAGCGGCAAACCACCGGCAACGATTGAGTGGGAATAAGCCCTACATCGAAATACAGCACTGCAGCTTATCCAACCCCGCCTCGGCGGGGTTTTTTCTTGCCGGCTTGGCTGGCAGGCTTTGTTGTTACCGTGTAGTATTTTATTTACTTATTGGTATCTGTTTGTTCTTGCTAGTAGCTATTGCCGGTGATCAAACAGACCATTGAGGTATGTAGTGGTATCCATTGTCTAGAAAAGCTTGTGGGGATATACCGTGGCAGGTATGCCGGTGCATGTGGTGTGGCTAAAAAAAGATCTGCGCTTGCACGATCATTGGCCATTATGGGAAGCCAGCCAGCGTGGGCCGGTGCTGGTGCTGTATTGCCGCGAGCCGAGTCTGCAGGCGCAGCCCGATTACAGCGCCGGGCATTGGGCGTTTACCCGTGAATGTTTGGCGGAGCTTGCGCATGATTTGGCGCGGGCCGGCTTGCGGCTGTATGTGTATCCCGGCGAGGTGGTGCCGGCCTTACAGGCTTTGCAGCAGCAGGTGGCGTTGGCCGGGCTGTATTCGCATGAAGAAACCGGCAATCTCGCCAGCTTTGCCCGCGATCGGGCGGTGGCGGCGTGGTGTCGCGCGGCTGGCGTGCCTTGGCAAGAATGGCCACAAAACGGCGTCGTGCGCCGGCTGGCCAATCGTGATCACTGGCAGCGCCACTGGCAAGGGCGGATGGCGGCCAGCCCCGCGCCCAAACTGCAATGGGCGCAAGATGCGGCACTGGCGGCTTGGCCCAGCTGGCCTGTTGGCGAGGCGGGCGATTTCTGGGTCGATACGCCGGCGCAGGGCCAGGATTTTGCGGCGCGCCAAGCTGGCGGACGCCGCGCGGCGGTGAATACGCTGCAGGCATTTTTGCTGGAGCGGGGCGGGCAATATCGCGGCGGGATTTCCAGCCCGCTGAAGGCCGTGTCGGCTTGTTCGCGCTTATCGCCATATTTAAGTTTTGGCTGCCTGTCGCTGCGTGAAGTGGTGCAGGCCACGCGTCGGCGGGCGGCGCAACTGAAATCCGAAGCCCCGAGCCCGACGCGCTGGACGCAATCTTTGCGCAGCTTTGAAAGCCGCTTGCACTGGCATTGCCACTTTATGCAAAAGCTCGAATCTGAGCCAGAGCTCGAGCAATTCGCGCAAAACCCGGCCTATCTGGGCTTGCGGGAAAGTCAGTTTAATCCCGCGTATTTTCAGGCGTGGGCCGCTGGCGAAACGGGCTATCCCTTGATCGATGCCTGCATGGCGATGCTGCGGCACACCGGCTGGATCAATTTTCGCATGCGCGCCATGCTGGTGAGTTTTGCCAGCTACAACCTCTGGCTGCACTGGCCACAGCCGGCGGCGCATCTGGCGCGGCTGTTTCTGGATTATGAGCCGGGCATTCATTACCCGCAGGTGCAGATGCAATCGGGTGTCACCGGCATTAACACCCTGCGCATTTACAACCCGATCAAGCAAGCGCAAGAGCATGATCCACGCGGCGCATTTGTGCGGCATTGGTTACCGGCGCTGCGGCGAGTGCCCGATTGGTGCATTTTCGAGCCCTGGCTGATGCCCGAAGGCATACAGCGCGAAGCGGGCTGCATGCTGGGGCGCGATTATCCGTGGCCGGTGGTGGATTGGGCCAGCTCAATGCAACTGGCCAAGCAGCGGATCAGTGATTGGCGGCGCAGCCAGCCGCATTTACGCGAATTATCGCAAGCGGTGTATCAAAAACACGGTAGCCGGCAGGGCCCAGCCCAGCGGCGCAGCCGGCGTTCTGGTACCGCGAAAGCGCCGCCCGCCGCGCTACAAGCCGATTTATTTGCCGGTGGGCTCGATGCCGAGCTCGCGCTGGAGTAAACATGCCCGATAAACCGAAAACCCGCGCGGCCGTGTCGGCCAAAGCGCAATTGCCCAGTAAGCTGTGCCCCATCTGTCAGCGGCCATTTAGCTGGCGCAAAAAATGGGAGCGCGATTGGGCGCAAGTTAAATACTGTAGCCAGCGTTGCGCCCGCGCCGCGCGCGGGGCCGGAGGCAGCGATGCGCACAACTGATTTACCTCGCATTGCTACGGCTCAGCCATTTCGCCGCCTGCGGCTGATTTTGGGCGATCAGCTCAATGCCCTGCATAGCTGGTTTCGCACGCCGGCCGAGCAGGCCGATACGCTGTATGTACTGATGGAAATCCGCAGCGAAACCGATTACGCCTGGCATCATGCGCAAAAAGTGCTGGGTATTTTCGCCGCCATGCGCGCCTTTGCGCAGGCCTTGGCCACGGCTGGGCTGGCCGTGCATTACCTGCGCTTGGGCGATGAGGATAATCAGCAAAGTTTTGCCGTCAATCTGGCTACGCTGTTGGCGCGCCATCAGATCCGCACGCTGGAATGGCAGCAGCCGGATGAATGGCGAGTGGCGCAGCATCTTCGCGATTTTGCGGCCGTAGCGGGTGTGCCGTATCAGGTGGTCGATAGCGAGCATTTTCTGGCCGAACAGGCGCAGATTAGCCAGCAATTCGCGCAGAAAATCCCGCGCATGGAGTTTTTTTATCGCGCCATGCGCCGGCAATATCAGCTGCTCTTAACGCCCGAGGGCGAGCCGCTGGGCGGGCAGTGGAATTTTGATGCCGACAATCGCCAGCGCTGGCCGGGCAATCCGCCTGCGCCCAGCTGGCCGCAGCCGCGCCACGATTTACGCGAACTGTGGCAGGAAATCAACGCCGCCGGTGTGCGCACGCTGGGCGCGCCGCAGGCGGACGCGTTTAATTGGCCACTGAGCCGGCGAGAGGCGCAAGAGTGGTTGCGCCATTTCATCGCGCACGCCTTGCCGCATTTTGGCGCGTATCAAGATGCAATGAGCCAAGCCTCGCCAACTTTATTTCATGCCGGGCTGTCGTTTGCACTGAATATCAAATTGCTGCACCCGCTGGAGGTGATTCAGGCCGCGATTGCGGCGTATGAACACGGCGCGGTGAGCCTGCCCACGGTGGAAGGCTTTGTGCGGCAGATCTTGGGCTGGCGCGAATTTGTGCGTGGGGTGTATTGGGCGCGCATGCCCGGCTATCGGGCGCTCAATGTGCTGCAACATCAGCGCCCCTTGCCGCGCTGGTATTGGGATGGGCAAACCAAAATGGCTTGCCTGCGCCATGCGATTGGCCAATCGCTCAACATGGCCTATGCCCACCATATACAGCGGCTGATGGTGACCGGCAATTTCGCCTTGCTGGCCGGCATCGACCCCGATCAGGTCGATGCTTGGTATCTGGGGATTTATATCGATGCCTTCGAGTGGGTGGAGCTACCGAATACCCGCGGCATGAGCCAATACGCCGATGGCGGGCTGCTGGGCAGCAAGCCTTATGCCGGTTCCGCCAGCTACATCGGCAAAATGAGCGATTACTGCAAAGGCTGCGCCTATCAGCCCAAATTGCGGCACGGTGAGATGGCTTGCCCGTTCAATAGCCTGTATTGGCATTTTCATGTCCGCCACGCCGAGCGGCTGGGGCGCAACCCGCGGCTGGCGATGAGCTATCGCAGCTGGGAGAAGCTGGGGGCGCAAGAGCAGGCGGCCACCTTGGCGCAGGCCGAGCGGTATCTGGCGCAGCTGGATGATTTATGAGGGGTATGGGCCTGAAATTATCAGTATTAATAGGTTTTGAGTTATTACTAGGGCGGGGTATTTAGCATGACGCAGCCTCAAACGTGTGGCGTGTATTGGTTTCGGCAAGATTTACGTCTGCACGATCAGCCTGCGCTCACCGCGGCGCTGGCGGCTTGCCAGCAAGTGGTGCCCGTGTGGGTGTGGCCTGACAACCCCACTACCGCCTGGGGCTTTGCTCGCCATAGCGCGTTGAAATTGCGTTATCTGGCCGACACGGCGTTGGATTTGCGCCAGCGGCTGCGTGCGCTGGGCAGTGATTTGCTAATTCTGGCCGGCCCGCCCGCTGTTGCGTTGGCCCAGCTGCAAGCCCAACTATGGGCGCAAGGCTGGCCTTGTCAGCTCTGGTGCGAAGCGATTGCCGCGCCGGATGAAGAAGCCGAGCTGCAGGCCGCGCGCGCGGCGGGCTGGCAAGTGCACCCGCATTGGCAATCGGGGCTGTTTGCGCTGGCCGATTTACCATTTCGCCCGGATAGCTTGCCGCAGGTATTTACACCTTTTCGGCAATTATTGGCGCGCACCGGCTGCCAACCTGCCGCGCCAGTGGCGCCGATCAGCGCACTACCGGCGCTGCCGGTCTGGGCGGCGCAAGTGCCGCAATTTGATTTAGCCGCCTGGCGCGAGAGCCACCCGGCTGCGCCAGACCCGCGTGCTGCGCTGCGCTTTGATCTGCCCGAATTGGCCGGTGGCGAAAGCGCGGCCCTGCGCTATTTGCAGGCCTATCTCGCCAGCGAATTGCCTACCCACTACAAGCAAACGCGTAATGGCCTGCTGGGCGCGGCGTATTCCAGTAAATGGTCGGCCTGGCTAGCCAGCGGGGCGCTGTCGGTGCGGCAGATTTATGCGGGGCTGGCGGCGCGCGAGCAAGCGCGTGGCGCAGATGAAGGCAGCGAATGGCTGTATTTCGAGCTGCTGTGGCGCGAGTATTTTCGCCATTTGCACCGCCAGCATGGGCGGCGTTTGTACCGCGCCAGCGGCTTAAACCCTAGTGCCCCTGCACCCACCCATGATCCAGCCCGCTTTGCCCACTGGTGCGCCGGGCAAACTGGCCAGCCTTTTATCGATGCCGGCATGCGTGAGCTGCGGCTCACCGGCTATTTATCCAATCGGCTGCGGCAAAATGTGGCAAGCTATTTGGTGCATGATCTGGGCGACGATTGGCGCGCCGGTGCGGCGTGGTTTGAAGCGCAGCTGGTCGATTACGATGTTTACAGCAATCAGGGCAACTGGCTGTATCTGGCGGGTCGCGGCACCGATCCGCGCGCCGGGCGGCGGTTTAATCCGCTCAAGCAGGCGCAGGACTATGATCGCGCGGGCGACTATCAGCGCTGCTGGGCGGCTGGCTAACTAGCGCGCTACCAGCGGGCCAAACCGTATTGAATGCTCAAAATCCCCAGCCAGGTGAGCAGCAGCGAGCCGCACACATGCAGGGCGATGGTGCCCAGCGCCAGCGTGTATTCACCGCGCAGCAGCATGCTGGTGGTTTCGGCGGAGAAAGTCGAAAACGTGGTTAAACCGCCGAGAAAACCGGTGGTGACCATCAGGCGCAATTCGGGGCTTAGCACGCCGGTTTGGCTAAAGAGGCCCAGCGCAATGCCCATCAGATAGCCGCCAAGCCAGTTGGCGCTTAGCGTGCCCAGCGGAATCCCCGCCAGCATGGGGTTGAGCGCTAAACCCAGCACCCAGCGCAACCAGGCGCCTGCCGCGGCGCCAACGCCGATCAAGGCACAAGCCAGTAGATTCATCGTTTTTTCCGCGCAAAAAAGCAGATTATACGCCTACCGCTTAGCTTGGCTGCGCCGCGCGCAAACGCGCCAGCGGATTAAAGCCGGTGACCAAGGCCGTGCCCAGCAAAATAATCAGGCCGCCAGCTACCGTATTGCTGCCGATATGCTCGCCCAGTAGCAAAGCACCCCACAGCACCCCAAAAATCGGAATCAAAAACGTCACTGTCAGCGTCGAGGCGGCGCCAATATCGCGCACCAGACGGAAATACAGCAAATACGCGACACCGGTACAGAGTATCGCCAGCGCCAGCACTGCTCCCCACACCAGCGGGGTAGGGCTGCCCGCCGGGCTACTCACGGTAAGGAGTGGCAACACCAGCAAAGTGGCGCCCCACATACTGCCGTGTGCACTCTGAAATGGCGCGAGGTGGCTGGCCTTGAGCTTGGCATAGCTACTGGCCAGGCCATAACACAGTGTGGCGCCAAGGCAGGCGCCAATCGCCCAAGCTGCACCGGGCTGGCTGCTTACCCGATCAAACCCCACCAGCACCGCGACGCCCAGCATACCGAGCAATAGGCCCAACATCACGCTGCGCGCGGGCAAACGCCGCTGCAAGCTGGCCATAATGATTGCCCCCCAGATCGGCGCGGTGGCATTCAAAATCGACATCAGCGAAGCATTCAGCTGGCGGGCGGCAAAGCCATACGCCAGAAAAGGCAAGGCCGTATTCAATAGTCCCAGCACCAAAAAATGCCGCCATTCCCCCAGTGGCAAACCCTGCCGTAGCAGCGCCGCCACGGCGCCAAGAAACAACGCCGCAAAGCCAATCCGCCCCGCAATCAGCCACACCGGCCCTAGCGTCGGTACGGCCACGCGCAAAAACAAAAACGACGCGCCCCAGATGGCGGCAAGCAAAAACAGTTGGCTGAGGTGACGTAAGTGCATAGTGGGATTCGCAGCGAGGGATAAAGGCATTGTGCGCTGCTGGAGGCCGCTTGCCTAGGCAGGCGCTGAGCTACATCGTTGGCAAATTAAATATTGCGGCCTTGCGTTGGCCATTCGTCTACGGGTAAATGCAAACAAAAGCCCGCCAAAAGGCGGGCTGATTGATGCGCTTGCTCGCGACTGAATGCAGACTGCGCTTTAGCTCGCAGCTTCCTGGCGCCAATTCAGCTGCCCGTGTAGCTCTACCACATGGCCGATGATAAGTAGGGCTGGTGGTTTGATGGCTGCGCTGTGGATATCGGCGGCGAGGGTGGCGAGCTGGCTGATCACCACGCGTTGCTGCGGGGTGGTGGCACGCTCGATAATGGCAACGGGGGTATTGGCCTCACGACCATGCTGGATAAGCTGTTCGGCAATATACCCTGCTTGCGCTACACCCATATACACCACGACAGTTTCTTGCGGATTCACAAGGCGAGCCCAATCGAGCTCCAGTTTATCCGCCTCGCTCTCAGTCGCGCGCCGGTGGCCGGTGACAAAGGTGACCGATTGCGCATAATCGCGGTGCGTGAGCGGAATGCCGGCATAGCAAGAGGCGCCGGCGGCCGAAGTGATGCCGGGCACCACTTCAAACGGAATTTGCGCAGCGGCCAGCTCGGCAATTTCTTCGCCGCCGCGCCCAAAGATAAAGGGGTCGCCCCCCTTGAGCCGCAGCACTTTATTGCCAGCTTGCGCCAGCCGCACCAGCAGCTGGTTGATTTCTTCTTGCGGCAAAGCGTGATTGCTGGCTTTTTTGCCAACATACACACGCTCGGCATCACGGCGCACCAGCTCCATAATCGCCGGCGACACCAGATTATCGTACAGCACTACATCGGCTTGCTGCATCAGCCGCAGCGCCCGGAAGGTGAGCAGATCAGGGTTGCCCGGGCCGCTGCCCACCAGATAGACCGCGCCGCGCACCGGCGGCTGGCCGCTGTGTAAGGCGTCTTCCAGCGCGCTGCGGGCCGCGTTCACTTGGCCAGCAAAAACCTGATCGGGGATCGGGCCGGCCAGCACGTTTTCCCAAAATTCCCGCCGGGCGGCCGGATCGGGTAGTTTTTCTTTCGCAAGGGGGCGCAGCTCGCTCCCCAGCCGGGCCAAGTCGCCCCAGCCATGGGGGATAAGTGCTTCGAGCTGGGCGCGCAAATGCCGCGCCAGCACCGGCACTCCACCGCCCGTGGAAAGCGCGATCGTCAGCGGGGCGCGATCAACAATCGCCGGGGTGATAAAGCGGCTATGCGCCGGATCATCCACGGCATTGACCAAAATGCCCGCGGATTCGCAGGCGGCAAACACGGCCTGATTGACCGCGGGCTGATCGGTGGCGGCAATCACCAGCCGCATGCCGACGATGTGGCTGAGTGAAAACTCGCCGGGCCGCCAGTTCAGCCGGCCGGCGCGTACTTCGGCTAAAAGTTCATCGCAGATTTGCGGGGCGACCACGGTGAGGTCGGCGCCGGCGCTGGCTAGCAGGCGCATTTTGCGCAGCGCGATTTCCCCGCCGCCAACCAGCAGGCAGGGTTGTTGTTTCAAATTCAGAAAGAGGGGGAAATAGTCCATGGGCATCTCGGGCGGTGAGCCGCCATTGTCGCGCATGCCGGCGGCGGCGCGTGGTTTTCCGGGGCGATTTTGATCTAGATCGTTTTTGCTCAAGGTGAATTATGCCATGCTGCTCGCCAGCACAATCGCAAAGCTGCGCGTGCAACGCGCACCGCGGCTCTTGTGCCGGCCTTGTCTTTACAATTTATGCATGCGCAGCCACTGCGCCGGGCCAGTTGAATTGATCAAAACAGGAGATCTGCCATGAAAGGGATAAGCAGCACCGTACTGGCCGGGGTGGCCATGGGACTGATTGCTGCCGCGAGCCATGCCGCGGGGGTAGAAGATGTGATGAAGGCCAAGGCCTGTTTTGCCTGCCATGCGGTCGATAAAAAACTGGTCGGCCCCGCATATAAGGAAGTGGCGGCCAAATACAAAGGCGACAAAGCCGCGGTGAGCAAGCTGGCGACCAAGATTCAAAAAGGAGGAGCAGGGGTGTGGGGGCAAGTGCCGATGCCTGCCAATGCGGTGACTGAAGCCGAGGCCAAACAGATGGCCGAATGGGTATTGGCCCGAAAATAAAACTCACCTGCAACACACTGACCCCGGCCCGCTGCCGGGGTTTTTTTCGTCTGGCGTGAATGCATTGCGCGCTGGTGAGCGCAAGGCAGCCACTGCCATTGGGGCGGGTTTTCGCGCATACTGGCAGCTTGAGTGTGCCGTGGAGCTAAGCCATGCTGATTCGCCGCCCGACCGATATTGCCCCTTCTGAAATCACCCCGCAGGCGCAGTATTTGCGCCGACGCGAGTTTATGGCGCTGGCTGCGGCCACGCCGCTCTTGGCCGGCGAAGCGCTGGCGGCGCTCACTGGCAAACCCAGCCCATTTTCCACCACCGAGGCGCTGAACACTCGCCAGCAAATTACCAGCTACAACAATTTTTACGAGTTTGGCACCAGCAAGGAAGACCCGGCCGCCAATGCGCAGCGGCTGAAAACCAGCCCCTGGCAGGTGGCGGTCGAAGGCGAGGCGCTCAAGCCCAAAGTCTTCGGGCTGGAAGAAATCCTGAAACTCGCCCCGCTGGAAGAGCGGATTTATCGCCTGCGCTGTGTCGAAGGCTGGTCGATGGTCATTCCGTGGATTGGTATCCCGCTGGCGAGTTTACTCAAAGTGGTGCAGCCTACTGGCAAAGCCAAATTCGTCGCCTTTGAAACCCTGCTCGACCCGCAGCAAATGCCTGGCCAGCGTACGCGTGTGCTGGATTGGCCGTATAAGGAAGGTTTGCGGATCGATGAGGCGTTGCACCCGCTCACGCTGCTGGCGGTTGGCCTGTATGGCGAGGTGCTACCCAAGCAAAATGGTGCGCCGATTCGCTTGGTGGTGCCGTGGAAATATGGCTTTAAAAGCATTAAATCGATTGTGCGGATCCGCCTGCAGGAAACCCAGCCGCCCACCAGCTGGAATCTGGCCGCGCCCAATGAATATGGCTTTTACTCCAATGTGAACCCGGCCGTGGCGCACCCGCGCTGGAGCCAGGCCACCGAGCGGCGCATTGGCGAGTTTTACAAACGCAAAACCCTGCCATTTAATGGCTATGGCGAGCAGGTGGCGGGCTTGTATCGCGGGATGGATTTGCAGAAATTCTTTTAAGTGGTGGGGTATAAACCGGTAATGTCAATAAATCATGATTTAGCGGGCAATACCCCGCTATTGTATCGCTGTCTGCAGCATAAGGCCTGCTGGTGGCTGCTCTTGCTGACGCCTTTGCTGCGCATGGTGTGGCTGGTGCTGCAAGGCGAGCTCGTGAACCCGATTGAATTTATCACCCACAGCACCGGTACCTGGGCGCTGAGTTTGCTTTGCGCCACTTTGGCCATCACACCGCTGCGCCAGCTGAGCGGTTGGGCGGGCTGGCAGCGCTATCGGCGTTTGCTGGGGCTGTTTGCGTTCTTTTATGCCTGCCTGCACTGGCTGACTTATTTGTGGCTAGATCAGTTTTTTGCGCTGGACGCGATCGTGGCGGATCTGGTGAAGCGGCCGTTTATTTTGCTGGGGATGCTGGCGTTTACCTTGTTGCTGCCGTTGGCGATCACTTCAACCCAAGGCTGGATGCGGCGACTAAAGCGCCGTTGGGGGCAGCTGCATCAGCTGGTGTATCCGGCGGCGCTACTGGGCGTGCTGCATTATCTGTGGCTGGTGAAGCGCGATCTGACCACGCCACTGCTGTTTGCCACCGGGCTGGCGCTATTGCTGGGCTGGCGGCTTTGGCGTTGGGTGAAACCGCGTTGGGGCGGGGCAGGGTAGATATTTTGATTATGCCAATTGTGGCAGCGCGCCGCATGGCGGCTGATCGCCGCGGGGCGTTAGGGATCCACAGGTCGGCTGTGGCCGCACGCGTTTAGCGGGCGAAACAAAACACCGGCAGCAGCCAGTGTTTTTTGGTGAAGGTCGTTGGTGGTGGTCAGTTGGCTGTGGTTTGCTCGTGAGCAAATGGCGTGCGCTTGTGGCTAATTACAAGCCACCCGAGCCCACAAAATGCACGCGTTCAAAATCTGCGCCGCGTTGCAGCAGGCTAACCAGCCGGATGCGATGCATGGTCTGGCCATCCCAGTAATCCAGCAGCCGGCCCTGCCGGAACCAGCCGGGCGGCAGCAGTAGGCTGGCAGGGGATTTCAGCGCTGGTACGGCATCAATCATCACCACCGAGGTGAAATCGCTTTGCCCAAAGCGCGCGGCATCTTGCGCGCGGATACTGGCGGCATGCGGCGTGCCGGGTAGCAGCTGCAGGCCCAATTGCTGCTCGCCATCTTGCTCGGCCAGCCAGCGAATCTGCCCGATGAGGCGCTGCTGGCCATCGGCAATCATCAATACCTGGTGCAGTACCAGCCGCTGTGTCTCATCCCGCGGGCGACGCAGGCACATACCCTGGGCAGTTTCATTGCTGATCTGCCATTGCTGGGTTTGCGGTGCCAAGGGCGCAACCGGCGCCAGCCGAGCGCTGGTTTGGCCAAACATGCGAATCTGCATCAGCTCGGCGCTACTCATCTGCTGCTCGGCTTGCGGTGGCGGGGCAAAGTGCCCGGCGGCCAGCCACAGATGCAGGTTTTTCAGCTGGAGCCCGGCTTCGAGATAGCGATCAGTAGGGCGGCGGGGTAATTGCCGCTCAAGCGGATGATCGCACCAGGCGCGATACAGCTCGCGCAATAATTCTTCGGCGGCCTGTGGCCCTAGCTCGCTGCCCAAACCGATTTTTTCCGGCATTTCACCCATGCGCAGCAGCTTGATCCGTTTGCTGAGCACTTGCGCCAGCGACAGGGTATCGATGCTCAGCTCATCGGCTTCGCCGCGGCCATCGGCCCGCAGCGGTACGCCGGGTTCGGCCAGATTGATCAGCAGCGGTGGTCGGCCGGGCAGGCCTTCGGCCTTGGGGGCCAGCGTGCTGCGGGTGGCCAATATTTCTAGCCGTTTATGCAGCCACAGCTGTTGCTTATGCGAATACTGGTAGGGATTGGCGGCGGCAAACAGCAGCGCGTGCAGGAACATCGCCTCAGGGGTGCTGACCCCACTGATCTGGATCAGGCTATCGCGGGCTTTGAGCTTATCGATGTGCTGTGCGCGCGCCAGCTGGTAAAAGGCAAATAATTGCTGCCAATCCCGCGCCGGAGGACGGCGATAAATCTGCACCTGGCAGGCCATAGCCTGATTGGTGTAATACAAGGTGCGCTCAGCCAGCAGGGGCAGGTATTCGGCGACGGTTTGTTCGCCGCTGCAGGCGGCGCGCCAAGCCAGCGCATAGGCGTGCTCTAAATGCAGCCACATGCTGTAGATGGCAAACCAGGTTTCCTGCTCGGCGGGGGTGAGCGGCACGGGCTTGCCGATCAGTTTTTCCTGCATGCCCTCTTGCAAGATGTGCACGGTTTCGCGAAATTGCTCGATGATTTTCAGTGCATCTAGTGCCGGCAAATCGCTGTGATTGAGCTGGCTGATGGCTTCGGTGAGCTCGGCATGGGCCACCGGCACATTAATCAGTGGCAGTAATTTCAGCCAGTCGCGCGCGCTGCGTGCATCCTGAAACGGCGGTACTTGGCCGCGATCAGGTTGGGGCAGGGCACGCTCAATCCACTGTTCGATCATGGTGCCAGTTGCTCCAGCGCTTGCCGTAGCGCCGCCAGGTCAGCCGCCGCGGGCTGATGGCGAGTGCGATCGGCCGGCTTTGTGGCCCAGATTGGCGCCGGGAAATGCAGATCATCTTGCCAGCGCGGAATTACATGCCAATGTACATGCGGCACCATATTGCCCAGGCTGGCTAGATTGATTTTGTCTGGATTGAGTGTTTGCCGCACGGCTGCCTCTACTGCCCAGACAATCGCCATCAGCGCTTCGCGTTCGGCCAGCGGCAGATCGGTCATTTCGGCCTGATGCTTGGCCAGAATAACCCGGCAAAAGCCCGGGTAATCGGGCTCATCCGCAAGAACGACGCGGGCAAGGTGATTGCGCCAGACGACTTCGCCGCCGTCTTCATGACACAGGGGGCAGTGGGTGTTCATGTTCAAACCAGTGTTTTAATTTTGTGTTGATTATATTACGGCGCGCCCGTTTGGCGAGTAGGGCAAAACCACCGTTCATACCGCAGAGGTGAGTCGTATTACAAAAATCAAACGCTGGGCTTGCAAGCTTACTCAAGCCGCGATTATGCCCCAGCATTTGTTGCGATTTGGCGAGGATAATCAGCGCACTGGGGTTTTCTTACCATAGCAGGCTGTCAGCTTGGCGGTGGCATAAATCACAAAGGGCAGGCCTAATCGGCGCTGCCCTTTGCGGTGTTCATACAACAGTAAATGCTAATTTAAGCCGAGGCCTAGAGCAGAACCCGCTCAATCCCGCCATTGCTGGCCTTGGCGACATACTCAGGCATCCAGTTTTGCCCCAGTACCGCCTTGGCGATTTCGACCACGATGTAGTCGGCTTCGGTGCCGGCATCGTCGTTGTAGCGATTCAGGCCCTGCAGGCAGGATGGGCAAGAAGTCAGAATTTTGACTGGTGCTTTATCATTGCCCGCATCCGCACGCAATTTGGCCGCGCCTTTTTCCATTTCTTCCTGTTTGCGGAAACGCACTTGGGTCGAAATATCGGGGCGGGCAACGGCAAAGGTGCCCGATTCACCGCAGCAGCGATCATTCAGATCGACGCGTTGGCCCATCAGCTGATTGGCTACTTCCACCCCTTTGTAGGTCTTCATCGGCGTGTGGCATGGCTCGTGATACATATACTGGGTACCGCTCACACCTTCAAGCTTGACGCCCTTTTCCAGCAGATACTCATGGATATCCAATAGACGGCAGCCCGGGAAGATTTCTTCAAAGCGGTATTTAAGCAGCTGATCCATACACGTACCGCACGACACGACGACGGTTTTGATGTCGAGGTAGTTCAGCGTATTGGCCAAGCGATGGAAGAGCACGCGGTTTTCCATCGTGATCTTGTCGCCTTTATCTTGCTGGCCGCTGGAAGTTTGCGGGTAGCCGCAACACAGATAGCCCGGTGGCAGCACCGTGGTGGTGCCTACATGCCAGAGCATGGCTTGCGTAGCCAAACCCACCTGGCTAAACAGCCGCTCCGAGCCGCAACCCGGGAAGTAGAACACGGCCTCGTTGTCGTCGTGCAGGCGCTGCGGGTCGCGAATTACCGGTACTACATTGCTATCTTCCACATCCAGCAAGGCGCGGGCGGTTTTCTTCGGCAAGCCACCTGGCATCGGTTTATTGATGAAGTGAATCACCTGTGCCTTGATGGGCGCTGTGCCCAGCGTGGATGGTGGCTGCTTGGTCACGCCTTTGAGCAGACCAAATTTCTTCGCCACCGAATGCCCCAGCCGCTGTGCTTTGTAACCCCAGCCGATCATCATGGCGCGCATCAGTTTGATGGTGGCCGGGTCTTTTAGCGTCAAGAAAGTCATGCCCAGCGCCGAGCCGGGGTTGAATTTCTTTTTGCCTTCTTTGCGCAGGAAATTGCGCATCGCCACCGACACATCACCAAAGTCGATCTTCACCGGGCAAGGGTTCACGCAGCGGTGACACACGGTACAGTGATCCGCCACATCACCCAGCTCTTCAAAGTGTTTGAGCGAAATACCACGGCGGGTTTGCTCTTCGTACAGGAAAGCTTCGGTGAGCAAACCGGTGGCCAGAATCTTGTTGCGCGGGCTGTACAGTAGATTTGCGCGCGGCACGTGGGTGGTACAGACCGGTTTACATTTACCGCAGCGCAAACAATCTTTGACCATATTGCTGATGCTGCCAATGTCGGATTGCTCCAGAATCAGCGATTCAGTGCCCAGCAGGCTAAAGGATGGCGTATAGGCATTGGTCAGATCGGCGCCGGGCAAGAGCTTGCCTTTATTAAAGTGCCCGTGCGGATCGACTTTTTGCTTATAGGTTTCAAATGGCTGCAGTTCAGCGCGAGTGAGGAATTCGTATTTGGTAATGCCGATGCCGTGCTCGCCGGAAATCACGCCATTCAGATCACGGGCCACTTGCATAATGCGCGCCACGGCGTGGTGGGCGCGTTGCAGCATATCGTAGTCGTCCGAGTTCACCGGCAAGTTGGTGTGCACATTGCCATCGCCGGCGTGCATATGCAGTGCGACCCAAGTGCGGCCTTTGAGGACTTTCTGATGCAGGGCATGAATCGCATCCAGAATCGGCTTATCGGTGCGACCGCTAAATAGCGTTTCCAGCTCGGTCAGTAGCTCGCGTTTGTAGGAAATGCGCAGGACAAAATCACGCAGCGCGTGGAATACGCTTTGCGGCAGCTCATTGGCATCGACGGCTTTCTCGAGCGGCAGCTGTGGGAAGGCGCTTTGATACAGTTCGAACGCGACATCCAGATTATTGTTTACCCACTGCCAGTGCTGGCGGGTTTGCTCGATAAAGGCCAGCGCTGATTCGCGGCGATCGCCAATCAGCACATCATGGCTGACTGGTGCATCGCTGGTATCGAAGGGCAGGCGACCTTGGGTGAAAAACTCGCTCAGCTGGTCAAGTAATTCCAGTTTGTTATGAATCGACAGCTCGATATTGATTCGCTCGATGGCGTCAGAGTATTCACCCAGACGCGGCAGCGGAATCACTACGTCTTCATTAATCTTGAAGGCGTTGGTATGTTTGGCAATCGCCGCCGTGCGGGCGCGATCCAGCCAGAATTTCTTCCGCTGCTCAGGTAGCACGGCGATAAAGCCTTCGCCGCCGCGGGCGTTGGCCAGTTTCACGACATGGCTGGTGGCTTCGCCCAGCGCTTTTTCATCATCCGACACAATATCGGCAATCAGCACCATCTTGGGTCGGCCTTTGGATTTGGCCTTGGTGGCATAGCCTACCGCGCGGACATAGCGCCAATCGAGATGCTCTAGGCCAGCGAGCTGCACGCTCGGATGGGCATCGAGATAATCTTTGATTTCAACAATCGACGGTACGGCGCGGCTCACTTCACCGAAGAATTCCAAACACACGGTGCGGATATGGTCCGGCATGCGGTGCAGCACAAAGCGGGCACTGGTAATCAGCCCGTCGGTGCCTTCTTTTTGAATGCCAGGCAGGCCGGCGAGGAATTTGTCGGTAACGTCTTTACCCAAGCCTTCCTTGCGGAACGTACGGCCAGGGATCACCAGCGTGTCTTCACCGAGCTTGGTTTTACCATCGGGTTTGAATTTGCTAATGCGGAAGGTGGCCTGCGCCGCGTCATGGATTTTGCCCAGATTGTGATCCATCCGCTCGATAAACAACCAGTTGCCATCGGGGTCGACCATTTTCCAGCTGACCAGATTATCGAGTGCTGTGCCCCAGAGTACGGCCTTTTTACCGCCGGCATTCATGGCGACATTACCACCAATACAGGAGGCATCGGCAGAGGTTGGGTCCACTGCAAACACGAGGCCCGCGTCTTCCGCGGCTTCCATCACGCGGCGAGTCACTACGCCCGCGCCACACTGAATGGTGGCGACTTCGTGGTCCACACCGGGAATGCGGATTTTCTCAACGCCCTGATGGCGATCGAGTTTTTCGGTATTGATCACCGCGCTCATCGGCGTCAGCGGCACGGCGCCGCCGGTGTAACCGGTACCACCCCCACGCGGGATAATGGTGAGCCCCAGCTCAATACAGGCGGAGACCAGCGGTGCCATCTCGGCTTCGGTATCCGGGGTGAGGACCACAAAGGGGTATTCCACCCGCCAGTCGGTGGCATCGGTAACATGGGAAACCCGCGCCAGACCATCAAACTGGATATTGTCTTTGCGCGTGAGGGCGCCCATTTTTTTCAGGACTTTCTTGCGCAGAATGCCGATATCGCGGAATTCGCGTTCAAATTCATCCACCGCCTGCCGGGTGCGGGCGAGCAGAATATTCACCCGCTCGTTTTCCTGGCGGCGTTTTTCGATTTCGGCCAGCCGGTGATGCATGGCTTCCACCAGCAAACTCAGGCGCTTGCGGTTTTCCAGCAGATCATCTTGTAGATACGGATTGCGCTTCACCACCCAGATGTCGCCCAATACTTCAAACAACATACGCGCCGAACGGCCGGTTTTACGCTCTTGGCGCAGCTCGTCCAAAATACGCCAACCATCATCGCCCAGCAGGCGAATCACGATTTCACGATCAGAAAACGAGGTGTAGTTGTAGGGAATCTCACGCAAGCGTTCTTGCGATTGGACGATGGCGGCGGCGGTCTGGTCGGCCATGAAGGGCATCTCCGGCGGGAAAGACGGCTAAAGACCGAATTTTAACGGAAAAATGCTTACTTAAACTCGCAAATTTGATAGGGATTTGCGCGAGCTCGGCTTTTAGGGTGCTAGCTGCGGTTTGCCGAGGCTTTTTTTCAGCTGACTGGCAATTAGTAGACGACCTGATTGCGGCCAGCTTGCTTGGCTTTGTAAAGGTTTTGATCGGCGCGCTGCACCATGCTGCCGAGCTGGGCATCGTTCTGATATTGCGTCACCCCTACGCTAATAGTGAGCTCCATGCCATGCTCGATTTTGCCCCATGGCCATTGCGACACCATTAAGCGCAGCCGCTCGGCAACGTCGCGCGCGGGTACGCCACTGCGCGAGGGGAGTAAGACCAGAAATTCTTCCCCACCCCAACGGCAAACCAGATCATCCTGCCGGCAACCGGATTTAAGCAGCGCACCAACTTGCCGCAAGACCAAGTCACCCACCAGATGGCCCCAGCGGTCATTGATGCCTTTAAAGTAATCGATATCAATCATCAACAAGGCCAGCGGCTCTTGATGTTCGGGATTGGATTGCAGGCCTGAGCCGAGTTTGAGCTCTAGTCCGCGGCGATTGAGTAGGCCCGTTAGTGGGTCTTGTGAAGCCAGATAATCACTCTGCAGCCGCGCTTGTCGCTCTTCGGCATGTTGCTCGCGCAGATTGAGGTTTTCTAGGCGGGTTTTTTCGACTTCGAGCTTGGCTTCCATCATATGCAGCCGTTGCGGCGACGCTTGGCGCAAGAGCTGGTAATGATGTTGATAGCCTTGTCGATGGTATTGCAAGGCCAGGGCGTACTCTTTGCGCTCGGCATGTACATCGGCCAGCGCAAGCTCCAGCTTATAAATCAGATGGGCTGCGCCGATCTCATTGGCCAATGTCAGGCTGTGTTTGAGTGCTTCCAGCGCCGCATCCAGCTGGGTACGGGCGAGGGCCAAGCGGCCGAGTAGGTATAAATTCTGCGCCTCGCCCCAGTGATTCTGGTGCTGCTGGTTCAAGCCTTTCGCCCGTTCGAGGTAAGACTGCGCCAGCGGATAATCTTTTTCTAGCAGTGCCAATTGCCCCAGCCCGCCCATCGCCGCCGCTTGATATTCAAGATTGCGGGCTTCTTGCGCCAGAATCAGGGCTTGTTTCAGGGTTTGCTTGGCATTTTCCAGTTGGCCTAACTCCAGCTGATCCATGCCGATATTGATTTCGATTGCGGCTTTGCTGACCAGGTCGGTGGAGCGGTAGGCATGATCACGCGCTTTCAGATGGTGATTCAGCGCCTGATAAAACTCGTCGTGGGCAAAATACAGCTGGCCAATCCCGAGCTGGCCTTTGATGTAGATGGCGTCGTTTTCAATCGCCAGCGCGGCATCCAGGCATTGAGCCCAGGCTTCTAATGCGTTGTCATAATCGCCCTGCGTATAGCAAGCGCGGGCGATTTCTTGTAGGCAATCAGGAATCAAGGCCACCAATTGGTGCAGATTGGCCATATACAGCGCATGCCGCATTAGTGGCAGTCCATCCGCTAGCTGGCCTTGAATGCAGCTAATGCTGCCTTGCAGGAAGAGCGCCTCGGTAAACCCAGCGGTGTAATCGAGCGGGATGGATAAATTGGCCGCATGCTGTGCGCATGCCAGTGCTTCCGCCGAATGCTCGCGAGCTAGATCACGGGCGCGCTGATTTAGATTGTCGACATCGGCGTGGCTATGCATTAGCCGGCTCACAGGTATTCAAGGCGCAGCTCCATGGTTTCCAGCTCACCTTCACCGGTTTGCACCAGCAATTGCTGGCGCAAGGTATGAAAGAGTGATTCGTGCCCACTGGCGAGCTCTTCTTGCGCCAAATGCCGGTATACGCGGCTAAGAATCTCATGCAAATGCTGCTGCAGGTGTAGCGCGCCCAGTGAGCAGGCTTTGTTCAGCGCTTCCACCAGTTGTTCGCGCGCGATATCAATCATGCCGCTGGCAAAATATACTTTGCCTAGTGTGAGCAAAGTACTGGCTTCGCCCCACAGATTGATGTGCAATCGGTTGATTTTTAGGGCCACCAACAGGCTCATTCGCGCTTTGTCATACTCGGCATTGAGCAGTTGAATCTGACCAATCAACGCGTATATTTCGGCTTCATTGCGATAGTTCTGATCGGCCTTAACCAGCGGTAGGGCGCCTTTGAGCACGACATGGGCTTCGGCTAGCTTTTGGCAGGCAATCAGATCCACCCCGATATTGATCAGAATCGCGGCTTGCAGGTGATAATCGTCCGAGCTGGCGGCTAGCTCTTCCGCCCGGCGATGGTGGGCGAGGGCGGATTCGAAATGCTCGCTCGCATAAAACAATTGCCCCATACCAATATGGGCTTTGATGCGGGTTTCAAGGCTGATGGCGCAATCGGGTAAAGTGAGGCAGCGGCGCCAGTAATCACTGGCGCGGCGGTAATCGCCCATGGTGTAGTAGGTGCGCCCCAGTGCTTGCAACTGCTCGCCTTCCTGCCGGCCAATGGGCGCGCGCGCCGCGATTTGGCCGACTTCCTGCAGATAATCCAGCACTTCGCTGTAGTTACCAAAGTCATACACGCAATTGGCCATTAGGCACAAAGCGCTGGCTTCCAGCTCTGGCAAATCGCGTTCGCGCGCCTGGTTGCGCACTTCTAGCGCAATCGCCAGGCTCTCGGTGCTTTGCGAGTTCAGCAGTTTGTGCGCCTTGGCCAATTGGCGGCGCAGATCAGCCTCTTGCATGCGATGATCGTAAGGTATGCGTGAAAGGCCAAGCATACCATTACACTTTTATTTTGCCCTGCCTGACTACGCGGCTGTGATCAAAATGGCACGGCAATCTTCGGGGCTAAGGTCTTGGGCTTCGCCTAGCCGGGTACGCTGATGGCGGATCAGTTGTTGCGCGACGCCATCGGCCGCAGTTTGCGCATCCAGCTGGTAGGCGCTGAGGCGGCAGGGTAGCCCCATCTGGGTGAAAAATGCTTCGGTGTGTTCAATGGCCGCCACGGCCACCACGGCATCATCACCGCTTAGCCCCCATACGCGGCGACCATATTGCGCCAGCTTGGCCATTTTGCTGGCTAAGCGATAGCGCCACAGCGCCGGCAGCACAATCGCCAGTGTTTGAGCGTGATCCAGCCCGAACAGCATGGTGAGCTCATGCCCCATGGCGTGCGTGGCCCAATCTTGCGGCTGGCCTAGCCCCACCATGCCATACAAGGCCTGATTGGCCGCCCACATCAAATTGGCCCGTGCGGCGTAATCAGTGGGCTCGGCCAAGGTCTGTGGGCCGATTTCGATTAAGGTTTGCAAAATGCCTTCGGCCAGCCGATCTTGCACCCGCGCGTCATTGGGGTAGGTGAGATATTGCTCGGTGGTGTGCACGAAGGCATCCACTACGCCATTGCCAACTTGGCGTGCTGGCAGGCTGTAGGTAAGGGTGGGATCCAAAATCGCCAGTTGGGGGAAGACCCGCGGATTTTTGAATGACAACTTATCTTGGGTGGCGCGGCGGGTAATCACCGCGGCGAAATTCGATTCCGAGCCTGTGGCCGGCAAGGTGAGCACTGCGGCAATTGGCAGCGCGCTGTGCAGTGGCGTGCGGTTGCCGATAATCAGCCAAGGGTCGCCCTGATGTGGTACGGCTGCCGCGACAAATTTAGCGCCATCAATGACCGAGCCGCCGCCGGCGGCCACGATGTAATCTAGTTTTTCCTGCCGCGCGAGCGCAACTGCGCGCAGCAAGGTTTCGTATTCGGGGTTGGGTTCGATTCCGCCAAATTCATGGCAGACCCGCTTACCCAGTGCCGCAATAATCTGGCTGTAGGCGCCGTTGCGCTTGATGCTGCCACCGCCATACAGCAGCAGTACGCGGGCATTAGCAGGCAGTAGCTGGCTCAGTTGCGCAATCTGGCCTTGGCCAAACTCAATGCGGGTTGGGTTGTGAAAACTAAAGTTGTTCATCTTAGCCTCACTGGGGTATCGATTTCAAAGGTACGACTATCTTAGCCCAGCTGCAGATACCGAGGCTAGGTATTATGTAACTGCTGCTCTAAGTCTTGCAGGCGGGCAAAAATCTCGGCCGAACCAAGCCGGTTGTAATGTTCCTGATACAGGCGCTGATGTTTCTCAGCCTGCGCGGGCTGGCCAGCCTGGCCATAGGCAATTGCCAAGGTGGCATGCACGACATGAACTTTGCTGGTGCATTCGTATTTCTGGCTTAGGCTCAAGGCCTCTTCAAACGCCGCAATGGCCGCGGCGAGATTGTCTTCGGCCATGGCGATTTTGCCGGTGACGATCTTCCAGCTGATTTCGCCCCAGGCCCAATAGCGATCCATACTATGGCCGCGCTCTAGCAGCGCGGTGACTTCCTCGAGTTTATCTTGCTGCAACAGCATCAGGGTGCGATAGCTGAGCGCTTCGCCAAGGTACTCCAGATGCTGTATCTGCTGGCAGATTTGTTCGGCTTCATCCAGCAAGGGCTGCGCTTCGGCATAGCGCCCCAGTTCGCAATAATCTGCGACCAGATTGATATACAGCCGGGCGCGCAGCTCCAGATCAATGCCCTCGTGCAAGTATTTTTGGGCGCTAAGATGGTGACGCAGGGCGTCTTCCGGCATATGGAAGGCAAAATACATTTGCCCCAAGGCGATAAAGGCATTGATGCGGGTTTCAACGCTAAAACCCCGATTGTCCAGATTCAGGCAATCACGCCAGTAGTCGATGGCGGTGCTGAAATCGGCGGTGGTGTAGTGGGCAATACCGAGGGTGTAAAGCAGATTGCCGCGCTCGGCTTCCAGATTTTCGGTTTCGGCGATCAGCAGCGTATCGTGCAGTAAGGTCGTGCCTTCATGAATCCGTCCAAACCCCATCAGCATTTCCACCTGCTGAAACATCACCTTCACCCGAAATGCCGCGGGCAGCTCGGTGGTGAGCATGGCCGTGGCCTCACAGGCAAGGCGCAAAGCTTCAGGTGGATCGGCATACATCAGCGCTCGGCTGCGCTCATAGCACTGCTGTATGGAGGTTAAGAGGTCTGACATGGTCGGTGTAAGCGAAGTAGATCGCTACGATAATCCTTTCTATGGGTAAGCTCAATAGGTATTTCAAAAAGCTGACAAAGGCGTGTGAACTACATCCGTCAGCGCCTTGGTGTGGGCGGCAGACAAAAAAACACCCCGAACGCGTCGGGGTGTTGTCATGCTATTTCTTAGCTTATGGCAGGGCTTTCAGCGCAGCCGAAGCCGGTTTGCTGAAGTTGTAGCCATCGTGTTTATCCCAGTTGATCGACCAGGTCATCACGCCGCGGTAGTCAGGGTAGGCTTGTTTTGGTTTAACCATGCCGCAGTTTTTCAGCTGGGTCAGACACGTCAGGGTGTCGTTCACCACTTGGCTGGTCACAAAGCCGGTGTTGGCTGAGCTACGGCCACTTGGTACGCCAAAGGCCACTTGATCAGGGCGCAGGCCTTTGAATTCCCAGCCGGTGCCGCCTACGGTTTTGAAGCCTTCGATCAGCATCAGCGAACCACCAACCAGACCATCCACGGTGCCTTCGTTCAGTGCGCCGTTAGAGTAAGGAGTCCACAGACCACCGTTGTTGTAGTACTGCACGTGAATGATGTTCAGATCATTGCGCAGACCATCGATGATCGGCAGGTAAGCACCCCAGATGCCCGAGTACGATACATAACCGCCTTGTACGTATGGATGCTCAGGTGCCATCGACAGGTAGAAGCTTGGACCGACTTTGGCTTTCAGTTGTTTCACCGCATCAATCAGGTTATTGATGATTGGGGTGCCCAGTACCACGCCGGCGCCACTTTCCAGATCCAGATCGATCCCGTCAAAACCGTATTTGGTGATGATGGCATGCAGGCTGTTAACAAAGTTAGTCACGTTTTCTTTGGTCGACAGGGTCATGCGACCTTCTTGGCCACCCAGTGACAACACCACCTTCTTACCTTGGGCGCGTTTAGCAGCCACATCGGCGATGAATTCGGCTTCAGTGCCGGCGTTTTTATCCAGATTGAAGGCCACCGCACCATTGCCGGCATCGTCGGCAAAGGAAATCATGATCACATCCCACTCGGCCGGTACATCGCGGATGCGGAAGGTATCGCCAGCTGGGTTGGTGAAGTTATGCCAGTAACCAATCAGCGCATGTTTTGGCAGGCCGTTTGGATTTGGTGTAGGCGTTGGGCCGACTGGTGTTGGGCTTGGGGTGATCGCTGGTGTTGGCGTAGCGGTCACAACCGGGGTTACCACTGGCGTTGGGGTGGCAGTCACGACAGGCGTGCTAGTTACCACCGGAGTTGGGGTGCTGGTCACCACAGGGGTATTCGTTGGTTTGGCGGTGACCACTGGGGTAGGCGTGGCCACTGTGCCGCTTACCAGTTTCCATGGGCCCCACTGCGCAGCACCAGGTACGTCGCCTTGTGTCCACCATTGGGCTTCATACACGGCGCCATTGTAGGATACGCGTTGGCCACCGGTGTACACCGTGGCTTTATCCCAGCCATTCACGCCCGCAACTGGCGTGGCGGTTGGGGCGCTGCTTGGTGCGGTGGTTGGGGCTGTAGTCGGTGCCGTAGTTGGCGCTACTGTCGGCGCCACGCTTGGCGCTGCAGTTGGTGCTGGGGTGGCTGAGCTATTGCCGCCTTCTTTCCACAGGGTTGGGGTCGCTGCTGGATTCCAGTTGGCACCCACATAAGCGGTGTGGGTCACCAGTGCGGTGTAGGTTTTGCCGTTGTAATCAACAACTGCGCCGGCGGTGTAGGTCGAGCCTTCCTGCCAAGTGGCGGCCTGAACGCCGGCCGCGAGCAGCATACCTGCCAAGAGGGCAGCCAAGCGGCTGCGATGCATCAAGGTGCGTACTTGCATTTGAAATCTCTCCATCCAGTTTTTATCTGTCAGCGGTGCGATATGACCGCAGGAAGCCCACTTGGTGTACCGGGCGATTCGATAGTAAGGGATGCAACGTAAGCTGACAATCCGGCCGGATGTAATTCTGTGCTGCGCACTACATGTTAGGGTTTGTTGATGTTGTATGCTGTTGTGCTATGGCGGGGTATATGCCTGAATGCAAATACCAATAAGCATTGCAGGGGTATACCTCGGTTGGAATGGGCAATAAAAAAGGGCAGCTAGGCTGCCCTTGGGTGGTGATCTAGATCACAGCTTAAACCGCTTTACCTTCGATGGCTTCGCGAATCACATCCATATGGTGTTCCAGATAGTGAATGCTGGTGCCGCCTTTGATGAATTCCTTGTCCAGCAACAATTGCTGGTGCAGTGGAATATTGGTCTTGATCCCTTCTACCACCATTTCCGACAGGGCGATGCGCATGCGGGCCATGGCCTGCTCGCGGGTATCGCCGTAAGTGATGATCTTGCCGATCATGCTGTCATACGTTGGCGGAATACGATAACCCTGATACACGTGGGAATCTACACGCACACCCGGGCCTCCTGGCGTATGCCATTTGGTGACCTGGCCGGGGCTAGGGATAAACTTCACGGCATCTTCCGCGTTAATCCGGCATTCAAACGAATGGCCTTTCAGCTTCACATCGTCTTGCGTGTAGCGCAGCGGCAGGCCTGCGGCCACGCGAATCTGCTCTTGCACAATGTCAATGCCGGTAATCATCTCGGTCACCGGATGCTCAACCTGCACACGGGTGTTCATCTCGATAAAGTAGAACTCGCCGTTTTCGTACAGGAACTCGAACGTACCCGCGCCGCGGTAACCGATCTGACGGCAGGCTTCGGCGCAGGCTTCGCCCACTTTGCGGCGCTGCTCTTCGGTTACGCCCGGAGCAGGGGCTTCTTCGATCACTTTTTGGTGACGACGTTGCATCGAGCAATCGCGCTCACCCAGATAGATGGCGTTGCCGTGCTGGTCTGCCAAGACCTGAATTTCGACGTGGCGCGGGGTCTGCAGGAATTTTTCCATGTAGACCATCGGGTTGCCGAAGAACTGATTGGCTTCCTGTTTGGTCAGCGCCACAGACGCGAGCAGATCTTCTTCCTTATGCACCACGCGCATGCCGCGGCCACCGCCACCGCCGGCGGCTTTAATGATGACTGGATAGCCTACTTCGCGCCCCAGCTTGAGAATGGCGGCTTCGTCATCCGGCAAGCCACCTTCCGAACCCGGTACGCAAGGCACGCCGGCTTTTTTCATTGCGTCTTTGGCGGCGACTTTATCCCCCATCACGCGGATCGATTCCGGACGTGGGCCGATAAAGACAAAGCCAGATTCTTCAACGCGCTGGGCAAAGTCAGCGTTTTCCGACAGAAAACCGTAGCCTGGGTGAATCGCTTGCGCGCCGGTCACTTCGGCGGCAGCAATCAGGGCCGGTACATTCAGGTAGCTTTGTGCTGACGGATTCGGGCCGATACACACCGATTCATCCGCCAGTTTGACGTATTTGGCTTCGCGGTCGATTTCAGAGTGCACAACCACGGTTTTAATGCCCATTTCGCGGCAGGCGCGCAAAATGCGCAGCGCAATTTCGCCGCGATTGGCGATCAGGATTTTTTCAAACATAGGTACTCCGGGTAGGGATAGGCCGAAAAGGCAAATCAATGCTTGATTTACCAGCCATACCCCACAGAATTAGCCAATGATAAACATCGGTTCGCCGTATTCAACCGGCTGACCATTCTCAATCAGGATCGCTTTGATCACGCCTGATTGCTCGGCTTCGATTTCATTCAGGAGTTTCATGGCTTCGATAATGCACAGCGTGTCGCCGGCATTCACGGTTTGGCCAACTTCAACAAAGGCTTTCGCGCCTGGGCTGGATGAGCGGTAGAACGTACCCACCATCGGTGATTTCTGGGTGAAACCATCGACTACCGGCGCTGCGGCTTCCGGCGCAGCAGCGGCAGGGGCCGCGGCGGCCGCAGGTGCGGCGGCTGGAACATGATATTGCATTGGGGCAGCTTGCACGTAAGCCGGATTGGCTACGCTGCGCGTGATGCGTACCTTTTCCTCACCTTCCGTGACTTCCAGTTCGGCGATGCCGGACTCTTCCACCAGATCGATGAGTTTTTTCAGTTTACGCAGATCCATTGATGCAATCCTCTCTGTTTAAGTTGGATGACTACAGCTCAGTGAGCTATTGGTGTTATTGGGTTTTGAGCTTGCTGATGGCAAAGTGCAGGCCAAACTGGTAGCCCTGAGGGCCCAGGCCGCAAATCACGCCAGCGGCAAGATCGGAAAAATAGGATTTATGCCGGAAGGCATCACGGGCGTGGATATTGGAGAGATGAACCTCTACAAACGGAATTTTCACGCCCGATAGCGCATCGCGCAGCGCGATGCTGGTGTGGGTAAAGGCGGCCGGATTAATCACGATGTAGCGAGTGCCGTCATCAAGACAAGCGTGAATGCGCTCGATGAGCTCGTATTCACGATTAGACTGGAAAGTTTCGACCTCGATGCCGTGTTCGGTACCTAAAGCGACAAGTTGTGCGTTGATCTGCGCCAGCGTCTGGCTGCCATAATGCTGCGGTTCCCGCAGCCCCAGCAGGTTCAGATTCGGGCCATGCAGAACCAGGATCTTGTCGCTCGCCGACATCATGCAATCCTTATATTCCCTTCGAATCGTCGGAGTTTGCCGCAACTTCGCCGAATTTGTCCAGAAAAAGCCGTGAATTTTTTTTAATTTCTGCTGTCTTACACCGGCCCAGGTGGCTTGCAATATTCTGTTACATCAGGATTGGCGCGGGTTACAAAGGGTTTCGCTGGTATAATTTACCCAGTGAATGTTACCGACCTTACAGAGTAGATTTCGATGCAGATTGCCGATTTTGATTACCATTTGCCTGAGCACCTGATTGCCCAGTTCCCGCCTACCGAGCGGGGCAAGAGTCGTTTATTGCATGTGAATGGCACGCAACTGGCGGATCATGTGTTTACCGAACTGCCGCAATTGCTCACGGCCGGCGATGTGCTGGTGTTTAACGATACCAAAGTGATCAAAGCCCGCCTGTTCGGCGAAAAAGCCAGCGGCGGCAAGATTGAGGCGCTGGTGGAGCGGGTGCTGGATCAACAGCATGCGCTGGCGCATATCAAGGCCTCGAAAGCCCCCAAGCCGGGCACCATGCTGCATTTTCAGGGTGGTTTTGTTGCCGAAATGCTGGAGCGGCAGCAGGATTTATTTAAGCTGAAGTTTCTGGGCGAGTTGAGCGTGTTGGAAGTGCTGGATGCCTCCGGCCGTTTGCCGCTACCGCCCTATATTACGCATGAGCCGGACGAAGAAGACGCCAAACGCTATCAGACCGTCTATGCGCGCGATCCTGGTGCGGTGGCAGCACCGACCGCAGGCCTGCATTTTACCGACGCGATTTTGGATGAGTTGCGCGCCAAAGGCGTGCAGGTGGAGTTTTTAACCCTGCACGTGGGCGCCGGGACCTTTATGCCGGTGCGCGTGGATAACATCGCCGAGCACACCATGCATCACGAGCGCTATGAAATTCCGCAGCGTACCCAAGAAGCCATTCGAGCAGCCAAAGCCAGCGGCCGGCGAGTGATTGCTGTGGGGACAACCTCATTGCGGGCGCTGGAAGCCTCATCGCAGCAGGGGCTGCTGGCCGAGCCCACGGGCGACACCAATATCTTTATCACCCCGGGTTATCAATTCAAAGTGGTTGACCGGCTGATCACCAACTTTCACTTGCCCAAATCGACATTGCTAATGCTGGTGTCGGCTTTTGCCGGCCACCAAACCATGCTGGATGCCTACCAGCATGCCATTGCGCATGAATATCGCTTCTTTAGTTATGGCGATTCGATGTTGCTGGAGCCGCAGACCGCGGCCTAAGGCAGGAAGCTGGCGCGCTCAATACAGGGCGTGCCAGCGATTGAAAATGGCTTTGTCTTCGCCGCGCTTTTGCAGCTCCGCCAGGCCCGCATCTAGCGCCCGTGTCCAGCGGCCGGCGTCTGGCAGTTTGGGGCTAAACGCCATGTAGAGCGCCAGATTATCAATCAGCCCCCAGTCGCTGATGCCGGCATGTTCCGCGTTATTCAGTAGTTTTTGCTGCGCCTGATAGGTGGATTGCGAAATCAGGATAAAGTCGATATTGCCTGCCGCCAGCCGGCGCAAGCTGGCTAGTTCGCTATGAGATTCGATCAGCTTGATGTCTTTTTGCAAAAACATCTTCTCGGGGTATTCGTAGCCAGCCGTTGTTCCAATTCGCTTGCCGGCCAATACCCCATACTCGGCGCTGGTTTTGGCTAATTTGCTATGCGCTAGTAGGTGCAATTTCACGTGCAGATAAGGTAGCTGCGGCCAGACAAACTGATTTTGGCGCTCGCTGGTTTTGGCCACGTTCAGTACTGCATCGTAGTGGCCCGCTTGGGTAAGTTTGAGGCAGCGGTTGTAGCTGCCGCTATCAATCGTAAAGGCCATGCGCTGCTGGTTGAGCGCAGCGCTAATCAGTTCGACCGAGGCACCAGCGGCTTGGCCTTGTTTGGCAAAAGAGTACGGCTTCCAATCGTTTTCGGCGCAAATGCGCAGGGTTTCACCCGCCCAGGTTGGCGAATTGACGAGGGCGCAAAAGCAAATGAGCGAAACCCAGTGGCGAGGCGAGTACATGTTTTCCCTAATAAGTGCCTGATTTAATTGGCATGTTCATTGTAGTGCATCGGCGTGAATCACCAATGAAAATCATCGCCTGTGCGGCATTTTGCGCTTGCCTTGGGCTGGCGCAGCCGTTAACCTTGCCGACTTGCGCCGGACTGTGTCTCTGGCCGCTTCTGATTGGAAATCAAGACCATGCATTACGAATTGAAAACCACCTCGGCCGGTGCGCGCCGCGGCACGCTCACGCTGAACCACGGCGTAGTTCAAACTCCAGTGTTTATGCCGGTGGGTACTTACGGCACCGTGAAGGCGATGACGCCGCGCGATCTGCACGAGATCAAAGCCCAGATCATCCTTGGCAATACTTTCCACCTGTGGCTGCGTCCGGGGCTGGAAGTGATCGAGCAATTTGGCGGCCTGCATCAATTTATGGGCTGGGATAAACCCATGCTGACCGATTCGGGCGGTTTTCAGGTGTTTAGCCTGGGTGCGATGCGCAAAATCACCGAAGAAGGGGTGAAGTTTCAAAGCCCGGTGAATGGCGACAAGCTCTTTCTGACGCCAGAAGAATCGATGCGCATTCAGAAAGTGCTGAATTCTGATGTGGTGATGATTTTTGATGAATGCACGCCATATCCTGCTGATCGCAAACAGGCCGGTGACTCAATGCGCCTGTCGCTGCGCTGGGCGAAACGCTCGAAAGATGAATTCGATCGCCTGCAAAACCCGAATGCCTTGTTCGGCATCGTGCAGGGCGGCATGTACGAAGACCTGCGGGATGAATCGCTGGCCGGCTTAAATGAGCTTAATTTCCACGGCATGGCGATCGGTGGCTTATCGGTCGGTGAGCCGAAAGAAGATATGGCGCGGATTTTGGCGCACACTGCGCCGAAATTGCCGGTGAATAAACCACGCTATCTGATGGGCGTGGGCACGCCGGAAGACCTGGTGTTTGGGGTGAGCCAAGGGATCGATATGTTCGATTGCGTGATGCCGACCCGCAATGCGCGCAATGGCATGCTGTTCACCCGCTATGGCAATGTCAAAATCAAAAACGCGCATTACAAAAAAGATCAGCGCCCGCTGGATGAAAGCTGCAGCTGCTATACCTGCCGCAACTTTAGCCGCGCCTATCTGCATCATTTATTCCGCAGTCAGGAAATTCTGAGCGCGCAGCTCAATACTATTCACAATCTGCATTACTATCAGGTGCTGATGCAGGAAATGCGCGATGCCATCGAGGTGGATCAGTTCCCGCAGTTTGTGGCCAAATTCCACGCGGATCGTGCCCGTGGTGCGGATTAATCGCTTACCGTCTGCACATCCAACCCGCCGCTGGCGGGTTTTTTTCTGCTGGTTGCCGGCTGGTAAAGCGGCCGTGCCAGCGCTATGGTGAAGCTGTGATTCACCCTGCTTAGCCCGCCATGCCATACTCTTCTGTGCAATTAGCCGAAATTCTTGGCGCTTTTTCCTACGCGCTAGACATGACCGAAGGGCAGCCGCAAGGGCATTGCGTGCGCTGCTGCTGGATTGGCATGCACATCGGCCGGCAATTAGGGATTGCCGAGCAAGCGCAGTGGGAGCTCTATTACACCCTGCTACTCAAAGATCTGGGCTGTAGCAGCAATGCAGCGCGCATTTGCGAGCTGTATCTCACCGATGATCAATCGTTCAAGCGCGACTTTAAGCTGGTGGGCGGTAATCTGGTGCAGGTGCTGGGTTTTGTATTTAGTCATACCGGTCAGCATGAAAGCTGGACGCGCCGACTGAATGCCATTCTCAATATCATGCGTAATGGCGATACGATTGCCAATGAGCTGATTCAAACTCGCTGCGACCGTGGTGCGCGCATAGCCCGGCAGCTACGCTTTCCCGAACCGGTGGCGCTAGGCATTCATTCGCTGGATGAGCATTGGGATGGCAGCGGCCGGCCGGAGCAACTAGCCGGTACGGCCATTCCCTTGTATGCGCGGATTGCGCTCCTAGCGCAAGTGGTGGATGTCTTTCATTTCTCGCATGGGCCCGCCGCCGCTTTGGCTGAAGTTGAGGCGCGTGCGGGCAGCTGGTTTGACCCCAATGTGGTGGCGGCTTTTCGCGAGGTAGCGGCCGACCCGTCGTTCTGGCGCATGCTAGCCGAGCCGATGATTGCCGAAGCCGTGCTGCAGCTCGAGCCTGCGCAGTTTAGCCTGCCGCTGGATGATGATTATATGGATGCCATTGCCTCGGCCTTTGGCCAAGTGGTGGATGCCAAGAGCCCCTTTACTGCTGGCCACAGCGAGCGGGTGGGCTTTTACGCCGAAATGATCGCGATTGAATTAGGGCTGGATGCACAGCAGCGGCAATGGATTCGCCGCGCAGCATTGCTACACGATGTGGGCAAGCTGGGCGTGAGTAGCGCGATTTTGGAAAAACCGGGCCGGCTCACCGCCGACGAATTCCTTGCGGTGCAACAGCATGCGCGACTGACGGAAGAGATTTTGAGCAAAATCGTGCATTTTCGTGATCTGGCGCGGGTGGCCGGCGCCCACCATGAACGGCTCGATGGGTGTGGTTATCCGCGTGGGCTCGCGGCGGACGAGATCGCGCTGGAAACCCGCATTATCACCACCGCTGATATTTTCGATGCCATCAGCGCCGAGCGCCCCTACCATCCGGCCAATACGCCCGAACATACCCTGCACCTGATGCAACAAATGGTGGGCGATGCGCTCGATCCGCTGTGCTTTGCCGCCTTGCAGCAAGTGGTGGAGCGCGAGCTGGCCGGGGAGGGCGCCGCCACTGCAACCTGAGCGCCACAACGCGCACTATCCTTCGTGACAGTTTGATGTAGGTCAAAGGCCGTTTTGTCGGGCTGGGCAGTATGCAGGCTTGAGCGACTGGAGATTACAACAATGAGCAAACTGATCGAATGGAACGATGCCCTGTCGGTCGGCATTCAAGAAATCGACGAACAACATAAAGTACTGGTGGATTTGCTGAACGAGTTGCACGACGCCATCCGCCAGCATCATGGCCGCGAAGCTTCGGTAGAAATATTAGGGCGGCTGGTGGATTACACCCGCATTCACTTTGCGGTGGAAGAGAGCCTGATGCGGATTTTGGGCTACCCCGAGTATGAAACCCATAAAGGTCATCACGAAGATTTGATCAGCCAGGTGAATACCTTGCAGCAGCGGATGCGGGAAGGTGAGGCCATTACCTTTGAATTGCTGCATTTTCTGCGCAACTGGCTCACCCATCACATCATGGAAGGCGATCAGCGCTATGTATCGCACTTCTTGTCGCGCGGCGTACAGAAAACCTGGGAAAAGAAAAGCTGGTTTGGCCGGCTGTGGTCGTAAGCCCGAGCGTCGGCTAGCCGGAATGCCGTGTTAGCCTTGCGTGCAGCGACTCTGGTGGAGGCGTGTTGCGGGCACGGTTTAAATTGGAAGAGGTGCGCCAGATACATGCTCATGTATCTGGCTGCAGGCTAGATCAGTATTTGCGTGTAGCCACATACTCCCCAGCGTGGGCGGCAAAAAAATCAGCAGTGCTGGGGTAACGCAGCCGCCAGCGTAGTTCACGCTTGGCGCGCTGATTGCTGAGCTGCCGTGATTCATTTAAGTACGACAGCATGGTGGGCGAGAGCTGGGTTTGCGCCTCGGCGCGGCTGATGCGCGCGACGCGCGGCAGGCCGGTAAAGTCGGCCACCTGATCAAACCATTCCCCCATCGTATGGGGCGCATCATCGACGATGTTATAGCTGCGCAGCGGTCGGCCGCGAAACAGCGCCAGCACCATGGCCTGTGCCAGATCGGCGGCATGAATATGATTACTGAGGCTGTCCTCGCTGGCCACGATGCCTGGTTCGCCACGGGCCAGCCGCGCGGTGGGTAAACGATCGAGGGCGTAAATGCCCGGCGCGCGTAGCAGGCTCACGTGCAATGGGCGGCCTGCGCGGCCTTGTCGGCGAGCGGCAGCGCGCCAGCTTTGCTCGGCCCATTGCCGGCGGCGGGCGCGTACGGTGCGCGCTAATTGCCGGCTACTCTCGGTGAGCCAGCGACCCTGATGATCGCCATACACACCGCTGGTGCTGATGTAAACGGCGCGGCGGGGGGGCTGTGCTAAAATCGCCCTTTGGCGATGCGGCGTGCGTGGTGCCTGGCGGCCTTGCCGCGGGCGTAGTAAGGCCGCGAGCAAGTGCTGGGTGCGTGGTTCACCAGCCGCTTCGGCCGGCGGAGCACTATGTAGCCAGTAATCGGCCAGCCCAGCCAGGCGGCGCAAGGTACGCGGGTGATCCAGATCCGTGCGAATTGGATACACGCCTAGGGTATTGAGTGCTAGCGCTTTATCTGCGCTGCGTGCCGTGGCATACACCTTGAAACGACGTTGCAGCCATGGGAGAGCCCGCTGCACAACATCGCCACAACCAATGATTAACAAGCGTTTTTTTCGCACTTGTCGGACATCCAGAAATAATGAGTAAACAACTTATCATCGAACCATCAGGCCAGCAACTGAGTGTGTTTGACGGCGAGACCCTGCTCGACGCCGCGATGCGTGAGGGGTTCAACATGCCGTATGGCTGCAAGAATGGCTCCTGCGGCGCCTGCAAAGGCAAAGTATTGCAAGGCAAGGTCGTGCATGGCGATCATTCGCCCACGGCGCTCACTGCCGCCGATCAGGCCAATGGGCTGGCGCTTTTTTGCTGCGCCACCCCGGTGAGCGAACAGGTGAGCATCGAATGCCGCGAAGTGGCGGCCACCAAAGACATCCAGATCCGTACCTTGCCCACCCGGATTGAGAAAATTAACAAGGTTTCGCACGACGTGGCCGTGCTGACGCTCAAACTGCCATCGACCGAAAAACTGGCCTTTCTGGCCGGGCAGTATATTGATATTCACACCAAAACCGGCAATAAGCGCAGCTTTTCTATTGCCAATTCGCCCGCCCAAGAAGGCTTTTTAGAATTGCACATCCGCAAAGTGCCGGGCGGCGAGTTTTCCAGCTATGTGTGGGATACGCTGCAAGAGCGGGAAATCTTCCGCTTCACCGGCCCGCTTGGCAGCTTCTTTTTGCGTGAAGATTCTGACAAACCGATCATTTTTGTCGCCACCGGCACCGGTTTTGCCCCCATCAAAGGCATGCTTGAGCACGCCTTTGCGCAAAATATGCAGCGCGAAATGGTGCTGTACTGGGGCTGCCGCTCGCTGCATGACCTCTATATGCCTGAGTTGCCAGCGCAGTGGCAGCAGCAATACCCCAACTTCAGCTTTATCCCGGTCTTGTCTGAGCCTAAAGCAGAAGACCAATGGACAGGCCGTACGGGGCTAGTGCACGAAGCGGTATTGGCCGACTTTCCTAAGCTCGATCACTATCAAGTCTATGCCTGCGGCGCGCCGGTCATGGTAGAGGCGGCAGTGAATGCTTTTGTGGCTCACGGCTTACCGACAGACGAGTTTTATTCCGACGCGTTTTTTAGTAGCCAGCAAGTGAAGTAAACCTTTGCGCGGAAGTTGAGTGCGGCAGGGCTTGCGGATGAAGCTCAGTCGTGTATAATGCGCAGCTCTTAGCCGATGTAGCTCAGTTGGTAGAGCACCTGACTTGTAATCAGGGGGTCGCGAGTTCGATTCCTGCCGTCGGCACCAGTATAATCAAAGGGTTAGCAAGCAATTGCTAACCCTTTGTCATTTGCGCAACGCAATTTCAACTCACTTACCTGTCACACCTCCAAGCAAACCACCATAAGCAATAGCAAACGCCTGCGTTGGCATCGGCATGACTGCGTGTTCGCCCATCTATCGGCGAAGTTCAGTGTTGTCGCAGCAATGCTACATCTATTTTGTTGCCAGTTTCTGCCCGCTCTTCTGGCTTGTTATTTCGAAAATCCAAGTGGATCTAGCGATCAACAAGCTGATTTAATTGAAGAAATTAAGTAGTGGCTGTGTCGCGGATCCGACTCCTACTGCTTCGGAGACGAAGATGGCCAGTATCATTGAACGTATTACTAAAACAGATAAGAAGAAGTGTCAGGATTATGTGCGTGTTAAAGGTCAGCCTCCGCAGACCGCCACATTTGATCGAAAAACTGATGCTAAGGAATGGTCTGCGCGGACTGAAACACAACTCCGCCAGGCTTTGTTGCACAAATCAGCGGCACTACGCCGCTGATTTGTGCAACAAAGCCCTGTAGATGCAAACCAAGCGCAGCGGAGGAGGGCTCTGCGAGAAGAACTGTGTACAAACCTGTGTACAGCAAAAAACGCAGTCTAATTGATGGTGGTGGGTGTAGAAATGAAAAAAGCCGTTAAACTTTTGAAGTTTAACGGCTTTTTGGCATTTGGTGCCCAGGGTCGGACTCGAACCGACACACCTTGCGGCGGGGGATTTTGAGTCCCCTGCGTCTACCATTTCGCCACCTGGGCCAAAGCAGAGGGGCGGATTATACCGAACTGTGCGGGCTTGGCAAGAGGCGCGGGCTAAATCAGGCTGCGGCGCGCAGGCTGTCGCGCAGTTCTTCGAGGGTAATGCCGCTTTGGGCCAGCATGGTTTGTAGCTCGCCAGCGAGTTCACGCTTCTTTTTTAGGCGCTGGATTTTATCGGTGATGGTTGGGGTCGGCGCCGGGGCCGGGCTCGCGGGTTGCGGGCTCACTAGGCCGCGTTCTGCCGGGGTCAGAAACAGTGTTTCTGGATGCGGGAGGGCAGCAGGCATGGTCAGGCAACTTCCTTGTCAGTCTTCGGGCGCGGGATGCGCACGTTGTAAGTTAAAGATGCCGGTAAATGCTTACAAAATCAAGGCCGCTGAGCGGAATTTTTAATACCCTGTTGTGGTATAAGTTGCTAGCCATTTCTAATAAAGGGTTTCGAGCATATACCCATTAATAATATTTGTAAGAAATGGCCTAAAACGGCGGACGAACGGTAGATTGCAGTTGGCCGGCTGGCCAGCGCAGCGTGGTAGGAGGGTCTTGCTGCAGAGCTTGTAATAAATTTTGCAGCCGGTATTCGATGTCGTGCTGGCTTAAACCGTGGGTTTCGTGCAGCAAAATGGCGGCTTCCAGGCAGATCATGCCCTCGGCAATCGGCGCCCAGGCCAGATGCTCGTCAGTGGGGCCTTGCCAGCGCCAATAGGCGATTTCACTTTGCGCGCATATCAGTACCCGATCGCGCGGTTGGGCGCTCAGCCAAGCGAGTGCGGCATCGGCCAGCGCCAGATAATGTGCCCACGCGTGCTGGGTGTCGGTGTCCATCTCGGCGGCGGGGTCAAAAGGATCGAGCATGCGAATACAAAGCGGCGAAAAGCTGCCATCATACCGCAAAATAATCTGGGAGCTTGAGCATGGCGGTACGTGAGATTGTGCGCATGGGGGATCCGCGCTTGCAGCGGCAGGCGCAGCCGGTGACTGAATTTGCTACTGCGGCGCTAAGTGAGCTGATTACCGATTTGCAAGACACCATGCAGGCGCAAGGCGGGGTCGGGATTGCCGCGCCACAAATCGGGGTGGATTTGCAGGTGGTGATCTTTGGGCTGACGCGCAGCGAGCGCTACCCGGAGGCGGAAAGTGTACCGTTTACGGTGCTGATTAATCCGCAGCTCACGCCGCTGGGCGAGGAGGAAGTGCTGGGCTGGGAAGGCTGCTTATCGGTGCCGGGCCTGCGCGGCGAGGTGCCGCGCTGGGCGCAATTGCGTTATCAGGGCTTTGATCAATTTGGTGTGCCGATTGATCGTACGGTGAGCGGCTTTCACGCCCGGGTGGTGCAGCATGAATGCGATCATTTGTGGGGCGTGCTCTACCCGCAGCGGATTCGGGATCTGCAGCGCTTTGGATTTACCGAGGTGTTGTTTCCAACGCGGCCGGATTAAGGGTATCTGGCTGCAGGCAAGGAATTAAAAGGCCTTCGCGGCAATACCCTAGCCACCGGCCAGCTTTACGGTAAACCGGGTGGCCAAACTTTTGGCCAAAAGCTCGCGATGATCGCCCTGAATTTCAATCACACCGTCTTTCACGGTGCCGCCAGTACCGCACTGGTTTTTCAGCGTTTTGGCCAGCGTAGCGAGCTCGAGCGCATTGAGCGGTACACCGCGTATCACCGTCACCTGTTTGCCGCCGCGACCTTTGCTTTCGCGGCTGATGCGTACAATGCCATCGCCGGCCGGTACCGCGCTTTGGGCTTGCGCGCGGCATTGGCAGGCGTTGCTGGCTTGCTGGCAGCTGGGGCAGATGCGGCCGTGTTCGGTGGAATAAACGAGCGTGCTGGATTTCATCACTGGCTGAGCTAGACTGGGCGACTTGGGAAAGGCGTATTGTACGGCGCAGGAGGGGTGATGCCGCAAGTGCAATTTTTCTGGCCAGGGCTCGTGCCGCTTAGCGTCGAGGTGCCGGCAGGCACGCCGCTGATTGAGGTGGCGCGCGAGCTTACCCGCGCTGGCCGCTTGCCGTTGGCTTGGCGCTGTGGGCAGGGTACTTGTGGCACTTGCCAGATCTATATTGCCCACGCGGCGAGTGGTGGCTGGATCAGCCTGAGCGGCAAAGAGCGCAATGTGCTGGTGCGGCACGCGCGCATGCCACTCAATTTACCGCTCACGATTTTAGATACGCCGCAGCAGGTGCGGCTGGCTTGCCATTATCGGGTTGAATACGATGTCTGCGTCTACCCGCAGCCTTTACCTATTCAGGGTATACGTCTGCAGGTCAATCAAAATAATGATGACCTGCCTATACCCATGATAGATTAAACCGCGACGGGCGCTTTGATGGCCGGGTAGGGATCGTAGCCTTCCAGCGTGAAGTCTTCATATTCAAAACTGAATAGATCGGTTTTGGCTGGGTTCAGTTTGAGCTGCGGCAGCGCGCGCGGTGTGCGGCTGAGTTGCTCGCGCACTTGCTCGAAATGATTGCGGTAAATGTGGCAATCGCCGCCAGTCCAGATGAATTCGCCCGGTTGCAAGTCGCACACTTGCGCCAGCATCAGCACCAGCGTGGCATACGAGGCGATATTAAATGGCACGCCTAAGAATAAATCTGCGCTGCGCTGATACAGCTGGCAAGAGAGCTTGCCGCGCTGATCAGCCTCGCCCGGCTGCGCGGGGGCGACATAAAACTGGAAGAAGGCATGGCACGGCGGCAGGGCCATATTGTCGATTTCGCCCACGTTCCACGCCGACACAATAATGCGCCGCGAATCAGGGTTGTGTTTGAGCTGGTCGATCACTTGGCTTATCTGGTCGATATGCCGGCCATCGCGGGTGGGCCAGCTGCGCCACTGGTAGCCATACACCGGACCCAGCTCGCCCGTTTCAGAGGCCCACTCATCCCAAATGGTTACGCCACGTTCTTGCAGCCAGCGCACATTGGTGTCACCGCGCAAAAACCACAGTAATTCGTTGATGATCGATTTCAGATGCGTTTTTTTGGTGGTCACCAGCGGAAAGCCATCGGCCAGATTAAAGCGCATCTGGTAGCCAAACACCGATACCGTGCCGGTGCCGGTACGATCTTCTTTCCCGACGCCATGATCCAGGACATGTTGCAAGAGTTCGTGATATTGGCGCATGGTGGGCATTCCTTTGAATGAGCAGGAAAACAAGCGCCAGCGGTTTTGAGCGCTGGCGCAAATCAATCTATGGCTATTGTACCGTGCTAGGCCTGCTTTGGGGATGCGGGCATCCCCGGCTTTACGCCTGCGGCAGGTGGGCTGCGACTACCTCGGCGGCTGGCAGCGTCACGATAAAGCGGGCGCCCTGGCCAAACTGGCTTTCGCAGCGAATTTGCCCAAATACGGCTTCGACCAGTTTTTTGGTAATCGATAAGCCCAGCCCCGTGGTGTGCTCGCCACCGGTTGGGCGGGCCGAGAGACGGCTAAATTTCTTGAACAGCAGATTCATTTCGTGCGGCGCGATGCCCGGGCCGTGGTCGGTTACGCTGATTTCTACGTCCTGATCAACGGCTTGGGCGCTGATCTCAATCCGCTGCTCGTTGGGCGAATATTTCACGGCGTTGGAGAGTAGATTATCCACAATTTGCCACAGCGCTTGCCGATCGGTGCGCACCTGCAGCCCTGTTGGCGTGTAATGCAGGGTTTGCTGTTTGCTGGCTACCCGCGGGCGCCAGCCGGCGATGGCATCATGGATCAGCTCATCCACATCCACCACTTCAATCTGCATTTGTACCGAGCCGGCTTCAAGGGCGTCGTGTTCTAGCAGATTGCTGATAATGCGCTGCATGCGCCCGGCCAGTAGCTGAATGCCATCAAGGCGATCTTTGATTTTTTCCGGTGGCCAATTATCTAAGCGTTCACCCAAAAGGCTGGCCATGCCCTGAATGCTGGCGACTGGGTTTTTCAGGTCATGCGCGGCAATGGCCAGAAGTTCGTTCTTTTCTTGATTGAGATATTTCAACGCCTCATTGGCCGCTTCCAGCTGCAGATTGCGCGTGGCGAGCTCTTGGGTGCGGTCGGTAACCAGCTCTTCCAGATGCAGACGATGTGATTGCACGGTGTGCGACATATCGTTAAAGGTGCGCGCCAGCTCGCCAATTTCGTCGCTGCGGTGTAGGTCAAGCTGATTGCTGGTTTTGCCGGCCGCCAAGCTGCGAATGGCGTTCTTCAGGCGATCCAGCGGTAGCGCAACATCTTTACGCAGCACCATAGCCAATAGCCCGAGCTCGACGGCGAGCGCGATAATCCCCAAGATCAGCACCATGCTGGCGGCCCAGGCGGCTTTTTCTTCAAGTAGGCGCTTTGGATATACCGTGACAAACACCCAGTTGGCGCCCTTGATTGGCACAATCCCTAGCCAATTGCGGCCATCCGGGCTTTCAATAAAACGCTCTTTGGGTGGGGCTTTGCTCACGGCCTCGTATAAATCATGCATCGCCGGGCTGATTTTGCGCATATCCAGCTTGCCCTGGTGCTCCTGGATTTTGCCCATGTAGTCCGGGTGGGCAATCAGATAGCCATTGCGGGTAAAAATCAGATTGTGGGTGCCGGGAATATTGACCGTATTGGTGCGGTTGATGAGCTGCTCTAGGGGAATATCCTGCCCAATCCCGCCCAGATATTGGCCCAGATAATCCAGTGGGGTCACCACTGAGATCATCCATTCCAGCGCTTGTTTGTCGTAGTAAATGCCGGTCCAGAACGTGCTGCGCGACGGATTACGCTCGGGCAGGGCGCCAAGCTCGGTGTCGAGGTCTTCGGCAAAATCATCGACCGAGCCATTGCGCGCATAGTTGAGCTTCGGCAGATACATCAAGCTCACGTCGGAGACATTCAGATCGATAAAGGTATCGTAACTGCGGGCCCGATAGGCCGGGCCGTACTGGCTAAGTACTTGCTGCGCCAGCACCACTTGCCGCATCAGCTCGGGTGTGTGTTTGGTGGTGGGCAGCATGGCCACGGTGGCTTGATGCTCAAAATCATCCAGCTCAGGGCGGACTCGCCACATCCCATCGCGATCTTGCTTGAGTAGCTGATAAAACTGGCTGCTGACATCGGTGTTTTGCAGCAGCGCATAGCGGCGCACAAATTCGTCGCGAATCAGCTTGGTATTGGCTTCGGCGCCGAGGAAAAGTTCGCTTTCCAGCTGGCTGCGGGTTTCGATGTATTTGCCCAAATTGGCGAGCGCTTCTTCTTGCAGGCGTACATAGCTGTAGTAGTAGCTCAGGGCAGAAATCAGGCAGGCGGCGAGGGCGATGCGCAGTGCCATACTGCGCAAAACACGACGAAACAGACTGCTGGTGGCGTAATTGTGCGAGTTCATGCCAGCACAATATCAGCTCAGGCGGTAAGCTGGCAAAAAGCTTTACATTTTCTAACGAACTTGTCGTTACAAAGCAAAAGCTTAGCTTTCGATTTTGCAGTACTCGACGGCGATGATTTCCAGCTCTTCCAACCCTTGTGGCGTGCGCAGGGTAACCACATCACCTTCGCGGGCTTTGAGCAGCGCCCGCGCCACGGGCGAAGTCCAGCTGATGTGGTTTTTCTGGAAATTGGTTTCATCGATGCCGACGATACTGACGGTTTCCTCGCGGCCATCTTCACGCAAATACGTCACGGTGGCGCTAAAAAACACTTGATCCGTAGTTTCGCGGGTTTCCGGATCGATGACTTCGGCGTTTTCTAGCCGTTTGCTCAGAAAGCGAATGCGGCGGTCGATTTCGCGCAGGCGGCGTTTACCGTACTGATAATCAGCATTTTCCGAGCGATCCCCATTGCTGGCCGCCCAGTTCACCACCTGGGTGACGTGCGGCCGCTCTTTATGCACCAGCTCGTACAGCTCATTTTTCATGCGCTGCCAGCCTTGTGGGGTCATGTAGTTTTTGCTGCCCTGCGGGACTTTCAGCTCCGCCGGCAGCTCGTCGTCATCGTGCTCGGTTTCTTTGGTAAACGCTTTGCTCATGATCTTTCAGCAAGGTTTAGCGTGGTTTCACGGTGCCGGTAATGGTGAGATTGGCCCATTTCATGATCGAGAGTACTTCAGTCTCGGATAACTCATAAAACTGACCACGTTTCAGGCGCCCGGGTAGGCGGAAAGTACCAAAGCGGATCCGCATCAATCGGCTAACCACCAGTTCGAAATGTTCGAACATCCGGCGTACCTCACGATTCCGACCTTCCTTTAGCACCACGTGGTACCAATGGTTTTTACCTTCGCCGCCGCGATCTTCAATCCGGCTAAAGTTGGCTGGGCCATCATCAAGCTCAACCCCATTTACCAGCTGTTTCATTTGCTCTGGTGTCAGTTGCCCGTGCACCCGCACGGCGTATTCGCGCTCGACTTCAAAGCTCGGATGCATCATGCGGTTGGCTAATTCGCCCGAAGTGGTGAACAGCAGCAGGCCGGAGGTATTAAAGTCCAATCGGCCAATCGCTACCCATTTGCTGGAAGAAATCCGCTTGAGGCGATCAAACACCGTAACGCGGCCTTCCGGGTCATCGCGGCTCACCAGCTCGCCCTCTTGTTTGTGATACATGATGATGCGAGGCAGGCGATCTGGCCATTTCAGCGGTACGCGTTTGCCATCGATCCGTACTTCATCACCAGGGCTAACTTTGCTGCCCAGATCGGCGATTTTGCCATTGATGCTGACGCGGCCAGCTTCGATGACTTCTTCCATTTCGCGGCGCGAGCCCACGCCTGAGAAGGCCAGCACTTTTTGCAGGCGATCGTCGCCTAGCTGATCAGTAGTAACGCGCTTTTCTCGCAGTTGTTTGCGGATAGCCACTTCGTGTTGCGACGCTTGCCGTTGCGGCATTTTCTTGGCGCGCTTTACTGAAGTTTTGAGTTTGCTATCGCGAATAACGGTTTTGGTGGTTTCCGGGGTAGTGCTGGCATCTGGTAGGCCTTGCACCTCGCGCGCCGCCGCTGTTTTGGCGATGGCTTGCGCGACCATTTTGCTCAGGCCCGAAGTGGGCGACTGGCGGGCCGTGCTGATTTTTTTACTACCGGTTGAGCGGCCCATGTTTGGCCCGGCCAGCGTGGATGACTTGGCGGTGGCGGTTTTACGCTGGCCAAATGAAGCACGCTGTTGATCGTTGGCGCGCGCTTCGCGAATGGCGGGTTGCGGGCGTCGGGCTTTGGTGGTTTTCATGGGCAAATCAAATCCGTGGAATAACAGGCCATTATACTGGCTTTGGCGCTAAAAAAGAAAAAAGGCCGCGCATGGCGGCCTGCGGAATGGGTAGTGCTTAGGCTTCATTGGTAAAGAAAGCGATGCTACCGATGCTGGTCATGCCCAGATTAAAGACCTGGCCACGCATTTCTTCGCCGCCTTGATCCAGCTCGAGCCGGCGCTGGATTTCAAACAGCACCTCGATTTCCTTAAACCATTTCAGTAGCCGGGTATCTTGATTCAGATACTGCTCAATGGCGGCTTTATTGGGGTGATCACCCACCACCATCACGCCACCGGCGCTGGTGCTGCGCAGCTGATAGGCGGGGGGCACCTGCACATGGGCATGGATACTGAGGTGGCTGGCAAGGTCTTCGCCAAAGCGGCGCAGCTCGTGCGCGGTGCGGGCTTTAAAGTCGCTGAGCTCGATGCCGCTTTGCTGATCGCCGGCTTTAAGTAAGCGGGCGAGGTCGAGCAAAGTAGTGCCTTGTTGATCAACAATAGGTGTTGCCAGATCAGAGACCGAGTTCATAACAAATCCTTGCAAGTGGTGATGACTATGTACTGAGCTTAGTGAAGCCAAGCGCCCAAAGCAGGGTAAATATTGCCGAAGTTCTACCTGCCGCGCTAGACCATGCCCTTGAGTTTATAGATGATCTCCAGCGCTTCGCGCGGGCTAAGTTCATCAGGGTTTACCCTAGCTAATTCATCTACGGCCGGATGGGCTTCCGGCTCGGGATCAGCTGCCAATGTGGGTGCAAATAGATCAGCCTGCAAGCTATGGGTGAAGCTCGATTGTTCTAGCTCAAGTAATTTGCGTTTGGCGTGGCGAATCACCTCGCGCGGCACCCCTGCGAGGCTAGCAACGGCCACCCCATAGCTTTGCGAAGCTGGGCCTTCTTGCACGGCGTGCAGAAACACAATGCGGTCTTTGTGCTCCACTGCGTCTAGGTGCACATTGGCCACTTGCTGGTAATCTTGGGCCAGACGCGTCAGCTCAAAATAGTGCGTGGCAAATAGCGTATAGCTGCGGTTTTTCTCGATCAGCGCTTTCGCGATCGACCAGGCCAGCGCCAGCCCATCAAAGGTTGACGTGCCCCGGCCCACTTCATCCATGAGCACCAGGCTATGCTCGCCCGAGTTATTCAGGATATTCGCGGTTTCGGTCATCTCCACCATAAAGGTTGAGCGCCCGCCGGCCAGATCATCGCTGGCGCCAATACGGGTAAAGATGCGGTCAATTTGCCCGATCCGCGCGCTGCTGGCTGGTACATAGGCGCCCACGTGGGCTAGGAGCACAATCAAGGCCACTTGCCGCATATAGGTCGATTTACCGCCCATATTCGGGCCGGTAATCAGCAGTAATTTGCGCCCAAGGTGAAAATCCACGCTGTTGGGAATGAAATCATCAATTTGAGCTTCAACAACCGGATGGCGGCCGGCGTCGATCTGCAGCACGTGTTCCTGGCAAAATTCTGGCGCCACATAGCCCGACTGCTCGGCCCGCTGGGCCAAACACACCAACACATCCAGCGTGGCAACGGCGCTGGCGGCCAGGCGTAGCGCGGCTAAATGGGCTTGCAGGACCTCCAAAACACCATCGTAGAGTTGCTTTTCCAGTGCCAGCGCCCGCTCATTGGCCGAAAGGGCTTTTTCTTCAAATTGCTTTAGCTCCGGCGTGATATAGCGCTCGGCGTTTTTCATGGTTTGCCGGCGGCGATAGTCATCAGGCACCTGACCGGTGTAGGAATTCGTCACTTCAATAAAGAAGCCGGCCACACGGTTGTATTCCACCCGCAGATTGGCAATGCCGGTGCGCTCACGTTCGCGCGCTTCCAGCTGGGTGAGAAATTCGCCGCAGTTATTCTGAATGCCGCGCAGTTCATCCAGCTCGGCCGAGTAGCCATCCGCAATTACCCCACCTTCGCGAATCACCACGCCCGGCTCGGGCTGGATGGCCGCGGCCAGTTGCGCATGAATCGCTGGCTCCGCCGCCAGCGCTTGGCTCAGGCCTGCAAACAGCCCTTCATTGGGTAATTGCGCGGCTAGCGTAGGTAATACGGCCAAGCTGTCACGCAAGCTGGCCAGATCGCGCGGGCGGGCCGATTTAAGCGCAATGCGTGCCACGATGCGCTCGATGTCGGCTATTTCACGCAACTGCGCATGCAGACCGGGGCTATCACCGCGATCCAGCAGGGTGCCAATCGCGGCCTGGCGCTCCAGAATCCGGGTGTGTTGGCGCAGCGGATGGTGCAGCCATTGCGCCAAGAGGCGCGAGCCCATGCCGGTGGCGCATTGATCCAGCAGCGAGAACAGCGTGGGGGCTGCTTCACCGCGAATGGTTTCGGTCAGCTCCAGATTGCGGCGGGTGGCGGCATCGAGCTCGATAAACTGGCTGTGGCTTTCTACCCGCAAACCCGCCAGCGGCGGCAGTGTGCCGCCCTGCGTGCTGCGGACGTATTCGAGCAAGGCGCCAGCTGCGCCCAGCGCCAGCAGTGGCTCGCCCACGCCAAAACCGGCCAGATCATGCACGGCAAAGTGGCGCGTGAGCAGGCGCTCGGCATTGCCCGCATCAAATTGCCAAACGGGCAGCCGGCGCACCGGCACGCGCAGTTGATCAAAGAGCGACAGCTCGGCTTCGTCGCTGAGCAAAATTTCCGCCGGGCGCAGGCGCTCTAGCTCGGAGGCGAGTTTTTCGGCCTCGGTATCCAGGAGGGCAAAATCGCCTGAGGCCAGCGACAGCCAGGCCAGGCCCATTTTGCCGCGCTGCATGCGAATGGCCAGCACGCGGTTTTCTTGTTTGTCATCCAGTAGTGCCGCATCGGTGAGGGTGCCGGGCGTGATCACCCGCATCACTTTGCGCTCGACCGGGCCTTTGCTGGTGGCGGGATCGCCCACCTGTTCGCAAATGGCCGCCGATTCGCCCATGCGGACCAATTTTGCGAGATACGGCTCCAGCGAATGAAATGGCACACCGGCCATTTTAATGGGCTCGCCGGCGCTGCTGCCGCGGGTGGTGAGGGTAATATCCAGTAGCCGGGCGGCCTTCACCGCATCGTCGTAGAACAGCTCGTAAAAGTCGCCCATGCGATAAAACACCAGCTTATCGGGGTGCTGGGCTTTCAGCGCCAAATACTGAATCATCATTGGCGTGTGTTGAGGGGCGCTTTGTTCGCTGCTGTTCTTTTTGGCCATAGGGTATAGCTTGCTAGGTATTGTTGATATTAGGTTTTAGGCTGATACATGGGCGGGGTAGGGCTGCCAGATAGGCAGCAGACCGATTTCATCGGCCGCCACTTGCCAGGCGGCCGCACACCCGACGCCGGGCATGGCCACCAGCTCTTCTGCAATGGTGATTAGCGGGGTCGTTTCGCGTAACCATGGCGCAATGCCCAGCGTTTGGCAATGGGCTTTGAGTGATCGCGTGGGGCGCTGAGGCCCGAGCTTGAGCGTTTCGCCACCGTGCCGGCCACGCACGGCCCAGCCTTGAGCCAGCAAAGCGGGCTTGAGCCCCGCGCCTTGCGCGGCTTGCCAAGACAGTGCGCCTTGCCAACCGGGCAGATCAATGCGCTCACCGGCTTGCGGCGGGCGGTCAAATTGCAGTGTTGGTCCGGCGTGATCTCGCGCGCTACACAGATACAGCTGCCCACGATAGCGGCGCACGGCCGCGCCGCGCCAGACCAGCGCCGGATGGGTGTCGGCCTCGGCTTGGAGCGCTGTGCGCAGTAATTCATTAAATGCCCGTAATTCCAGCACCATGCCGGCGCGGGCCAGCCAGTGGCGCAGGGCATTGTGCTGGCGCACGGTGCTCAGTGTTTGCCATTGCGCCAGATTAAGCGCGCCCAGCGGCGCGGCGCTTTCATCAAGGCAATGGGCGAGATCTTGCTGCGCGATTTCCTGCTGCAATTCGTGGGCTTGTGCTTGATGTATAGCGCTGCGTGCCAATAAGGTTAAGGCTTGTGGCGTGATACCCTCAATGGTCGGGATCAGCGTTTGGCGAATGTGGTTGCGCTTAAAGCTTGGGTCGGCATTGCTTTCGTCGTTAATCCAGCTCAGTTGCTGCGCCTGTGCGTAGTTTTCCAGTTCTGCCCGGCTGATGCCTAAGAAGGGGCGCAATAGGGCTGTCGTGGTTTGGCCATGCTGCGGGGCTTGCAGAGCCCGTTCACGCGGCATGGCAGCCAGGCCCGCCGGGCCAGCGCCGCGCAGCAGATTCAGCAGCAAGGTTTCAGCCTGATCGTTCAGGTGATGGGCCAGCACAACGGCTTCGCAGGCTTGCTGCGCGTACACCTGATAACGCTGCTGGCGGGCGCTTCCTTCCAGGCCTAGCCCGTTATCGCGCGCGACATTCACCTGCACGACCGCACACTCGATTTGCAGGGCGCTGGCCACCTGCTGGGCGTGCATTGCCCAGTGCTCGGCATTGGGCGAGAGGCCATGATGCACATGCACGGCGCTGAGCGTAAAGCCTAGCTCGGCTTGTAGGCCGGCCAGCCAGTGCAGCAACACGGTGGAATCGAGCCCGCCCGAAAAGCCCACACACAGGCGCGGGAAGGCACAACGGGAGCCGTAGCTCCCGTTGTTGGTTTCAGTTTGCGCGCGCGAACGCTCACAAAACTCGGCGATGAAGGCCTTGGCCTGCGTCCACTCAGGCGCTGGCTTCTTCTTTAAACTTACCATATTCCATCAGGCGATCGAAGCGGGCATCCAAGAGCTCGTCGACGCTTTTTGCTTTCAGGGTTTTGAGCGAATCCGCAATCGATTTTTTCAAGGTCGCCATCATTTCTTGCGGATTGCGATGTGCGCCACCCACTGGCTCGGTGACCACTTTATCGATCAGCCCCAAGGTTTTGAGGCGGCTGGCGGTAATGCCCAGTGCTTCGGCCGCATCGGCGGCACGCTCGGCGGTTTTCCACAAGATCGTTGCGCAGCCTTCGGGTGAAATCACCGAGTAGGTTGAGTATTGCAGCATCTGTACCACGTCACCCACGGCAATCGCCAAGGCGCCGCCGGAGCCACCCTCGCCAATCACCGTGCAAATCACCGGCACGCGCAGTTTGGCCATCTCATACAGATTGCGGCCAATCGCTTCCGATTGCCCACGCTCTTCCGCGCCAATCCCAGGGTAGGCACCCGGGGTGTCGACAAAGGTTATGACGGGAATATTGAATTTTTCGGCCAGTTTCATCAGGCGCAAGGCTTTACGATAGCCTTCCGGACGAGGCATGCCGAAATTGCGGGCGATTTTTTCTTTGGTGTCGCGGCCTTTCTGATGGCCAATCACCATCACGCTCTGACCATTAAAGCGAGCCAAGCCGCCCACAATCGCCAGATCATCGGCAAAGGCGCGATCGCCGTGCAATTCCTGAAAGTCGGTAAACAGACCTGCGATGTAATCGTAGGTGTAAGGCCGTTGCGGATGACGGGAAACCTGCGAAATCTGCCATGGCGTGAGCTTGGCGTAGATGTTCTTGGTTAATTCCTGGCTTTTCTTTTCCAGGTGCGAGATTTCTACCGAAATATCAACGGCCGAATCGTCCTGCACGTAGCGCAGCTCTTCGATCTTGTTTTCAAGCTCGGCAACCGATTGCTCGAAGTCAAGGAAGGTGGTTTTCATGCTGTAAAACTCCAGAAGCGCCACGGATAGCGCAGACAGGCGGGCACGATCCCGCCTTAAAATTTCGCGCAATCATACAGCAACAGCTCACTGTGACCAAGCTGACAGGCTGGGTTTTAGCTGTTGCGGTGCGGCAAATCAGGTGTTGCTAAAGACGATATCGGCTTTCACATCCAGCTTTTGCAAGCCTTTGCGAGCCTTTAGATTGATCACCAGCGGGGCGAGGGTATTGGCGCGAATCGGTTCACCATCCGGGCGCGAAAGAATCAAAAACAGCATGGCATCGCTGGCATCGGTGAGTTCGATTTGGGCGCATTCTTCGTCGCTGAGCTTGAGCACATAGTTAAAACCTAAGCGCTCGGCGCCCACAATCGAGAAAGCGACTTCAGCGTCATCAAGCGATTGCAGCCAATACACGCTGGGATTGGGTTTTTCTTCGTGCAGCAATTTGAATTGATGGCAATGCTCAAACCCGGGCAGGCCGGCTGGAAAATGAATAATGGTGTCGGGATCAACTTCGATCGGGCCAAACTGGCTTTGAAAAACGTTCATCGGTTTACCAAGCTCCAGAGCGGGGTGGAATGAGATAATCCGGTTTACATTAAAGGATGAGCGCGGTGCTGGCTATCTTTTTGCCTTTGTGCAGGCAAAAAGTGTATTAGAATAGGCTGATAATTAGTTGAATTGCTAAAGAAATTCCTGCTGCTGCCGATTATTGGCATAATAGCAATCACGACGACTCAAGCCGCCGTAGCTAACGGTAGGGGAAGCATCATGAAAATCGACAACTCGGGTAAGCCACTGGCCGGGCTGGGCGCCAAGCCCACGGAAGTGCGCAGCAGTACGGCCGAAAAAGCCGACAGCACGGTTGCCGTGAGCAGCAGTGTCAATAGCAAACTCTCTGGCGTCGCCAGCAACGAAGCCACATTTGATGCCGATAAAGTGGCGCAAATCCGTGCTGCCATCGCTGAAGGTCGCTTCGCGGTCAAGCCTGAAGCCATTGCTGATGGCCTACTCTCAAGCGTGAAAGAGCTGCTGGCCCGCTAATGTCAAACGTTCTACCGGATTTGCTCGCCACCGAGCTGAGCCAAGTCCAGCTTCTGTTGCCTATTTTGCAACAAGAGCAACAAGCCCTGATTCAACGCCAGTTTGACCTCGTTACCAAACTGATCGAAGCCAAACTGCGCGCCTTGCAAGCCCTCGAACAAGCCACAGCTGCACGCAGCGCTTACTGCCAGCAACAAGGCTGGCTGAGCAGCGATGCCATCGAGGCGCATTTAGGCGAGGCTTTGCCGCTGTGGCAAGAGCTACTACTACAAGCACGCCAAGCCGATATGCTTAATCGCAGCAATGGCCAATTGATTCAAAGTCACGAAGAAGTTAACCGCCATCTAATGGCTAGCCTTGCGGCTGCGCGCAACCCGGATATTGGCTATAGCGCCGATGGCCGCCTCAGTAATCAGGGCGCCGCCAGCCGTCCGCTGGATCGCGCTTAATCGCTGCGGCGTTACACCAAGCCGCGCACGATACCTACCCCAATCAATACATACAGCACTCTCGGAATAAGGCGGCTCAGCTTGCGCAAGCGAGCGCTTTGCTGGTGCTGCATTTCTGCGGCCAAATTTAGCAGCAAATCGGCCAGAGTGCCGCTGGCCTCCGCAACGGAAATGCGACTGATGGTGCTGGCAGGCCATGGCCAGCCCAGCTGCAATAGCGCCACGCTGATCGCCATGCCTTGCTGTAGCAATTGGCTCAGTTGCAAGCATGCGCGCTGCAGCTGGGGTAGGGTCATGCTTACCTGGCTATGGGCACTGGCGCTGGCCGGGTCGATGCCCGCATGAATGAGGCCCGCCCAATGGTTGAGCCAACGACACAGCACGTAATCCCACAAATAGCGCTGGATAATTGGAATATGCATTAGCCCCGCCAGTAGCCAGTGCCCGTGTGGCTGCTCATTGCGGATGGCTGTATATACCTGCCAAGGTATATACAGCAAAGCAACAATCAACAATGCTTTTATCAATATACCCATTAAGGCGGAGCCTAAACTGAGGGTGCCCGCGGCCAGCGCAGGCAAGGGGGCGAGTAGACTACTGAGCAAAAATAACAACAGCGGTAGCGCCAGCCGGGCGCGGCATTCGCGCCAGCACAGTAGCCAGTGGTTTTCCTGCGCGGCCAGCCGCTGCAGCACGGCGGCCAAGCAGCCAGCGGTTTCGCCTGCGGCAATCTGGCTGGCGCTGGGTGGGCTAAACCAGCCGGCACGCGCGCCTGCGCGACTCAGAGTTTCCCCGCGGGCAATCGCTCGCTGCACTTGGGCTAGCCCCGCGTGTTGGGGCGGGGGTAGGTGTAGGCTGGCCAGTGTTTGGCTTAGGGCTAAGCCGGCCCGCTCACCGGCCGCTAATTGCTGCAGCAGCTGGGAGCGCAGGGCTAGTGGGAGTATTTGGGCGGCCATAGAGTCTGGTTTCGATCTGCATCAAGATGCCGGTACTGGCTTGGCTTAGGATAGCTGGCATGACCAGCGTTTGACAAAGCGCCGTGCTCGCCGCGACAATATCGGTTCTGAACGACAAGAGAGGCGCCTTGCCCAGGTCGTACTGCCGAGAAACGCATGTTTCCGCGACGCAGTACCAGGGGGTGCAAGGCCGAAGTACCGTTGAACATGCGATTCACCGGTGCTGGTTGCAGGGGCTGAATCCCCTGGACTGTCAGTAGCCCGCTGTGTGCCTTGCCGCGCATTGGGGTGCTGGAGTGCTCTTGGTGATGATCTGCCTTTAGATGCGCAGGGGCGCATCTGTCATTGCCGCACTTTTCCTCTCTCCAATCGTTGTGTCTTGAATTGGAGATTCCTATGACGACTGCTCTCGATCCGCGCCACACCGCGCTGTGGACCGCCCTGATTACGCCGTTTGCTGCCGATACCTCACTGGATTTAAATGCCCTCACGGGTTTATTGCGCGAGCAGGAAGCCGCAGGGGCCGGAGTGTTGCTGTTGGGTTCGACCGGCGAAGGTGCCAATCTGACTTTGGCCGAGCGCAAAGCCGTGCTTTCTCATGCCTGTAGCTTGAATTTGCAGGTGCCGATCATGGTGGGGGTGGGCGGGCTTGATCTGGCTAGCCAGCTCGAATGGCTGGCCTTTTGCGAAACGCTGCCGGTGCAGGCGTATTTGCTGGTGACGCCCATTTACGCCAAACCGGGCGCCGAAGGCCAGCGCCGCTGGTTTAGCGCCTTGCTGGATGCGGTAAGCAAGCCCTGTATGCTTTACAACATTCCATCGCGCGCAGGTGTGCCGCTGTCGGATATTGCGCTTGCCGGCCTGATTACCCACCCTAATTGCTGGGCGGTCAAAGAGTCGGGCGGCAATGCCGTGCGGTTTGCCGAGCTTAAAACTGCTTTCCCAAGCATTGCCTGGTATTCAGGCGACGATGTGCTGTTTGCCGAACACGCTAAACTGGGCGCCGCCGGGCTGGTGTCGGTGGCGAGCAATGTGTGGCCACAGCAAGTGGCGCACTGGGTGCAGCAGGGCTTGGCAGGTGAAGCAATTGGGGATCTGCTGCGCACTGCATCCGAAACACTATTCTTAGCCGCCAATCCAATCCCTGCGAAGGCGATCATGCATCGCCAAGGGCGGATTGCCAGCAATGAATTGCGTCTGCCTTTGTGCGCGGCAGATTTGGCGAGCCTAGAGCCGGTACTGGCAAAAGATAGTGAGATTATTAAGTTGACGTAAAGAGTCTTTATTTCTGTCTATCGTAGTTTGAGTCAATTGTTGATATAGCTGGGGGATGATGCTGAGATGGGGGCTTGGTTATCTAGCTCGAATAGAGATCAAGTGCGAGATGAATGTTCAATTCCGCAGCTATACTCATTAATTCTGGCCTAAAGTCCAAGCCCATCGAATAATTCCCCAGAAAAATGCCAACGAACAATTCGCATCGTCCACCAGTTTGGCTGATCTCCGAGATGAGCGATTTGTTTGCAAGTAGATGTTGCATGATTCTTTCTAAATTAGTTTCTAATTCATGAGGCGATGAGGCGTATTCGTGCACCCAGTACGTACCCTGCCCAGAATTAGGTATTGGATTGCCCATACGATTTTGCCGTATTTCGCCTGGGCGATTCTGAATGTCAGCCCTAAGGTTGAGATTTCGAGTGATATCTTCGGGTTCAATGCTTGGGTGCCAGATTCTGAGGCTGACTTCATGCCGATTGGTGCTCAACTTGGGCATTCCTCTTAATAAAAAACCCGCTCAACAGCGGGTTTTTCTTTTTTAGTGCGGATTAAACCGCGCTTTCGTCCAGCTCTGGCAAGGCAATCGTATTGCCTTTGCTGAATTGATAATCTTTAAACACATGCTCGGCGGTTAGCAATTGGTAGCGACCGTCTGGCAATTTGTTGGTGGTGTCTTTGAGGCGGTAAGTGTAATGACCGCATGTCCAGCAATCGAAATTACGCATGTGGGTGCACAGGCAGGTTTTCTCGTAAACGTGGATTTCCGAGATTTTTTTCGCATCCGGATTTTCTTCCAGCACCTTGTTATAGGCCTGAATATAGGAGCAGCTGCCGTTGGCATCCAGCAAATAGCCATAAGCTTCGCAATTGGGGCGGATGCCGGAGCCAATGGCCGGGGTGTTTTTCAACATCCGCATTGGGTAGCCCGTTGGCGAAATCTGGTTCACTTCAATAATCTCTTCCGAAGCTTTGAAGTATTCCTGTTTCACATCATCAGGCAGGCCGCATTCTTTGGTGACGGTAAAGCGGGTAGCCACTTGCACGCCGCCACAGCCCATTTCCAGAAAACGCACGGCGTCTGCGCCGGTGAAAACGCCGCCAGCGGCAATCACCGGAATGTCGTAGCCTTGCTCTTTGATCCAGGCCACGACTTCGGCGACGATGTCTTCGAGTTTGAATTCGGCCCAATCCATGCCAAAGCCAAGGTGGCCGCCCGCCAGCGGGCCTTCTACCACCACATAATCGGGCAGGCGATTGGTCTTGGCCGATTTTTTAATAAACAGCTGCAGCGCACGTACTGAAGACACGATGATGCCCAGTTTGGCTTCACGGAAACGCGGGTGATCTTCGATCAGGCTGAATGAGCCCAGGTGCAAACCGGCTGCCAGGGTGATGCCATCAATGCCGGCATCCAGCGCCGCAGCCATGCGCACGCGCAGGGTTTCTTTGGGCGCGTTCATGGTCAGCTTTTCCATGCAATTGATGAAAATCAGACCATCGCCTTGTTTACGCTCCATCGTCGCTTCGACGTGCAGGCGAGTGGCTACCGCCAGCTCATCCAGATCGAACTGAACTACGGATTTATCGCTGTTGTTGACGTTGAATTTGTATTTCTTGAGCTTTTCTTTGACGTATTTGGTGTTATAGCGGCGATCGGTTACCGTTTTGATCATCGCATCGGAGATGTGGCCAATCCCACCTAGGCGGCAGGCTTCCAGAGCCAGATCGGCCGTGGAAATATCCACGCCCATTCCCCCGATCATGATCGGAACGTATTTTTCCTCGCCGCCTGCAGGGTTTTTAAATGTCAGGCGAAAATCATCAACACACTTCATTCAACTCAATCCACTGCTTCAGCCCATCACTTAGTGCATTCAAATTCAAACGAACGTTTATAAATGCAGGGCATGAAATCGCTATTTTTCAGAAGGTGGCATCATATCTTAAATAGCCGGTACTGGGGCGGTTCATCGTATGACCAGAAACAATAAATCATGTTTTTCCCGCACTGCTGCAACGGTAATAATTGTGCTGCCGCTATGCAGATTGATTATCGACCCACTGGATGGTTCCGTTAAAATAATGCGACACCCTGAATGAATGGCCCGCCTATGTCGACGATTTCTCTGTTTGCCGAGCTGGAAGACACGCTAGTGCAGCGCCGCGCCCAGCATTTGTGGCGCGAACGCCGCCAGCTGGCCAGTCCACAAGGCGCGCACGTGCGCTTGCACGATGGCCGCACGGTGCTCAATTTTTGCAGCAATGATTATTTGGGCTTGGCTAATCACCCGGCTGTGGTGGCCGCCGCCCAGCAGGGGGTGCTGGCTTGGGGGGTGGGGAGTGGCGCCGCGCACTTGGTCACCGGTCATTTCACGCCACAGCATACTTTGGAAGCGCGGTTGGCGGCTTTTAGTGGCAAGCCCGCGGCGATTTTGGTCTCGACCGGGTTTATGGCCAATCTGGCGGCGATTTCGGCGCTGGTGGGGCGCGGCGATGCGGTATTTGCCGATAAGCTCAACCATGCATCGCTCAATGATGCCTGCCAGCTCGCGCGCGCCGATTTTAAGCGCTTTACACACAATGATGTGGCGCAGCTGGAGCGCCTGTTGGCGAGCTCCAGCGCGGCGCGCAAGCTGATTGCCGTGGACGCGGTATTTAGCATGGATGGCGATCTGGCTCCGCTGGCAGCCTATCTGGATTTGGCGGAACGCTACGACGCGGTGCTGTATGTGGATGATGCGCACGGCTTTGGGGTGCTGGGGCAGGGGCGCGGCAGCTTGGCCGAGCTGGGGCTCGCCTCGCCGCGGATTATTTATATGGCCACGCTGGGCAAGGCCGCCGGGGTGGCTGGGGCGTATATCGCTGCAGAGCAGGTGGTGATTGATTATCTGGTCAATACCGCCCGGGCGTATATCTATACCACCGCCGCGCCACCACTGTTGGCCAGCGCACTGCACGCCAGTCTGGATGTCATCGAGCAAGACGAGGCCCGGCGCGAGCGGCTGCAGGCGCATATTCGTTATTTCAAACAGTTTTTTGCGACTGAATTAGCGGGGGCAGGCTGCGAGCTACTGCCCTCAGATACCGCCATCCAGCCCATCATTGTGGCCGATAATGCTACGGCCTTGGCTTTGTCGCAGGCGTTGTTGGCAGCAGGGATTTTGGTGGCAGCCATTCGCCCACCCACTGTACCCACCCCACGGCTCCGGGTGACGCTGTCGGCCGCGCATACTGCGGATGAAGTGGCTTTCCTGTGTACCGAAATTCGGCAGGTGCTGCTTGCGCAGCCGAAGGCGGCCGCATGCTAACGCTCAATCTGCTTGGCGCTGGCCGCTTAGGGAAAAGTATTGCGCAGCTGGCCCAGCAAAGTGGGCGTTATGCTCTGGCTGGCATTTATTCACGCAGCTTGGTGAGCAGTACTGCCGCTTGCGAGTGGATTGGTGCAGGTCAAGTGGCCGCGCAACTGAGCGCTTTACCGCCGGCTGATTTGTGGCTACTGGCCGTGCCTGATGGCGCAATTGCCAGCGTTGCCGCCGAGTTGGCCCAAGCTGGCGTGGTGAATGCGGGTGCGGTGGTGTTTCACGCTAGCGGTGCGCTGGCGGCCGATCAACTTGCACCGTTGGCGGCGCAAGGCGCGCATTGTGCCAGCTGGCACCCGGCTTTTTCCTTTGCCGACCCCGCGCGCGCGGTGGCCACGTTTGCGGGTAGCTTTTGCACGCTCGAGGGCGCGCCAGCGGCGCTCTCGGCGCTGGATATGTTTACGCAAGCGCTGGGCGGGCAGAGCATCTACTTGCCGGCCGCCGATGGTGCGCAACGGAAACAGGCGTATCATGCCGCGCTCAGTATGGCGTCGAACTTTCAGGTTACGTTAGCGGCGCTGGCGCAGCAGGTCGCTGCTCAGGCTGGGCTAGATCAGCCTGTGGCACAGGCGCTGATTGCCAGCTTGATGCAGCAAACACTCCACAATATCGCCGCCTTGGGGCCCGCCGCGGCGCTAACCGGCCCGATTGTGCGGGGCGATCACCGCACCGTGGCGGCGCATCTGGCGGTTTTGCCCCAGCCCTTGCACCCGGTCTATCGCGAGTTGGGGCTGCAGACCGTGGCGCTGGCGGGCGAGCGCTTAAGTGCTGCGCAACACGCCGCGCTGCGGCAGCTTTTGCAGGTGGCGTCTTAATTTTTCATGGCTGAGAGTATGGATTTGCAGATTGAAACGCGGGGCCGCGGCCCCGATGTGGTGCTGTTGCACGGTTGGGCGATGAATGGCTCGGTGTGGCAGGCGGTGGCGCGTGAGCTGGAAAACGATTTTTGTCTGCATATTGTCGATTTGCCCGGGCATGGCGGCAGCAAACTGGCCGACGACGCCACGCTCACTTTGCCAGCGATGGTGGATGCCGTCGATTCGGCGTTTCCGTTTCCGGTGCAGGTGGTGGGCTGGTCGCTCGGCGGCGCGGTGGCGACGCAATGGGCCTTGCAGCAACGCGATAAAGTGCGCTCGCTGACGCTGGTCGCCTCTAGCCCCTGTTTTATGCAGCGCCCAGATTGGCAGCCGGCGATGGCGCAAAAAGTGCTCGAGCAATTTGCTGCGAGTTTGCAAGCCGATTGGCAAGGCACGTTGAAACGCTTTATCAGCCTGCAAGCAATGGGCGACGCCAGCGCACGCGAAGTGACGCGCGAATTGCTGGCTGATTTGTTCAAACACGGTGAGCCCAAGCTGGCGCATCTGGCCGATGGTCTGAATATCTTGCGCGACACCGATTTGCGCGCTGAGGTGGTCAAAGTCGATTGCCCGGTGCTGCTGCAATACGGTGATCGCGATACGCTGACGCCGCTGGCGGCGGGGATGTGGCTGGCCAATGCCCTGCCGCAGGCGCAATTTAGGCTGCATCACAAAGCCGCCCATGCGCCGTTTCTGTCGCACTTGGCGGACTTTGTTGCCACGCAAAAACAATTTCTGCTCGATAATCAATAAGGGTATGTCGCTGTAGCTATTGATTGATATGGGCTGCAGCTAGATACCTGTTGGAATAAATCATGCCCACGCTGATGATTCAAGGCTGCACGTCCGATGCAGGTAAATCGACCTTAACCGCCGCGCTGTGTCGATTGCTGGTGCGGCGCGGGGTGAAAGTTGCGCCGTTCAAACCGCAAAATATGGCGCTCAATTCAGCGGTGACCGAGGACGGTGGCGAGATTGGTCGTGCGCAGGCGGTGCAAGCGGTGGCGTGTGGTTTGGCCGCGCATACTGATATGAATCCGGTGCTGTTAAAACCATCGAGCGATTGCCGCGCGCAGGTGATTATTCAGGGTAAATCCATCGGTAATCTGGATGCAGTGGATTATCACGATTACAAGACGACGGCCAAACGCGCGGTGTTCGAATCGTGGGGGCGCTTAGCGGCGCAATACGATTGGGTGATCGTCGAAGGCGCGGGCAGTCCGGCCGAAGTTAATCTGCGCCAAGGCGATATTGCCAATATGGGCTTTGCCGAAGAGGCCGATTGCCCGGTGTGGCTGGTCGCCGATATTGATCGCGGCGGTGTGTTTGCGCATTTTGTCGGTACCTTGGCGTGTTTGAGCGAGTCGGAGCAGGCAAGAATTCAAGGCTTTATTATTAACCGCTTTCGCGGCGATATTAGCCTCTTGCAACCGGGCTGCGATTGGCTGGAAGCCAAAACCGGCAAGCCCGTGTTGGCAGTGGTGCCGTATTTGCATGGACTCGAGATCGCCGCTGAAGACGCGCTACCGAAAACGGTGGCGAATGCCGAGGGTGAATTTCGCATCGTCATCGCCACCTTGCCACATATCTCGAACCACACCGATTTCGACCCGCTGCGCCGCTTGCCCAATGTGCGCTGCGAGTTTGCCAACCCCAATTTGCCGCTGCCTGAATGCGATCTGCTAATTATTCCCGGCAGCAAAAACACGCTCGGCGATTTGGCGCATTTGCGCGCGCAAGGGTGGGATGCGCAAATCGCGCGGCATTTGCGCTATGGCGGCAAAGTGATTGGTGTGTGCGGTGGGCTGCAAATCTTGGGCGAGACGATTGCTGACCCACAGGGTATTGAGTCGGGGGCTATATCTGCCAATGGTTTGGGGCATATACATATAGCAACCGAATTAGAGGCCGAAAAGCAGTTGCTCAATGTAGCGGGGCAGGTAGTCGCTAATCAGGCGCCCATCAAAGGCTATGAAATCCACGTTGGTCGCTCGACATGGTGCGCTGTAAATGAGCCTGAGTGGCCGCGTTTTGCGGCTCTGGATGATGGTCGCCACGATGGTTGGGTGTCGCCCGATGGGCAGATTATCGCCACTTATTTGCATGGCCTCTTTGACGAGCCGGCCGCACTGCAATCGCTGCTGGCGTGGGCGGGTTGCCAGCTGGCGCCCAGCGCTGTGCCCAATGCCCAAGTGTTGCTCGAGCGAGAAATCGACCGGCTGACCGATGCACTGGATGCCGCGCTTGATTGGTCGCGTGTGGCGCAGGCCGGCTTGGTGCTGGCAGATTAATCCAAGCAAGGCGCAATAAAAAACGGCCATTAAGGCCGTTTTTTATTGCCAGCCAGCGGCGAGATTACACCGCTTGATCATTGGTTTCACCGGTACGAATCCGCACTACATGTTCAACCGGGCTCACGAAAATCTTGCCGTCGCCAATCTTGCCAGTGTGGGCGGCTTTGATGATGCCTTCGATCGCGGTGTCGACTTGATCGTCTGATAGCACTACTTCGATTTTTACCTTGGGCAGGAAGTCCACTACGTATTCTGCGCCGCGATACAGCTCGGTGTGGCCTTTTTGACGGCCAAAACCTTTGACCTCGGTGACCGTGAGGCCGGAGATACCAAGCTCAGACAGCGCTTCGCGTACTTCATCGAGTTTGAATGGTTTGATGATGGCTTCAATCTTTTTCATGGCGTGCCTCAATGCATTGCAAGCGGGTTAGGGTTATCCGCGAGTATAAACGAGGCCCGCCACGCTTTGCCATGCGCACTTGCGTCAAGCGCAGCATTACCGCGACTCATGGAAAGATTTTTAACGCTATTGATTGTTTTTTTGCCAAGCATGCTCTATAGTGCGCACCTAGACATTTCAGTCGTTATTATCTGTAACGGCTTAAAAAGCGAGCGTGGCGAAATTGGTAGACGCACTGGATTTAGGTTCCAGCGCCGCAAGGTGTGAGAGTTCGAGTCTCTCCGCTCGCACCATCGAATTCTTTTCAAATTAAAGTTACATCCAAGTCTATGCCGGGTGGTTCCATCCGGAGCACCTGTGAGGATTACTGGTCATGCAAGCACAACTGGAAACTCTGAGCACGCTAGAGCGTCGCCTGTCTATTTCAGTACCACGCGACGAAATCAGCAAACAAGTTGACGCCCGCCTCAAGCGCGTTGCTAAAACTGCCAAGATCGACGGCTTCCGTCCAGGCAAAGCACCGCTGAAAGTGGTTTTCCAGAATTACGGTTTCCGTATTCAGGAAGAAGTGCTGGGTGAAACCGTTGAGCGTTCATTCGGTCAAGCTGTGGTTGAGCAAAACCTGCAAGTGGCAGGCTACCCACGCTTCGAGCCTAAAGAAGGTACTGAAGGCGGCGATTTCGAATTCGTAGCGACTTTCGAAGTATATCCAGAGGTGAAACTGGGCGACTTGAGCGGTGTTGAGTTGCAAAAGCCAACCCTGACTGTGAGCGATGCTGAAGTCGACAAAACCGTTGATATCCTGCGTAGCCAACGTACCCGTTACGAGCGCGTAGAGCGCGCTGCTGCTGAAGGCGATCGCGTAATCATCGATTTCAAAGGCGCGATTGATGGTGTTGAGTTTGCTGGCGGTGCCGCTGAAAACTATGCCTTCCTGATCGGTAAAGGTCAGATGTTGCCAGAATTCGAAGCTGGTGTAGTGGGCATGAAAGAAGGCGAGAGCAAAGACGTTACTGTGAACTTCCCAGCGGAATACCACGGTAAAGACGTCGCTGGCAAAACCGCCGTATTTGCAATCACGGTGAAAAACGTGGCTGCGGCCCAACTGCCAGAAGTTGACGCTGAATTCGCGAAGAGCCTGGGCATTGCTGATGGCGATGTGGCTAAAATGCGCGAAGAAGTGAAAGCTAATCTGGAGCGTGAAGTGCGTTTCCGTCTGAAAGCCCGCGTGAAAGAAACAGCGCTGAGCGCCGTGATTGATGCGACGCCAATCGAATTGCCAAAATCACTGGTATCGATGGAAATCGGCCGTCTGGTTGAAGGTGCGCAAGCGGATATGCAAGCGCGCGGCATCGATCCAAAAATGGTGCCATTCAACCCCGCTTTGTTTGAAGCCCAAGCTAAACGCCGCGTGCATCTTGGCCTGACTCTGTCTGAGCTGGTGAAAGCTGAAAAGCTGGAAGCTAAGCCAGAGCAAGTGAAAGCCATCGTTGAAGATCTGGCGCAAAACTACGAAGATCCATCTGAAGTAGTAGCTTGGTACTATGCGAGCCCAGAGCGTCTGGCTGCACCAACCAATATGGCGCTGGAAGATAACGTAGTTGACTTCGTGCTTTCAAAAGCCAAAGTTACAGAGCAAGCAATTGCATTTGACGAGTTGATGGGTCAGCAATAAGCTTGATCTTTCTATCTAGTCTGTGGAGATGTCATTGATGGATTTTGATCCGCACAATATTGGCTTGGTGCCGATGGTCGTGGAACAAAGCGGCCGAGGTGAGCGCGCCTACGATATCTATTCGCGTTTGCTCAAAGAGCGGGTGATCTTTTTGGTGGGCCCGGTCAATGATCAGATGGCGAATCTGATCGTGGCACAGCTGCTGTTCCTCGAGTCAGAAAATCCAGACAAGGACATCTCGCTCTACATCAATTCGCCAGGTGGCTCGGTAACAGCCGGGATGGCCATTTACGACACCATGAAGTTCATCAAGCCTGATGTTTCGACTTTGTGTGTGGGTATGGCGGCCTCGATGGGCGCATTCTTGCTGTCGGGTGGTGCCAAGGGTAAGCGTTTCTCGCTGCCTAATTCTCGCATCATGATTCACCAGCCCCTGATTGGTGGTTTGGCAGGGCAAGCTTCCGATATCGAGATTCATGCCCGTGAATTGCTGAAGACCAAACGGACTTTGAATGAATTGCTGGCTGAGCATACCGGCCAGAATCTCGAAACGATCGAGCGCGATACGGATCGAGATAACTTCATGAATGCTGAAGAAGCCAAAGCCTACGGCCTTGTGGATCAGGTACTGGTTTCACGAGCCGCGCTGGCAGGTTAACCAGTAAGTCAGACCCTAAAAGGCCGCCAGCAACCCTGGCGGCTTTTGTTTCTCTGAATGAATTAACGCGGAATTGGCTGTCTATGTCAGATAAATCCAACGATAAACTCCTGTATTGCTCGTTCTGCGGCAAAAGCCAGCATGAAGTGCAAAAACTGATCGCCGGCCCACAAGTTTTTATCTGCAACGAGTGTATCGAGCTTTGCACGGATGTAATCCGCGAAGAAGCTGCGCAGGTGACCGAGCTTGAGCCAACCACACCAAATGGCAAGCGTTTGCCACTGCCGACCGAAATTCGCGATGTGCTCGATCAGTATGTGGTCGGCCAAGAGCGCGCCAAGAAAATCCTCGCCGTGGCGGTATATAACCACTACAAACGCCTTTCAACCAAAGGGGTTGCCGGTGATGAAGTGGAGCTGGCCAAATCCAATATTCTGCTGATTGGCCCAACTGGCTCAGGTAAAACCCTGCTGGCGCAGACCTTGGCTAAAACGCTGGATGTGCCGTTTGTGATTGCCGATGCCACTACGCTCACCGAAGCGGGCTATGTGGGTGAGGACGTTGAGCACATCATCGCCAAACTCTTGGCGCAATGCGATTACGACGTCGAGAAAGCGCAGCGCGGCATCGTTTATCTGGATGAAGTGGACAAAATTGCGCGCAAATCAGAAAACCCATCGATCACCCGCGATGTATCGGGTGAGGGCGTGCAGCAGGCCCTGCTGAAGCTCGTAGAAGGTACTGTCGCTTCGGTGCCGCCACATGGTGGCCGCAAGCATCCGAATCAGGATATGCCAAAGGTGGATACCACCAATATCCTGTTCATTTGTGGCGGTGCGTTTGAAGGCTTGGACAAAATCATTCGCAATCGCTCGGTGAAGGGCGGGATTGGTTTTGGTGCTGAGGTAAATAGCAAGGACGATAGCAAATCAATTGGCGCACTGCTGCACGAAGTGGAGCCCGATGATCTGATTCGCTTTGGTTTGATTCCTGAGTTTGTTGGTCGTCTGCCAGTAGTGGCCACCTTGGCCGAGCTCGATGAAGCTGCGCTGATTTCAATTCTGACTGAGCCGAAGAATGCCCTGATCAAGCAGTACCAAAAACTGTTTGCGATGGAAGAAGTCGAGCTGGAAATTGGTGCTGAAGCCTTGCTTGCCATTGCCCACAAGGCGATGGAGCGCAAAACCGGTGCACGCGGTTTGCGCTCAATTGTCGAGCAAACGCTCTTGGATACCATGTTTGAGCTGCCGGCGATGGAAGGTGTTGCTAAAGTGGTTGTTACGCCGGAAGTGATTGCTGGTAAAGCTCAGCCTGAATACGTGCCGGTTGCGGCTGATTCTGCTGCAGTTTAATTCCTAAGCTAGACACCCAGCCTGAGCGTGCATCAGGCTGGGTGTATCTATTTTGTGGCGGGTGATTGAATAAACGCCCAAGAAGCCACATATTGAGTCTTATATCCCTGACTAGGTCATAAAACATGTCCGAGCATTCATTACTGCCTTCAGAAACGACTTCATTCCCAGTGTTGCCTTTGCGGGATGTGGTGGTGTTTCCGCATATGGTGATACCACTGTTTGTGGGACGCCCCAAATCGATCAAGGCACTCGAAGCTGCCATGGATTCTGGTAAGCATATTCTGTTGGTGGCACAGAAAAACGCCGCCAAAGACGAGCCAACCTTTGCGGACGTTTATCCGATTGGTACCGTCGCCACGGTGTTGCAATTGCTTAAGCTGCCAGATGGTACGGTGAAAGTGCTGGTTGAAGGGGTGCAGCGTGCCAAAGTGCTGGAGCTGGTTGACGACGACGGTTATTACCGCGTGGTGGCGATTCCGCAGGAGCCAGCTGCAGAAGACAGCAATGAAACCGAAGCCATGCGCCGCACCTTGCTGGGGCAGTTCGATCAATACGTCAAACTGAATAAAAAAATCCCGCCTGAGATTTTGTCATCGTTGGCTGGGATTGATACTGCCGGCCGTTTGGCCGATACCGTCGCGGCACATTTGCCCCTTAAGCTGGAGCAAAAGCAAGCCGTGCTGGAGATGGAAGATGTTGCCGAACGCATGGATCATCTGCTGAAGCAACTCGAAGCCGAGCTCGATATTCTGCAGGTAGAAAAACGCATCCGTGGGCGAGTCAAACGCCAGATGGAGAAAAGTCAGCGAGAGTATTACCTGAATGAGCAGGTCAAGGCCATTCAGAAAGAGCTGGGTGAGCTTGATGAGAGCGCCGATCTGGATGAGCTGGAAAAACGTATCAAAGCCGCTGGTATGAGCAAAGAAGCGCGCGAAAAGACTGAAGGCGAGTTGAAAAAACTGCGCATGATGTCGCCTATGTCGGCTGAAGCGACGGTGGTGCGTAATTACATTGATACCATTCTGGCATTGCCTTGGAAGAAAAAAACCAAGATCAGCAAAGACCTGACCGAAGCTGAAACCGTGCTAGATGCAGATCACTATGGTCTGGAAAAAGTAAAAGAGCGCATTGTTGAGTATCTAGCGGTGCAGACCCGCGTTGAAAAGCTCAAAGGCCCAATTCTGTGCTTGGTTGGGCCGCCAGGGGTGGGTAAAACCTCGCTGGGGGAGAGCATTGCGCGTTCGACCAACCGTAAATTCGTGCGCATGGCGCTGGGTGGGGTACGGGATGAAGCGGAAATCCGCGGGCATCGCCGCACCTACATTGGCTCTATGCCCGGCAAAATTTTGCAAAGCATGACCAAGGTGGGCGTGAAAAACCCGCTGTTCTTGCTGGATGAAGTGGACAAATTGGGTAGTGATTTCCGTGGTGACCCATCTGCTGCGCTGCTGGAAGTATTGGACCCTGAGCAAAACCATTCGTTTAGCGACCACTACCTTGAGGTTGATTATGATCTCTCGGATGTGATGTTTGTGGCCACCGCCAATTCGCTCAATATCCCGGCACCACTGCTGGATCGGATGGAAATCATCCGTCTTTCGGGTTACACCGAGGATGAAAAAGTGAACATCGCGCTGAAGTACTTGGTGCCCAAGCAGATGAAGAATAACGGCGTGAAAGAGGGTGAGCTGCAGATTAGCGAATCGGCAGTGCGCGACATTATCCGCTATTACACTCGTGAAGCCGGTGTGCGCAGCTTGGATCGTGAAGTGGCCAAGATTTGCCGTAAGGTAGTAACGGCTTTGTTACTGAAGCCAAGCGACAAAAAGATCGTCGTGAATGCCAAAAACCTGGAGAAATACCTAGGTGTGCGGCGTTTTGACTTTGGTATGGCCGAACAGCAAAACCAAATCGGTCAGGTGACGGGCTTGGCCTGGACTGAGGTCGGTGGTGAGTTGCTCACGATCGAGACAGTGAAATTGCCGGGTAAAGGCAAGATGATCCAAACCGGTAAGCTCGGTGATGTGATGCAGGAATCGATCCAGGCGGCACTCTCGGTCGTGCGTTCACGAGCGGTAAGCTTGGGGATTGATCCCGAGTTCTACCAGAAAAATGATATGCATATCCACTTGCCCGAAGGTGCCACACCAAAAGATGGCCCATCGGCGGGTATTGCCATCGCGACGGCGCTGACATCGGTGTTGACGGGTATACCCGTGCGTTGTGATGTGGCCATGACCGGTGAAATTACGCTACGCGGCGAGGTATTGCCCATCGGTGGGCTGAAGGAAAAACTGCTGGCGGCGCACCGTGGTGGCATCAAACACGTGCTGATTCCGGATGGAAATGCCAAAGACCTGAGTGAAATCCCTGATAACGTGAAACGAGGGCTTGCTATTCACCCCGTCAAGTGGTTTGATGAGGTGCTCAGCTATGCGCTGGAGCGACTGCCAGAAGCAGCGCCAGCCAGTACTGCCGGGGAAGAATCCTTGCCGGTAGCAAGCGTTGATACAAACCAACACAGCGTCAAGCATTGATTGACACTGATTTTGCGGTCTTGATATAAACATTAAGCAATCTACCAACCGGATTGGTCTAATCAAAATTGAAAGGGGATGTAAGTGAATAAATCGGAACTCATCGACGCAATCGCTGAATCAGCGGGCCTGTCAAAAGCCGCAGCTGGTAAAGCGCTGGATGCAACCGTAGAAGCGATCTCCAACGCGCTCAAAAGTGGTCAAGAAGTGACGCTGGTTGGTTTTGGTTCTTTCTATGTATCAGAGCGCGAAGAGCGCACTGGTCGTAACCCACGCACTGGCGAATCAATCAAGATCGCTGCGGCGAAACAGCCAAAATTCCGCGCTGGTAAATCACTGAAAGACGCGGTGCAGTAATTTTGTAGTCGGCAGTCGTCACAATGACAGACTCGCCAAGGAGTGGTAGTTCAGTTGGTTAGAATACCGGCCTGTCACGCCGGGGGTCGCGGGTTCGAGCCCCGTCCACTCCGCCAAAGCTCTAGGGCAAACACACTGTGTTTGCCCTTTTGTTTTCCCGCCAATCATTGCTTCTCTTACAGACAGGCTGCAAGCAATCTGGCATGATATGCCGCATGTAAAGCAGGAGTCGGTCTTCCATGTTTGATTTTGTACACAATAATAAAACCGCCGTGCAGGTGATCTTGGGGATGATCTCCGTAGGTTTGGTGGTTGGGATTGGTTTTAGCGGTTATGACGCGATGAGCCAAGGCGATAACTACTTGGCGAAGGTCGGCAAAACACCGATTACTGAGCGTGAATTGGCCGAGGCCATTGGTAATCAAGCGATTCCCAATGAAATGAAGCCAATGGTCGTTGAGCAACTCGTCCGCCAACATTTGCTCAGTGAGCAAGCCAACAAGCTGCGCCTCACTGTGCCGGATGCGGTATTGCGCAATGCGATTGCTGCAATTCCTGCTTTCCAGGTCGATGGCAAGTTTGACGCCAAACGCTATCAAGAATTGCTGGCCTCGCAGCAAATGTCACCAGCCCAGTTTGAAGAGAAAGTCAAAAAAGATCTGGTACTGCGCCAATTGATGGATGGCTTGATGCAGACTGGCTTTGCCTCGAATGCCCAACTGCAACGCTTGAATCAGCTGATGGGCGAAAAGCGTGAAGTAAACCAAGTCGTTTTGGCGCCCGCACAATATCTGGCTCAGGCGACCGCATCAGATGCTGAGATCAAGCAATATTACGATAGCAACCTGGCCAAGTTTAAAGCTCCTGAGCAAGTCAAGCTGGAATACGTGATTCTGTCGCAGAGTGATCTGGCGGCCACGCAAGCCGTGAGCGAAGAAGAAATCCAGAAATACTTCGAGGCGCACAAATCTGAATTAGCCAAAGAAGAACGTAAAGTCAGCCACATCCTTCTGAATGCCCCGAAGGACATGAAGGCTGATGAAAAAGCCAAAGTACGCCAGCAGGCTGAACAAATTTTGGCCGAACTCAAGGCCAATCCAACCCGCTTTGCTGAATTAGCCAAAGCCAAATCGCAAGATCCAGGCTCGGCTGCGAATGGCGGTGATTTGGGTTTCTTTGCGCGCGGTGCGATGGTAAAACCGTTTGAAGAGGCGGCTTTCAAACTGCAAAAGGGCCAACTCAGTGGCGTGGTTGAGACCGAGTTTGGCTTCCATATTTTGAAGCTGGATGACATCAAGGGCGCTACGCTAGCTGATCTGAAGCCGATGATCGAAAACAAGCTAAAAATGGACAAAGCCCAAGCCGCGTTCCAAGTGCAATCGGAGAAGTTTGGTGAGCTGGTTTACCAGCAAGCCGATAGCCTCAAGCCGGTGGCCGATGAGCTCAAACTCAAGATCGAGAAAAGTGATTGGCTGAGCCGTGAAGCGAGCAAAGATGAAGGCTTGAAAAACCCGAAACTGCTGGAAGCGATTTTCAGTGATGATGTGCTGAAGAAAAAGCACAATTCAGAAGCCATCGAACTGGCCAATGGCAAGCTGATTTCAGCCCGCGTGGTCGAGCACAAACCAGCACAAACTCAGCCTTTGGCCGATGTGAGTGCCCAGATCGCTGCGCAACTGAAAAACGAAAAGGCGCTGAAACTGGCGGCGGCTGATGGTCAGGCCAAACTCAAAGCGCTGCAAGCTGGCCAAGATGTGGCGCTGGCTTGGGGCGAGGTGCAACAGTTTAGCCGCCTAGCGGCTCCTGGCGTGGCGGAAGCTGATTTGAAGGCGATCTTCAAGGTGGATGGCAATCAAAAGCCGGCCTTCGTTGGCGCAGCAGTACCGGGTAAAGGTTATGTGCTGTATAAAGTGGGCAAAACCATCGCTGCACCTGAGCTCAGCCCACAAAACAAATTCCAGCTCGATGAAAATCTGGCCCGTATGTATGGTCAGGTTGAGATGAATGCGTATTTGGAAGCGCTAAAGAAAGAAATCAGCGTGAAATACAGCAAGCAATTCAGCAAAGCCGCCGAGTAATTGGCCGCTGACAAAAAACCCGGCCTAGGCCGGGTTTTTTATTGCCCAAGCGGGTGTGCTGGCTTGTAGATAAGCGCGAATTCCCTCGACCGCTTCTTCATGGCTGCGGATATGGGCCATACGGTGTGCCGTATCTGAGATCATGGCGTCATCAATCGGGCGATGCTCCACCGACGTTATCAGGCGCTTGCAAGCCGTGAGGGCATGCGGACTATTGCGCAAAATCTGCGCACACCATTGTTCGACTTGTTTCTGTGCTGTCGCATGATCAGGATGTACCTCATGGATTAATCCGATGCGCTGCGCTACCTCGCCGTTAAATTGCTCGCCGGTGAGGAAAAACCGTCGTGCTGCACTACTGCCGATTTTGTTAATCAGATAGGGCCCGTAGACGGCAGGGATTAAGCCTAGGCGGGCATCTGGTACCGCAAAACGACTGCGGGCTGTGGCCACGATCAGGTCGCAACAGGCGATCAGACCGCAACCCAGGCCAATGGCTGGCCCATCGACCAGCGCGATGGTCGGAAAGGGCAGGCGATCAAGGATGCGCAGCAAGCGGGCAATATTCAGGGCATCTTCAAAATTATGATCGGCACTGGCGCTACACCCTTGGGCAATCCAGTGTTCATCGGTTCCGGCGCAAAAATGCTGCGGGCCACCGCTCAAGATCAGCACTCGGGCCCGTTCATTTTGCCCTAGCGCTGTCAGCGTGGCGCTGAGCTCGGCAACCATAATTTCATTAATGGCATGACAGACTTCTGGCCGTTTGAGTTGCAGGCGAATTACGCCGAATTCGTCCATCGCACAGTCGATTGTGTCACTCATGACCATCCCCGCTTGGTAATCTGTGGCATTTGTTGCATTGCAACTATGGCTTGCATAGCCGGTTTAGTGCATATCCTTGGTTTTTGCCAGTGCGCTGCGGATGATTGGCGCGAATGAAGTGAAATTAAAGCGCTGGCTGATTGAGCATGACAGCTCAGGCGCGTAGAATTGAGCCCCTTGTGCAAGCCTTTGCCATTCCTTCCCGAGACTTCTGCATGCAAGAGTACATCCCGCATGATGCACCAAGCAGCGATTCGCGTAATCTGGCTGTGTTGATTTATATACTCACCATTTTTTGCCCCTTACTACCCGGCTTGGTGGGCTCTATCGCTAAAAAAGACGATCGCTTTGTACTGAGCGCTGCCCGTGAAACACTGAATTGGTCGATTTGTTTTTTGCTGGGCTCAGCGGCGATTTCGGTGCTGAATGGCGTGCTGTTGTTTATTCCGATTCTGGGCTGGCTGCTCATGGGGATCTTGTGGCTGGCGGTGGGTGCCTATTATCTGCTTGGCGTGGTGGGCTGCGTGCTGGGAGCAATGAATGCCAGCAAAGGGCTTGAGCATCGTTTTCCCTTTATTGTGCGATTGATTTCCTGATGAAATTGGCTGGTTTGGCCCTTGGCCTGCTCTGTGGCGCTGCGCAAGCGGCGTCCGTAGCGATCCCTTATGGTAACGGTAAACTCAAAGCTGAATTTCAGGCTGCCAATCGCTATGGTGCTCCGGCCGTCATTATTTTGCACGGCTGTGGTGGCCTGCTGAATAAAGAAGGTGATTTGGGTCTGCGCTATGAGCGCATTGCTAGCCAGCTGCAGGAACTGGATTTTGCGGTGCTAATCCCGCAGGCGAAAGCCGAACTTAGCTGTCAGCCCCAGCAGTTGGCCCGCCAAAAAGCGGCGATGAATGCGCGCGCCAACGAGTTAGCGGCCGCGATTAGCTGGCTAAAAAAACGTCCCCAGATCGATGCCAAGCGCATTGCCGTGGTGGCGTGGGATCAGGGCGCCACGGCGACACTGGCGCTGTTGAATCGTAAATCGCCGGGTATTCGTTCGGCCGCCTTATTTTATCCCGCCTGCAAGCCATTACTGGGGAGGGAGTATCGGGTCGCGGCGCCTACACTGCTATTGGCCGGCGAACACGATAATCTTACCCCGAGCGCCCATTGCAGCGAGCTGGCGCAAGCTTCAGGGCAAAGCCTCTTTCACGTGGTGACCTATCCGGGCGTGCGGCATGATTTTGATCTCAACCCCGAGCAGGCAAGCCGTGAAGCATTGAATCTGCCTCGTAATCATTTAGCCCTGGATGTTTTGGCCGATCCGGAGGCGGCCAGCGATGCCTGGCGGCGTACCTTTAAATGGCTCTCGCGCTGGTTTGATCCGGAACGCAGTATCGAGGGCGTGCCGCCGCGCAATTTGCCGGTGCCACATTAAGCCTTGATCCGACGCAGTAAATTATCCGCAACCGCTGTAAGCCTAGCCTAGATTGCTTTAAAATAAGCCCAGCTTAACGAGGAAGTAGCCCCATGAATGCATCTGATTTCACCGCTGTGCTGGCCAATGTAACCGGTGTTGCCGTTATCCCTTCTGCCGATCTATTTGATCATCACGGCGATGGTTTGCCGCTGGTCACCATTGAAAACGAACTGGGGCGTGCTACCTTGGCACTGCAAGGTGCGCATCTCCTGTCGTTTATCCCGGCTGGCGGTAAAGAGCTGCTGTGGGTGTCTCCACTGGCGAAATTCGCCGACGACAAAGCCGTACGTGGGGGTATTCCGCTGTGTATGCCTTGGTTTGGTGGCCATCCGGCCGGTTTGCCATCGCATGGCTTTGCCCGCACCATGGATTGGACTCTCGCCAGTGCCGAACAGCTGGCCAGCGGTGCAACCCGAGTGGTGCTGACTCTGGCGCATACTGCTGAAACCCTGCAGCAATGGCCGCATGAATTTAAATTCGAGCTGCAAGTGGATGTGGGCACTGAACTCACACTGACTTTGCGGGTCGATAACCTCAGCAATACCCCGGCACCGTTTACCTACGCCTTCCATACCTACTTTAATGTCGCGGACTATACCCAGTCGCCGATTCATGGGCTGGAAAATCTGACCTACATCGATACGCTTGGTGAAGTGCGCCGCCTTAAGCAAGAAGGTGTCTTGCAACTGAGCGGCAGTACTGATCGGGTGTATCTGGATGTGCCAGCGGTGCAAACGATTGTAGATGGCGACCGTTCGATCCAAATTACCAGCAGCGCGCACAGCGCCGTGGTGTGGAACCCAGGTGAATACGCGGTGCAGATGGCCGATGTGGGCGCCAATATGCAAGGCTTTGTCTGTGTTGAACGCGGTGATGTATTTGATAATGCGCTGGAGATTGCCGCCGGCGCGCGCTTTACCAGTACCATGACGCTGGCCGAAGTGCGCTAAACCCGCCGCATTTGCCGCTCAACGCCCGCTGGTCCGGGCGTTTTTTTTGCAGGAAATTTCATGAAATATCGTGATCTACGTGATTTCATCCAGCAGTTGGAAGCGCAGGGTGAATTGAAACGGGTGCAGCTGCCAGTCTCGCCCAAATTAGAAATGACCGAGCTTTGTGACCGTATCTTGCGCCAAGGCGGGCCAGCGCTATTGTTTGAGAATATACCGGGCTACCGTATGCCGGTGCTCGGCAATTTATTCGGCACGCCACGGCGCGTTGCACTCGGCATGGGCGCGCAAGACACCAGTGCGCTGCGCGAAATTGGCCAAACGCTGGCTTATCTTAAAGAGCCTGAGCCACCCAAAGGCCTGAAAGACGCGTGGGAAAAGCTGCCGCTATTGAAGCAAGTGCTGAATATGGCGCCGAAAGAAGTGCGCAAAGGCATTTGCCAAGAAGTTGTAATTGAAGGCCCCGATGTCGATCTGGGGCAGATTCCGATCCAGCATTGCTGGCCGGGCGATGTGGCGCCGCTGATTACCTGGGGCTTGGTGGTCACTCGCGGGCCGAATAAAAAACGCCAGAATTTGGGCATTTATCGGCAGCAGGTGATAGCCAAAAATCAGGTGATTATGCGCTGGCTGGCGCATCGCGGCGGCGCGCTGGATTTTCGCGAGCATGCCAAGCAAAACCCGGGCAAACCATATCCGGTGGCCGTGGTGCTGGGCTGTGATCCGGCCACGATTTTGGGTGCGGTGACGCCCGTACCCGATACGCTGAGCGAATATCAGTTTGCCGGCTTGTTGCGCGGTAGCAAGACCGAGTTGGTGCAATGTATTGGCTCAGACCTGCAAGTACCAGCCACGGCCGAGATTGTGCTCGAAGGCGTGCTGAAGCCCTGCGAGCTGGGCTACAGTGGTGTGTCAGAACACGGTGTGCCACTGAAAGAAGTGAATGGCTTTCTGCACGCGCTCGAAGGCCCGTATGGCGACCATACCGGCTACTACAACGAGCAGGATTGGTTTCCGGTGTTTGAAGTGGAGCGCATCACCAGCCGCCCCGATCCGATCTACCACAGCACCTACACCGGCAAACCACCGGATGAGCCGGCGATTTTGGGCGTGGCGCTGAACGAAGTATTTGTGCCGATCTTGCAAAAGCAATTTCCGGAAATCGTCGATTTTTATCTGCCGCCCGAAGGTTGCAGCTACCGGATGGCGATTGTGTCGATCAAAAAACAATATCCGGGTCATGCCAAACGCGTGATGTTTGGTGTGTGGTCATTCTTGCGCCAGTTTATGTACACCAAATACATCGTGATCGTGGATGATGATGTGGATTGCCGTGACTGGAAAGAAGTGATTTGGGCGATCACCACGCGGATGGATCCGGTGCGCGATACTACGTTGGTGGAGCATACCCCGATTGATTATCTGGATTTCGCCAGCCCCATTTCTGGCTTAGGCGGCAAGATGGGCTTGGATGCCACCAATAAGCTGCCGGGTGAAACCAGCCGCGAGTGGGGCCGGGTTATTGAGCGCGATCCGACCGCCGTGGCGCGGATTGATGCGATCTGGCGTGATCTCAAGCTGTAAGCGGGCTGGACATTTGAGTTTGGTCTATTCTGTAATCATTGCGTGAACCTAGGGCTTGCCATGTTGCCACTTCATCGAGAATTTGAATTTACCCATGCCGACTTCGAAAAGGTGCGCAAATTAATTTACAACTATGCCGGTATCGCGCTCTCCGAATCCAAGCACGATATGGTGTATGGCCGGCTGGCCAAACGGTTGCGCGCCCTGAATCTGAAAACCTTTCAGCAATACCTGCAGGTGCTGGAAAAGGGTGACCCGAAAGAATTGGAGCTGTTTACCAATTCCATGACCACCAATCTCACCTCGTTTTTCCGTGAGGCGCATCATTTTGAAATTTTGAATCGCTACCTAAAAAGCCAAAAGCCCGGCGGTTCTTTCAATATCTGGTGTTCTGCTTCCAGCACCGGCGAAGAGCCCTATTCGCTGGCGATCACCGCCTGTGAAGCCTTCGATAGCTTGCGCCCACCGGTCAAAATTTTCGCCACTGATCTGGATACCAATGTACTGGAAGTCGGGCGGCAGGGTATTTATGCCGCGGAAGAAGTACGTAAAATGGGAGCGCCGCGCGTTAGCCGCTTTTTTACCCAGCTGAGCGATGGGCGTTTTCAGCTCAAGCCGGAATTGCGTGAAATGATCACCTTCCGCCGTTTGAATCTGATTGAGCCCAATTGGTCGATTCGCGGCCCGCTGGATGCCATTTTCTGCCGGAATGTGATGATCTATTTCGACAAAGACACCCAGTTTAAGATCCTGCAGCGCTTCGCCCCGCTCTTGAAACCTGAAGGTCTGCTGTATGTGGGGCACTCGGAAAATCTGTACCACGCTGCCGAGTTCTTCAAATTGCAGGGCAAAACGGTGTACGAACTCGCCAAAAAGCCAGCAGCGCCGGCAGGCCGCTTCTAAATTCGGCTGATGGAGTCGAGGCTGAGTTTTGTCACGCTGGGGGTCGCCGACTTGGCGATTGCGGTTTCCTTTTACCGCGATACTTTGGGCTTGACTCCCAAGCGCATACTGCCTGAAGTGGCTTTTTTTATGCTGGGCCCTGTGTGTTTGGCGCTGTACCCAACTGAGCTCTTGGCCGCCGATGCGGGCGTGCCGGCGGCAGGGCAAGGGTTTCGTGGTGTAGCGCTAGCACACAATGTGCGCAGCCCAGCCGAAGTGGATGCATTACTGGCGCAAGCCGCCGCTGGCGGTGGGCAGCTGTGCAAATCCGGACAAGCTACCAGCTGGGGTGGCTACGCCGGCTATTTCGCCGATCCGGACGGGCATTTATGGGAAGTGGCGTGGAATCCTGACTTTCCGTTGGATTAAGCTATGCGGCGATGGGGTGCTATACAAATACCTGGTTGGGGTATTTAGTCGGGTGCAATTTAAATCAATGCGTTTGTAGATATACCCTTATTGCCCACGTAGTGCGTACCACAGTTGCCCCAATACCTCTCGGCATGAGGTGCTACTTATTAAAAGTGCATTTGCTTTTGGTAGCAGCGCCGTCAGATTAAAGGGTTCGCGATTCGGGTAATCGGTGGGGGCGGTAAACACTTCAAAGCCCTGCTGCCGAAAGCTGCGCGCGGCGCGTGGCATATGATCGGCGGAAGTCACCAGAATAATCTGCCGGATTTGCGGACCGAGTAATTGGGCACTGAGTGCAGCATTCTCCGCGGTATCGACCGAGCCGCCTTCCACCCAGCGTACATCCACGCCATATTCATGCAGCGCTTGGCGCATATAGTGCGCCTCGCTGGCGCCACCAAGCGGCGCGCCACCCGACACCAGCACCGGTAAACCACTGACTTTCGCAATCCGGGCGCCATAGCGTACTCGGGCGAGCGTGACATTATTGATGGTTTCGCCTTCCACCACGTCGGGGGCGGCAAAGCGTTTGCCCCCACCCAGAATGACAATCGCTTGCGCCTGATCCATGCCGGCCAGGTTTTTGATCAGAGCCGGCGGCTCAATCAGGCGAAACAGATTGTGTGCAACCAAGGGCGTGCTCAAGGCATACAGGCCAGCTACGGCGCTGATCAAGCCAAGCCGGGCGTGCCTGGCCCAGCGCGCAGGCAGGGCGAGGCAAACCGCCATGACTAGCAATAAACTGCCCGGTGGCAGCAGCAAGGTGCGCAAGGTTTCTTTGATGAAGACGGCTAAATCCACGGCTTATTCCTTGTAGGAAATGATTTCTACGCTTTGGCCAAGCCGCAAATCGCCATGATTGAGCGGAACGGCATTTTGCCCGAACAACACCTCGCTGCCCGCGCGGCGAAACTTGGCCAAGGTGCGCAGTGGCTCACCCTTGGGCAGCATTTGCCCGCTCACCGGATCGCGAGTGGTGATTACGCAGCGCTCGCAGGGTTTCACCAGATCGATGAGCACTTCGCCAATCCGAATTTGTTGCCAGCGATCTTCAGCGAAGGGCTCGGCCCCTGCGATCAGTAGATTGGGCCGAAAGCGCAGAATGTCGAACTGTTGCCCGGCGCGTTCATTTAATTCATGCCACGAGCCTTCGCCGATCAGCAGTAGCGGATAGCCATCGCTGAAACTCACCGGCACTTCGGGGCGGCGCTTGGTACGTCGTGCGGATTCAGGGCCAATCCAGCACAGTAAAACGGGCTCACCTAGATAATCGCTACACCACTTATTAAGCGCAGCATTGGCTTGCCAGGCTGGAAATTGGCTCTCCCACACCGTGACTTGCTTTACGGCTGAAAAATCACTGAGCTGAAAGGCTTGGCTAGCCCGATCGGGGGCGTGGAGCACGAAGCCAGTGGCCGTTGTTTCACAGCGCAATTGCAACAAGGCCGGGTGAGTACGGGCGCTAAGAAATTGCCCATCCGGCGTGCAGAGCATCCAGTGGCGGTCATATTGCAGCCCGATAGGCGCAATGCTGCAGTGCGTTAATACTTCGGCTTGGGCGGATTTGAGAGGGTAGCGATAGAGCGCAGCAAGAGATAACACAATGACAACCGCTTATTGGGGTGGCTCATTGTACCAATAGCGTTGCCGCCGCTCGCGCTCGGTTTGAATTTGTATGGTTTTCCCCACGCTCAGCAGTAAGGCGCCATGCTCGGCCGTATTCCAGAACGTGGCACCAACGGCCTCATAACGCGCAATCACCTCAGCTTTGGGGTGGCCAAATGGATTAAACCTACCGGCGGAGTTGAGGGCCATGCTGGGCCGTTGCTCCTGCAAAAAAGCATCGCTGGAGGCTGATTTGCTGCCATGGTGCGGCACAAGCAGGATGTCGTGTGCGGCAAGGCCTTGCCGCAGTAGCGCGGCTTCTTCTTGGCGGCTGATGTCGGCCGTGAGCAGCACACGATATTGCACGGTGCGGATACTAAGCACGCAACTGCGGGCGTTGTCATTGAGCAACACGGCGTCGGCACTGGGCCAAATAAGGCTAAATTCCACTCCATCCCATTGCCAGTGGTGGCCAGCGCTGCAGCGCGTTTGTTGGGCAAAAGGGGCTTGGCGTAAGGCTGGATGGTCGATGGGCAAGGAGTGGATAATTTCTTTAACAGGCCATTGGGCAATCAAGGCTGCGGCCGCGCCGGTGTGGTCGTTGTCGTTGTGCGAGAGGATGAGGGCATCGAGGGCCGGGCCCCCTGTGCTGAGTAGGGCAGGCAGTAGCGCCCGCTGGGCATTAGCGGCTTTACCGGTATCAAACAGCAGCGTGTGCTGCTGGGTTTGTACCAAGACAGACAGCCCTTGGCCGACATCGAGTACCCACAGCCGCAGCTCACCGGGCGCTGGCAACGCAGGACGTGCCAGCAGGGCGGGAAGTAGCAAGACCCAGCCCACCAGCCGACCGGGCCAGCCACGCGGCAATAGCAGCAGTAAGACCCCGGCCACCGCCAGTAGCATCTGCAGAGTAGCGGGGCTGCTGCGCCACCACGCTGCTGGTAAATGTTGCTGACCATAACTCAATACCTGCAGCAAGTATTGAGCTAATTCGGCTGCCGCCCGGAGGCAAAAACCACTGGGGTCAAGGAGACCAAGCAAGGCCAGCGGCGTAATCAAGCCACTCACGATCGGAATCGCAAGCGCATTGGCCAGCGGAGAAAGCAGTGGAAACTGGCCAAAGATGAACAGTAATAACGGTAAAGAAGCCAAGGTGGCAGCCCATTGGCTATGCCAAAAGCCAACCCACCACGCCGGGCGGCTTTGGCTGGCGGCCCAGAGCAAAAAGCCCACCGTGAGAAACGACAGCCAGAAACCCATCGCCAGCGGCGCAAATGGATCGAGCAGCACCACGGCATTCAGTGCCAAGAGCCAGATGATGCTAATCGGCCAGCGGCGGCGACTGAGTAGTCCTAGGGCGACAAACAGCAACATCAGAAAAGTACGCTGGGTGGGTATACTCCATCCGGCCAGAGCAGAATAAGCCCCAGCGGCCAATACCCCTGCTATTAAAGCGGCTTTACGGGCAGGTATGCGATTGACGGCGCGCGGAACCCGACGCCAGAGCGTTTGGCAGAGCGCGGCGGCCAGCATGGCGAGCATGCTGATGTGCAGACCCGAAATCGAAACCAGATGCACAATGCCTGTTTGTTGAAACAGCAGCCATTGTTCGCGGCTGATCGCGCTTTGTTCTCCAATAGTGAGCGCTTGCACCATGCCCTGTAGGGGGTGATTGGCGAGCGTATGCTGGATGTGTTGCTGCAATTGGGCGCGGCCTGCCAGTAGCCAGCTGCGTTGCGGGCAGGCGATGACTTCGGCTTCTTGCCAAATGGCTAGTGCATTGATGTCTTGTTGTAAATACCACCCAAGCAGATCAAATCCACCTGGATTCAGACTGCCATGTACCGGTCGCAATTTCAGCTTGGCCCGAAGGCATTGATTCGCTTGTGGTGGTGGCCCGCGGTAGCCACTGATTTGTAGTGTGTGGGCCTGCCATGCCGGATTGGCGAGCGGGGCGAGCATGCTGGCTTTGACTTGCCAGCCATATTCATTGGTTTGCACTAGGCTATTGATCTGCAGCTCGACTTCGACAACTTGGTTGTAAAGCGCTGTGGGTAGATATAAAGCCAAGCGCTGTTGTGCGCGCCATTGTGTGTAGGCACTGGCGAGGCAAAACAGCATAATGATGGCCAAGAGGCGCCCCAGTTGACGCCGGCGAAAAATCAGGGTGGCGATGGCACACACTAGAGCGGCTAGCGCCCAGCGGGCGGGCTGCAGCTGTGCCGCCCATTGGGCCATACTGATGCCGAGCGGAATCGAAATGAGCCCGGCATAGCTTGCTAGTAGCGCCAAGCGTGAGGATGGTGGATGGATAGCCTGCATGCTTATAGCTAGCTGCTGGGCATAAGGTTTACAAGTTGCAACTGATGGTGAGAGGAGCGGGCTGATGCGCTGGGATCAAATGCGGGAAAGCAGTAATGTGGAAGACCAAACTGGGCGCTCTGGTGCAGGGTTAGGGCGACTGAGTCTGGGTGGGGTTGCCGTGGTGGTTGTCATCGGGCTGCTACTGGGCAAGAGCCCGCTCGAAATCTTGGGGATGGTGGCACAGCAGCAGGTGCACGTCCCGGCCGCAGCGCCCAATGCGGCCTCGCAAGACCCCACTGCCAAGCAGATGGTGCGGCATATTCTGGGGGATACCGAGGCCACTTGGCAGCAGATCTTTGCGGCCCGCGGTGGCCAATATCATGAACCAAAGCTGGTGTACTTCAGCGGTGCGGTGCAATCGGCGTGTGGCTCTGCCAGTGCCGCGATGGGGCCTTTTTATTGCCCGGCTGATCAAAAGGTGTATATCGACCTGGCCTTTTTCCGAGAGCTATCCCAACGCTATGCCGCGCCTGGTGATTTCGCCCAAGCTTATGTAATCGCCCACGAGGTGGGCCACCATGTACAAAACCTACTTGGTATCTCTGCGCAAGTGCATGCCCGACAGCAGCAGTTGAGTAAAACGGCCGCCAATCAGCTGTCGGTGCGCCTAGAATTGCAGGCTGATTGCTTGGCTGGGGTATGGGGCCATTCAGCCGCCCAGCGTGGTTTGCTGGATCCGAATGATCTAGATGAAGCACTGCAAGCCGCCAATGCGATTGGCGACGATACCCTGCAACACAGCGCTGGGCGGGCGGTGGTACCAGATGCATTCACCCACGGTACATCGGCGCAGCGGATGACTTGGTTTCGCCGCGGCATGCAAGCGGGTGATCTAAACCACTGTAATACCTTCGATCCACAAGTAATTTTGTAGTTTGGCTGGTTTTTCGGTACATTCAGCAACAAGAATAGGAGGAGAGATTTATGCTGAAGTACTTACTGGCTGCCGGTTTATCGTGTTTGTTGATGGCCTGTGGTGATCAGGCTGAAAACCAAGGCGGCACGGCTCAGCCTGCTGCCCAAGCGCAGGCTAATGACCCGCGTTATGCCAATGCCTTGCTCAATGCCAACCCTGCGCAGTTTAATGAGATTCTCGCTGATTGCGGCAAGCTTCTGTTTGGCGAGCACGCTGCGCCTGATGAGGTGAAGAGCAAGTGTTACGCCGGCATGGCCGAGCGAGCGCAAAAGCTGGGCCTGAAAATCAGCGAAGCGGATATTAATGAGCCGCTTGTGAAAGAACGTTACCGCTTTACTTTGCGTGAAACGCAACAAAAGTAAGGCGTTTTACTAGTGGATCACGCAAGGGCTGCTTTAAAGCAGCCCTTTGTCATTGTCATTCAATAAATCAAGGCTGTGGCTTAGCCGCTGGCGCAAGCTTTTGCGGGAAAGCAGCTTGGCTTGGGCCGCGTTTGGCAGATCCGTTAGTCGCAGCACATTTTTCTGAATTAACACATCGACTAAGTCTTCGATAACCCGGATTAAGGAGCTGTCGGAATGATCAAGCTCCGAGCCTTGGCCGATAAATGCCATTACTTCGGGATCTCGGGGGCTGATCGCCTCTTGAGCTTCGGCAGTGGCTTCCTGATGGAGCGAGATGATTCGCCCTTCTGTATCGCGACTGACATACATGTGTGCATTCTCCACTGCAAAATAAAACCACGCGGAGCGTGGTTTTATTTTTTAATCGACAAAAAAGAATTAAACCCCGAGCTCTTCAACCCATTGCAGTGCTTGCACATGTGCACGATTAAGCATGTCTGGAGTAATTTGTAGCTGCTCGCATAGCCGCGGCACTTCGGCCATGGATGGGTCTTCACAGGCCTCGGCCAGTTCGAGGAATGGCCCGTAAATGCCGGTACGTGTGAGCAAGGCATCGCTCACTGTTTCCGGCAAGATAAGGGTTTCGAGAATGTTTTCCATCGGCATGTCTAGCAAGACATCCAGCAAGGAGAACATGCCCACGATAAAGAGATTATCTTTGTCCTGGCCATCAAGCAGGTGCGAGCCGAGAAGCTCAACCAAGCGCCCCCGAGTGACGGCAGTTTTAAGTAACGCAGGCGGTGAGCCAGTTTCTGCGCCGGCGGTCACCAGTAAAAGCGTGAGCCAGCGGTAGAGCTTCTGATAGCCCAATATGGTCACGGCATGGCGGAAGGACTGAATTTCACACGACAAGCCAAAGCCCGCCGAGTTAATATAACGCAGCAGCTTAAACGATAGCGCTACATCGCGTTTTAGGGCGTTTTCAATATCGCGAATCTCAGCGTTGTTACGCAACATATTCAGCAAATTCAGAATATTGGCGTAACCCGGATTGATTACCTTAGCCGACAGGGTGACAGGGTGCGCGAAGTAGTACCCCTGGAAGCAATCCATGCCGATATCAAGGCACTGCTTAAATTCTTCTTTGGTCTCTACTTTTTCGGCGACTTGCAGTAGAGGATATTTGCGCAACTCTTTCGAGAGGGTAGGCACTTGTGCCATTCCCAGTTGCTGAATGTCGAGTTTGATGTAGTTTGCAAACTCAATCATTGGTGCTGTTTGTGGGGTCAGCACAAAATCATCAAGGGCGATGCCAAAACCCTGGTTACGCAGCTCCGCAATCCGGTTTAATAGTTCAGGCGAGGTTTGCGTGGTTTCAACAATTTCGAGGACTACGCGCTGTGGTTGCAGCAACTCTAAGAAATTGCTTTCCAGCATCGACTCCGCGACATTAATAAACGCAATCTTATCGCCTACCAGCCAATCGGTTCCCATATTGGAGATGGTATTTACCAATACATTGGTACCCGCCTGCATATCACTGGAAAAATCCGCCGTTTGGGCATCCTGATTCAAACGGAATAGTAATTCGTAGCCAATAATCTGCTGCTGACGATTGAGGATCGGCTGGCGACCAATAAATGCATGTTCTTGCGTCATGTTAAAGCCTGCTGGCTATGCCCCTGTGTTTATTAGGCTATCCTAATGTTTTTGCTTGCAATCAACAAGCCTTGCTTACACTAAATCCTGTGCAAAACGTGATGTTTTGATTGCTGAGTGGTCGGCATGGGTCGATGCAAGTAGATCTTCCATATCTAGCACCAAGACAATCGAGCCATCGCCCGATAAAGTGGCCCCAGCGATACCTTTAGGACGGATATGTTGTAGTGGTTTAATGACCACGTCGTCACGACCAATGAAGCTATCTACCGCCAAGATAAATGAGTGCTCCGCTGATTGCATCAGTACGCCAAACTGGGGGACCTGAACTTCCTCCCAGCCAATCAGGTTCGCTAGTGAACGTACAGAGAGGATCTCATCGCGCACGACAATGGTGGCGCGCCCAGACACTTCCTGCACCTGTTCTTGGCGAATAGTGATGATTTCGCGCACCATGGCCAAAGGCACCGCGAATGGCTGATCGCATACTTTGACCACTAGCACCGGCAAAATGGCCAAAGTTAATGGTAGGGAAATTGTAAAACGTGAGCCATCACCAACGATGGATTGAATATCCACCCGACCGTTCAGTTTTTGGATGTTGGTTTTCACCACATCCATGCCCACGCCGCGGCCAGATACACTTGAAATCTGATCTTTGGTAGAAAAGCCGGGCAAGAAGATCAACTGCAGTGATTGTTTGTCATCAAGGCTATTTGCCGTCTCAATATCGATAAGGCCTTTCTCAATGGCTTTGCGGCGAATAACATCCGGCCGCATCCCACGACCATCATCGGTAATTTCGATCCGAATATGATCACCAACCTGAGTCGCAGACAGTTCAACCACAGCCTTGGCTGGTTTGCCGGCAGCAATCCGCTCTTCTGTCGTCTCGATACCGTGATCAACCGCATTTCGCACCAAGTGCACCAGAGGATCATTCAGATCTTCCAGCATGGTTTTATCAAGCTCGGTTTCTTCACCTGAGATAATGAGCTCTACATCTTTGCCCATTTGCCGTGCCAAATCACGAGCAAGGCGAGGGTATTTTTGGAACAGCCGGCCGATTGGCTGCATGCGCGTTTTCATTACCGCGTTTTGCAAATCGCCAACCAGCAAATCGAGCTGGCCAATAGCCTCATCCAATGCTTTTAGTGTACCGGTATCCATTTTCCCTGACATGATGTCAGAGCGTAGTGTGGTCAGACGATTTTTGGTTAATCCAATCTCACCGGATAGATTCAGTACCTGGTCAAGGCGAACTGTATCAATCCGGATGGTAGTCTCTTGTGTCGAGAGTTGCTGAGATGCCGCGTTGGATTGTGCGCGCTGTGCCGTCGTAGCTGGAACTGCTGCCGCAGGTTTCAGACTCAGCATTGGGTCTGCAACTTGGGCGACAGGTGCTGCTGGCTTAGTCTCAATCACGGTCGCGGTGGATTCGATCACTTGTGGTTCAGAACTGGCTGAAGCACTAGGGGCTTGATCAAGCAGTACATCATACAATTGCTGCCAATTATGCTCTTCACCATTCGGTTGTGGGCTGCTGGCTGGTGAAGCTGGCGTTGCTACTGAAGGCGCAGGGGGCGCTACTGCTGCCGATGTGGCATATAGTTCTTTGCCCTCCAGTACGTTATCCAATCTTTCTAGCAGGGATGGATCTACCGGGGCTGGGAGACGCGACTGTGCCATTGCGCCAAACATGTCACGCACTGCACCAGTGGCCATCAGGATTTCATCCATGATTTCTGGTGTTAGCTTTAATTCACCGTTACGGAGTTTGTCGAACAGGTTTTCCGTACGATGGCAAAGACTAACCATCGCATCGACATTCAAAAAGCCTGCGCCACCTTTGATGGTGTGAAAGCCGCGGAAAATATCATTTAAAAGTGCTCGATCATCCGGACGTTTTTCCAGTTCAACAAGCTTATTATCCACTTCGGACAGGAGCTCTGACGACTCAGTCAGAAAATCCTGTAGCAGGTCTTCCATGCCGGCAAAATCACTCATGATATTCTCCTTCTATATGCTTCAATTAGAAGCCGAGGCTTTCCAGCAGGTCATCGACCTGTTCTTGGTTGGTAACGACATCGGTACGCCCTTCAGATTTCACGACTGGGCCGTTAAGGAGGCTGCTCGATTCATCGGGCTTGCCCGCATTGGGGCTGAACATTAAGAGGAAGTCCAGCAGCTGTGACTCCATATCTTTGGCCATGACCAGAACTTTTTTAATCACTTGGCCGGTCAGATCCTGAAAGTCTTGGGCCATCATAATTTCCAGCATCTGATTGCTGACTTGCTCTGATTTTTGCGTGGTGTCTTTGAGGTGCTGGTGAGTTTTTTCAACCAAAGCCTTAAACTCATTAACCGAGAGTTGCTTAGCAAAAAAACGATCCCACTCTTGGCTCAATTGTTGCGACTGCTCAAGAATGGCATCTTGCAGCGGTTTGGCCACATCCAATGCGTTGAGTGTTTTTTCTGCAGCTTGTTCAGTCATGGTCGCGACATAAGACAAGCGGTCACGTGCATCTGGAATTGAGCTCGCCGCTGTTTCTAGCGATTTGTCAAGGCCGAGTTCACGCAGTGTGTCGTGCAGTTTGCGCGTTAGGTGACCGATATGCGAAAACATAGATTTCGCAGGTTCAACCATTTCTGCATTGCTTGATGCAGTTTGTTGTTCTTCAGTGACTGCGGTTGTGACTGGGGCGTTTACAGGCGCTGCCTCGGTGTGATTTGCTGAGACAATGCTGTCAAATAACGCTTCAAGATCAGCGGAATCTCCGCCTTGGATTGCTGGATCACTCACAGTGTTCTCCTGCGATTTGTTTTGTCTGATGGATTGTTATTTGCCCATATTGGCAAAGATTTTCTTGAGCTTCTCATCCAGCGTGGCTGCAGTGAATGGCTTGACAACATAACCACTCGCTCCAGCAGTTGCAGCTTCAATGATGTTCTCTTTCTTTGCCTCTGCGGTAACCATTAAAACTGGCAGATGCTTGAGCTGAGCATCTGCACGAATTGCTTTGAGCAATTCGATGCCAGTCATATTGGGCATATTCCAATCAGTTACGACAAATTCAAATTGGCCATTTTTCAGTTTGTGTAACGCAACTTGACCATCTTCAGCTTCATCCACATTGGTGAAACCAAGTTCTTTCAAGAGATTGCGCACAATGCGACGCATGGTGGAAAAATCATCCACCACGAGAAAACGCATGTTCTGATCTGCCATAACTTACTCCATTCTGCGTTGTAGGCGCATTCAAAAAACTGAGAGGTGAATTTCTATTTAGCTGGCAAGCAATGGAACCAAAGTGTCTGCCAGAATAATCGGATCAAATTTAGCCACATAAGCATCAACGCCTACACTGGCACCCATTGCTCTATTGGCATTGGATGAAAGTGATGAGTGCATTACCACTGGAATGCCTTGGAAACGGTGATCTGATTTAATATGTTTCGTTAGTACATAGCCATCCATTTCAGGCATTTCCGCATCGACAAGGATTAATTTCAGCTTGTCTTTTAGATACTCACCATCATGAACTGCACGATTAGCTAAATTCTGCAGCTTATCCCATGCCTCTTTGCCATTATTGGCCTGATGGTATTTAACGCCAATCTTATCCAGGACACTGACAATTTCTTTGCGCGCCACTAGTGAGTCATCAACAAAGAACATGAAAGTATCCGAGCTGATATGCGATTTAGGCAGATCGGGAACAATCGGTTCACCGATTACCGTTGCGAGAATCTGCTCTACGTCCAAAATTGATACCAGCTTGCCATCCGGTAGTTCAGTGATGGCTGTAATCATCGCCTGATTGCCAGCGAGCATACTTTCAGGGGCTCGAACCTTATCCCAGTCGACCCGAATAATCCGATCTACATCATGAACCAAAAAGGCCTGGGTGTGTTTTGAGAACTCAGTCACGATCATGGTGCTAGTGGTATCGCCGACTGGTTTCTCTTGGGTGGCAACAAATCGCGACAGCGCAATGACTGGAATGATATTTCCGCGCAGTGAAAGTACACCTTCCACTCCATGGGGCATATTGGGTGTTTTGGTGATTTTGGGCGTTTGCGATACTTCACGTACTTTGAATACATTGATACCGAATATTTCACGCGTACCTAAAGTAAACAGTAGGATCTCCATTTTATTGGAGCCTGCTAATTTGGTGCGTGCGTCAACTGTTTCAAGCAGATTGGTTTGTTCTGATTTGCTCATAGCTTGCTCCAGTTATTCGGCTTAATTATCGACATCACGCAACAGGAAGTTGGCGATGCTTTGGGACAGTTTATGTGGTTCAAATTTGGCCACGTAACCATCGACACCCACTGACTGCCCCAGTTTTTGATTCGAAAGGCCCGATAGTGACGAGTGCATTAGCACTGGAATTCCTGCAAAACGTGGGTCGCTCTTAATCTGTTTGGTTAACATATAACCATCCATTTCAGGCATTTCAACGTCAGTGAGTACGAGGTGGATCAGATCCTTCACTGCAACACCCTGAATTTCCGCCGCTTGGGCAATTCGGAGCAACTCTTCCCAGGCCCTCTTACCGTTGATGGCATGGGCATGATGAATGTTCATGGCATCTAGCGTTTGCTCAATCTGGCTGCGAGCAACCAGTGAGTCATCGGCGAAGAATACGGTTTTATTCACGATTTTTTGGTTCTGAATAACGGTGGTGGTATCGACGCGGTTACTGTTTTGAGTGGTTTCAGCCAGTACCTTTTCCACATCCAACATCATCACGAGCTTGCCGTTTTCCAATTCGGTTACTGCTGTAACCAGCCCGCCCATTTGCACGGTAAGCATGTCAGGCGGTACACGCATCACGGACCAGTCAAGCCGCAGAATAGTATCTACAGCTTCAACCAAAAAGCCCTGCGTGTGACCGTTGTATTCAGACACAATCATAATATCTGGGCGGCTTTCAGTTTGGATGCCGGCGTAACGGGCCAAGTCAATCACTGGTACAAGTGCGCCGCGTAGACTCACCATGCCCTCAACCGAAGATGGCATATCAGGGGCCTGAGTGATATCAGGCGTACGCATCACCTCACGTACTTTGAACACATTGATCCCGAAGGTTTCACGCCGGCCTGATCGCTGATCTAAGCCCAGTGTGAACAGCAGAATCTCCAGTTTGTTTGTGCCGGCAAGCTTGGTTCTGGCATCAATATTTTTGAGAAGGTCTGACACGACAAGGCTCCATAATTCGCACGTTGAATTTAGCTAGCAGGTATCGGCGCATGGGCAAAAAAATGAAGGGTAACTGATTAAATTAACCCCTTTTGCACGATGCTGAATTTGATCAACTCAGTAAGCATGGCCGTCGCAATTAAGCCATTTATAATGCAAAAATCCCAAAGCAACAAGGAAGGTTTCTGGTGGAGCAAAGCCTACAGACAATGAATCCCAAGGAGCTGGAAGAAGCTTTCACGCTTTTTACCGAGGCTTCTCGTCAATTATCAAATGCTTATGCTGAGCTGCAGCGTGATGTTGCTTCATTGACTGAGCAGTTAGCTGTTGCGAATGGGCATCTAAAAAAACAATATGAAGAAAAGGCAGTGTTGTCACGAAGGCTCAGTTTGCTGCTAGAGAAGCTTCCGGCGGGTGTGTTGGAAGTGAACGCAGCTGGTGAAATTGTAAGTTGCAATCAGCGTGGTTTCGAGCTGTTGGGTGCAGTGGCGCTTGGGAGTAAATGGCAAAACGTATTGAGTGATCGCTTGAAATTAGTTGAGTCCGATGTTTGGCAATTTGGTGATGTCGGCGAGTCGGGCTATGTGCGGATTGAGCAGGTGCAGGTGCCTGAGGAAGGCGTGGAGTTGGTGCTGTTGCATGATGTCACTACAACCATTCAGATGCGGGCGGAGCTTGAGCGTCAGGGCCGTTTAGCCGCCATGGGGCAAATGGCGGCAGGCCTTGCGCATCAGCTGAGAACGCCCTTGGCTGCAGCATTACTCTATACCGGGCATTTGCAACGCCCAGAACTGCGAGAAGAAGATCGCCTAAAATTTGCAGCCAAAACCAATGAACGGCTGGGTCGTCTTGAGGTGTTGGTGCAAAACATGCTGCAATTTGTTAGGGGCACGCCGCAGCAAATTAGTACAGTCAATTTGGTTGATGTGATTCATGAGGCGGTGTCGGAAGTTCGGTCGATTTATGAGCCCAAGGGCGTCCGTTTGACTACAGATGTGCCGCAATTATTTGCAATGGTTGCGGCGAATCATAAAGAGCTAAGCGGTGCAATCATGAATCTTTTGGAAAATGCCTGCCAGGCGTCTGTAGTGGATGGCGAGGTGCTTTGTCGCTTGATAGACTCTGATGCTAGCTTGCAGTTGGAAGTGGTTGATTATGGGGAAGGGATCGCGGCTGACGTTTTACCACGCTTGTTTGAGCCCTTTTTCACGACTAAGAAAGGTGGTACGGGTTTGGGCTTGGCGATTGTAAGAAATATGGTTAAGGCATATGGTGGGGAAGTGACTGTTACCTCAGCCCCGAAAATGGGGAGTAACTTCAAGATTTGCTTGCCTCGATTGCCTGACAGCACTAATGTGTTAGAACAAGACTGATTAGGCATGACTGCGGAATAGTAATTCTGTAGCCTGATTTGATGAATGAAATCTGCTAAAGGTTGGTGTAAGAATGACTCCTACGGTTCAAATTGAAGGCAATGTCGGTCGTGTGATCTTGTCTGGTCAATTCGACTTCAGTGCGCATCGTGAATTTAGACAGGTCTGTGAATCCATCATCGCCAATCCAGACATCAAAGAAGTCCTCGTGGATTTTCAAAACGTCAACTATCTGGATAGTTCAGCGCTAGGGATGCTCTTGCTGTTGAAAGAGAAAATTGCTGCTGCGAGCAAAACGCTGGCCTTAGTTAACTGCCGCGATACCGTGAAGCAAGTTCTCGAAATCGCATGTTTTGGTAAAATCTTTACCATCCGCTAAAGACTGCGGACCAAACAGATGAAAATTCTGGTCGTCGACGACACCGAAGCTATTCTTCTTTTAATTTCCCGATTTGTTGAAGCGCTAGGCCATCAGGCTATTCTGGCCCGTAATGGCCAAGAGGCCATTGAAGTCTGGCGTCAAACTCGCCCCGATCTGGTGCTGATGGATGTGATGATGCCCATCATGTCGGGCCCAGAAGCAGCGGTTGTGATTAAGGCCGAAGCGGGCGCTACTTGGGTGCCAATCGTCTTCGTGACCGGGGTTGGGGAAGAGAACGCGCTGGCTGATGCCATTGAGCGTGGTGCCGACGACTATATCAACAAGCCCGTCAATTTCCGCGTGCTGGAGGCCAAACTCAAGGCAGTAGGCCGTACGCTGGAACTGAATCGCCAGGTTCGTGAGCAATCCAAAACTCTGGCTGATTACTACGAACGCGCCGAAGAAGAAAAGCGCGTTGTACGCCATTTGATGGATCAAATGGTTAACTCAGAACGTTTGGCCGACCCACAGTTCCAATATTGGCTCTCTGCTGCCGAAAGTCTCTCGGGCGACCTTATTGCCGCCGCTCGTACTCCTGGGCAGGCGCTACACATCTTACTAGCTGATGGCATCGGCCACGGGCTGACCGCCGCCCTGAATGTCCTACCTTTGACGCAACCCTTTTACAGCATGACTGAAAAAGGCTATTCGATTACCGATATCCTTTTTGAAATGAATGCCAAAGTGCGGCAGGTGTTGCCGATTGGCCGTTTCGTCTGTGTATCGCTGATTTCTATTGATGAAGTGGGTGGCACGGTCGAAATCTGGAATGCCGGTATGCCCCCGATTCAGATCCTAGATCGCAATAAGCAAGTGGTGCGGGTGTGTAGCTCTAGCAATTTACCACTGGGGATTGTCCCTTCGCATTCGCTGGATCTCTCCCCTGAGCGCATTTACTTCAAAGAGCCTGGCTTTATTGTGGCGTATTCCGATGGCTTGGTTGAAGCGCGTAACGCCAGTGGGGCTGAGTTTGGTTTGCCCGCACTGCTACAGACTTTGATCGCTGACGATGAAACTGGCTTGCCGCCCACAACCGCCGAGCAAACGCGGATGGTGGCCCAAACGAAAATCGCGCTGGCTGATTTTCTGGCCGGCGAGCAACACCATGATGATGTTTCCTTAGTGATTGCGAGCTTTGGGCAAGACGATATGGAAGTCGCGCTGCCCGCCGATACCGTCCCGCGGGCGGCAGAGTTGGCTTTGCAGGAGATTCCGGCCGATTTTAATCTGCTGGCTGAATGCAACTGGCGCTACTCTCTCGCGATTAGTGCTGAAGAATTGCGCTATTTAAATACCATTCCCTTCATGATGTCGTTTGTGAAGGAAATCAAAGCTCTCAGCGAAGTGCAGTCGGATATTTTCCTGATCCTGACTGAGCTGTTTGTCAATGCCGTGGATCATGGCTTGCTGTTGCTCGAATCGTCGATGAAGACCCAACCAGACGGAATGGAGCAATATCTATCGCAACGCGCCGAGCGCCTAGCGGCTTTGCCGGAAGGTCGGATCGAAATTGATCTATTGGGCTTGCGCTATAAAGAGCAGCAAGTGCTCAAAATCCGGGTTAAAGACAGTGGTAATGGTTTTGATTGGGCCAATTCTTATGCCAAATTAGCGGCTGGTGGTCTGCCCTCAGGCACGCATGGCCGCGGCATTGCGCTGGTGCGTGCGCTGTCGCTCAAGGTGCAGTTTATTGGCCTTGGCAACGAAGTCGAAGTCTATTACCTGCCCAAATCGCCAGCAGCAGCGCAACACTAATTTCAGCGATCACCAATCCGATTCTCAATAATTAGGCTCAAGCTGTGGCTGATTCACAGCCAATGGCGCAGCTTACCCAAAGCGGCGCAGCCCAGCCACGCGGCGGTGGTAGTAAGTAAGACTTGCCGCGAATGCTGCCAGTAAATCCCGCCAGCAAAGAGTAAACTAGCCAGCAGCAATCCCCAGTAACTCGGTAGCACAGACAAACAAAAGCACGCAACGCAGGCAGGAATCAAGCCAGCAGCGAGGGCCGTGCTGCCATGCTGGAAGCGATCCAGTGTCGCATCGGGGCTCAGCTCGGGTATTAGCTCGCCGAGCTGACGGCCGCATTCATCATTACCGGCTTTGAGCCCCTGAATTAACTGCTGGGCATGGCTTGGCTGGATTCCTGCCGCTAGGGCAATCCCGAGGAGGCCCAGCGCCGCTTCCGGGCCGGGTAGGGCCTCGTCGCTCGGTGCATCAGGCTGGTGGTGGGGCGTTGCCTTGGCGCGTGGCCAGTGGCGCCAGCAATACAGCGGCAAGAAAATCAGTGGGTAGAGCCAGCATAGCAATTGCAAGCTGGCGGGTAGGAGCCCCAGCCCAAATCCTAGCCCGAGGGCGCAGCCCAGAAACAGCAATTGATCCAGCATGATTTGCTGGCTGTGTTGCTGCCAGCGCTGCAAATTGGGGGCAAAAGGTTCCAAACCTGGCAGATTACCCTGTTGGAGTATTGCTACGCAGGCATTGATACCCAATACTTTGAGTAAGATACCCATTAAGCGTGTGCGCCAGCTGCTGGTGGCCTTGCCTTGCTCCGCAGCAATTTCCAGCCAGTACCATTGGCGGCAGCTGCCGGCTTCGTGGTCGGAAAGTTGCCGCAAGAGCTGGGCGGCTTCGCCGCGATCCCAAGCGCGCATTAGCGTAGCCCGTAATCCAGTATGATCAGTGCAAATACCAGCGCACCGACTCGGTTATTACTTAGAAACGCTTGAAAGCACTGCTGCCGATCCCGCGCGCGAATTTGCGGATATTGCCGAGCAATGAGTAGAGCTACGGCCAGCAAGCCGGCGTAGTACACCGAGCCCATTTCGGCTAATAGCCCGCACACAGCCAATAAAAGCACAAAGCCAGCATGGCAGAGCATCACCGCGGTCACGTCATGCTGACCAAAGGTAATCGCCGAGGTTTTGATGCCGATTTTTAAGTCGTCCGGTTTGTCTACCATGGCGTATTCGGTGTCGTAGGCGACCGTCCACAGTAAATTAGCGAGCATGAGAACCCACGCCAGCAGTTGTACTTGCCCGGTTTGCGCGGCAAAAGCCATCGGGATGCCAAAACTAAACGCAATGCCCAAATAGGCCTGCGGGATGGCCAAGAAGCGTTTGGTAAATGGATAACTGCCCGCCAAAAAAGCGGCCGGCAAACACAGCAGCAAAGCCAGCTGATTAAGTGGCAAGGCAATCAACAGGGCAAAAAGGGCCAAGCCGGCCGCAAGCCACAATGCTTCACGGGGTGCGACTTCCCCCGCAGCCAGTGGGCGGGCCTGGGTGCGCTCAACATGACCATCAAAATCCCGATCTGCCCAATCATTGATCACGCAACCCGCCGAGCGCATCAGCAGCGTGCCCAGGCCAAAAATGAGCACCAAGTGCCAATCGGGCCGGCCGTTACCGGCCAGCCATAAGCCCCACAGCGTAGGCCACAACAGCAGCAAGGTACCAATGGGTTTATCCAGCCGAGCAAGGCGGGCATAGGCGGAAAGGCGTTGCTTCACGGTCGTGGCAGTGGGCATGGTGTGATTTTTAAAAAGCGGGCGGTAAAAAGACTTCGGTAACCAGCAGTGCATCTTGGCCGGCATAAAAAAACGAGCGGCGGGCCCATAAGCGGGCAGGCAAAGGGCCGCAAGCTTGGTTTGCTTTTTGCCACAATGGGTGGCGACGATCAATGCAGGCAAAGCTCAGCGCCGAACGACGGATGGTTGGGTCGGCAAAGAGTAGGGCGCCCAGTGGGCGACTGCCGGTGCGGCCAAACAAATGAAAGCCACTGCGTAAGGCTGAGCGTTTCACCACGCTATGGGCAAAGACCAAGGCCTGCCCACGGCTGCACAGCAGCACTTCGCGGGTGGCCACTTGGGCCGCCCCGGCGGCGAGCGGGCGGCGCTCATCCCGGTGCGGGCGCGCAAAATCTTGCCGTAAAACCTGGACGGAAAAATCGGGAAAGTGCGCTTTCAAACGCTGTGTGAGCGAGCCACGTTCATTCAGCCAGGGGTGAAGGGCGCGTGGCGCCAGCACCAAAGGAGTTTGCCAGCCGGCGAATTTATGCATGCCAAATTATGTGCCTAAACAAGCGGCCATTATGCCATAGCCACGCCGTGCACTTGCAGTGCCGGAAATCCTGTTGTGCTGGGCTGGGGTATTGCCCTACGACTTATGTGCAGCAAAAAGCCGCAGCCCATACCGGCAGGGGTATGGGCTGGGCGGTAGCTAATTGGTTTGATTTCAACAGTGCACTCAATTGTTCTGCCGCACTGGCTTATTTCAAGAGGCTAAGCACCTGTTTGCCGCTGGCATTGGCCTGCGCCTGCATCGCCAGATTGGCTTGCGAGAGGATGTCTTGCTGCGCGCGTTGCGCCGTAGCGCTGGCGTAATCGGTATCGGCAATGCGGCTTTTGGCGGCGGCTTGGTTAATGCTGCTGGTGGTCAGATTATTAATGCTGGCCTCCACCCGGCTTTGGAACGCGCCCAGATTGCCGCGCTGAGCATTAATATTGGCCAAGCTGCTATCCAGGCGATCAAGCGCATCGCCGATGCTACTGGCGTTGCTTAAATCGACATTGCTGGCGCTGCTGCCCAAATTATCCAGATTCAGCCCCAGATTCTGGTTGGCATTTGCCCCGGCCTGAAAATTAAAACTACTGCCTTGCAGCAGCGGCTGGCCATTAAATTGGGTGTTTTGGATGATGTCTTGATTGCTTTGCTGCAGCTGATCGACTTCGGCCTGCAGCGCCTGCCGATCGCTGGCCGTCAGTGTGCTATTACCAGCCGCGACAGTCAGCTCACGAATGCGGCTGGTGTTGTCGCTTAAGCTACTGAGCGCGCCATCCGCAGTTTGGCTCACCGACACCGCATCATTCAGATTGCGCACGGCCTGATTATTGCCAAGGATTTGGGCCGCAAACCGCTCGGCAATCGCCAAGCCCGCCGCATCATCGGCTGCCGAGTTAATTCGTTTGCCGCTGGCGATACTGGCCAAGGTGCGGTTTTGCGTTTCCTGCACGTTGTTGCCGCTGCGCAACGCGGTCAGGCTGCTGACATTGGTGTTGATATTTAAGGCCATTTTGCACCTCCGCTCATGCATATACTGCTCTCTTCTGACTGTACGCTGCCCGAGTAGTTCATGCCACTTAGCCGGATTAGCGGTGTGTTGTACCGGCGTGTTGCGAATAGAACATTCGTTCACTTTGTGCTTGCGCGGGCTGCGAGGATGTCTTATTGTGAACGTACGTTCTATATGAGGTGTCTGGCATGGCTTTCCGTTTCCGTCTTAGCAGTGCAGCGTTTACCGAATTAAAACAAGTTGGCGCGCCCATCGCGCTGATTGAATACTTGGCGCAGCCCGCTTTTCCCGGCGCGGCGCGCTTGCTTTCTGCGGCCATGATTGCGCGCTTGCCGATCGCGCTACGTGCGGTAGCCAGTCAGCAGCTGGGCTTGTATGTCACGGCCGATGGGCAGGGACTGGTGACGCACATTGGCCGCATCAAGCATCGCCTAGCTTGTGCCGCGCAAGAAAGCGAATTTGGCCAGCCAGTACTGGCAGCTAGCGGTAAAGCGGCTGCCGGTGTCTGGCCGGCACCACTGTCGGCATGATGGGTATATTGTTGTAATTTAATTGTATTGAGCTAGGTGTGCAGATACGGTGGCGGGGTATCTTGAGTTACTGGCCGGGCAGGGCGGATTTTTGCTACACTCCGCGCAATTATTTGCAAAGGAAAACCCATGGCTCAATACGTGATGTCGATGCTCCGCGTGAGCAAGATCGTGCCGCCGAAACGGCAAATCATCAAAGATATTTCGCTCTCGTTCTTCCCCGGCGCCAAAATCGGTCTGCTGGGTTTGAATGGTGCCGGTAAATCGACCGTGCTGAAGATCATGGCCGGCGTTGAGAAAGAATATGACGGTGAAGTGCAGCATCTGCCTGGCGTCAAAATCGGTTATCTGGCCCAAGAGCCTGAGCTGAACCCAAACAATACCGTGCGCCAAGAAGTTGAAAGTGGTTTGGGCGAGGTTTTTGAAGCCAAAGCCAAGCTGGAAGAAGTGTACGCCGCGTATGCCGATCCGGATGCCGACTTTGATAAGCTGGCCGAAGAGCAAGCCCGCCTCGAAGCCATCATCGCCGCAAGTTCAGGTGAAAACACCGAGCTGCAACTGGAAATCGCCGCCGATGCGCTGCGCCTGCCCGAGTGGGATGCCATGGTGGGTAATCTATCCGGTGGTGAAAAGCGCCGTGTTGCCCTGTGCAAATTATTGCTGTCTAAGCCTGATATGTTGTTGCTGGACGAGCCAACCAACCACTTGGATGCCGAGTCGGTAGAGTGGCTGGAGCAGTTTTTGGTGCGCTTCCCGGGTACCGTGGTGGCAGTAACGCACGATCGCTACTTCCTCGATAACGCTGCCGAGTGGATTCTGGAGCTGGATCGCGGCCACGGTATTCCTTGGAAAGGCAATTACTCTTCTTGGCTGGAGCAAAAAGAAGCTCGCCTGAAACTGGAAGAGTCGCAAGAATCTGCCCGCCAGAAAGCGCTGAATAAAGAGCTGGAGTGGGTGCGCCAAAATCCAAAAGGCCGTCAGGCTAAATCCAAAGCGCGGATTGCCCGCTTTGAAGAGTTGAGCAGCTACGAACACCAAAAGCGCAATGAAACGCAAGAAATCTTTATCCCGGTAGCCGAGCGCTTGGGCGATAAAGTGATTGAGTTTAAAAACGTATCCAAAGGCTTTGGCGATCGTCTGCTAATCGATAATCTGAGCTTTAATGTGCCTGCCGGTGCGATCGTCGGCATTATCGGCCCGAATGGTGCCGGTAAATCCACGCTGTTTAAAATGCTGGCTGGTAAAGAGCAGCCCGATAGCGGTGAAGTGGAAATCGGCCAAACTGTGCAAATGGCTTTTGTTGAGCAAAGCCGCGAAGGCCTTGATAGCAACAAGACGGTGTTTGATGACGTCGCTGCTGGCCATGATGTGATTCAGGTCGGCAAATTCGAGATGAGCAGCCGGGCTTATCTGGGCCGCTTTAACTTTAAAGGTGGCGATCAGCAAAAGCTGGTGGGCAATCTATCTGGTGGTGAGCGCGGCCGCTTGCATTTGGCCAAAACGCTGTTAAAAGGCGGTAATGTCCTGCTGCTGGACGAGCCATCAAATGACCTTGATGTCGAAACCCTGCGCGCATTGGAAGATGCCTTGCTGGAGTTTGCTGGCACCGCGTTTGTGATTTCCCATGATCGCTGGTTCCTCGACCGGATCGCCACGCACATTCTGGCGGCCGAAGGTGAATCACAATGGACTTTCTTTGACGGTAACTACCAAGAGTACGAAGCCGACAAGAAAAAACGCTTGGGTGAAGAGGGCGCGAAACCGAAACGGATTCGCTACAAACCCATCACACGCTAAGCGTAAAAAAAGCCACCTGCGGGTGGCTTTTTTATTGTCAGTCCAAAACTATCTGCATACTTAGCTGCGCACCAGTTGCTGGATGGCGCTTTGCAGTAGTGGCAATACCGCTGCGGTATTGATGTTGGGATTACTGATCGAACGCACGCTAAGGCCCTCAAATAGCGAAATAATCAAATCGCAGCGCGCATTGATATCTTCATCGCTGATCGGCGGCAAGCCCACCCGGCCTTTACTGATAATCAGCCGGCCACATTCATGTAACACGCGATTGGAGCGTTGCATCATCTCGGCGACTTTCGGGTTGCGCGATGCTTCGGCAATCATTTCAAAATTAAGTGCCGAGTTTTTAAGATCTAGGCTGTCGGCCAATGCCTGATCGGCATGATCGATCAGCGCCTGCATGGTATTGGGGGCGGCGAGCAGCATATTGATGATTTCCAATTGCCGATGCTGCTCCTGCTCGATGATGGCCTCAATAATCGCTTCTTTGTTGGCGAAGTAATGATAGATGTGGCCAACGCTCATGCCCGCGGCTTTGGCAATGGCCGACATGCTTGCGGCATGAAAGCCGGCGTGGCGAAAGCAGCTGGCGGCAGCATCCAGCACCTGCTGGCGGCGCAGCTCGGCTTTATCAAAGCCTGCATCATCAAGCGCTTGCGGGGTCATTTGTTCACAGATTCCATGTTTCATCAAGCCGTATCGGGCGGGAATTATACTGACTTGTCATTTTTTCGCTAGAAAACTAGAATGATCGTTCATTCTAGAATGATCATTCTAGTTTATGCCCAATTCTGCCGAGCTGGCCAGCGGTTTTCTGGTTGGCTTCGTTGATTGCCACTGAACATGAGAATCCATATCCATGCATAAACAGCTGAATAAATTGCCGCACCTGCTGACCATGACGCTACTGGCGGCGGCCCTCAGTGCTTGCGGCCAGCAGGGGGACCAAGGCGGCGCTGGTGCCCAAGGCCCTATCCCGGTTACTACCGTGCAACTCGCCGCCCGCGATGTGCAAGTAGAACACGAACTGCCTGGCCGTACCGTGCCATACCGCGTGGCGGAAATCCGCCCGCAGGTGGGCGGGATTATTCAAAAACGCCTCTTTACCGAAGGCGGCGAGGTCAAGGCCGGCCAACTGCTGTATCAACTTGATGACGCCAGCTACAAAGCCAGCTTTGATAGCGCCAGCGCTACCTTGGCCAAGGCGGAAGCCAATTTGGCCAGCGCCAAACTCAAAGCCGAACGCTACCAAGAGCTGGTGGCGATTAATGGCGTGAGCAAACAAGACAACGACGATGCGCAAGCCGCCTATCTGCAGGCGCGGGCCGATGTGGCAGCGGCGAAAGCTGCGCAACAATCGGCGCGTATCAATCTGAACTACAGCGCGATTACCTCGCCGATTAGCGGACGGATTGGCAAATCGGCCGTGACCGAGGGCGCTTTGCTGGCTGTGGGTCAGGCCAGCGCACTCACTACCGTCCAGCAGCTGGATCCGATTTATGTCGACATCAGCCAATCCAGCGCCGAGCTGCTGCGTCTGAAGGCGCAATTTGCGGGGGCGCAACCTGATAAACAGGGCTTGCCAGTGAAGTTGCTGACCGAAGACGGCCGCGAATACGCGCACCCCGGCACGCTGCAATTTGCCGACGCCACGGTAGATCCAGAAACCGGCGGGGTCACCTTGCGCGTACTGGTGCCCAACCCAGAGAAAACCCTGCTGCCAGGCATGTTTGTGCGCGCGAAACTCACAGCTGCCAATGTGAAAAACGCTGTACTGGTGCCACAACAAGCCGTGGTGCGCATGCCGAACGGTGGCGCCATGGTGATGGTGGTGGATGCCCAGAGCAAAGTCCAAGCCGTGCCGGTAAAAACCGCACGGGCCGTGGGTGATCAGTGGCTGATTACCGAAGGCCTGAAAGGCAGCGAGCAAGTCATCATCGAAGGGCTGCAAAAAGTCCAAGCCGGCGCAGTTGTGAAAGCCGAATTGGCGAAAAACGCAGCCAAGGCTAGCGCAGCGGCGCAGCAGTAAAGGAGAGCAGGATGGCGCGTTTTTTTATTGATCGGCCTATTTTTGCCTGGGTGATCGCATTGATGATCATGCTGGGCGGGATACTGGCTATTCGCGGGCTGGCGGTGGAGCAATATCCGCCGGTGGCTCCTCCGGCCATTACCATTTCGGCTTTCTATCCGGGAGCGGCAGCGCAAACGGTGGAAGACTCGGTGACGCAGGTGATCGAGCAAAAGATGAAAGGGATCGACAAGCTGAGGTATATCAGCTCAAGCAGCGATGAATCTGGCTCGGTGAGCATTACCCTCAGTTTTGAGGCCGATGCCGATCCGGATATCGCCCAAGTGCAGGTGCAGAATAAGCTGCAGCTGGCGCTCACGCAGTTACCGCAAGAAGTGCAGCAGCAGGGCGTGACGGTCACCAAATCATCATCGAGCTTTCTGATGGTGGTGGGCTTTGTGTCCAAAGACGGCAATATGACCAAAACCGATCTGGCCGACTACGCCGCAGCCAATATCGTCGACCCAATCAGCCGGATTAATGGCGTGGGCAATGTGCAGTTGTTTGGTGCGCAATACGCCATGCGGATCTGGATCGACCCGACCAAGCTGGCCAATTACAAGCTGACAACCCAAGACGTGATCAACGCCATCAAAGCGCAAAACGCGCAGGTGTCGGCAGGGCAGCTGGGGGGCATGCCTTCAGTACCGGGCCAGCGGCTGAATGCGGCGATCATCGCGCAAAGCCGCCTAGAGTCGCCTGAGCAGTTTGGCCGCATTTTGTTGCGGGTGAAAGCCGATGGTGGGCAAATTCGTTTAAGTGATGTCGCCCGCGTTGAGCGCGGCGCTGAAAGCTACGACGTGGATAGCCGCTATAACGGCAAACCGGCAGCCGGGATCGGGATTAACTTGGCCACCGGCGCCAATGCGTTGGAAACTGCCAAACTCGTGCGCGCCAAAATGGCTGAAATGCAGCCGTATTTCCCCGCCGGCATGGATGTGGTGGTGCCGTATGACACTACTCCTTTCGTGAAGCTATCGATCGAAGAAGTCGTCAAAACGCTGGTAGAAGCGGTGATCTTGGTGTTCTGCGTGATGTATCTCTTCTTGCAGAATTTCCGCGCCACGCTGATTCCTACCATTGCCGTGCCTGTGGTGCTGTTGGGCACATTCGGGGTGATGGCGGTGTTTGGCTTTTCGATCAACACCCTCACCATGTTCGGGATGGTCTTGGCGATTGGTCTCTTGGTGGATGACGCCATCGTGGTGGTCGAAAACGTCGAGCGGGTGATGAGCGAAGAAGGGCTTACACCTAAAGAAGCCACGCGCAAATCGATGTCGCAAATTACCGGCGCGCTGGTGGGGATTGCGCTGGTGCTCTCCGCCGTTTTTATCCCAATGGCCTTCTTTGGGGGCTCGACCGGGGTGATTTATCGCCAGTTCTCGATCACCGTGGTATCGGCCATGGCCTTGTCGGTGTTGGTGGCCCTCACGCTGAGCCCGGCCTTGTGCGCGACTTTGCTCAAGCCGCTGCCCAAAGGCGGCCAGCATGGCACGCACGGCTTCTTTGGCTGGTTTAATCGCCAGTTTGAAGCGCTGAACGCCCGCTACCAGAATGTGGTGAGTCGCTGGTTGGTGAAATCTGGCCGCTATATGGTGGTGTATCTGGTGCTGGTGGGGGTGATGGTGGCGATGTTTATGCGCCTGCCAACGTCTTTCCTGCCGGATGAAGATCAGGGCATCTTGTTTACCCAGGTGATGTTGCCCGCGGGTTCGACCCAGGAGCAAACCGTTTCGGTGCTGGAAAAAGTCGAAAAGCATTTCCTCGTGGATGAGAAAGACAACGTCGCCTCGATCTTTACGGTGGCCGGCTTCAGTTTTGGCGGAAGTGGCCAAAATGCCGGGATTGGCTTTGTGATGCTCAAAGACTGGTCCGAGCGGCATGGCCCGCAACAGCATGTGCAAGCGGTGATGGGCCGTGCCTATGGCGCCTTTGCCCAGATCAAGGAAGCGATGGTGTTTGCCTTTGCGCCGCCGGCGGTGATGGAGCTGGGCAATGCCTCCGGCTTTGACCTGCAGCTGCAAGATCGTGGCGGTGTTGGGCACGAAAAGCTGACCGAAGCGCGCAATATGCTGCTGGGTATGGCGGCCAAAGACCCGAATGTGGTGGGCGTACGCCCGAATGGCCAGCCGGATTCAGCCCAGCTGCGGCTCGATATTGATCAGGAAAAAGCCAGCGCACTGGGCTTGTCGATTGCCGACATCAACCAGACCTTGGCCGCTGCGTGGGGCTCGGCCTATATCAACGATTTTGTTGATCGCGGCCGGGTGAAAAAAGTGTATCTGCAAGCGGATGCACCGTTCCGGATGCAGCCAGAAGACCTGAATCGCTGGTATGTGAAAAACGCCAGCGGCCAGATGGTGCCCTTCTCGGCCTTTGCCAGCAGCAGTTGGGATTACGGCTCACCCCGCTTAACCCGCTACAACAGCGTGCCTTCGATGAATATCCAGGGTCAGGCAGCGCCGGGCAAGAGCTCGGGCGATGCGATGAAAGCCATGGAAGCCATGATCGCCAAATTGCCACCGGGCATTGGCTATGAGTGGAGCGGCTTGTCGCTGGAAGAGCGTGAAGCGGGGGCGCAGGCGCCTGCGCTGTATGCCTTGTCACTGCTGATTGTGTTCTTGTGCTTGGCGGCGCTGTATGAAAGCTGGTCGATTCCGTTCTCGGTAATGCTGGTCGTGCCTTTGGGCGTGATTGGTGCGCTGGCGGCCACCATGGGCCGGGGCTTGAGCAATGACGTGTATTTCCAGGTGGGCTTGCTGACCACGATTGGTTTGTCGGCGAAAAACGCCATTCTGATCGTCGAGTTTGCCAAAGAGCTGGTAGACGATGGCATGGAGCTGATGGCCGCCACGCTAAAAGCCGTGCATATGCGCTTGCGGCCGATTGTGATGACCTCACTGGCCTTTGGCTTTGGCGTGTTGCCGTTGGCACTGGCCGGCGGGGCGGGCTCGGGCGCGCAAAATGCGATTGGTACCGGGGTATTGGGCGGCATGCTCACTGCCACCGTGCTGGGTATTTTCTTTGTGCCGGTATTCTTTGTGCTGATCAGCCGTTATTTCTCGGCCAGCCGTTATCGTGCGGCCGAACCGAATAAGGAGCCACGTTAATGACGCGGACGATATTATCGCTACTGCTCGCTGCTGCGCTGGGCGGTTGCGCCAGCCTGGCGCCGGATTATCAGCGCCCGGCTAGCCCGGTGGCTGAGCAACTCACTGGCGGGTATACGGCTACAGGCCAAGAATTAAAAGCCCCTGAGGCCTATACCCACTGGGAGCAATTATTTGTTGAACCCCAGCTGCAAGGCCTGATTCGGGCCGCGCTGCTAAATAACCGCGATTACCGCATCGCGGCGCTGAATGTAGAAAAAGTGCGTGCCCAGTATCAGATTAGCGACGCTAATCGTTGGCCAACGCTGGCACTAACGGCGGGCAGTAGCGCGCAAGGGCCCACCTCGGGTGATGGCGCCATCAGCCGCCAATACAGCGCCAAAATCGGCTTAAGCAGCTATGAGCTGGATTTTTTCGGCCGGGTCAAAAGCCTGAATAACGCGGCGCTGGCGCAATATCTGGCCAGCCAAGCTGGGCAGCAAAGCCTGCGCCTCACACTGATTGCCGAAGTGGCCAATGCCTATTACACGCTGGCCGCCGATCAGGCCACGCTGCGCCAGGTGGAAGCCACCTTGCTCAGCCGCAATACGGCCAATGCGCTGATTGAAAAACGCTTTGCCGCCGGGGTGATTGGCGAGCTGGATGTGCAGCAATCGCGCGGCGCACTGGCCGCCGCACGCAATGATCAGGCGCGCTATCAGGCGCTGGTGCAACAAGACTGGCAAGCGCTGCAACAACTAGTGGGTGGTGCGCTGCCGCTACAGGCCTTGCCAGATGAATGGCAAAACACGCTCGCCGCCACGCCGATGCCGGCAGAGCTGCCGTCAGCCGTGTTGTTGCGCCGCCCGGATGTGCAGCAGGCCGAATACGCCTTGCAAGCGGCCAATGCCAATATTGGCGCGGCGCGGGCTGCGTTTTTCCCGAGTATTACGCTGACTGCTAACGCGGGCTTTAGCTCGGATCGGCTCTCGCAACTCTTTCAGTCTGGCTCGGGCGTGTGGCTGTTTGCCCCGCAGCTGAATCTGCCGATCTTTGATGGCGGCCGCAATCAGGCCAATCTGGACATCGCTAAAGCCGATCGCGATATCGCCCTAGCGCAATACGAGCAGGCGATTCAGACCGCGTTTCGCGAAGTGAACGATGGCTTAACGCGGGCGCGCACCGATGAGCTGCAATGGCAAAGCCAGCGCGAGCAGGTGCAGATTGCCCAGCGCGCGCTGCAGATTGCCGAGGCGCGCTATCAGCGTGGCGTGGGGGCGTATCTGGATGTACTGGAAAGCCAGCGCGCCTTGTATGCCGCGGAGCAGCAGCTGATCGCGATTCGCCTGCAACAGGTGCAAAACCGCGTGAAACTCTACAAAGCTACGGCGCTGTATTAAGCCTTTCTCTGCAGTAAAAGTAAAAAACCGGATCAGTTGATCCGGTTTTTTTATGGGCTAATCCATGACTGATGTGGGGGTATTGGCCTGCAGGCTATGCGATAAAAGCCTCACAGGCTGATACCCTAATCAAAGCTGGCGGCTTGCAAGTCTTCAATCCGCGCCAAGATGGCCTGTTTTTCTTCTTCGCTAGCCTTGCCCCATTGGCGCAGCTCTTCCAGCGTGCGCAGGCAACCTACGCAATAGGCGCCGCTCGCATCGAGCTGGCAGATATTGATACAGGGTGACGGTGTGCTCATACGGTTTTCCTCAACAATGGCGCGCATTGAACCGTAAAACCGGCACGCTGGCAATCCATGGCCTAAGCTAATTTCTTGTCGGAAGCAGAAGATATTGTTTACAACACAAGTATTGTTGCGTTGCGGAGAAGCGGGATGACGATCAAACAAAAGCTGCTGGTGCTCAGCGCTGGGCTCTTGGTGTTAATGGCGCTGATGGGCACTCTGGCGCTGCAGGGGCTGGAGAAAACCAACGCAGCCTTTGCCACAACGTATCACGACCGCGTGATGCCTTTATCCCAACTCAAAATCGTGGCCGACCAATACGCCGTTGATATTGTCGATACTACGCATAAAGCCAATCATCAAACTATTAGTCCTGACGAAGCGCTTAAACATATCGGCGCGGCGCAAGCCAAGATTCAGCAGCAATGGCAATCATATAGCGCCACAGAGATGACCGGCGATGAAACCGAGCTGGTGAAAAAACCGTCGGCGCGATGCAGACGGCGGATCGTGAAATCGATCGGCTGGAGCAGATTTTAAGTCGCAAAGATGCGGCCGCGCTGGATCAGTTTGCGCGCCAAAGCCTGTATCCGGCGATTGATCCGGTCTCGGGGCAGATTTCGCACTTGGTCGATTTGCAGCTGACCGAGGCGAAAAATAACTTCGAACTAGCGCAGCGCAACTACGCCACCACGCGTAACCTCACGTTGGGCTTTATTGTGGCGGCGCTGCTGTTTGGTGCCTTGTTTGCGGCCTGGGTGATCAGTGGCATGACCCGCAAAATAAATGCGCTGCGCGATCGCCTGAATGAAGCCACCGAGCGGCAGGATCTCACCCTGCGCGCAACGGTCACCGGTGCCGATGAAATCGATACCATCGCCACCGCCTACAATCAGCTGGCCAGCAAAATGCAATCGCTGGTCGGCAATGTAGCCAAAGCGATTGATACCGTCACCCGCGAAACCGAAAATCTTGCCAATAGCAGCGGGCAGGTGACCAAAGCCACGCAGATGGGCGCGGAATCAACCAGCGCGATGGCGGCGGCGGTCGAGCAGATGACGGTGGCCATTGGGCAGGTGGCCGATCATGCTGATGATGCACGCGTCATGGGCCAGCATACCTTGCGCTCGGCCAGTGCTGGCAGCACGCAAATCCAGCAAACAGTCACCGAGATCATCAGTATCGATCAGGAAGTTGCGCAAGCGGCGGATAAAGTTGCGCTGCTGGGCGCCGATGCCGACAAGATCAGCAGTGTGGTCAGTGTGATTAAAGAAGTGGCCGAGCAAACCAATCTGCTGGCCCTGAATGCCGCGATTGAAGCCGCGCGCGCCGGTGAGCAGGGGCGTGGCTTTGCGGTGGTGGCAGATGAAGTGCGCAAACTGGCCGAGCGCACTGCGGCGGCCACGATTGATATTCAGCAAATGGTGAGCCGTATCGACAGCACCAGCAAAGAGGCGGTGAGCACGATTACCGCCACCGCCCAGCGCGCGCACGATTGCGCCGAGATTGCCGGTCAGGCCGGCTCGGCTATTGCGGCGATTCACGATGATGTGGTGCGCGAAGATGGCGCGATTCGCAATATTGCCGAAGCTCTGACCGAGCAAAAAACCAGCACCCAGCTGATCGCGCAACAGGTTGAAAAAGTGGCGCAAATGACGGATGAAAACACTGCCGCCGTGGCCAGCATGAGCGAATCGGCCAGCATGCTGGGTGAAATGACGCAAAAGCTGCGGGTGGAAGTGAATTTCTTTCGCTATCAGGGCGGGGTTTTGAGTTAAGCCCCAGCCAAGTCCCAATAAAAAACCGCAGCCAGGCTGCGGTTTTTTATTGGGAATGCGCTTAATCTTTGTGTTGTTTGGCGCGGTCGGCGGCTTTTTTGCGCTCTTTGGCTTCGCGATGCGCTTGCGCGGTCAGCTGGGCATCATTGCCGATATGTGCTTCGCCACGGGCTTGCGCTAGCTGCATTTGTTTATGGCGTTCGCGGAAACGCTGTTGCTGGGCAGGGGTATGCTTGCCAAAGCAATGTGGGCAGCAGGCCCCAGGGATATACTGCTCGCTGGCCAGCTCTTCGTTGGAGAGCGGCATACGGCAGGCGTGGCATTGGGCATAGCTGCCTTTTTGCAGTTGATGATTTACCGCCACGCGGTCATCAAACACAAAACACTCGCCTTCCCACATCGTTTGCTCGGCAGGAACTTCTTCGAGATATTTCAAAATCCCGCCTTCCAGGTGATACACCTCGTCAAAGCCTTGCTCTTTCAGGTAGGCGGTGGATTTTTCGCAGCGGATACCCCCGGTGCAGAACATCGCGACTTTTTTATGCTTGGCCGGGTCGAGCTGGCTTTGCACATAGTCGGGAAACTCGCGGAAAGTCTCGGTTTTGGGGTTGATCGCGCCTTTGAACGTACCGATTTGCACTTCGTAATCATTGCGAGTGTCGATCAGCAGCACTTCAGGGTCGCTAATCAGCGCATTCCAGTCTTTGGGTTTCACATAAGTGCCCACTACTTTGCGCGGGTCGATTCCTTCCACCCCCATGGTGACGATTTCTTTTTTCAGCTTCACCTTGGTGCGCTGGAATGGCATCGCATCGTGATAGGAAAGTTTGTAGCCAATCGACTCCAGCCCCGGCTGGCGATCCAGCCAGGCCAGTAGCGCCTCGATGCCCGCTTGCGTGCCAGCGACCGTGCCATTAATGCCTTCGCTGGCCAGCAGCAAGGTGCCGCGAATCCCCAGCTGCAGCATTTCATCCAGCAAAGGCTGGCGCAGTGCGGCAAAGCCGGGCAGGGCAACAAATTTATACATGGCACAGACAACAACTTGCGACATCAAGCAGTACTCCCAGATCGGGCCAAAGCGACCAAACCGTATGAATTCAAAACAGGCCGCCATTATACGGACTTCTGGCCGCTTGGCGAGTCTGATCTGAGTGCAAAAAGACCTTGTTTTAACAGTGGTTTTGCCAATTTTCAGGTGAGAGGGTACTAACTTTATCCGCGATTGTGGCAAGTCTGTTGCCCACGTGCGACAAGCCGCCTGCCGCCCCGCGCGCGCCATGATGGAGCTAACCCCGGCTTGTAAGCCACGGCGTGGCTGAAATGTCGGCCCCGTAGCGCCTTGCTGGCATCTGGCGGCTGCGGGTATTAAGGTATGGCTATGTTTTCTTTTTGCCGCTTATCCTGCGCCGAATGTCCGCCCCGAAACGATTATTAATGGCTGTGTTGCAGCGCTGGCATCGCCACTGGCCGTGGTGGCTGGCGTACGCACTGGTGTTTTTGCTGCTGGGTGTGTTGGCGTTTTACGTGGTGCAAAACCGCCAAACCGAGCAAAACCGCCGCGAAGCCGCCTATGCCCAAGATCTGCTCTGGCAAGAGCAAGAGCTGCGCGTGCGTCTGCAAAGCAATCAGAATGCGCTGGAAAGCCTGGCGTATTCGCTCGCTTCCGATTCGATTGATCTGGAAGACTTTCGCGTGCGCAGCGAAGCGATTATGAAAAATAATCCGGAAATCCTCGCCATGGAATGGGTGGATGCGCAGGGGCGCTATATCGGTGGGATGCCGATTTACAGCCGCCGCCCGGATGTACTGCCGGCCTGGAGCGATGCCAAATTTCGCGAAGCCTTTGATGGTGTGGCCACGCTGGGCTATCCGCTGTTTACCAATGTGATTCAGCGCGAAGAACCGCTGATGCAGCAGATCGTGCCGATTTTCCGCTTTGCCAGCTTTGATGGTGCGCTGGTGATGACGTATAGCCTGGAGCGAATGTTGCAGCAGCGCATTCCCTGGTGGCTGGTGCAGCGCTATGAATTGCAGCTGGTCGATTCGCAAAATCGCGTGTTGGCGCCCAGCGAATTTCACCGCAAGCTCGAAGGCCCGGAAGTGCGCGAGATGGCTTTTGGCAATCTCGGCTCAGGCGTGCGCCTGATTGCCAAACCGCTGTACCCACCTCCTAGCCTGGATAACTGGGGCTGGCTGGTGCTGGTGGCGCTGTTGCTGGCTTTGCTGGTGTGGGCGCTGCATTTACTGCGTTTGCGCATGCGCGATCGGCAGCTGGCCGAGCTGGCGTTGCAGGATGAAATATCTTTTCGCTCCGCGATGGAAGACTCGCTGGTGACGGGCTTGCGGGCCATGGATAAATCAGGGCGGATTTTATATGCCAACCTGGCTTTTTCACGCATGGTGGGCTGGAGTGTGGACGAGCTACAAGGGCAGAAGTCGCCGTTCCCGTTTTGGGCGCCCGAAGCGCTGGCCCAGTGCGATGCGGCACATCGGGCGATATTGGCGGGGCAAAGCCCGGCCAATGGCTTCGAGCTGCGCTATATGCGCAAAAATGGCGAGCGCTTTGATGTACGGCTGTATTCCTCCCGCTTAATTGACGGCAAGGGCGAGCAGCGCGGCTGGATGGCGTCGATTAATGATATTACCGAGCTCAAGCGGGATCGCGAGGCCTTGCGCCAATCGCGCCAGCAACTGCGTACGGTGCTAGAAAGCTTGCCGGTGGCGGTGTGTGTCAGCGAGCTTGAGAGCGGCGAAGTGCTGTATCGCAATCGCTGGCATCAAAATTGTTTTGCGATTGAACATTTGCTGCAACAAGATAATGGCGCGCAGTTTTGCTGGGCGGTGTGGCCACGGGCTCAAGGGTATTGCCCTACCGAGCATGATATTGAAGAGCTGGATGTGCATACTGGGCGGGTGTATCAGATTGCACGGCGGGAAGTGGATTGGCTGGGGGGCCGCCGCGCCATGCTGGAAATCTGCACCGACATCACCGCGCGCAAAGAAGCCGAAGACGCCGCCCGCGAGCAAAATGAGCGGATGCAACACACGGCACGACTGGTGAATATGGGCGAACTGGCGTCCAGCCTCGCGCATGAGCTCAATCAGCCACTGGCCGCGATTTCCAGTTACAGCGCTGCCTGCGAAACCATGCTGTATAAGCCCGAGCCACCGATAGGCAAAGTGCAGGAAACCTTGGTCAAAATGACCGAGCAAGCACGCCGGGCGGGGCAGATTATCCGCGGGATTCGCCAGCTCGTTACCAAACGCAAATCCGAGCCACAGCCTTGCCAGCTGACCGAGCTGGTGGATGTGGTGTTGCCGCTCTTGGCGCCGCTGACCCAGCAATTGAAATCCAGGCTGGAGGTTGAGCTACCGCAGCCATGCCCGCTGGTGCTGGGTGATCCGGTCATGCTGGAACAGGTGATTCTCAATCTACTGAAAAACGGCCTGGAAGCCATGCAGGACACCCCGGTCAGCGAACGGATCTTGCGCCTGCAGGCCACGGTGCGGGATGAATTATTAGAAGTGCGGGTGATCGACCGCGGCTGCGGGATTGCCGATATGAATCAGCTGTTTCAGCCTTTTTACACCACCAAGCGCGAAGGCATGGGCATGGGGCTGAACATTTGCCGCTCGGTGATCGAGCAACACAAAGGCCATTTATGGGCCGAAGCTAATCCGGCGGGCGGTACGCAAATGTGCTTTCGCCTGCCTACAATCAAACCAACCGACCTAACGCTGGAGTAAAGCATGGCCGCTATCCCGATGATCGCGATTATTGATGACGATGAAGCCGTACGCGATTCTTTAAGCTTGTTACTGGAAACCGAAGGCTGGACGGCGCTGAATTACCCGTCGGCCGAAGACTTTCTCGATGAAGGCGACGCCAGCCGTTTTGCCTGCCTGATTGTCGATGTACGCATGGATGGCATGAGTGGCTTGGAGTTGTTTACCGAGCTGAAGCAAGGCAACTATCTGCCACCGGTGATTTTCCTGACCGGCCACGGCGATATCCCGATGGCGGTGGCTGCACTCAAAGATGGTGCGACCGATTTTCTACAAAAGCCCTGCGATCAGCGTGAGCTTTTGGAGCGGGTGCGCAACTGTGTAGAGCAAGATACGCTGCGCCGCGGCGCGCAAGCGCATCAGCAGAAGGTGAGCGAATTGGTGGCTGAGCTCACGCCGCGCGAGCGCGATGTACTGAAAGAAATCATGCTGGGTAAGCTCAATAAACAGATCGCCGATCGCCTCGATATCAGCACCAAAACCGTAGAGGTGCATCGGGCGCGAATTTTTATCAAGATGAAAGTGCATTCGGCCATGGAGCTGGCAGCCATGCTGAAAGAAATCCCGCTGGATGATCTGTTGACCCAATAATGGGGTATGGCTGGCTAGGCTAATCCACGTAATGCATGTAGCTAGATACCCGCAAAAAGCCCGCTACTTTAGCGGGCTTTTTCATCTTAAATCAAAGTACTAGCTCCTTTTGGGTGACAGTTTCGGGTGCTAGGTATTCAGCTTGGCATCAGGTGGATACCTTAGGGCGTCAGCCTGACGGTAAATTACCTGATTTCTTACGGAATGTAGTCTGCGTATTCTGGCTACAACCGGGCAGGAAACAAGCTCGGCATACACACATAACCTGATTGGAGATTCGAAGATGCGCAACCTGAAATGGGGTATCGTAGCCGCCAGCCTGAGCGTGGCCTTTGCCACCCAAGCCGCGGAAGTGGAAGTACTGCACTACTGGACTTCCGGCGGTGAAGCGAAAGCCGCAGCCGAGTTGAAAAAAATGATGGAAGGCAAAGGCAATAAATGGAAAGACTTTGCCGTGGCCGGTGGTGGTGGTGAAAACGCCATGACCGCGCTGAAAACCCGTGTGGTGTCGGGCAACCCGCCAGCTGCCGCCCAGATCAAAGGCCCCTCTATTCAGGAATGGGGTGATGAAGGCGTACTGGCTTCGATTGATAGCGTGGCCAAAAAAGAAGGCTGGGATAAAGTCCTGCCACCCGTCGTGTCCAACGTCATGAAATACAAAGGCCAGTATGTTGCGGCCCCAGTGAATGTGCACCGCGTGAACTGGTTGTGGGTGAACCCAGAGCTTTTGAAAAAAGCCAATGCCAAAGTGCCAACCACGTGGGATGAATTCTTCGTCACCGCAGCCGCGCTGCAAAAAGCTGGCATCCAGCCTTTGGCCTACGGTGGCCAACCTTGGCAAGACAGCACCGTATTTGAATCAGTTGCCCTTGGTGTCGGTGGCGTTGATTTCTACAAGAAAGCCTTTGTGCAGCTGGACCCAGCCACCCTGTCTGGCCCAACCATGGTGAAAGTGCTGGAAACCTATAAAAAACTCAAGCCATTCACCGATAAAAACGCCGCTGGTCGCGAGTGGAATCTGGCCACCAGCATGGTGATCAATGGCAAAGCCGCCATGCAGTTTATGGGTGACTGGGCCAAAGGCGAATTCCTTGCTGCGGGCAAAGTACCTGGCAAAGATTTCCTGTGTGTAGCCGCACCTGGCACCGCGAACGCTTTCACCTTCAATATCGACAGCTTTGCGATGTTCAAGCTGAAAAACAAAGATGCGGAAAAAGGCCAGCAAGATTTGGCCTCGACGCTGATGAGCCCCGCCTTCCAGGAAATCTTTAACCTGAACAAAGGCTCGATCCCAGCCCGCACCGATGCCCCAATGGCCAAGTTTGACGAATGTGGCCAAAAATCAGCGACTGACTTTAAAGCTTCGGCTGGTAAAGGCTCGCTGGTGCCATCATGGGCGCACGGCATGGCCATGAAATCGGCCACTCAGGGCGCGGTGTATGACGCAGTAACCCAGTTCTGGAATAACGACGGCATGAGTGCAAAAGACGCCGCCGCCAAACTGGCCCAAGCTGCGAAAACCAAATAAGCCTTAGCTGTTCATTGTTTGTTCTGACACCTGTCGGTCGCTGTCCTTAGACGGCGACCGCAGGGCCCGCCTGAGCCGGTGTTCTGTCCGGCTGCTCTTTGAGGAGTTCCCTATGGCTACGCCAAATGCTCATTACGGCTTTGCCGAGCGCTGGCTACCGCGTCTGGTGCTTGCACCGTCGTTCTTCCTCACGCTGGTGTTCCTGTATGGCTTCATCGCGTGGAATGGTTATCTGTCGTTTACTGAATCGCGCTTGCTGCCCAACTACGAGTGGGCAGGCCTCGTGCAATACCAAGCCCTGTTTGAAAACGAGCGCTGGTGGGTGGCCGTGCGCAATCTGGGCATTTTTGCCGTGCTGTTTATCGGTGGCGCGATGGCCATCGGGATTACGCTGGCGATTTTGCTCGATCAGAAAGTCCGTGGCGAAGGTGCTATCCGCACTATTTACCTTTACCCCATGGCACTGTCATTTGTGGTAACGGGTACTGCATGGAAATGGATGCTCAATCCCGGCTTGGGCCTGGAAAAACTGATGCACGATTGGGGCTTTACCAGCTTTACCTTTGATTGGCTGGTGAATTCCGATATGTCGATTTACACCGTGGTGATCGCCGGTTTGTGGCAATCGTCCGGTTTTGTAATGGCGCTGTTTCTGGCTGGCCTGCGTGGCGTGGATGATTCGATCATCAAAGCGGCGCAAATCGATGGCGCCAGCCTTCCGCGCATTTACTGGAAGATCATTCTGCCGGCCCTGCGCCCGGTGGTGTTCTCTACGCTCATGATTTTGTCGCACATTGCCATTAAGAGTTTTGATTTGGTGATGGCTTTGACGGGTGGTGGCCCTGGCTTTTCTTCCGATCTACCGGCGACATTTATGTATTCAATGGCCTTTACCCGTGGGCAGACCGGTCTGGGCGCCGCCAGCGCGATGATGATGTTGGCCACCGTAGCCGCGATTGTGGTGCCGTACCTGTACTCTGAATTAAGGAAAGATCAACATGGCTGAGACTCGATTCTGGCGCGCCGCGCTGTACGCAGCCCTGGTATTTGCCGCCCTGTATTACCTGTTGCCGCTGTATGTGATGCTGACAACCTCGGTGAAATCCATCGAGGAAATCCGCGCCGGCAATCTCTTATCCCTGCCGGCTGGCATTACCTTTGCCGCTTGGAGCAAGGCCTGGAGTACTGCATGTACCGGCGTGAGCTGTAATGGGCTATCGGGCTACTTTTGGAATTCGGTGCAGATGGTGATTCCGGCGGTGGCGATCTCCACCATGCTGGGGGCGATTAATGGCTATGTGCTGTCCAAATGGCGTTTCCGCGGCTCGGAAGTGGTGTTTGCCCTGATTCTGTTTGGTGTGTTTATGCCGTTTCAGGTCTTGCTGCTGCCTATGGCGCAAACCTTGGGGCTGTTCGGGTTGGCCAATACCACGGCTGGGCTCGTGTTTGTGCATGTGGTGTGCGGTACGGCCTCAACGACGCTGTTTTTCCGCAACTACTACGTCGGCATTCCGGATGAGCTGATCAAAGCGGCGCGCTTGGATGGCGCCGGTTTCTGGCGGATTTTCTGGCGGATTATCCTGCCGATGAGCACGCCGATCATTATGGTGACCTTGATCTGGCAATTTACTCAGATCTGGAATGACTTCCTGTTCGGCGTGGTGTTTGCCTCGGGCGACGCGCAGCCAATCACCGTGGGGCTGAACAATCTGGCCAATACCTCCACCAGTGTGAAGGAATACAACGTCGATATGGCCGCCGCCCTCATTGCCGCGCTGCCAACGATTGTGGTGTATGTGCTGGCAGGTAAGTACTTCGTACGTGGTCTAACTGCAGGTGCGGTAAAAGGCTAGGGTATCTGGCTATAAACCTTAATAAATATTGAGTTTAGCCAGATACGCCAAGGGTGTATCTGTGCAAGCAGATGGAGAAACAATTATGGGCGCTTTAGCCATCAAGAATGTCACCAAAAGTTTTGGTGATACCCACATCCTGAAAGGGATCAATATCGATATCGAAGCGGGTGAGTTTCTGATTCTGGTTGGCCCTTCGGGCTGCGGAAAATCGACGCTGATGAATATCATCGCCGGCCTGGAAAGCCCGACCAGTGGTGAGGTTTGTATCGCTGATCGTGTGGTTAACGAAGTCGCGCCCAAAGATCGTGATATCGCCATGGTGTTCCAAAGCTATGCGCTGTATCCCACCATGAATGTGCGGCAAAACATCGCCTTCGGTATGGAAACGCGCGGTGTGCCAAAGACCGAGCAAAACGAAGTGATTGCCCGCGTGGCTAAAATGCTGCAAATCGATCACTTGCTCGATCGCAAGCCCTCGGCCTTGTCAGGCGGGCAGAGGCAGCGGGTGGCGATGGGCCGCGCCTTGGCGCGTAACCCGAAGCTGTTTTTGTTTGATGAGCCGCTTTCGAATCTGGATGCCAAGCTGCGGGTCGAAATGCGGGTGGAAATCAAGCAACTGCATCAGCGGCTCAAAACCACCATTGTGTATGTGACACACGATCAGATCGAAGCGATGACGCTGGGTGACAAAATTGCGGTGATGAAAGACGGTGTGATTCAGCAGTTTGGCAGCCCCGAGGATATTTACGAGCGCCCCGCCAATCTGTTTGTGGCCGGCTTTATTGGTTCACCCTCAATGAACTTCCTGCCTTGCCATCTTGTGGAGCAAAACGGCCAGGTGGGTGTGACCTTGCAAGGTGTTGAGGCCCCCAAATTCATCGCTCTGCAAGATCGAGCCGGGCTGAAAGAGCGGGTTGGGCAGAAGGTGATTCTGGGGGTGCGACCCGAGCAATGGGACGTAGAAAACACCCCGGATGCACTGGTCTGCAAAGTAAAAATCACGGAGCCGACTGGGCCGGATACGATGATTTATAGCGAGGTCAACGGGGTGGAGATGATCGCCCGCGTACACCCACGTGCCGCTAGCGGCCCGGGCACAACACTGCCGCTGGTGCTGGATGTAAAAAAAGCGGTGTTGTTCGATCCCGAAACCGAACTGCGTATTGCCTAGTTAATTTGCCTGAGCGGGTAGCCCGTGCTGCCTGCTCATCATCCTTGGGCCCGTGCTTGCACGGGCTTTTTTTATGGCTTAGACGTAGATGCGCTGGTTACGGGGGGCACTGGCTTGGGCGGGGAGAAACCCAATCCCCTGCTGCTTCAGCAGTGAGAGGAGATCAGGCTGCAGTGGCAGCGCTGCCAGCTGCGCCAGAACATAACTAAAATCCGCTGCGAGCGGGCATTGAATCGCCAAGGCTTGCCCGTTGCGCGGATGAGTGAAGGCCAGCCCGGTGCAAGCCAGCAGCAGCCGATCGACTTCAAACGCCTCGGCAAAAGCCCGATTGTGACGGCCTTTACCATATGTACTATCGCCAATCATGGGGTGCTGTAAGTGCTTCATATGCCGGCGTAGCTGATGTTTCCGCCCGGTATGGGGCTGCAAGGCCACGAGGGCATAGCGGCTGCTGGGGTATTTATCCACCGCCCAGGGCAGCTCGAATTGTGCCAAGGTTTGAAACGCCGTTTGGGCTGCTTGCGGGGCTTTGCTGGCACCCGCTGCGAGCTCAGGGGGCTGCTCATCGGCGCGAATACTCAGTGGATGATCAATTTCGCCACTGGCCGGTGGCCAGCCACGGACTACGGCAAGGTAAGATTTTTGCACCTGCCGCGTGGCAAAGGCCTCCCCCATCCGTCGTGCCATTTCCGGATTGAGCGCAAACAGTAGCGCGCCTGAAGTGGCTTTATCCAAGCGATGGACAGGATACACATGCTGGCCCAGCTGATTGCGCAATTGCTGCAGGGCGAATTCGGTCTCGTGATAATCCAGCTCTGAGCGGTGCACCAGCAAATTGCTGGGTTTGTGAATGGCGATCAGCTCGGGATCACGATACAAAATGTCTAGCATGTGGCAGAAACGACCGGCGGTAGATTAAAAGAACTGAAAGGTCAGTGTTAATTCAGTAAAAAATGGTATGCTCAATTTGTTGAGATTTGTTGGTTTTATGCATGCTTTCTGTGAAAACCGAAGTTGTCTATAAATGTGGTCACGGTTTTTCGGCGCCGGATGCTCAGGAAGGTAAGGAGCATCTCATCGAATTGATCGAGAGTGCGCAAGATTTTATCTGCCCTTGCTGCTGTCGGGAAGAATTCCGCGTGCTAGAGCAAAAAACCGCGGCTTATGCCAACTTGCAGCAAATGTCGCCCACGATGTCGGCCTTCGTGATTGAAGTGGTGCACGCTTTAAGCCCGCTGAGCGAGATCTTGGCGCGTTGCGATTACAGTCAGCGGGCGCCTTCTCTGGATGAAACTACACCCGGCGGTGAGTTTTTTGAGCTGAGTAATGCTGTGTGGCGTAAGGAATTCTGGTTCGCCAATGACATCGATCCACGCCACGTGGTACTGCTGATGGATCACGTTAAGCAGGAAACCGACTGGCTGGCGACTTATATGCCAAGCGGTAAAGCGGCCGTGCATTTTGGCGAGTTTGCCAAATAAACGCTTTTCGATTGAGATTAAAAATAAAAAACGGCGCGAGTAGCGCCGTTTTTTATTACCTTGGCCACCTCAGCCTTCTAGCGGTTGGCCAAACAAATACTGCCAAAGCGTGCGAACCGCGCTCATGGGCTCGGCCAAAGCCGCGATGCGCTGCGCTGGCAGCTCGGTGCCGTTCAGGCGGTGCTGATGCTGTAAACGGCGTAATTCCCGGTAGGCCACTTGCGCGGCCGCAGCTGGCTCGGCGGGGAGTAAGCCGTGGCTGGCAGCTACCTGCAGCAAGGCGATATTGCCGCTATTGGCCAGCAAAGCCGGCTGGCGGTGGGCATAGGCCAAAATCAGGTATTGCACGATGAACTCCACATCCACAATGCCGCCGCGTAAATGCTTCACATCCTGCCCCTTGGCGGGGTGGGTTTCCAGCATTTTCCCGCGCATGCCCACCACTTCCTGTTGCAGTGCGGCTAGATCTCGGCTTTGCCCCAAGATGGCTTGCCGGATGGCTTCGAAAGCCTCGCCTATCGCCGTGGCGCCGGCGCTAAAGCGGGCCCGTGTTAAGGCTTGATGCTCCCACACCCAGGCCGATTGGCGCTGATAATCGGCAAAAGCCGCCACGGTGGACACCAGCAAACCAGACGTGCCATTGGGGCGCAGGCGCAAGTCAATGTCGTACAGCATACCGGCGGAGGTGAGGGTGCTGAGCCAATTGACAATCCGTTTGGCTAGCCGTGCATAAATCTCGGCGGCGGAAGGATGCTCGTCGTCGTACAAAAAGACCACGTCCAGATCCGAAGCATAGCCCAGCTCTTTGCCGCCTAATTTACCGTAGCCAATGATGGCAAAGCTCGGGGCGGCTTGGTGTTTATTCGGCAGGTCACGCCAGGCCTCTTCCAGCGTCACGGCCAGAATTAAATCTGCCAGATCGGATAAATGATCGGAGAGTTTTTCCAGTGGCAACAGGCCCGCTAAATCTTGACACACCAGCCGGAAAATCTGCGTGTGCTGAAAATGCCGCAGCGCATCCATGCGTGCTTCGGTGTCGTCGCTCAGGTCTTGCATCTCACGGCGCAGTTGCTGGCCTAGCGCGGGCCAATCGGGGGCTTGCTCGAGTAAACGAGGGTCTAATAGCTCATCCAGTAGTAACGGGTGCCGGGTGAGATAGCCGGATACCCACGGGCTGGCGCTGTACAGATCCACCAAGCGTTTGAGCGCATGCGGGTGCTCGGCCAGTAGCGCTAGATAGGATTCACGCCGGCTGACCGCCTCCAGTAAATCCAGTACCCGCATTACGGTGGCATCCGGGTTGCTGCACGCGGCGGCCGTGGTGATTAAGGCTGGTAAAATCGCTTCCAGACGGCGGCGGCTGCGCTCGGGCATTTGCCGGTATTTGCCACTCTCTTGCATGGCGCTCAGCCGGCGCTGTAGCTCGGCAGCTTGCTGATAGCCTAATTGCGTATAGCGGGGGGTATTGTCATCAGCAAAAGCATCAATCGCATCGCTAGAGCGATCCCCCTCTGGGGTATCGGCATCACTGGCTTGAAAAATCGCCCCGAAATGCTGGCTAACAATCGCCCGATGAGCGTCGAGGGCAGATTTAAATCTGCCCCAGTCGGCAAAGCCCATGCTGCTGGCGAGCCGGGCTTGATCTTCGGCCGGGGTGGGAAGCATCTGGGTTTGTGCGTCATCCAGATACATAATCCGGTGCTCAACATCGCGCAAAAACACATACGCCGCTTGCAGGGCTTGCTCGACTTCCTGTGGTAAATGGTGCTGCTCTTGCAGCGCGCGCAAAATGCCTTGGGCGGCGCGAGAGCGCAAAGTCTTATTACGCCCCCCCCGTATCAGCTGGAACACCTGACCAATAAACTCGATTTCGCGGATACCCCCGGGGCCGAGTTTCACATTGTCGAGCCGGTCTTTGCGCTCAACCTCGCGGCGGATCTGGCTATGCAGCTCGCGCATTGATTGATAGGCGCCGTAATCAAGATATTTGCGATACACAAACGGCGTTACTAACTGCATCAGGCCTTCGGCGTCGCCGGTGAGCGCGCGGCCTTTGATCCAGGCATAGCGCTCCCACTCGCGGCCTTGGGTGAGCAGATAGTTTTCCAGTGCGGCAAAGCTGCTCACCAGCGGCCCGGAATCACCAAACGGGCGCAAGCGCATATCCACCCTAAACACAAAGCCATTGGCGTCCTGCTCGCCTATCAGTTTGATAATCCGCTTGCCCAGCCCCACAAAATACTCGTGATTGCTAATCTGCCGCGGGCCACTGGTTTCGCCGTCTTCCGGGTAGATGAAAATCAGGTCGATATCCGAGGATACATTGAGCTCGCGCCCGCCGAGCTTGCCCATGCCCACTACGATCAGTTCCTGCACCGTGCCGGTCTCTTCGCCGATCGGCTGGCCATAGCGCTCGCTTGGCTGGCTGACCCAACTGACTGCGGTTTCGACGGCCACTTCGGCCAAGTCACTGACCGTGTGCATCGCCTCGGTGAGATCGGATAACTGATTGAGTTCACGCACAATTAGCCGCGCCATTACCGCCTGGCGCAAGCGGCGCAATACCAAGCCTAGCGATTCATCGCTATCCCACTGCTGGCAGGCAAGCCAAGCTTGCATCGCCGCCCGATCAAAGGGCGCTGCGTGCTCTGTGATGAGCGGGGCAAGCTGCTCGGGGTGGCAATTGAGTAGCCGTTGCAAATAGCGGCTATGCGCCAATGGGCGCTGCAACAGCGGATGCGCTAGCGTGGGTGTTTCAGATTCGGCAGCAAAGACAGTTTCAGTGGCGGGTTCAGTCATCGGGGCACCGGTTTTCAGGTTAAAATGGTAGGCCTTTTTATTTCTCCCATTACCGTATCACAGCCGGCTGCGGCGCGGGTACGGTGTCCGCTGCGGATTCAGGATGTCCATGGTTTTTTTGACCCGGCTCAAAACGCTGGGGGCCCGCTTTTCTGCCTGGCATCTGCGCTGGCTAAAACGCTGTTTGCTCAGCGTGCTGCTCTTGCTCGCGCTGCTGGCGCTGGGCTGGCAAACCTGGCTTATTCCGCGCCTGAACAGTTATAAACCCTGGCTGGAAACCCGCCTGAGCCAAAGTACCGGCTTGCCGATCCAGATTGGCCGCTTAAGCGGCGGCTGGCAAGGGATACGCCCGCAGCTGACGCTGGAGCATTTTACGGCCCGCAACAGCCGCGGCGAGGTGGCGCTGGAATTTGCCCGCATGCAGGGCGCCTTATCATGGTGGCGGCTGGCCTTGGGGCAATTGCATTTCAGCTCGCTCACTTTGCTCTCACCTGAGTTGGTGATCACCCGGCTGGCCAATGGGCAGTGGCAGATCGGTGGCATTACCTTGCCGCAAAATCATAGCGATTCGGGCGACCATCAATTACTGAATTGGCTCATCGCGCAGGGCGAGGTGGAAATCCGGCAGGGGCGCTTGCAGCTGCGCGATGCGCGTGGGCTGTGGCCGGCATTACACACCCGCGATCTGCAGCTCACCATGCACAACTGGTTTGGTCGTCATCGCTGGTTGCTGCGCTTGCGCCCCGAGCAACTGCTGGATACCCCGTTGGAATTACAAGCACGCCTCAGCGGCGATGATGTGGGTGATCTGGCCGACTGGTCTGGCACCGTGGCCTTAAATCTCCCCAAGGCTGATCTGGCTCGCCTAGCCCCTTGGCTGGCGCCTCTGAGCCCACAAGCGCAATTTGCCAGTGGCAAAGGCGCGCTGAAGCTGGAATTTGAACTGGATGAAGGCGCTTTGGCCGGGCTGGATGCTGACCTGCAGTTGAGTGACTGGCAAATCCGCTTTGCGCATTGGCCCACCTTTAGCTTGCCGCAATTTGCTGGGCAATTTAGCTGGCAGCAGCAAGGTGCAAAGCAAAGCTTTACTCTGCGTGGCCAGCGGATTGTGGGCACCAGTGGCGTGTTATGTCAGGGCTGTCAGTTAAACTGGCAGCGTGATGCCGATGGCCAGAGTTTGCGTGCGAGCGCATGGCAATTAGCCGGCTTGAATGCCTATGCAGCTTATCTTCCGGCGCCGCTGGCGAGCTGGCGCAATGCCAAGCTGGGGGGCGAGCTGAGCCAGCTGCAACTAGCCTGGCCCGGGCATTGGCCATGGCGCGCCGGCGCGCCGCTACCGAGCTGGCGCAGCCTGCAGGGTGAGCTTGCGGCGAGTAATCTCAGCGCTAGCCAGTTGCCGGGGGCATTGGCCTGGCAAAACCTCAATCTAGATGCCGAGTTCAAGCCTGATAGTGGCCGCCTCAAACTAGGTGGGGATGGCGTGCAAATCAGCTATCCCGCCGAGTTTAGTGAAGGGTTGCAATTTGATCGCTTGGCCAGCGAGTGGCAGTGGCAACGCGCAGGTCAGGGCTGGCAGTTGCAATTGCAGGGGCTGAAAGCCAGCAATCGCGATCTGGCGCTAGATACCAAAGCCAGCTATCGCTGGCCGGGGCAAGGGCTTGGGCAGGTGGATCTGCAAGCCACGATAGCGCGGCTGGCTGCCAATCGGGTGCATGCCTACTTGCCGCGGGAGATCGGCGATGATGTGCTGCACTGGCTGAAAGATTCGCTCAAGGGCGGTGAGGCCCGCAATGCGCAGTTTGTCTGGCGCGGTGAAGTGGCTGATTTTCCGTATCCTGCCAACACGCCGGCGGCCCAGCGTGGCGTGTTTCGGGTGGTGACCGATGCGCGTGATGTCACGCTCAATTACGGGGCAGACTGGCCGGATATCACCGGCATTCAGGGCCAGGTGGAAATTCAGGGCACCGCGCTGCAAGTGCGGGCGCAGCAGGGCAACATCACTGGCACCCAGTTGCACGAGGTGAAGGTCGATATTCCGCAGCTGGATCACGACCCGCATGTGCTGGTCACCGGTAAGGTCAGCGGTAAGACGGCCGATTATCTGGAGTTTGTGGCTAAAAGCCCGGTACGGCAGGCCATGAATGGCTTTCTGGATCGCCTGCAAGCGCAAGGCCATGGTGAGCTGAGCTTGCGGCTGGATATTCCGGTGGAGAATATCGATGCTACCCAGGTGGAAGGGCAATATCGCTTTGCCGGCAACCGGCTGGATTTCGGCGCCGGCATTCCGGTGCTTGAGCAGGCGCGCGGCGAAGTGCACTTTACCGAGCATGAATTAAAAGTATTGCCATCCAGCGCGCGTGCTCTGGGTGGGCAAGTGCAATTGAGCGGCGCGAATGCCAGCAATGGCGATCTGCAGCTGCAGCTTAAAGGCGACGCCGATGTGCAACGTGCGATGCAGGAATACGCGCCAGCACTGGCGACGGGCTTAAAAGGCATGGTGCCGTTTCAGGCGCAACTGGCCGTCAGCCCGGCGCATTTTGAGCTGAATTTGAATTCGGATCTAGCCGGCGCAGCCATCAGCCTGCCCGCGCCCCTCACCAAAGCCCAAGGCCAGCGGCGGCCGTTTAAATTACGGCTGGCCGATCAGCAGGGCCAATCGCGGTTGGAATTTAGCTACGATCAGGCGCTGAATGCGGCGCTGCTGCTTGGCGACGAAGCCAGCCAGCTGCGCGGACAGCTGAATTTAGGCCATGCCCGCAGCCCAGCGGCCAAGGCGCAGCTGAATGAGCAAGCCAAAGGCATCCAGATTGCCGGCAGCTGGCCCAATTTCTCGGCCGAGCATTGGCTGGCGCTGGCCGGCGTGAGTGAGGGCCCAAGTTCGGGCGCGAGTAATCTGCCGCCGATCTTGCTGCAAAATGTGGGCTTTGATGAGCTGGATATTTGGGGTCAGCGCCTCACCGACGTGCGTCTGAACGCGCAGTTGCAGCCTAAAGCCGTGCAAGCTCATCTGCAAAGCCAGCAAATGAGCGGCGAGGTGAACTGGCAATTGGCGCAACATTTAGTGCAGGCCAAGCTAAGTAAACTTTGGCTGCCGCTCAAAAGCGTACCGACTGCCGAGCGGCTGCGCCCCGCCGCGCTCACGGTGGCGCCGGCGGTGGAAGAAAGTCTCTTGCCCACCTGGCAGCGCTTTCCCGCTTTGCAGCTTACCGCGAGTGATTTTCGCGTGAATGGGGTTGAATTTGGCGCGCTCAAAATCAATAGCAAACCGCAAGCCAATGGCATTGATTTTAATGAACTGAGCCTGCGCAACGCTGATGGCGAGGTGCAGCTCTCGGGCGCGTGGTTGCAGCAAGGCAGCGTGGAGAAAACCCAGGCCAGCCTACGGATCGAATCGGAAAATACCGGCAAATTACTCAAGCGCCTGGGCTACCCCGAGGCACTGAAAGATGCGCCGCTGCAACTGCAGGGCGAAGGGCAATGGCAGGGCGCGCCGTGGGCGCCCCGCTGGAGTAGTGTGAATGGCAAGCTGGCGCTGAATGTCGGCGCAGGGCAGTTTTTGAAATTAGACCCCGGCGTGGGGCGCTTTTTATCGGTGCTCAGCCTGCAGGCCTTGCCGCGCCGGCTGAAACTCGACTTTAGTGATGTGTTTAGTAATGGCTTAGAGTTTGATCGCATTCGAGGCGATGTACTGATCGAGCAAGGCGTAGCGCGCACCAATAATCTGCATATCGACAGCCCGGCGGCCAAAATTCGCTTTACTGGCGATGCCAATTTTATCGCCAATACCCAGAATTTACGGGTGCGGATTGTGCCGAGTATCAGTGGCGCGGTCGCGTTGGGAGTGACGGTGGTGAACCCGCTGGCGGGTCTGGCGACGTTGGCGGTGCAATCGGCCTTGGATAATCCGCTGGGCGAACTGGTGGCATATGAATTTCAGATCGAAGGCAGTATGAGCGAGCCGAAAATTCGCAAGGTTGGCGTACAGCCGGCCAAGCCCAAAGATATTGCCTCGGGTATCTTGCGCAAAGCATTAGATTAATTGGTGTATCAAGCAATACGGAGTAGGGGTATGCAAAGCTGCCGATTTGCCAGTATTCAGATGATCTCCGGCCCGGATGTCGCGGCCAATCTCGCTCGGGCGGGGGCATTGATCGCTCAGGCGGCGCAGGCCGGGGCGCAATGTGTGGCCCTGCCGGAATATTTCGCCATCATGGGCGAGCGCGACACCGACAAATTGGCCGTACAGGAAGACTACCAGCCACAGCCCTTGGTGCAAGGCAGCGGCCCGATTCAGCAATTTCTGGCCCGCATGGCTCAGCAGTATGGCATTTGGCTGGTGGGCGGTACGGTGCCGCTGCGTAGCGAGGAGCCCGCGCGGGTGATGAATAGCTGTCTGGTGTATAGCCCAGCGGGTGAGTGCGTGACGCGCTACGACAAAATTCACCTGTTTGGCTTTCAAAACGGCAGCGAATGTTTCCAGGAGGCCGACACCATTCGCCCTGGCACCAGCGTGGTAACTGTGCCCACGCCCTTTGGCCGTCTTGGGCTGGCGGTGTGTTATGACCTGCGTTTTCCCGAGCTATTTCGCCAAGCGGGTGAGGTGGATATCTGGGTGGTGCCGGCGGCCTTTACCGCCACCACGGGTCGTGCACACTGGGAAATCCTGCTGCGGGCGCGGGCGATTGAAAACCAGTGTTTTGTTGTGGCCAGTGGCCAGGGCGGCACCCACCCCAGCGGACGCAGCACGTTTGGCCACAGCATGTTGATCGACCCGTGGGGGATGGTGCTGGATGTGCTGCCCACGGGCGAAGGGGTGGTGCTGGCTGAATTGAAAGCCAGCCAGGCCGCGCGGGTACGGACAATTTTGCCGGCCCTGCGCCATCGTGTGCTTTAATGTTCACTTTGCGCCGCGCCGGATCGGCGCGCGCTAAAACTAACTGTTGTAAAGGATGACCATGCCTGCTTCGTTTGATGCCGCCCACCTCGACCCGTTTGCCCTTGCCGAGCGCCAGCTGCTGGCCCCGGCTGCGCTGGATGAAGCTGCTTTGCAGCAGGTGTTGGGGCAAATCATGCAACACGAGGTGGATTATGCCGATTTGTATTTCCAGTACAGCCGCTCCGAAGCCTGGAGCCTGGATGAAGGGATTGTAAAATCCGGCAGCTTTAATATTGATCAGGGCGTGGGCGTGCGGGCCGTCAGTGGCGAGAAAACCGCATTTGCCTATTCCGATGACATCAGCCTGCCGGCGCTCACTCAGTCGGCGCTGGCCACGCGGGCGATTGGCCGACAAGGTGGGCGGGGTATTGCCGCGCAGCCCTATCAGCAAAAAGGCTTGCAGCTCTATACCCCTAAAGATCCGCTCGCTAGCCTAGATGAAGTCGCCAAAGTTGCCTTGCTGGAAAAAGTGGAGCAAATCGCACGCAGCCTTGATCCACGGGTGGTGCAGGTGATGGCGAGCCTGGCGAGTGAATTCGAAGTGATTTATGTCGCGCGGCATGATGGCCATCGCGCGGCCGATGTACGCCCGCTGTGTCGCTTGTCGATCAATGTGATTGTGGAGCATAACGGCCAGCGTGAGCAGGGCAGCGCGGGCGGCGGCGGGCGCTTTGATTACGCCTATTTCACTGATGCCGTGCTGCTGGATTACGCCAAAAAAGCCGTCGATCAGGCCGTACTCAATCTGGATGCCCGCCCGGCGCCTGCCGGCGAAATGACCGTGGTGCTGGGCAATGGTTGGCCGGGTATTTTGCTGCATGAAGCAATTGGCCACGGGCTGGAAGGCGACTTTAACCGTAAAGGCAGCTCGGCCTTTGCCGGCCGGATTGGTCAGCGCGTGGCAGCGCCGGGTGTGACGGTGGTGGACGATGGCACATTGGCGGATCGCCGTGGCTCGCTGAATATCGACGATGAAGGCAATCCAACCCAGCGCACGGTACTGATCGAAGACGGTATCTTGCAAGGCTATATTCAAGACAGCCTGAATGCCCGGCTGATGAATACCGCCATCACCGGCAACGGCCGGCGCGAAAGCTACGCCCATCTACCGATGCCGCGCATGACCAATACCCTGATGACCAACGGCGAGTGCGAGCCGGCCGAGATTATCGCCTCGATGGAGCGCGGGCTATACGCGGTGAATTTTGGTGGCGGCCAGGTGGATATCACCAGCGGCAAGTTTGTATTCTCGGCGGCCGAAGCCTGGTATGTAGAAAACGGCCAGCTGCTGTATCCGGTGAAAGGTGCCACTCTGATCGGTAACGGCCCGGATGTCCTTACCCGCGTGTCGATGATCGGCAACGATATGGCACTGGATCCGGGCGTCGGCACCTGCGGGAAAGACGGCCAGAGCGTGCCGGTGGGCGTGGGCCAACCGACGTTGCGCATCGATGGCGGGCTCACTGTCGGTGGGACTGCGGGCTAATGGCGCTGACCGTCCGCCCGATTCAGGCTGATGAATACGACACCGCCGCCACAGTCGCCTGGGCCTCGTTTCAACATTTGGCGGTGCAATACCAGAGTGCGCAAGGCGCTGCGGCTATTGCTGCCATTTGCAGCGCCCCGGAAATCCGCGCCCGCGATGCGGCCGGCGCCGCCACCTGGGTGGCCCTGGTGCAGGATACGATCATCGGCCTGATTCAAGTGCGGGGTGATGGGCATATCACCTTGCTGTTTGTGCTGCCCGAGCTGCAAAGCCGCGGGGTGGGGCGCGCGCTGATTCGCGCCGCAGACGCGGTCTGCCCCTTGCGCAGTGTAAATGCCAGCCCCAATAGTGTGATGGCTTATATGCGCTATGGCTTTATGCCGATTGCCGCCCAGCAAACCAGCGAGAACGGAATCAGCTATCAGCCCATGCAGCGCAGCTAGCGCGCCTTTGGCCGCCACTGCATGGCTTTTTGCGCGTGGGCGACTATGCTGAAGTGTTAGAAAACTTCAGATACAGCGCGCAATGGACTTCCTGCTGGACGACGCCCCACGACAAGGGGAAGAAAAACTCCCCCCCTGGAAAGTGGCCGTCATCGACGATGAACGCGATATTTTCGAAGTGACCCGGCTCTCTCTGGCGCGGGTGAAGGTCGATGGCCGCCCGCTGGAATTGCTGTACGCCGATAGCGGAATCAGCGGCTATGAGCTACTGAGCCAGCATCCCGATGTGGCGGTGGCGTTTATCGATGTGGTGATGGAGTCGCCCGAGGCCGGCTTGTTGCTGGTGGAGAAAATCCGCTCGGAAATGAATAACCGCTCCTTGCGGATTATCCTGCGCACCGGCCAGCCCAATCAGCACCCGGAAGAAGTCGTGATTCAGGAATACGACATCAACGACTACAAAGCCAAAACCGAGCTCACCAATATCAAGCTCAAAACCTGTATCTACGCGGCGATCCGCTCTTATCGCGACATCATCACCATCAGCAATACCCAGCAAGGGATGGAAAAAGTCATTTCCTCCTCACAAGCCGTATTACGCAGCCGCACCCTGCATCAGTTTGGCTCGGCCGTACTGCAGCAATTACTGGATCTACTGAATATTCAAACCAGCGAAGTGTATCTGGTTTCGCAATCAACTGATTTATATGGTGATAAGGTCAATACGGTGCTGGCCGCCACGGGTGAGAATATCCATATCGCCGACGATCTCAATGGCCCCTCGCTACCCGATCATGTGCGCGAGTTGGTCAATTTTATGTGCGATGGCGGCCAGAATCAGCTGCCTGATTATGCGTTTCTGGCCAATTTTGAAGTCGGCACAGATGCCACCAATGTGCTGTATGCCAGCCTTTGCCAGCCACTGGATGAATTACAGCAACGCTTGCTGCAAATGTTTGCCAGCAATGTGGCGCTGATTTTCGAATCGCTCTACACCAAAGAAAATATCCAGGAAACGCAAAAAGAGTTGTTGCTCGTCATCGGCGATGCGATTGAACAACGCTCGAAAGAAACCGGCATGCATGTGCGGCGCGTGGCGCTGATGTGCGAGCTCTTGGCGCATAAACTCGATATGCCGCAAGACTACTGCGAAACCATCCGCTATGCCTCGCCGCTACACGATATTGGCAAGATCGCGATCCCGGAAACCATTTTGCATAAGCACGGCAAGCTCGATGCGCAGGAATGGGAAATCATGAAAACCCATGCGGATCATGGCTATCAGCTATTGAAAAACACCAAGCGGGTGATTGCCAAAATGGGGGCGATTATTGCCCGCGATCACCACGAAAAATGGGATGGCAGCGGTTACCCACGCGGCCTGGCTGGCGCGGCGATTCCGCTCGAGGCGCGCATTATGGCGGTGGTTGATGTGATTGATGCGCTGGCCTCGCGCCGCTCTTACAAAGAGCCGTGGCCGGATGCAGACATTATCGCCTTGCTGCAGGCTGAACGCGGCAAGCATTTTGATCCGCATTTAGTGGATGTGGCGCTGGCCGCCTATCCCGAATTTGTGGCGATTCGCCAGCAGCTGCCCGATCCGGAGTAAAGCATAGTGTTGCGGCGCGCCCAGGCCGGCGTCATTTTGATTGTGGATGACAGCCCGCTCAATCAGAAAATGCTCAGCGCCATGGTTGAAGGCCTCGCCGAAGTGCATTGTGCCAGTGATGGCGAGCAGGGCCTGCTGCTGGCGCAGCAATTGCACCCCAATCTGATTCTGCTCGATGTGGAAATGCCGGGCATGAATGGCTACGAAGTCTGCCGGGCGCTGCGCCATCAGCCCAATTTCGATAGTGCCATCATGATCATCACCGCCCACCGTGGTGATGAATACGAAATCAAAGCGCTGCGTGCCGGCGCGGTGGATTTTGTCAGTAAGCCATTTAACGAAGATGTGGTTAAAGCGCGGGTGAAAACCCATCTGCTGCTCAATCAGCAAACCCGCTATCTGCAATCGCTGGTGAATCTGGATGCCCTGACCGGGGTGTTTAATCGCCGGCACTTTAATGAAGTGTTGCTGCAGGAATGGCGGCGGCATTTACGCCTGCAAATGCCCTTGGCGCTGGCCATGGTCGATGTCGATCATTTCAAACGCTTTAACGACAAACTGGGGCACCAGGCGGGCGATGATTGCCTCAAATCGGTAGCGCAGTGCCTATCGCGTAGTGTGCGCCGGCCTGGCGAAATTGTTTCCCGCTACGGCGGAGAAGAGTTTGCGATTATTCTGCCGGCCATAGGCCCTGCCGATGCACTGTCGGTCGGGCAATGGTTGAGTGATCAGGTGGCCGGGGTGGCGATTGCCCACCCGGATCGCGAAGACGGCATGCCCACGGTAACGGTCAGTGTGGGCGTGTGTGCGATTACCCCGCGGCTAGATGCTTCGCCCAAATGGTTGGTGGCTGCGGCCGATGCCGCGCTGTATCTGGCCAAGGAAAAGGGGCGCAATCAGGCCTGCTTGGGTGAATTCCCGCATTCGGCCTGAGGCGCTAGCAGCTGCGTTACATGCGCCTGCAATTGCGGGTAAAACGCCTGAAAGAGCGCACCAAACTCCGCATAATTGGCCTGCAGATCCAGAAACCCCGCCGCAAACGGCGTCGGGCGACTAAGACGAAAACGGGCAAAGCCGGCCAGTACCCGCTCAATGCGTGCCAGCTCGCGATAGCCGCCCAGCCAGTCTTCCTGCTGCATGGCGGGTAGATTGTGTTGCAATCGCGGAGGTAGATAATTCCAGTGGCTAAACAGCTCGGCGTACACTTGCTCAGTAAACGTCGTCAGCGGTTGCGGATGCCATTGGCTCCAATCGCGGGCCAGAAAATGATCAAAGAAGATATCCAGCAAAATCCCGGCAAAACGCTGCCGGCTGGGGTGGAACCAAGGCCGCGCCGCGCGGATCAAAGGATGCTGATCGGTGTATTGGTCGATCTGCATATGCAGGCGTAAGCCAGCCTGCAGCGCCGGTGGTAAATGCCCGGCGTAGGCCGGTTTGATAAAATCACCCAGTAAATTGCCGACGCGCGCTTGCGCCTCATCCGGAGCCAGATGTAAATGAGCGAGATAATTCATGAATCCTTGTTGGTCCTGCCTACTGAGGACGAATTGGCTGCCACCATGGCCCGCGCCCGCGCCTTGATTCAATCGCAGGCGCTGTTGTCGGGGGCGCTCGCTGCGGTGCCGGTGCCGGGGCTGGATGTCGCCGCCGATATGGCCATTCTGGCCAAAATGGTAGAAGCCATCAATCGTGAATTTGGGCTGGCCGCTACGCAAGTTGAGCAATTTAGCGCCAGCGAGCAGCAATGGCTGCTGCAGCTGGCGCGGCAACTGGGTAATCCGCTGATCGGCCGCTATGCCAGCAAAGCGCTGATTATGCTGGCGCTCAAACGTGCTGGCGTGCGGCTGGTGAGCAAGCAGGCGGCCAAATGGGTGCCGCTATTGGGCCCTGTAGTCGCAGCCGGCTTAAGCTACACCGCCATGCGCATGCTGGGTGAGGCCCATATTCGCGACTGCGCCGCGCTGTGGCAACGGGCGCGCCAAGCGGCCCCAGCGCGCTGAGCCGGGGCGATCGCCCAAACTGCAGTAGTCCGCTTGCTGGCCCTGCAATCAAGCCGCCCGCTCTGCAACTTCGGCTATGGCTGACTTGCCGCCGCTCGTTGAACGACGACCGCCACCGCCGACTGGTCGCCGCGCGCTAAAGCATGGACAATAGCGCTTTTGCATTGCGGTAGGCTGCCATGTCGCTTAATACCATTGAACACCTGATTATTCATCAACTGCACAAAGAGCCCAGTGGCCCGGCGCGAGTGGCGCTGGCGCCGGCTGCATTGGCGATTACACCCGCTGCGCAACGGCTGGTTGATCAATTGTGCGAGCAGTATGGCACGCGCAATGGCAAAGGCTTTGGCCAGTTTGCCGATGATGAAACGTTGCTGATGCCGCAACTGGTGCGCCGCTTTAGTCAGGAAAATAGCCTCGATTTCACCGGTTTTTCTCGTGAGCTGATGGCCGAGCTGCAAACCCGCATGGAGGCCGAGCCACTGGCTAGTGGCGGTTATGTGCTGGTGGCGCAGGTGAATAACGCAGCGATGCGCTTTATATTTATTGCGCTGCTAAGCGAAGTGATTGGTACGGCGGTGAATGATGAGCTGCAGGTGATTGATAGCATTCACCTGGATATGCAGCATTTGCGCGTAGCGGGACGGATTGACCTCGGCAGCTGGCAGGCGGGCGGCGAGCGCTATGTGAGCTTTTTACGAGGGCGCGGCGATGTGGCTGGCTATTTCAAGCAGTTTCTTGGCTGCCTTGATGTCAAAACCCCGCTGAAAGAAACCCAGAAACTCGTGAAAGGGCTGGAAGCCTTTGCCAATGAGCAAGCCATTGCCGGTGATGAGCGCGATGAGCTCTTTCAGCGCGCGCACAGCTATCTGGATGCCTTGGGCGAAGGGCAGGGCGAAGTAGCGCTGGCGACGGTTGCCGAGCAGGTGTTCCCCACCGCGCCAGCCCAGCTGCAGGCTGCGCTAGAAAACGAAGAGCTGGGCATTAATGATGGTTTCGTGCCTGATCGGCGGGCGATCAAACCGCTGATGCGCTTTAAGGCCAATGCGCCGCAATGGAAAGTGGAATTTGATCGCGCCAGCCTGCGCAGCGGGGCGGTGATTTACGATAAATACAGCGATACACTGGTGCTGTCGAATGTGCCGGAAGAGCTCAAGCAAGCGCTATTGGCGCAATAAGCGGGGTATTGCTTGCTGATTATTATTTCATCTGGCCTACCGGCTTATACGCTAGGTGGGTATTAATTGCCGGCCCCGCATTCTGCACGCGCCGCCTTGCGCGCCGGTTTTCAGGCCACCTTGCCGATGCAAATGGGCGTGGCTCCGTTCGGGCTGATTTTTGGCGCGCTGGCCATTAGCGCCGGCTTGCCCGGCTGGGCGGCGGTGGCGATGTCGCTATTGGTGTATGCCGGCTCGGCGCAGTTTCTAGCGGTGAGTTTGCTCGCCAGCGGCGCGGACTGGCCGCTGATTGTCTTCACCACGATGATTGTGAACTTGCGCCATGCGCTCTACAGCGCCAGCCTGCATACCGAGCTGGCGCCTTTACCTTTCTGGCAGCGCGCCGGGCTGGCGTACTTCCTCACTGATGAAACCTTTGCCGCCATGCAATTGGCGCGCCAGCAGCAAGTGCAGCCCTTGGGGGTGTTTATGCTGGGCTCGGGGCTGTGCAATGGCGGCAGCTGGCTGCTTTCCACTATAGCCGGGGTGCTGCTCGGGCAGAGTGTGCCGGGCCTGGCGAGCTGGGGGCTGGAATTTGCCATGGTGGCTACTTTCACCGGCATTGTGGTGCCGCTGTTGATTAATCGCGCACAAATTGCCGCTTGCGTGGCTGCAGGGCTGACTTCGCTGCTGACCTTATCATTACCTTATAAGCTGGGTTTGCTGCTGGCGGTGCTGGCCGGGATTTGGGCTGGTATGCTGGTGGCGAATCGGGGTGGTGCGGCGCTTGCGGGGGTATTGCCTGTAAAGCCTGATAAGGAAAGCATTTGATGAGCATACTGGCAATGAGTATCCCAGAAATTGTACTGATGCTGCTCGGCATGGCGGTGGTGACTTATGGCTTGCGCGTGCTGGGGTTTATCCCTGGCATGGCGGCGCGCCTGCCGGCGAAAGTGCAGCAGGCGCTGGCTTTTGTGCCGGTGGCGGTGCTTACGGCCATCGTCTTGCCCGAAGTGCTCCACGGGCCGACCGGCTGGCGCTGGACGCTGGCCAACCCCGCACTTTGGGGCATGCTGGCTACGGCGCTGATTATGGCGCGCACCCGCCGGCTGATGGCGGCCATTGCGGTGGGCATGCTGGTGTTTTATCTCTTGCGCGCTCTCTGGGGCGCCTGATCCCGCTGGGCCGGTTTTTCAGGTAAAATCCCGCCCAATCAATCTATTACCCAACGGCTTTGGTTTTTCCATAACCAAGGCCGTTTGCATTGGTGCAACCCACCGGTGTTTTTTGCAAGGCGGTACCCTATGGCTAAAGCGATCCCTTTTTCCACCCTCGACGTACTCTCGGCTGAATGCCAGGATAATCTGGCCTCGCTGGGCTTCACCAGCATGACCCCGATTCAGGCGGCCAGCTTGCCGCTGGTGCTGGAAGGGCGCGATCTGATCGCCAAAGCCAAAACCGGCAGCGGCAAAACGGCGGCATTTGGGATCGGGCTGCTGCATAAGCTCAATCTCACGCTATTTAAGCCGCAAGCGCTGATTTTGTGCCCCACCCGCGAGCTGGCCGATCAGGTCAGTAAAGATTTGCGCCGCCTTGGCCGGCATTTGCCCAATCTGAAAATCACCACCCTGTGTGGCGGCACGCCGCTGGCGCCGCAGGCCGCCTCGCTGGCGCATGGCACGCATGTGGTGGTGGGCACGCCAGGGCGGATTCAAGATCATTTGCACAAAGAAACCCTGAGTGTGAAACACGTCAGCACTCTGGTGCTGGATGAAGCCGACCGCATGCTGGATATGGGCTTTGGCGGCGAAGTGGCCGATGTGATTTCATTTTTGCCCAAATGGCGGCAAACGCTGCTGTTTTCCGCGACTTACCCTGAGGGTATTCGCAAACTATCGGCCAGCATTCAGCGCAGCCCGGTGGAAGTGACCGTAGAGGCGCTGCACGATCAGTCGTATATCGTGCAGGCCGCCTATGCGGTGAAAGACAACGCCGACAAGCCTGATTTGCTGAAACGGATTTTTGCCCATTATCAGCCGGCTTCCAGCGTGGTGTTTTGTAATACCCGTGCCGACTGTATGGCGCTGGCCGAGTCGCTGGTGGAAGACGGCTTTGCCGCGATTGCCCTGCATGGCGAGCTGGAACAGCGCGATCGCGATCTGATGCTGGTGCAATTTGCCAATGGTAGCTGCCCGATTCTGGTGGCCACTGATATGGCCGCGCGCGGGCTGGACATCAAAGACCTGGCGCTGGTGGTGAATTACGAATTGCCGCACGACCCGGAAGTGTATGTGCACCGTATCGGCCGTACTGGCCGCGCTGGCAAAAAAGGCTATGCCGTGAGTTTGGTGAGCCCTAGTCAGGCCAAGCGCCAGCGGCAGGTGGCTGAATATCTGGATGCCGATATTCCGGCGGGTCGTATCGAAGACCTGACTATCGAAGGCGAATTTGCCCTGCCCGCGCGTATGGCGACCTTGTGTTTTGATGCAGGCCGTAAACAGAAAGTGCGCCCCGGCGATGTAGTCGGGGCCTTAACCGGCGATGGTGGCTTGCCGGGCGACGCGATTGGCAAGATTGACCTGTTTGAATTTCAAACCTATGTGGCCATCGAGCGCCGCCATGTGCAGTCGGTGCTCAAACGTTTAGGCAATGGGCAGGGCAAATTGAAAGGCAAGCCGGTGAAAGTGCGCTTGGTGTAAAGCGCCAATCTACCCAGCCCAACTCTTTGCGCGGCCTGAGTCTAGCCGCGACGGCGGGGCTGGCTGAATGGCTGCGCTAGGCGCGGGTGGGCGCGCCATGTGCATGGTAGGGTGTATCGATTTGCCTGGGGGTATTGCCTTGTAGGCATTTATTGGCATGCTTTGCGGCACAATACTGAATGGGGTATCTATACGTAAGCCCATCGCAAGACAAGCCGCAGCCTGCAGCGTACACTGAAGGTTTCTAGTTGTGCCGTAGGTCGCCGCATGCCCACTCCCGCCACACTGGCGCTGGCCAGTAAAACCCAACGCCTCGCCAGTATGAAACGCCGCGCCACCGGTCTCTTGGTGTTGATGGCCGCGCTGCTTTTGTGGATGATCTGGCTGCGCAGCCTGTATCCGCACTGGGGCTGGCTTGGCTATATCGAGGCCTTTGCCGAAGCGGCGTTGGTGGGGGGCTTGGCCGACTGGTTTGCGGTCACCGCCTTATTTCGCCAGCCGCTCAATCTGCCGATTCCGCACACGGCCATTATTCCGAAAAACAAACACCGCATTGCCGATAGCCTGGGCGAATTTATTGAGGCGCACTTTCTCTCCACCGAGCGCATCATGGCCAAGGTGAGCGAATTTAACCCCGCCGCCCGACTCGCCCAGTGGCTGCAGCAAAGCGAACACGCGGCGGCTAGCGCCGAACAGCTGGCCAATCTGCTGCACTATATTTTGCAAAGCCTGACTGAGCCCGCGATGCAGGCGCGGCTGCGCGAGCTTTTGCATCATCAGCTGGGCAAGCTGGATTTATTACCGCCCACCACCGAAATCTTGCGCTATATCCGCCAGAGCGGTACGCACCAGCAACTGGTGGATGCGGTGCTGGCCCACCTTGATGAGCAGCTTAATCACCCCACCACGCAGCAGCGGCTGCAAAACCATCTGGCGCATTTGATTGCCACGGAGCTGGATTACCTAAAATGGCTGTCACTGGATGAAGCCGGGGGGCGCTACCTGGCGCGTAAGCTCGTGCATGCGGCCGCGCGCGAAGTGCAGGCCATGCGCGATGCGCCGCAGCATCCGCTGCGCCAGCATGTGGATCAAACCTTGGCTGAGCTAATCGAGCAATTGCGCACCGATACCGAGCTACAAGCGCGCCTGCGCGCCGCGCAGCAACGCCTGCTGGCTGACCCCACGCTGTTGGCCACGCTTGATCAGATCTGGCTGCGCGTAGTGGCCTGGCTGGCCGAAGGGCTCAACACGCCCGATTCGCTGCTGCGGCAAAAGCTCGCTGCGGGCCTCACGCATCTGGCCCAACGCTTGGCGCAAGACGCCAGCCTATCCGATTGGCTAAATCGCCACGCCCGCGTCGCCGCCGGCCAGTTGGTGAAACGCTATCGCCGGCAAATCGGGGTCTTTATTGCTGAGCAGCTTAAAGCGTGGGATGACGAAGTGATGGTGGAGCGGCTGGAGGTGAATGTGGGTGTGGATCTACAGTTTGTACGCCTGAATGGCACGCTGGTGGGCGGTTTGATTGGGCTGGCGCTGTATGGCTTGCATCAATTGCTGGCTAACGCTTGAAAAAGGATGCATGCCAGTGCTGGTAATCTTAAAAACGATGGCCCTCTTAGGTTTTTTAGCTGCGCTATTTTTCCACGTTGCTGCGATTGTCGGGTGGCATTCAATAATTCAAATTCCGGAGCTTTGGTTGCTGCATGTGCTTATTTTTCCATTGTTCATCGGTCTTGTTAAATACGCTAGAAACTATGAAAAATCAGAAATGAGTTTGTCTAACCTGCTACCCGGAATTCCAGTTTGGGTCTTTGTGCCGGTTTTTATAATATTCATTTATGTAATTGCTAATTTTTTCTTTACAGTTGGCGTAGCTGGTCATGGTTTACCTAAGATTATTAATGGGCAGTTCTGCCTTGTTAATAAGGGAGAGATTATTAGTTTTATCTCCGAAAACGAGTATCGGTATTTTTTCGCTAACCAAATACGTATGTTTTCAGGAGTTTGGCTGGTTTTTTATTCGCTGCCGCTGATCTACTTTTCTCTACTTATTCGTGCGAGAAACTACAAAATCTGATTGAGCTTATCTGCCAGCCCGGAGAGCTTTTCCTGCAGCGTACGTTCTTGCTGGTAGAGGTTGGAGAGGTTATCCCAGGATTCACGGACAATCCGCAGCAGATTCTCTTCTTGCTGATCGGTGAGGCCGAACGAGGTAAGTGAATGCTCTAGCTCCATCAGGCTATGACTGATCACGGCGACTTTTTCTTCACTGCTCCTGCGTTGTTGTTGCTGAATTTGATAGAGGGTTTGCACGAGCTCGCGGGCGGTGGAAATCAGCTTGCCCTGTTCTTCCACATCCATCTTCATACTAAATGCATCGAGCTTGCACTGCGTCGCTTCGAGCATGATGGCTAGGTGATCCCGCAAGCGGCCGGCTCGATCGGGCTCATTGATCGGCAAATTAGTGACCAAGAGGCTGACATTGGGGAAGTGAATCGATAGCCGCTGCTTAAACTGCATAATGCGTTCCATACTGCGCATTTGCTGCAAGATGGCTTTCTCAACCGGGCTGGCTTCGCCAGCCTGATTTTGGCACAGCTGGCTGTGTGCGGTGTGAATGGCCACGACACCACTCAGGCCAAATTCGGCCAGCATGGCTAATAAATGGCTCAATACCTCTTGCTCGTTATGCTTACCGGGTAAACCCGTGACGGCCTGCATCAGCGTACCGGTTTCGCTCATGCTACTCATGGCTGTAAATGCTGCGCTGGTGGCGTAATTGAGTTGCTGTTCGAGCGCGGCCCGTTGCTCGGCCAGCTGTAAAATATGCGCCAGTTGAGTCAATAGCTCACCGGGGTGGATCGGTTTGGTGATAAATCCCTGCCCGCCGGCATCATAAACGCGCAACAGCTCGGTCATGTTTTCTTCGGCAGAAATCAGCAGCACCGGAATATGCGCGGTGGCGGCGCTGCTACTTAGTTGCTGGCAGAGCTCATAACCGCCCAGCTCGGGCATGCACACATCAGAGATCACGGCGGCAGGCAATTCAGCATTGGCCAGCGCCAAGCCGGCACGGCCATCGGGCGCCGCAAATACTTGATAGTGGGGGCTGAGTAGATTGCTCAGCAAGACCCGCTGGATCGCATCATCATCAACAATCAGTACTTTCTTGGCCGGGCTCTCACTCATGCGGGGCATCCTTAGGGCTAAGCTGTTTGCAGCATAGCAAAAGGAGAATGAGTTTTACTGCCTAAATGCGGCTAATTTTGCCGCGGCTCGGCCAGCGGCATTTGCCAGCCAATCACCAGCGCCGCGAGGCTAGCGAGCAGGTGTTTGAGCGTATGGCCGCTAAGCCATTGCAGCTGGTGAAAGAGCTGATGATCTTGTAGCTCTGCCGCCTTGGCCGCGATATACAGCGCGATGGCCAAGGCAAAGGCGCGGCGCTGGCGGGCGGGGCTGCCGGCCTGCCACTGCACAAGCGGGATGAGGATGAGCGGCAAAATCTGCAGCAGCAGATACGGCCGCAGATCGCCCAGCCCCAACGGCTGGGCCGGTGTTGGCGCTAACAGTGCGTCGGCGGCCGGCGCCAGCAGCGGTACATCGGTGCTTTGCCACCACCACACGCTCAGGTAGGCCAGCAGCGTCAGTAGCAAGCAGGCCAGTGTTTGCTGCCCACCATGCCCAGTTCGCCCGTATTGGTCTTGCCAGACCGCGGCGAGCAGAGCCACGCAGGCCAGTGCAATCGGAATACGATCAAACACCAGTCGGGTGTTGTCCGGGGCCAGGTGATACCAGCCCGAACCCACAGCTGTGAGTAGCAGCGCCAGAAAAAACAGCGCATAAGCCCGCCAGGCCGGGTGGGCCGGATTGGCGCGGCTCAGTCGCCAGCCGCCCCAAAGCGCAACCAGCGCAAAGCCAAGATTGGAGAGTACATCGGCGGCATTGGGCAGGCCCAGCCAGCTACGCCGATCGGCAAAATGATGATAATCGGGCAATTGCTGTATCGGCCCATGCCAAAGCAGCGCGAGGCTAAGTAGCCCGACCAACAGGGCGGGGAGCAGTGCTGGCCGTAAGCGTGGCCATAGCTTGAGTGGGCGGCGTGGCGTGATCGGCAGCATTTTTAGCCCAGGTTTCGATACACTGTGGGTTTGTGTAAGTAGGGCATTGTGGCGCTAAAGCCTGGTGTCGGCAAATGAGGGGCGATGCAACTACAGTTTGAAGACTTAAATTCCACCAATCTGGCGCTGTATGCCGAGCTGTATTTGCGGGTGTTTAATGTCGCACCGTGGTGTGATGGTTGGCAGATTGAGGCCGTGCTAGAGCGCTTTGCTGCGTTTAGCCAGTTCCCACGTTTTTATGGCTTGGGTATGCGGGCCGATGATGTACCGGTGGGCTTGGCCTTTGGCTGGGGCGAGCGCTGGATTGAGGACTGGCATTTCTTCATTAAAGAGTTTTGCATTGCTGGGCACTTGCAAGGGCAGGGCTTAGGTCAGCAATTATTTGCTGAATATGAGCAGCGCTTGCTGGCGCAAGGCTATCGTTGGACTTTTCTCAACACAGCTCGCGCCGTGCCGGCCTATCACTTCTACCGAAAAATCGGTTTTCAGGAAGAAAATCAGGCCATTTTGACCAAGCAGCTTACGATGCCATTGCAGGGCTAGCTGTCGCGCTTTGCGCTTATCTTGTTGTGGCCGATTTTTCGCGTTTGCGGCTTGCCAAGCCTGCTACTTCCCCCGATAATCCAGCCCGTTAAGCAGGAGAGTGTATTTGTCTGTAAACAAATACCACCGAAGGCGCAATGGCACCCGCGAATCGCTCAGGTAGAAGGACTGCTTGCACCGAGCTCAGCTGAGCTCAAATACTCTGGAGAGTGTTGCCCGGCATGGTCGATGCCCGCGGCAACCACCGAAGGGCTCAACGGCCAGCTACGCTGACCGGAAAATCTCAGGTGACAGGACAGAGGGGTGTTGCCCGCTACATCAATAAAGTAGCGGCCTATGAGGGTATACCCTATGGAGTCCACGATGACCGCAACCCCCAAGACCACGCCGCTCTACGAATCCCATCTGGCCGCTGGCGCAAAGATTGTCGATTTCGCCGGCTGGGCGATGCCGATCCACTACGGCTCGCAACTTAAAGAACACGAAATCGTTCGCACTGACGCCGGTATGTTTGACGTGTCGCACATGTGCGTGCTCGACATTACCGGTACTGAGGCCAAAGACTGGCTACGCACCCTGATCGCCAACGACGTGGAAAAACTCGCTTTTGACGGCAAAGCGCTGTATTCGGGCATGCTCACGCCGGAAGGCACCGTCATCGACGATCTGATCGTTTACCGCACCTATTACGGCTACCGCATGGTGGTGAACGCGGGTACGGCGGATAAAGACATCGCGTGGATGCTGAAGCAAGCGGAAGGCCGCGATGTGGTGCTGACCGTTCGCCGCGAACTGGCCATGATCGCCGTCCAAGGCCCGAACGCCATCGAAAAAGCCTGCAAAGTGCTGCATGAAGAGTGGGAAAGCACGATCAAAGGCCTGAAAGTATTCCAGGGTTTCCCGTTTGGCTCGGTTGAAGAGGGCTGGTTTATCGCTAGGACTGGATATACGGGGGAAGACGGGCTGGAAATCATGTTGCCTGCGGATGAAGCGCCACTATTCTGGAAAGCGCTGCTCGGCGCGGGCGTCGCGCCAATCGGCTTGGGCGCACGCGATACGCTTCGTCTGGAAGCGGGCATGAATTTGTTCGGCCACGACATGGACGAAACCATTTCGCCATTGCAAGCCGGCATGGGCTGGACCATTGCGTGGGAGCCAAGCGAGCGCAACTTCATCGGCCGCGCCGCACTTGAAGCTGAACGCGCGGCGGGCGTTGCCATGAAACAAGTGGGCCTCGTGCTCGAAGGCCGTGGCGTATTGCGCGAAGGCCAGAAAGTGCTGGTAGCTGGTATTGGCGAAGGCGTGATTACCAGCGGTACTTTCTCGCCCACGCTCAAGCATTCGGTGGCCATTGCGCGCGTACCCGCCGCCACTGGCGACAGTGCGCAGGTGGATTTGCGCGGCACGCTGACTGAGGTGCGCGTGGTGAAAATGCCATTTGTGCGCAACGGCAAAAAAGTCTTTGCCTAAGCGCGCACGGGCGAGATCAATTGGCCACTGTATTCGCTATACACCGCAGGGTATTGCCCTGCGGGCTAATTAAAATATAACTTCTAATCATATACCCATAGAGGATTGCGTCATGAGCAAGGTACCTGCAGAACTGAAATACGTAAACAGCCACGAATGGCTGCGCCTGGAAGCCGATGGCACCGTCACCATCGGCATTACCGACCACGCCCAAGAGTTGCTGGGCGACGTGGTGTTTGTTGAGCTGCCGGCCGTGGGCGCGCAACTGGATGCCGACGCTACCGCAGGCGTGGTGGAATCGGTAAAAGCCGCTTCAGATGTTTACGCGCCAATCGCCGGCGAAGTGCTGGAAGTCAATGTCGAGCTGGAAGCCGCACCTGAGCTGGCCAACACCGACCCATATGGCGCGGCGTGGTTCTTCCGCGTGAAGCCAGCCAATGTGGCGGATCTGGAAGGCTTGCTGACGGCAGAGCAATACAGCAAAGAAATCGGCGCCTAAAACAAATCCGGCTGAAAAACCCGCTGGCGGCGTTAAGCCACCCGCTCAAAATCCTCATTGACCTGATGTCAATTCCGGTTTTTCGCGGATAGCTTGCCTTGCCGTCGGGCTTCTCGCTCGAATTTGTGCTGAAGTGTTACTGCACTGATTTAAAAGAATAATTTATCGCAAAGCGCGGCTTAAAGGCTGCGCTTTGCTACGCCTTGACCCTGAAGGTACCCCATGACGCTTTCTACTTTGTTTAATCGTGACGAGTTTGTCGCTCGCCACATCGGCCCAAACAGCGCCGATCAAGCTGCGATGTTGGCCGAAATCGGCGCCACGTCTTTGGATGATCTGGTTGGCCAAACGATTCCAGCCGACATCCGTTTTAACCAAGCGCTGAACCTGCCCGATGCAATGCCCGAGCACGAAGCGCTGGCCAAACTCAAAGCCATCGCCAGCAAAAACATCATCAAAAAATCCTTTATCGGCTTGGGCTACTACCCCAATCTGACGCCGGGCGTGATTTTGCGCAATGTGCTGGAAAACCCGGGCTGGTACACCGCGTACACGCCGTACCAAGCTGAAATCGCCCAAGGCCGCCTCGAAGCCTTGCTGAATTACCAGCAAATGGTCATCGACTTTACTGGTCTGGAATTGGCGAATGCGTCCTTGCTCGACGAAGCCACTGCGGCGGCTGAAGCGATGGCGATGGCCCGTCGCGTGTCGAAAGCCAAGACTGATGTGTTCTTTGTTGACTCGCAGGTATTGCCACAGACGCTAGACGTGGTGCGCACTCGCGCGAAATACTTCGGCTTTGAAGTTGTGGTTGGCGCAGCTAGCGATGTGGGTAATGGCGATTATTTCGGTGCGCTGTTCCAATATCCGGGCGCTGATGGTGTCGTGGCTGATTTGAGCGCGCCGATTGCCGCGCTGAAAGCCAAAGGCGGCGTGGCGATTGTGGCGGCTGATTTGCTGTCACTCGCGGTATTAAAGTCTCCAGCCGAATTGGGCGCGGACGTGGCCGTCGGTAACACGCAGCGTTTTGGCGTGCCAATGGGCTTTGGTGGCCCACACGCGGCTTATTTTGCGTTTAAAGACGACATGAAACGCTCGGCACCGGGCCGCATTATCGGCGTGTCGATCGATGCCAAAGGCAAAACGGCGCTGCGTATGGCGCTACAAACGCGCGAGCAACATATCCGCCGCGAAAAAGCCAACTCGAATATTTGTACCTCGCAAGTGCTGCTCGCCAATATGGCCGGCATGTACGCCGTGTACCACGGCCCAGCGGGTGTAAAACGCATTGCGCAACGCGTTCACCGTTTGGCGGCGCTGTTTGCAGCGGGAGTGGTACAGAACGGCGGTAAAGTAGTGCACAACGCCTTCTTTGATACGGTACAAGTTGAGCTCAGCAATGCAGCTGCGGTTTACCAAGCCGCGCAAGACGCGGGTTATAACCTGCGCAAAGTGAGCGATACGGTATTGGGCGTAGCGTTCCATGAGGCGGCATCACAAGACGATTTGGCGACCTTGCTGAAGCTCTTTACGGGTAAAGACGTTGATTTGGCGGCACTTGATGCTGCGGCGAGCGATGCGATTCCGGCGGAACTGGTTCGTACTTCGGCCTACCTGACGCACCCAGTGTTCAATAGCTACCACACTGAACACGAAATGCTCCGTTACCTCAAACGCCTTGAAAACCGTGATCTGGCGCTGAATCACTCGATGATTTCTCTGGGTAGCTGCACGATGAAGCTCAACGCCACCAGCGAAATGATTCCGGTGACTTGGCCCGAGTTTGGCAATATCCACCCGTTTGCGCCAAGCGAGCAAACCGCGGGCTACCAGATTCTGGTCGATACCTTGGCCGATCAACTCAAAGCCATCACTGGTTTTGCCGCGATTTGTATGCAGCCGAACTCTGGCGCACAGGGCGAATACGCTGGCTTGCTGGCGATTAGCCGCTACCACGAAAGCCGTGGCGACGCGCATCGCAATATCTGCTTGATTCCAAAATCTGCGCACGGCACCAACCCGGCTACCGCGCAGATGATGAATATGAAAGTCGTGGTGGTCGATTGCGACGAGAGCGGTAACGTCGATGTGGCGGACTTGAAAGCCAAAGCTGAACAGCACAAAGACAACCTCGCAGCGTTGATGTTGACTTATCCATCTACGCACGGTGTATTTGAAGCAGCAGTAAAAGAAATCTGCGCGACGATTCACCTGTTCGGTGGTCAGGTGTATATGGATGGCGCGAACTTGAACGCGCAAGTGGGCTTGACGCGTCCAGCCGACATCGGTGCCGATGTGAGCCATATGAATCTGCACAAAACTTTCTGCATTCCACACGGCGGCGGCGGCCCCGGCATGGGCCCGATTGGTTTGGCGGCGCACTTGGCTCCGTTTATGAGCAATCACGCGGTAGCACCGATCACCGTGGGTGACGCGAGTGTCGCTGTCGGTCAAGGCGCAGTTTCAGCGGCGCAATTCGGTTCGGCGTCGATTTTGCCGATTTCGTGGATGTACATCACGATGATGGGCGCGGCCGGCATGAAAAACGCCACTGAAATCGCTTTGCTCAATGCCAACTACGTGGCGAAGAAACTCGGCGCGCACTATCCAGTGTTGTACAGCGGTGCGAATGGCCGCGTCGCGCACGAATGTATTATCGACATTCGCCCATTGAAAGCGGCGAGCGGCATTACCGAAGTCGATATCGCCAAGCGCCTGATGGACTACGGTTTCCACGCGCCGACGATGAGCTTCCCTGTTGCCGGTACGCTGATGATTGAGCCGACTGAATCAGAAGCCAAACCAGAACTCGATCGCTTTATCGCGGCGATGGTCTCGATTCGCAATGAAATCGCCAAAGTGGAAGCAGGTGAGTGGACGCTGGAAGACAACCCGCTGAAAAACGCGCCACACAGCAAAGGCGATATCAGTGGCGAGTGGAACCACGCCTACAGCCGCGATACTGCGTTCTTCCCATTGCCTTACGTGCTGGACAATAAATTCTGGCCATCGGTAAATCGCATCGACGACGTATATGGTGACCGCAATCTGATTTGTTCTTGCCCGAGCATGGACAATTACAGCTAAGCCCCGCGCGTGAACCATTAAAAGGGAAGCGATCTGCTTCCCTTTTTTTGTGCAGAAATACCGACTGCCAGTCGATTGCAGTCGGGCATTTAGTGCTGCAGGCACTGTTGGGGGATTGGCATTTCAGCGCCGATTGCTGCGGCGCGCAGTGCAACTGGACCAAGACGCTGAACGGCACGGAGCGACCGTTCAGCTTTTTTTTGCGCAAAACAGTATAAAGGGATTGAAATTTGCCCCTGGCAGGCCGATATTCTGATTGTAAGGATCAAGTTGTAAGGGTCTTCAATACAGTAATGATCGGGAGGGCCACATTATGTTAAATGTTCTGGATATGTCTGCAGGTAGCTGGGTACGCGAATGCCCAGCCAGCGGCGAAGCTGAATGGTCTGCGCAGCACAGCATGGCGGCAATGCCACGCGAGCCCGAGTTGGCGCTACGCTTACTGACCGTTGCCGAGGCTGAAGAGCAGCGCGCGGCTAATCGTCAGCCCCGCCCACGCCCCTGGTAACCGAGCTGAACACCGCAATTGCGGCGGTTTAGCCGCCCACGGTATGATCCCGAACGCCCCGCAAGGGGTGTTTTCTTTTGCCCCTCAGTATTAGCCCTTTAGGTTTTTGCATGCCCTACACGCTGGCTCAGCCCGCCCACTTTGAACTGGTGATCAAAAAAAGCCGCTTTCTGGCTGCGGTGCAGCCGGTGGCTGACCGTGCCGCGGCGCAGGCGATTGTGGCTCAATTAAAAGCCGAGCACCCCGATGCTGCGCATGTGTGCTGGGCCTTGCTGGCCGGCGGACAGTCGGCGGCGGTGGATGATGGCGAGCCCTCGGGCACGGCCGGCCGACCCATGCTGGAAGTATTACGCCATCAAGAATTAGAAGGCGTGCTGGCCACGGTGGTGCGCTATTTTGGTGGCGTTAAACTCGGCGCCGGTGGGCTTGTGCGAGCCTACACCGATTCGGTGGCGCAGGCGCTGCTGCTGGCCGAAAAAGTGGCGCAGCAAAAAATGTGTAGCCTGCGCTGCTCTGTGCCGTATGCATTGGAAGGCCATGTGCGGCGTGTGCTAGCGGCTTATACCCCTGCCAGTATGGAGGTGCAACACGACAGTTTGGTGGAATTTTGCTTCAGTATCGTGTCCAGTAGCGAAGCGGCGCTGGTGGCCCAGCTGAACGAGAGTTGCCACGGCCAGCTGGGCTGGTTGCGCGCGGAGTAAAATCGGGCAGCGTCCGTCATTGGTTGGCAAATGTAATTTCCGCTGACTGACCGCTGGTCGGCCACCGCAAGAGCTGACAGCTGATGTAGCCAGATTGTTGGCTTGGGGTTGGATTTGGCTTGGCAAAGCAGGGGGAGGTGCTTCTATAGTGGAGTGTTGCCGGCTTTGCCCGGTGTGCCTGCCGGAGTGCCAGATGGGCCACCCTCATGAACTTTCCCCTGAAGATATCGAGCAAGTTTTAGCCTCGGTTGATATTCCTTCCTGCTCGGCCGTGGTGCAAGAAGCCATGCTGGAAGCCCAGCGCGATGATCCCGATTTACGCAAGCTGGCACGGCTGATTGCCGCCGATGCCGGGCTTTTGGCCAAGGTGTTGAAAATGGCCAATTCACCGCTGTTTTCCGCCAGCAAACCCACCAGCAATGTCTTGTCAGCTTTGGAGCGCTTAGGCACGCGCAACATCCACTGCATTGTGATGACGGCGGCACTGAAAGCCACCATGCAGCTTGGTAATCCCTATACCGAAGCTTTCTGGACGCGCACGGTATTACTCGCTCAGGCTGCAGGCTTATTGGCGCGGCAGCACAGTGGGGTGGCGCTAGATGCCGCCTATCTGTATGCACTGTTTCATGACGTAGGCCAGCCTTTGATGGCGCAGCGCTATCCTGAATACTCGCAGGTGCTGATTAATTGTCGCGAGGTTAAGCAACTGCAGATTGATGCCGAGACTGATTATTTCCCCTGTACGCACCCGGTGGTGGGGGCTTTGCTCATTCGCAATTGGGGGCTGCCAGCCTTAATCGGCAAAGCGATCCGTTACCACCATGAGCCCGAACTCTACAAATTGCCGGAAAGCACACTGCCCGCAGGGGCGCTGACCTTGATCGCCATCGTACAGATTACCGAGCGACTCTTGCTGGATTACTACGCCGAGCCCGATCAGGAAGTGGGTGACGGGCATTTTGCTGCGGCGCAGGTGCACCTGGGTATGACCGAGACTGATCTGGATGCGTTTCAGGAAGAGCTACAGCAAAAACTGCTCTCAGCCTAAGCAGTAGAATATAAAAAAAGCCCCGCTTGGCGGGGCTTTTTGCTTGATGAGCCGCGAAACAGCCGGCAGGCTGCGGTTTACGCGCCTACCAAGCCATTGTGGCGCAGCAGGGCATCAATGCTTGGTGCGCGACCGCGGAAGGCTGCGAATGAATCGGCCGCCGGGCGAGAGCCGCCCACCGCCAGAATCTCACGGCGGAAGCGCGCGCCAACGGCCGGGTCGACCACGCTGCCGCCACTGCTGGCCGCGGCTTCTTCAAAGGCAGCATAAGCATCGGCGCTGAGCACTTCGGCCCATTTATAGCTGTAGTACCCAGCGGCATAGCCACCGGCAAAAATGTGGCTAAACGACTGCGGGAAGCGGTTGTATTCCGGTGGCAAAGGCAGCGCCAGTTCCTGCTGCACTTGCTGCGCAAAGGCGCTTAAATCCCCAGCCGAAATCCCCGCTGTTTGCTGATGCAGAGCCATATCAAAAATCGAGAAATACAGCTGGCGCTGCAGGCCCGAGCCACTGTGGAAGTTTTTCGCCGCCAGCATCTTATCGAATAGGGCACGGGGTAATGCTTCGGATGTTTCGATATGGCGGGTGAGGGCTGGCAATACCTGCCATTCCCAGCAGAAATTTTCCATAAACTGGCTCGGTAGCTCGACCGCATCCCACTCCACGCCGCTGATGCCCGATACTTCCAGCTCATCCACTTCAGTCAGCAAGTGGTGCAGCGCGTGGCCCATTTCGTGGAAGAGGGTAATCACATCATCGTGCGGCAGCATCGCGTCTTTACCGTCTACCCCGCTAGCGAAATTGCACACGATCAGGGCCACTGGCGTTTGCACGCTGCCATCGGCGCGCAATTTGCGGCCGCGCACATCATTCATCCACGCGCCGCCTTGTTTGCCTTCGCGGGCGTGCAGATCCATATACAGCCCACCGACTAATGAGCCATCAGTGTTTTTCAGCTCGTAGTAGCGTACATCCGGGTGCCACACCGCAGCCGCGGCCGGCACAAATTGCAGGCCATACAAGCGCGAAATCAGGCTAAACAAACCTTCCAGCACCGTTGGCTCGGTGAAGTATTGCTTCACCTCCTGCTCGCTAAATGAATATTTCTGCTCGCGCAGGCGCTCGGATACCAAAGCAACATCCCACGCTTCGAGCTTTTCAATACCAAATTCGGCCTTGGCAAAGGCTTCCAGCTCGGCGCGATCGGCCAGCATATACGGTTTGGCGCGCTCACCGAGATCACGCAAGAAGCCCAGTACTTGCTCGGGGCTATCGGCCATTTTGGTGATTAGCGAGGTTTCGCCAAAATTGGCGTGACCCAAAAGCTGGGCGCTTTCTTGGCGCAGCGCCAGGATTTCCGGAATCAGCACGCCATTATCCCACTCAGGTTTGCCAAATTCGGCCGCGCGGGTGACATAGGCTTTGTACAGTTGCTCACGCAGGCCACGGTTTTGCACATACTGCATTACCGGAATATAGCTGGGCGCCTTGAGGGTGATTTTGTACTGGCCTTCATGCCCATCAGCGCTGGCTTGCTGGGCGGCAGCGGCCAGATTGTCATCGGGCAGGCCGGCCAGCTCTTCGCGGCTGAGGTAGAGCGCGAAGTCATCGGTAGCATCCAGCACATTTTGCGAGAAGCGGGTGGTGAGCTCAGAGAGCTTTTCTTCGATTTCTTTAAAGCGCTGTTTTTGCGCCGCTGGCAATTCAGCCCCCGACAGCACAAAGCCGCGAATGGCGTCATCGATGACCACTTGCCGGGTTGGGTTTAAGGAAGCGTATTCACGCGCCTTTACGCCTTTATACAGCGCGAATAGCTGTTCATTTTGCCCCAGCTCGGTAAAGAAATTGGCAATGCGCGGAATATTGCTGTTGTAGGCCTCGCGCAGCTCAGGGGTATTTACCACCGATTCCAGATGCCCCACCACGCCCCAGGCGCGGCCCAACTGCTCCAGGGGTTCTTCCAGTACCGCTAGCGCATCCCAGCTGGGCTCGGTAATGGCCTCGGCTGCCTTGATGGCTGCGCTGGCATTTTCCAGTAGGGTATCCAGCGCAGGCGTAACATGCTCGGGCTTGATAGCGTCATACCGGGGGAGGGTAGTAAAATCCAGAAGTGGATTGGCGGTGGCTTGCGCAGCGGTATTCGTCGTCATGGGGTCGCTCAGGTAGAATGCTGACATTAATGCTCAGTAGATGGGGTGTGGCGACGGCAATTCAAGCGCGCCCGCCCGGCTAAAGGATAAACCATGGCAGTCGAAACTTTTGATGGCATCACTCCGCAACTGGGCGCTGGCGCTTGGGTGCACGCACAGGCCAGCGTGATTGGCGACACTGTATTGGGCGACAACGTTTCGGTGTGGCCGGGCGCGGTGGTGCGCGGCGATGTCAACCATATTCGCATCGGCCGTGATAGCAATGTGCAAGATTGCAGCGTGCTGCATGTGACGCACAAACGCCCGGATGACCCGGAAGGTGCGCCGCTGATCATTGGCGAACGCGTGACCATTGGTCATGGCGTGATGCTGCATGGCTGCACCATTGGCAATGAATGCCTGATCGGCATGGGCACCATCGTACTTGATCGGGTGGTGATCGAAGATCGCGTGATGATCGGCGCAGGCTCACTGGTGCCGCCGGGCAAGGTGCTCAAATCCGGCTATCTGTACATGGGCCGCCCGGCCAAGGAAGTTCGTGCGCTCACTGAAGAAGAACTGGCGCATTTTAATTATTCGGCCGCGCACTACGTGAAGCTGATGGCCAAATACCGCGCTGCGGTTGCCGCCTAAAGTGTGACTGACCGCGAGGCTGGCTCTGGAAAGAACATGAATAAACCCAAACCTTTCGCGATGATTCGCGAATTTCATCTTGCCGATTGGTTTACCCTCGGCAATGCCATTTGCGGCACCGGCGCGCTGTTTGCGGTGATGTCGTATTTGCAGCTGGGCGATGTGCTGCATGTGTATTTCGCCACCGCGCTGCTGATTTGCGCCCTGGTGTTTGATGTGCTGGATGGGCGCATTGCCCGCTGGCGGCAAAAATCTTCGGCCTTGGGGCGCGAGCTTGATTCGCTGGCCGATGTGATTTCTTTTGGCGTGGCGCCGGCGGTGATGGGCTATGCCTGCGGCATGCAGGGGCTGTATGACCGGGTGATTTTGGTGTTTTTTGTGGCTTGCGGGGTGTCACGGCTGGCGCGTTACAATGTCACCGCCGAGGCTTTGTCGGAAGGCGGCGACAAGGTGAAATACTTTGAAGGTACGCCCATTCCCACCTCGCTGGTGCTGGTGTTAGTGCTCACCTGGGTGGCCACGCAAGGCGCGCTGGGGCCAAATTTATGGCTGGGCTCGATCACGCTATTTGGCTTTCACCTGCATTGGCTCACGCTGCTGTTTGCCGCTTCCGGCTCGCTGATGATTAGCCGGATTAAAATCCCAAAACTGTAATACCCTGGCTGGTATAGTGCGCGAGGCTAATTTTTTAAATTAGTCCAGCCCAATACCCCAAAGGAGTGTGGTTTGATCAAACGAAGTATGCAAAGCGTGCTGGGTATCTGGCTGGCGGGTCTCTTGGCTTTGTTGCCGCTCGCCGTGACGATTTCGCTGCTGGCCTGGGCGATTAATCTGCTCAATACCTATATCGGGCCGAAAAGTCTGGTGGGGCAGCTGTTTGCCTATTTTGGCCAGAGTTTTGTCAAAAACCCGGTCCTACAATACCTCACCGGTACCTGTTTGCTGCTGATGGCGATTTATTGTCTGGGGATCGTGGTGCAGTCGCGGCTTAAAAAGCCGCTGGCCGCGCTGGTGGACCGCACGGTGCGGCGGATTCCGGTGATTGGCAGTTTGTATAATCTGGCCGATCGTTTTGTTGGGCTTTTGGATCAAAAGCAAGATGCCGATATCGCCGCCATGAGCCCGGTGTGGTGTCTGTTTGGCGGTGATGGTGTGGCCGTGCTGGCGCTGATGCCCAACCCCGATCCGGTGGAGATCGAAGGGCGCGTGTATCAGGTGGTGTTGGTGCCAACGGCGCCGGTGCCAATTGGTGGTGGTCTCTTGTATGTGCCCAAAGACTGGATCCGGCCGGCCAATATCGGGGTGGATAAACTGACCAGTATTTATGTCTCGATGGGCATTACCCCGCCGCCCAATTTGAGCAAAATGCCCGGCGGCGCACCGGTCATTGTCGGCTAAGCGTCGCGGCCAGCGCCAGCCGGCGTATAATGGTCAGGATTTTCCATCAGGAGTATGTGCATGAACGCCAAAATGAAACGTCTGAGCACCCGTCAACGCAAGCGCTATTTGCTGCGCGAAGCGGAAAAAGTATTGCAAAACCTGCTGGTGAGCCAGCGCCGGATGCCGAGCGGTGAAGAGCTCGAAGCGGCGGTGACTGTGCGTTATAACGAGATTCTGATCAAATCATAAGCCCAAGGCCTAGCCGCTCGCGCGCTGGCCACCCTGGCTTAAAACTAAGCCCCGCATTGCGGGGCTTTGTTTTTGGTGCTGGGTCTTAACTACTGTTGGTGGCTGAAATGGCCGGTCTGGCCGCCGTCACCACCAGCTGAGTTCACAGCAGCACTACATCGGGCAGATTCTGCACGCTCACCGTGCGCATGGTATCGACAAAATCCGTCAGATAGGCCGCGCTGGCCCGTTCGCTATGCAATACGGCATAGAGCTCGCTGGTGAGGCCTTGCGCGGTAATCGGTTTGGCCTGCACATAGCCGCGCTCCAGATAGCCCTGCACACTCCAGCGCGGTAAAGCCGCCACGCCGCGCCGACTGGCCACCAGCTGCAGCATCGCGACCGTCAGCTCAGTGGGGCGGCGTTTGGGATTGATGCCAGAGGGTTTGAGTACTTTGCGCAGCAAATCCAGCATTTCATCCGGCACCGGATAGGTGATCAGTGTTTCCTCGGCAAAGTCGGCGGCCTCTAAATAGGGCTTGTGCACCAGCGGGTGATCATTAGCCAGCAGCGCCACCATGTCGTAGCTAAACAGCGGCAAATGCGCGAGTTCCGGCTGGCTTTCCACTTCCGACACAATCGCCAGATCTGCGCGATCTTCAAACAAAAGCTGCACCGGGTCGGCATGAAAGCCCGAGACGATATCGAGCTCGACCTCGGGCCAATGCTGGCGAAACTGATCCATGGCGGGCATCAGCCAGTCAAAGCAGGTGTGGCATTCCACCGCAATACGGAGCTGGCCGGCCTGGCCTTCGCGCAGGCGGGCAATATCGCGCTCGGTGCTGGCGACCTGCGGCAAAACATGGGTGGCCAGTTGCGCCAGTTTTTCACCCGCCGCCGTGAGTTTGAGTGGGCTGGATTTGCGGGTAAACAGCGGCAAGCCGTAGTGATCTTCCAGCAGGCGCACCTGATGCGACAGCGCCGATTGGGTCAGATGTAGGCGCTCGGCCGCGCGGGTGAGGCTGCCGGCTTCGGCAATCGCCAGAATGGTTTTCAGATGGCGTAACTCCAGCAGCGATTGCATGGCGGCTCCATTGATTAGATTAATTCATGCTTAATACAAAAATAATGAGCTGTAATCATAGCGTGCGGCGGCGTAGCATGCAAATCACATTCATTAATCAGGAAAGAATGATGAGCAATACTAATGTAGCTAATGCCAACGCCAACACGAATGCCGTTAGCAGCCATATTCTGGGTTTCCCACGGATAGGCGCGCAGCGCGAGCTGAAATTTGCGCTGGAGCGCTTCTGGCGCGGCGAGAGCAGCGAGGCTGAGCTCACGCAGGTGGGCCAGCAGCTGCGCCGCCAGCACTGGCGCTGGCAAGCCGAGGCGGGCCTGAACTGGGTGACCGTGGGCGATTTTGCCTGGTACGACCAGATTTTAAATACCGCCGCCTTGCTCGGCGCCTTGCCGGCGCGCTTTGGTTTTAATGCCAAAACGCTGACCCTTGGTCAGTATTTTGAACTGGCGCGCGGCAATACCGACCAGTTTGCGCTGGAGATGACCAAGTATTTCGATACCAATTACCACTACCTGGTGCCGGAGCTCAGCAGCAGCACGGCCTTTGCCGGTGGGGTGGATTGGTTTTTCCATGAAGTGGAAGACGCGCTGACGCAGGGCCACGCGGTGAAGGCGGTGTTGCCCGGCCCGCTGACCTTCTTATGGCTGTCTAAATGCAAGCAAGAGGGGTATGACAAGCTAGACCTGCTAGCGCGCTGCGTTGAGGGCTATACCCGGGTGCTCAATCGGCTGGCGAGTTTGGGCGTGAAACAAATTCAGCTGGATGAGCCAATCTTGGGGCTGGATCTGTCGGCGAGCTGGCTGGCCGCGTTTGCCCCAACTTATCAGGCCTTGGCAGGGCAAGGGCTGGCGATTGTGCTGGCGACGTATTTTGCCGATGTCAGCGCACATCAGGCGCTGTTGGCGCAACTACCGATCGCGGCACTGCATCTGGATGGGGTGCGTGCGCCAGCACAAATCCAGACATTTGCCGCCAATTGGCCGCAAGATAAGGCGCTGTCGCTGGGGGTGATTGATGGCCGCAATATCTGGGCGAATGATCTGGTCGCCACGCTGGCCTGGCTGACCCCACTACAGGCGCAGCTGGGCGCGCGTTTGTGGCTGGCGCCCAGCTGCTCGCTCTTACATGTGCCGGTTGATTTGGCGCAAGAAGATGGCCTAGATGCTGAGCTGAAATCTTGGCTGGCGTTTGCGCGGCAAAAGCTGCACGAACTGCATGTGCTGCAAACAGCGCTTAATGGCGGCATTAATCAGCCCGCAGTGCGGGCGGCGCTGGAAGCGAATGCAGCGGGGCAAGCGGCGCGCCGGCAATCGCCACGCATCCATAATCCGGCGGTGAGCGAGCGCTTGGCCAGTTTGCCGGCCGAGATTGATCAGCGCGCGGCGCCGTTTGCGGTGCGCCAGCAAGCGCAGCGGGCGCGCTTTAATTTGCCGCTGTTGCCCACCACCACGATTGGCTCTTTCCCGCAAACCACGGCCATTCGGGCGGCGCGGGCCGCGTTTAAACGCGGCGAACTAGCGGCCGCTGATTATGAAGCCGCGATGCGCGATGAAATTCGCCTGGTGGTGGCCAAACAGGCCGAGCTGGGGCTGGATGTACCGGTACATGGCGAAGCCGAGCGCAATGATATGGTGGAGTATTTTGGCGAACAGCTGGCGGGCTTTGCTTTTACCCGCTTTGGCTGGGTGCAAAGTTACGGCAGCCGCTGCGTGAAACCACCGATTATTTTTGGTGATGTGTCACGCCCGCAGCCGATGACCGTGGCGTGGTCCAGCTATGCGCAAAGCCTGACCCAACAGCCGATGAAAGGCATGCTCACCGGGCCGGTGACGATCTTGCAATGGTCGTTTGTGCGCGATGATCAGCCGCGCGCCACCACATGCGCGCAAATCGCGCTGGCGATTCGGGATGAGGTGCAAGATCTGGAAAACGCCGGGATTGGGATTATCCAGATTGATGAGCCGGCTTTCCGTGAAGGCTTGCCGCTGCATCAGCGCGATTGGGCTGACTATCTGGCGTGGGCTGGGCGGGCTTTCCGTATTTCGGCTGCCGTCGTTGGCAACGCTACGCAAATTCACACTCATATGTGCTATGCCGAATTCAACGATATTTTGCCGGCCATTGCCGCGATGGATGCGGATGTGATCACCATCGAAACCAGCCGCTCGGATATGGAACTACTCGAGGCCTTTGGCGAATTTGCCTACCCGAATGAAATTGGCCCCGGGGTGTATGACATCCATAGCCCACGAGTGCCACAGGTGACAGAAATGTTGCGCCTGATCGGCAAGGCGCTGGCGGTGATTCCGGCTGAGCGTTTGTGGATCAACCCGGATTGCGGTCTGAAAACCCGCGGCTGGCCCGAAACCGAAGCGGCACTACGTAATATGCTGGCCGCCACGCATGAGGCGCGTACGGCGCTGGCGCAAGGTTTGCCGCTGTCGGTCGTGAGCCCAACGCCGGCACCAGCGACGGCGTCAGCGGGCGGTGCTTGCCACTGCCACTAAGCGGTACGCCGACCGTCGCCGTAGCGTGGCGGTCGGCACAGTTTTTGGTTTAGCGCATGGCGCGTTGCAGCACAGGCGCTATAATCGGGCTATCTACTCGCCGGTAACTTACCGGCTTTCTCAGGATTGAGCCCATGCAAACCCCAGCCCTGGCCGACAATGAAGCCCTACGCATTGAAACCCTGCGCCAGTTTTTGATTCTGGATACGCCGCCCGAAGAGCGTTTTGATAATCTCACCCGCGCGGCGGCCAGTTTTTTCCGTGTGCAAATTGCGGTAGTGAGCTTGGTGGATGTTAATCGGCAGTGGTTTAAGTCGATTTGCGGGCTGGATGCCAAAGAAACCCCACGCGATATTTCCTTCTGTGGGCATGCCATTTTGCAAGATGACGTACTGGTGATCGAAAATGCGCTGCTGGATGCGCGCTTTGCCGATAATCCGCTGGTGACGGGGGCGCCCCATATTCGCTTTTATGCCGGTGCGCCGCTGATCGCGCCCAATGGCAGCCATATTGGTACTTTGTGCCTGATTGACCCTCAGCCCAAATCGCTGAGCGCAGCCGAACTGGATATGCTGCGCGATATGGCCAATGTGGTTATGCGCGAGATCGTGCGCACGCCTGAGCTGTTGCGCGCTACGCCGGCGTAGCCGCCGCGCTTTTCCAGAATTGCCACCAGGCTTTTTGCGCCTTGCGTGGGAAATCGGCATTGTGATTGGCGACCAGCACCAAGGCCTGAGTCAGTAGCACAAAGAGTTCATCCGATAGCTGGCAATAGTTATCGTATTCAGCGCCGGCAAAGCCCACATCATTCCACGAGCCCATCCCGCCAAAGACCCACGCCGTTTCGGTGGCGGCCAATAATTGCTGGGCCGACAGATTCAGCGCACCGGGTGGGGTGAGATCGCTGCTTTCTAGCCGTGCCGCTGCGGTATTCAGATCATCCAAGGCGCGGGCAAAGGTTTTGGCAAAGCCCAGCTCTTTTTGTTCGCTGGCGAAGGTGGTGAGTGCGGTGAGCTGATTGGCCAGCAGGGCCCGTAGTTTGGGCAGCGCCAGGACTTCGCTCGCCGGTGCGCTCACTCGGCGGGCGATCTGCCCATAGCGCACCTGCCAGATTTTACGGTCAGCCCGCTGACGTTCGCCCACTTCCCAGCGGGCTTCCCACACATCAACGCCATCGGCAAAGTGCGCCAACAGCAACCAGCGTCCACCTCCGCCTACAAAGCCCACTGCCATCCGGTCGCTGGTCGTGTGCTCGGCGGTATGGCCCGATGGCCAGTAGCTGAGGCTGAGTTTCTCAACACCCGCATCGGCCTGCTGCTGCAGCCAGGCCAATCGATCGCGCGCCAGTGGCTGGCTTGGCCAGCTGCCCGTCGCCGGATCGAGGGCATAAAACGCTACTTCAGCACAAAACTGAAACGTGCTATTGCCCGGATAAAAGTCGCTGGACTGTGCGATGCGGCCTTGCAGCAGGGCATTGCCCCAGCTAGTGAGGGCAATCATCTGGGCAATAGTGGTTTGCACGCTGTTCTCCACGAGTGGGCGGGAATCAGTGTGCTAGCTTGCCTGTAAATGACGGCAGGGGGAAGTATAAGGCTCACACTGCGCGTGCTCGGCGCCACACTGTCCGCCCAGCCAGGGGCAGTGCCTCCACTTCGCCGCTAGCGAGCAGGGCCGCCAAAGCATCTGCCACCTGCGCCGCACTAGGTGGCAGCGGCAGTTCATTCAGCCAGAACAGGGTGATGCCCTCGGCGGTGTCGGCCGCATGCGGATTCAGTTGCAGATACTGGCGAATAGCGGCAATCAACGCGGCTTGTATAGCGGCTGACAGCGCATCGTTGGCATTGGAATTGGCATTGGCATTGGCATTGGTGTTGGGCATAGTGGGTTCCTGCGGTGATGGTCGGCAATCGGTAAGCGTAAATCCTGCGGTGAGGGCGGGCCGTGCAGTTTGGTAGTTCTACACAGCCGGCATATTTTTCCGCCGCGCGGGTTTTAGTGCCGCGGCCGGCACGGTAAAATCCAGCCAGTTTGCCATTAAAGCAGGAATACCATGTCTGATTTGACAGCACCCACCGCAGCAACCGTCATCGCCGCTACCCGTCATTGGCTGGAGCAAGCGGTGATTGGGCTGAATTTATGCCCGTTCGCCAAAGCGGTGTATGTCAAAGACCAAGTGCGCATTGTGGTGTCAGAGGCCAAGCATCTGGATGGTTTTCTGGAAGATCTCGATCGCGAGTTGGATTTTCTCGCCGCCGCCGACCCCGAGCAGGTGGATACCACCTTGCTGATTCACCCCACGCTATTCCCCGATTTTGCGGTGTTTAATGAAGTGCTGGAAATCGCCGACGAAGCGGTAGAAGAGCATGAGCTGGAAGGCATACTGCAGGTGGCGAGTTTTCACCCGGATTTTCAGTTTGCCGATACCGAGGTCGATGACATCAGCAATTACACCAATCGCGCGCCATATCCCACCTTGCATCTGCTGCGCGAAGACAGCATCGCCCGCGCGGTGGCGGCCTTCCCTGAGCCTGCGGCGATTTTCGAGCGCAATATTGCCACGCTGGAAAAAATCGGTCTCGCTGGCTGGCTGGCCTTGGGCTTGTCGGCTTCGCGCGCTGGCCAGGAACATTAATGCGCTGCTGGAGCTGGGGTATCGGTTTGCAGCGCTTGGTGCTCTTGGTATTAACGAGCATACTGCTGGCTTGCGGCACAAGCAGCGCACCGATTAGCACTGGGCCCACGCCAAAAGGGTTTTACCGCGTGCAAGGCGGCGACACCTTGTTTCGCATCGCCAAAAATCACGGCCTGTCGGTAGACCAGCTCAAACGCCTGAATCAGCTCAGCAGTAACGATATCGAGGTCGGCCAGTTGCTGAAGGTGACGGGGGGCGAGTCCACCAGCCGCCCCGGCACGAGTAGCCGGCCGGTGTTGACTGCCACCCCGGCGCCGGCCGCCACGTCACGCCCAGTGCTGAATTTACGCTGGCCGCACAGTGGTAATGTCATCGCCAATTACGCCCCGCCGCGCAATAAAGGCATTGATCTGGCTGGCAATGAGGGCGAACCGATTTTGGCCGCGGCCGATGGCAAAGTGGTGTACGCCGGCGATGGCATCCGCGCCTATGGGCATATGATTATCATTCGCCATGCTGGCGATCTGCTCACCACCTACGCCCATAACCAAACCCTCTTGGTCACCGAAGGTACGCAAGTGAAACAGGGCCAGCCGATTGCGCGTATGGGCCGCACCGGCACCGACCGGGTGAAGCTGCATTTTGAAGTGCGGATTAATGGCAAGCCGGTTAACCCGCTGGAGCAATTGCCAGCCCGCTAGCCTTCTTTCCGTTGGGTATTGGCCTGCAGTGCTTGCCAAGATTTGATTGTCGGGCCATACCTAGGCGGGTATCCTGAGCCGCCCAGTGTAGCTGGCCAGTGCTGGCCAATGGGGCGCTTTTTTGTTGCTAAATGAATTTGATGGAGCGCGCATGCCTGCCCATTTGATTGCCCGTTTACTGGGCGTGGCCGTGCTGGGGCACGTGCTGTTGCTGCTGGCTTTAGGGCTGGTGTTGCACCATTTTGCCGGGGGCACCTGGCCACCGGGTGTGTATATGGTTTTCTGGCTTTTGCTTGCCTGCCAAGTCACGGCGGGCATGCTGACGTGGCCGCTAGCCCCCGCCGGCGGCCGCGCCTGGTTGTGGGCGCTGGGCGTGACGCTCAGCGGTTGCCTGGTGGGCGCTGCTGCGTGGTGGCAACTGCGCCCAGCGGTGGCGCAAACAATGAATGAGGACAATCCATGAGTGAAGTCGCCATTATTTCGGCGGTGGGCGTCAATCGGGTGATCGGTATCGATAATCGCTTGCCGTGGCGCCTGCCGGAAGATTTGCAGTATTTTAAGCAGCTCACCATGGGCAGCCCGATGCTGATGGGGCGTAAAACCTTTGAGTCGCTGCCAGGCTTATTACCCGGCCGGCGGCATTTGGTGATTAGCCGCAATCCCGCCTGGTCGGCGCCGGGCGCCGAAGTGTTTCCGAGCTTGGCTGCGGCCATTGGCGCTTGCGCCGAGTTGCCACGGGTGTTTGTGATTGGCGGCGGCGAGATTTATCGGCAGGCGATGGATCTGGTCGATACCCTGTATCTGACCGAAGTGGCGCTGAGCCCCGATGGCGACGCCTACTTCCCCGAATTTAGCCCTGCGCAATGGCAGGAAACCGCGCGCGAAGCGCACACCAGCGCCAAAGGCATCGACTACGCTTTTGTCACGTATCGCCGGCGTCGCTGAGTCAGTTTCAATATATAGAGGGGTATTGCTCGCTAGGCTAAATCATAATTAGCTTGGCGTGTAATACCCCTATTTTGTAGCTAGGCTGTCGGCCGCATTATTGCGGCAGCGCGATCCCTTTGGGCCACAGCAGCCATAATTGCCCGCTTTGTTTCATCGTGCCAGCCAGCTCTCCGGCGGCCGCTCCGGTGCCCCAGAAAAAGTCGGCTCGCACACTGCCTCGAATTGCACCACCGGTGTCTTGCGCCGCCACCAGGCGATGCAGACCGCCGGCCGTATCGGGGCGGGTGGTGGCAATAAAGGCCAAACTGCCCAGTGGCACCGTGCCCGGGTCGACCGCGATGCTGTAGCCGGCGGTGAGCGGCACATTCAGGCTACCCAGCGGGCCGTCATCGGCTTTAAGCCCATCGCTTTCGCGTAGCTCGCGGAAGAACACATAACTCGGATTACTATTGAGCAGCTCATCCACCCGCGCCGGATTGGCCTTGGCCCAGGCGCGAATGCTCTGCATCGAGACTTCATTGGCGGGCAGCAAGCCTTGCTCCACCAGCCAGCGCCCCACCGGCTTATACGGCCGGCCATTCTGATCGGCATAGCCTAGGCGCAGCATGCGCCCGTCGGGCAGCTGTACCCGGCCTGAGCCTTGAATCTGCAAAAACTGCACATCCAGCGGGTCTTGCAACCAGGCCAATACTGGCGCTTTCAGCCCTTTGGCCACGATTTCGGCGCGATCTGGGTAGGGCAGGAGTTTATTGCCCACCAGCCGGCCGCGCAGGCGTTTGCCTTTGAGCTCGGGGTAAACCTCATCCAGCGCCACGGTAATCATATCGCTGGGCGGGCCATACACCGGCTGGTTGGCTTGCGCGTTGCGGCTCAGGCTACCGGGGTACACCGGCTCGTAGTAGCCGGTGATCAGCCCGCTGGTGCTGCCATCGGCGTTGGCCAGCTGATAGGGCACCAGCTCGCGCTCGATAAATTGCCGGATCGCCGCCCGCTCCAGCGGGACAGCACGGGCGGCCTGACACACAGCCAGCCACGGTGTGCGAGGTTTGGCGCAGCCTTTGAGCCAGGCTTGCCAGCCGGGCACCAAAGCATCATCGGCCCAATTGGGGAGATCTTGCCAGCTGCGGGCCTGATAACGCGGCGCAGCGGGTATAGATTCAGACGGCTTGTTGGTGCTGGGTTTGGCAGAGGTACTGGGGGGGGGACTGCTGGGGGTATTGCTAGCGGTGGCTACGCTCGGTGCACTAGGCCCGGTGCTGGCGCAGCCAGCAAGAAAAACAGCCAGCAAGCTGGCTGTGAACGGTAAAGCGGTGAATTTCATTGCATTCTCAGAGGTGGGATTCCGGCGGTTTGGGCTCCAGCCCTTGTTTAAAAGCGGCCAGCCCGGTTTTTTGCATTTCCAGCGTTTTGATCGTCATTTGCAGCATGCCAACCTGCAGGCTGAGCCATTGCTCGACCGTGCGGCATTCGGCGATCTTGCGCTCGATTTCTTCCTCTGACAGCGGCGGCAGAAAAGGGTTGCTGCCCGGCTTCATCATTTGACTAAAAAAACTGAAGGGATCGGCAGGATTGAATTCGCTCATGCAGCATCTCCACTGGAAAGGGTGGTGGCCTCAACCGCGGCCAGCGCGGCCATATTGATAATACGCCGAACCGACGCGGTCGGGGTCAGAATATGGGCCGGTTGCGCCAGCCCCATCAGGATCGGGCCAATGGTCACGCCTTCGACCGAGGTGGTTTTCAGCAGGTTAAACGAGATATTGGCTGCATCCAGATTGGGCATCACCAGCACATTGGCTTCGCCTTTGAGGCGCGAATGCGGGAACACCTGCTGGCGAATGGCGCTGGATAGCGCCGCATCACCATGCATTTCGCCATCGATTTCCAGCTCTGGTGCGCGCTGGTTAACGAGCTCCAGCGTGCGCTGCATTTTGCGTGCCGATGGGGTATCAAATGTGCCAAAGCTGGAATGACTTAGCAGCGCCACTTTGGGCACGATGCCAAATTTGCGCACCGCTTCGGCGGCCATCAGGGTGATGTCGGCCAGCTCCTCGGCACTTGGATCCTGGTTTACATAGGTATCGCAAATAAACATATTGCCGGTTTGCAACAGCAAGATATTCATCGCCGCCGTGGTTTGGGTCGCCAGCCGTGGGCCCAGTACATTCATCAGGTGATGATGGTGGTTTTGATACAGCCCATAGGTGCCGCAAATTAGCGCATCGGCTTCGCCACGTTTCACCATCAGCGCGCCAATCAGCGTGGTTTTGCGCCGTACCTCGGCCTTGGCCAGGTTTTCAGAGACGCCTTTGCGCATCATCAGGCTGTAGTACAGCTGCCAATATTCGCGGTAGCGCGGATCGCTTTCCGGGTTACAGACTTCAAAATCAATGCCAGGGCGAATGGTCAGGCCCAATTTTTCAATCCGGCTTTGCAGCACTTGCGGCCGGCCGACCAGAATAGGTACACACAGCTGCATGGCCAGAATTTCCTGCACCGCATGCAGTACGCGCTCGTCTTCCCCTTCGCAGAACACTACGCGCTTTTGCGCCTTTTTCGCGGCAGCGAATACCGGGCGCATAAACAGATTGGTTTTGTAAACAAACTGCGTCAGCTCATCGATGTAGGCGGCAAAATCGGTGATCGGGCGGGTAGCCACGCCGGTATCCATCGCCGCTTTGGCGACAGCTGGGGCGATTTTGACAATCAGGCGAGGATCAAAGGGTTTAGGGATCAGGTATTCCGGCCCGAAGGAAAGCTCTTGGCCGCTATAGGCATCGGCCACCACATCGGACTGTTCGGCGTGCGCGAGCTCAGCGATGGCATCCACCGCGGCGTGTTTCATGGCTTCGTTAATGGTGGTGGCGCCAACATCCAGCGCACCACGGAACATAAACGGGAAGCACAGTACATTATTAACCTGATTGGGGTAGTCTGAGCGGCCCGTGCATACAATCACATCGCTGCGCGCGGCCTGCGCTTCTTGCGGGGTGATTTCCGGCGTGGGGTTGGCCAGCGCCAGCACTAAGGGGTTGGCATTCATGCTTTGCAGCATCTCGCCAGTGACCACCCCCGGGCCAGAAAGGCCGAGGAAAATATCCGCGCCCTCGAGTGCTTGGGCCAGGGTGCGTAAATCGGTATCGCGGGCGTAGCGCTGTTTGGTTTCATCCAGCGGCCCGCGCGCAGTGTGAATCACGCCTTTGGAGTCACACACCATAATGTGCTCACGTTTCACCCCGAGCGACACCAAAAGATCCAGGCAGGCAATCGCGGCTGCGCCCGCGCCCGAGGCCACCAGCCGTACTTCGCCCAGCTGTTTGCCAATCAGGCTCAAGGCGTTTTTCACTGCCGCGCCGACAATAATGGCCGTGCCGTGTTGATCATCATGGAAAACCGGGATGTTCATGCGCTCGCGCAGTTTGCGCTCAACATAAAAACACTCGGGCGCTTTGATGTCTTCCAGATTGATGCCGCCAAAGGTGGGCTCTAGTGCGGCGATAATCTCCACCAGTTTGTCCGGGTCTTTTTGTTCGATTTCGATATCAAACACATCAATCCCGGCAAACTTTTTAAACAGTACCCCTTTCCCTTCCATCACGGGCTTGCCGGCCAGCGGGCCAATATCCCCCAGCCCGAGCACGGCGGTGCCATTGGTGACCACAGCCACCAGATTGCCACGCGAGGTTAAATTACGGGCTTCACTTGGATCGGCCACAATGGCATCACAAGCCGCCGCCACACCAGGCGAGTAGGCGAGCGCCAGATCACGCTGGCTGGAGAGCGCCTTGGTGGGCATCACCTGAATCTTGCCCGGCTTGGGAAAGCGGTGGTATTCGAGTGCTTTTTTACGAAGTTCTTCATCCATGCTGCACCTGCGCCCCTGAGTGGTGATGGCTTCATTCTAGTCGCAGTGAGGGATGAGCGTATTGCCGAAATGCTTTATTTCGCAGCGCAGCAATTCACGGCAGTGCGGCCGTGAATCCAGCTGAGCTTAGGTCGTGCGATGCAAATAGCCCGTGAGAATGTCTGGGGTGATTTTGACCGGTGATTTGCCACCTTCACTGATGATCCGCCCAATTTGCCCGCGGTGGTAGCTGGCGTGGGTCAGAACATGCAGCAAGATGTCGCCCACCGTCATCCGTGCCGGCTTGCCGTCGGTGAAGACAAATTCAATCACCCGGCTGAGATCTTGGCAGGCGGGCTGGGCCAGTAGCGCGAGCCAGGCTTGATCCAGCTGGGTTTGTAGAGCGATGAGTTCGGCTAAGGTTGGTGTTGCGGGGGTGTTGGTGGCGGTAAATCCATGTTCCTCCCCGCGCAAATGCGCCAAGAAAATCTGATCGATCACCGCCAGATGATTGAGCAGCCGCGTAGCAAGGTGCAGATTTTTGGGCGGTAGTTGCTCGCCATGCTGTTGCAATTGCGCCAATAATTCTTGGGTGGCAGCCGATTTGTGGGCGAACGCCGCATGCATAAAGTGTGTACTCATCTCTTTGCCTTGGGGTATGGGCTGAAAGCCAATTGTTTGTATGGTCTGCTGGCAGATACCGGCATGGGTATCTGCGCAAAAGCTATTCTTGCCACGACAAGCTACTCAGCAATTAAAAGTAGTACATGCCCATGGCTGTTTTAACTTTATGCAGTGTCAACACTGCGGTTTGTCGCGCCTTGGCCGAGCCGCACAGTAGCATCGACAAAATCGCATCCGGCTCTTTGGCAAGCTCTTGGCGGCGGGCGCGTATCGGCGCCAGCAGGGCTTGCAGTACCTCATTCAAGCGTGCCTTTACTACGCTATCGGCCAGCCCGCCATGCTGATAATGCGCTTTGAGCTCGGCCACTTTGACGCTATCCGGGTCAAAAGCATCGAGGAAGCTAAATACCACATTGCCCTCGACCCGCCCGGGGCTGCCCACGGTGAGATGCTGCGCATCGGTGTACATACGATTGACGGCCGCGGTGATCTCATCGGCACTGGCCGAGAGCGATAGGTGGTTGCCCGCCGCACGGCTCATTTTGCCTTTGCCATCCAGCCCCGGCAGGCGGGTGGTGTTTGACAACAGCGCTTCGCATTCGCGCAAAATCGGTTTGCCCACCATGCGATTAAAGCGGCGCACGATTTCATTGGTTTGCTCAATCATCGGCAGCTGATCTTCGCCCACCGGAATTAAGGTGCCACGCAAGGCGGTGATATCGGCGGCCTGGCTGATCGGGTAGGTGAGAAAACCGGCGGCTACATCACGTTCTTGACCTTTGTGGCGAAGTTCGTTTTTAACCGTAGGGTTACGCTCCAACCGCGCCACGGTGACCAGATTCATCAGGTAAAACGAGAGCTCGGCCAGCTCGGGCACCATTGATTGGATCAGGATGGTAGATTTTTGTGGATCGATCCCCACGGCAAGATAATCCAGCGCAATATCAATCACAGCCTGGCGCACACCATGGTAATCGCCCTGATGATCGGCCAGTGCCTGAGTATCGGCCAACAGGATAAATTGCTGGTGCTGATCTTGCAGTTGCAAGCGGGTTTGCAATGAGCCGGCAAAGTGGCCCAAATGCAAAGGGCCGGTGGTGCGATCACCGGTGACCACAACGGTCGATTGGGGGGTAGTCATGATGCAGCTCCTGGATTTTGCTGAGCCGCCGGAAGAGGGTGGGGTAGAAAACAAAAAACCTGTCACCGTTTCCGGCGGCAGGTTTTGTCTGGACGAACAAAACTAGTGCCGCCTAAGGGCGCCACCGGTAATAATACGCAAATGAAAAGGTGCGGATGTTCGAATTCATAACCTGATGATGCACCAGCTCGTGTTAAGTCGTCAAGTTAGCGCTGTCATGCAGCTAATACGCAAGGTAGCCACACTGAGAATGGACATAAATCAATGCAACAAGGCTGACAGCTTGTTAGTGCCGCCTTTTGTGTTCTTGTATGATGGCTTATTTGCTTTGCAATCCGGCTGCTTTCTCTGTCGCTTGGGCATTGCTGAATGAGTCAAATTTTAAGAAGTATTTATGTCGAAATCCAGTTGGGTACTTTTGGTGGGTACAAGTTTTAGTGCGGTACCCATTTTGCACACGCTGCAGGCAGCTGGTTGGGCAGTCGCTGTTTGTGGCAACCATCCTAGCGATCCCTGTGTGGCGCAGGCCGATGCGTATTATCAGCTTGATTATTCAAACCACGAGCAGTTACTAGCCTTAGTCAAGCGAGAGGGCTTTGGCTATCTGTGCCCTAGTTGTAATGACTATGCTTATTTGTCTGCAGCCCATGTCGCAAACAGTTTAGGGCTGCCGGGATTTGATGCGCCTAATAACATTGAGGTGATTGCAAATAAGGCCAGTTTTCGCACTTTTGCCCATGCTGCGGGCCTACCAGTCCCGCGTGTTTGGCAGCTAGAACTTGAACGCGAGGTGATCCAATACCCAGTGTTAGTTAAACCTGTGGATAGCTTCAGTGGTCGCGGCGTCACTAAGGTGCTTAGTCCGCTTGGTTTAGACGTGGCCATCGCGGAGGCGCAAGAAGAGTCTCGGAGTCAACGCTATGTGGTCGAGCAATTTATTGAGGGTAGCTTGCATAGCCATTCGGCATTCATTCAAGCAGGCGAAATAGCACTTGATTTCTTTGTTGATGAATACTGTCAAGCATACCCCTATCAGGTAGATTGCTCTCACCATCCGTCGCAATTGCCACAAGAAGCGCGCCGGCAGCTTCGCGCGCTTATCCAACAGATGGTGCAGAGTTTAGGCTTAGTCGACGGATTACTGCATACCCAATTTATGTTTAGTCCCGATGGGCCGATATTAATAGAGAGTATGCGCCGCTGCCCTGGTGACCTTTACTATCACTTAATCCACCTTTCGACCGGGCAAGCCTATCTTCAACACTATGTTGCCCCCTTTCTTGGGCAATCAACCCGTGTTCTGCCTTCAGCTGTTGAGCGATTCTGGATGCGTCATACGCTCAGCCAGGCAAAGGATAGTATTTTTATAGGCGTGAATACTCAGTTAGATGGGTGGAAAGGATTTAAAGTTTTTCCACTGCTCGAAGCTGGGCAGATTGTGAAGGCAGCCCCATTTGGTAAGGCAGCTATTGCTTTTATTGAAGTGAGTAGCTTTGCCGAGATGGTAGAGCAAACCCCGCGGTTGGCGGGTCGATTTCAAGGAAGTTTCATGAGTCCTGAGCTAGGAATGCAACTAGACGCTGGAGACTGCTGATGAGCCGATTAAAGCTTGCTTTTGTTGGCGGTGGTGTGAATTCTGCGGTTGGGCGTGCTCACTTAGCTGCTTTAAATATGGATGGGGTTTTTGAACTGGTAGCTGGTTGCTTTAGTAAAAACCCGCAGATTAACCAACAAAGCGCACAGACGTACGGAGTAAGTCCAGATCGCATCTACTCTGACTTTGCGGATCTCTATCGTTTAGAAAAGGGAAAAATTGACGCAGTTGTTATTTTGACGCCTACTTCAGCCCATTTTGAACCCGTAATGGCAGCAATTCAGGCTGAGATCCCGGTGATCTGTGAAAAGGCGCTAGTGAGTACAGTTGCCGATGCTGAAACTATCCGTGCGGCTGTAGTGGCAAAGAATGGATTTCTGGTTACAACGTATAACTACACTGGATATCCAGCCTTGCGCGAGATGAGGCAACGTATTCAAAACGGTCTATTAGGCCGCTTGTGTCACTTTAATGCAGAAATGCCACAAGAAGGGTATGTACGTGTAACTGCTGATGGTAAAACAATTCAGCCTCAGCCATGGCGGTTGAGTGATGGGGAGATCCCAACCATCTATTTGGATTTGGGCTCGCATTTGCACCAGATATCGCATTATTTGCTGGGGTTGGCACCTGAAGAAATAACTGCACATCATCAATCATTTGGTCATTTTACTGATGTAATTGATTATGTGGACAGTTCTGTGATTTATAAAGATAAGGTGTTTGGTAAATTTAACTTTGGCAAATCTTTTTTAGGGAAGCGGAATGGTCTAAAGATTAGTATTTATGGGTCTGATGCCAGTATTGAGTGGGTTCAAACTGATCCAGAGCAGTTAAAAATTGCATATCGTGACGGGCGGATTGAATTTATTGATCGCGGCTATGACATGGATGCAGGAGCTGCGATTGAAAATTGTCGATTCAAAGCCGGGCACCCTGCGGGTTACGTAGAGGCTTTCGCAAACTTGTATTTGAATATTGCTGTGGCGCTGAAAGACTATAAGAAACAAGGTTGCTGGAGTAGTTATGAGCTATTTGGGGCTGACTACTCGGTAGATAATTTGCAGTTTTTGAGTGCAATGGCGAAAGCTGCTGCCAAAGTGAATACTAAGCTAGAGTCAAGTGGCGCTTGAATCTGCTGGTGCTGTGAAAATAGCTTTCCAAAAAGGCGTGCGAATGAAAGTTACTACTGTTGATTTGCAAGTGCATGGTGATGAGCGCGGGTCTTTGGTTGCCTTAGAGGACCAAAAAAATATTCCTTTCGCAATACGGCGGGTTTATTACCTATTTGCGACTAAGCCTGGAGTTCGCCGCGGCATGCATGCGCACAGAAATCTTCAGCAGCTTGTAGTTGCGGTGCGAGGGTCGTGCCACTTTTTGCTTGACGATGGCAAAGAGCGTATTAAGTTATTGCTTGATGATCCAGAAAAAGGCCTGCTTGTCGATTCCATGGTGTGGCGGGAGATGTACGACTTTTCGACCGATTGTGTTTTGATGGTGCTAGCAAGTGCACACTATGATGCCGATGATTATATCCGCGATTATGATCAATTCAGACGGGAAATAGATGCAGAGGGCAATCGATAAATTGATCAAGTTTCTTGATTTGCAAAAAATTAATGCGCCCTATGCCAAAGATTTCAAATTGGCAAGTGCTCGGGTGATTGAGCGTGGCTGGTATCTTCTTGGTGAGGAACTCGAATCTTTTGAAGCTCAGTTTGCCGATTATGTTGGCGCTCAGTTTGCGATTGGTGTTAGTAACGGGTTAGATGCTTTAGTTTTGGTCCTGCAAGCCTGGGGTATCAAGCCTGGCGACGAAGTAATTGTGCCTGCGCATACATTCATAGCTACATGGTTGGCTGTTTCAGAGCTTGGTGCGACACCTATACCTGTTGATGTTTGCCCAGATACCTACTGTATAGACGTCAATAAAATTGAGGGTGCGATAAACGCAAAGACAAAAGCAATTATACCTGTCCATCTGTATGGCCAGCCTGCAGATATGCAGGCGATTTTAGCGCTGGCCAGTAAATATGGCATACCTGTTTTAGAAGATGCAGCTCAGGCACACGGTGCAAAATGGTTTGAGCATAAAGTGGGCTCTATCGGTACCGCGACTACTTTTAGTTTTTATCCAGGGAAAAATCTTGGGGCCTTAGGTGATGCAGGGGCGGTGACTACAAATGATGCTCAATTAGCATTGCGCTTGAAGTCATTAAGAAATTACGGCTCGATCAAGAAGTATCAGCATGATGATTTGGGCCGAAATTGTCGAATGGATGAGCTGCAAGCAGCTTTTCTTAAAGTAAAATTACCTTTTTTGAAAAATGAAATTGAAGCTAGATCTCGCCAAATTAGAATTTATGAAAGCCGTTTAAGTGGCTTGGCTATTCGCTTGCCTTTGATCCGAGAAAATTGTGCCCCTGTGTGGCATTTGTATGTTGTGCAATGTGAATATCGTGATGATTTGCAGCGATTTTTGTTTGAGCAAGGCATTGAAACATTGGTGCATTATCCGACACCGCCACATTTGCAAACGGCTTATCACTGTTTAGGTTATAAGGTAGGTGACTTTCCTATGGCTGAGCGGTTGGCGCGTAGGGTGATCAGTCTGCCAATTGGGTCGCATTTACTTGATTCTGATATAGAGTTTATTTGTAAAAAGATTGCGCTTTTTTTTAATGATATTGTCGCTAGTTCTGCATGGGTGAGTGGTCGTGGATCTTGAGTGGCTTGAAAGCCTAAATGACTATGTTTGGAGCGACGCAGCAAAGGAATTTTGTGCTGATTTCTGCTCTGTTGGTGCGCAACTGCGATTTGTGTTTGGGCGCAATATTTATGCAAAGAGTTTGATTGAAGCTTTTGATATAGATGGTGTTATTGATGATTACTGTTTGGATGATTCTTATGAGGGCGTACCTATCATCAGAGTGGAGGAAATTCCCAATGGCGCTTTGGTTATTAATGCGGTTGGTGGAAGAGTGCTTACGGCTCAGAAGCGATTAGCTGAGCTGGGAGTTCGAAATTTAGATTTTTTTGCTTTCTCTGTGATGGCTAATAAACTTTTGCCTGAAATTAGGTTTAATGAAGGTTTTGTTGCCGACTTTCTCAGTCATACATCTAGATATCTTGAAGTCTACCATGCTTTAGCTGATGCTGAGTCTAAAGCAGTTTTTCAAAAGGTAATTCAGTTTCGTGTGACCAAAGATATTCAGTATTTGCGTGGATTTCAGTCGCGTGAAGAATGTCAATATTTTGAAGATTTTTTAAATTTGAAACCTGCAGGCGAAGTATTTGTTGATGTTGGTGGTTACGACGGCTTTACTACCCAAGAGTTTATACAGCGTTGTCCAGAATATGCAGCTATCTATTTGTTTGAGCCTGATGCTGCGAATATGCAGAAGTGTCGTGAACGTTTAAAATCGGCGCAGAGAATTTATTTTAATCAATGTGGCTTGTCAGATTTTGTAGGTGAACTTAGATCGGATTCCGCAGGCTCCGAAACAAAACTAGGGAATGCAGGTTGTTGGGTGGTTGAGGTCAAGTGCTTAGATTCATTTTCAATGGAGGTGCCTAGTTTTATTAAAATTGATGTAGAGGGTTCGGAAAAAGAAGTCTTGCTGGGTGCGCGAGATGTTATCACAAAATATCACCCACGGATTGCAGTGGCGATCTATCATTGTGCCGGAGATTTTTGGAAAATACCGGCTCTAATTCAGTCCTTTGGTGTTCAATATAGGATCTATATTCGCCATTACACCGAATCTATTTATGAAACGGTGATGTTTTTTGTGCCCGAGGCTTCTGCGCGGACTTTGTCATGAGGTTTTGTGATGTTTTATAGCTTTAATCCAATAAAATTAATCCATGGTGAGGGCGCACTAGCGCGAATCGGGTATGAACTCCCTTCCTCGGGTAACGTGCTGGTGATACATGGCCTGACATTTTCAAGTTATGAAGATGCGTTCCTATCAGCCATTAAAACGGCACATCAAGATCTACGTTTAAGTTTTCTACAGCTCGACGAGGGGGAGCCAACCTTTAGCTCTGTTGAGCATGCCGCGCAAACAATTGATTCACGACCAGATTTTATTCTTGGCTTTGGTGGTGGTCGGATATTGGATGCTACAAAAGCATTGGCGGTTTGTATTGGCAATCAGCTTTCGGTCGAGCAACTGCCGTCAATACCCCCAAGCCAATGGCAACAAACAATACCGTTCGGCTTGATATGTACTAAGCCAGGTTCTGGATCAGAAGGAAATAATGCTTTCGTGCTTATGGAGCAAGACAGCTTTAAAAAATTATCATTCTTTAGTATTCATAGCTATCCTAGGTTTGCAGTTCATGATCCTATTTTGTTTTCGTCATTGAGTTCCCATGATTATCGGGCTGGTATTGCAGATGTAGTCTCGCATATTATTGATCAGTATTTAGTTAAACGGACACCAAGCTTGATTCAAGATTCGATGAGTCTGAATTATCTGCGCATTGCTGCAGAGTTAAGTTTGCATGCTGTTGCCCCAAGCCACCAAAATTTCTCGGATTTAGCTTGGTTAGGTAGTCTAAGCTCATCGGGTATTTTGTCCCGAGGTGTAAAAACTAGCTGGCTTGTACATGAAGTCGCACATGCACTAGCCAGCTTGAATGGAACCTCTCATGCCATCAGTATTGCAACGGTTATGGGGGTTGTGCTGTCTTTTGATCGGCATCCACTTGATCGTCTTGTCATGGTGGCTAGGTGCTTGAACGTTCGGCCTGAACAAGAGAATTTGTCTCGAGAGCAGGCTGTTTCAGCGATCACTGAATTTTATCGAAATCTTGAACTTGTGAACGAACCTAGCTGCAACTTAATCCCTCAATTAGCAGAGCTTAAAAATCAGCTTCAAGAATATTGCCCTAATCTCAATCCAGAAGAGGTAAATGTGCTATGCAAATTCCTCTTAAAGTGATTCAGAGTTCGGGCATAGTTTTGCGTGATGATGCCAAGATTGAATCAGCACCAGTTAGTAGCGATGATTTTTTAAAATTAGCTGCTGGCAAAAGAATCTTTTTGCTTTCAGTGAATCTAGAGGGGATCGGGCTTTCGCGTCGTTTGTCCGCTTTGGGAATGAAGGTCGCCGCATTTTTAGATTCAAGGTTTGCTGGGCAAAAAAGGCATGGTGTCGATGTCATTGATCCAAACCAGTATTTTGAAATGTTGGATTTAAATAATGATTTACTCATTATCTGCACAAAAGATCGACAGTGGAAGAGAGGGTTTTTAGAGCGAGCGGCGAATTCAGGGTTGCAACGATATGTTAATCTATTTACGCCGCTGGATATTTGCCGATTTTTTCCAACAATAGAAATTGAGGGAAAATGTAATCTTCAGTGTAAGACTTGTGACATGGGTTTACCAAGCGCCAATAAAGGGCGAGGTCATATGAGTCATGCCTTGTTCACTGAAGTGCTCAGCAAGATGTTGACTGAGATTCCATTAATGAACTCACTGGCGTTATATACGTGGGGGGAGCCATTGCTTAACCCTGATATCGCTAAAATTGTTCGTTCATGTCGTGAGCATGGTGTCGCTTGTGAAGTTTCAACAAACCTTGATTTTCACAAGTATTTGGATGAATTTCTGCTGGCAGAGCCGGATCAGATTGTTGCGCCTTGTGCAGGTGTCGGCGCCCGCTATGAGCGCGGCAGGACTGGTGGGAGTTGGGATAATTATTTAGCAGGTTTGTATCGAATTGCAGAGATTAAAAGCAAGCATAACCTCGATTACAATGTTCGGATTATGTATCACTTATATAATGACAACTTGTATGAAGACTTGGATTACATGTTGCAATTGTCTAAAGAGTTAGGGTTTTCGCTAATTCCAATTGTTGCGCATATATTCCCAGGGCAGGTTTATCAGTATGCCGTCAATCGACAAGAAATTCCTGAGGTGATGCGACAGGCATCTGAACATTTGATTTTTTCCTTAGATGATCAGTTGGCGTATTGCCAAACTATTAAGGATAGCAAATGTCATATTATTAATGCGTTTCCAACTGTGACTTGGGATGCAAAGGTTTTGCACTGCTGTAATATGCAACGCCCATTAGTAGGCGGTGGTGTAGATTTTCGTCAAACGTCGCTTGAAGATTTAATCGCTATGCGTAATGGTTCACCATTTTGTACAAAGTGTATGAATCATGGGGTTCATCGTTTTTTTGATGTGAATGTGAAAATCGATGAGGAAAGTGGAGACCGTCGTGTTGTACGACTCTGACTTTGCCGCTTTCTCAAGGCCTATTGATCTGTCTTGGTTGCAATATTTGGCCCAAATTCAGCTAGAGAAGTGCATTTATGTAGTGGGTTCTGGCGTCACGGCAAGCGAATATGCTTTTATTCTTCTGCGAGCCGGTATTCGGCATGATCTTGTTGACGTTGAAGAATTAGACAATATTTTATTGGTTAAGCAGAACATCTTTGTGCTGGTGGCAAGCCCAGGTGCGCGGAAAAAAATTGAGGCAATGCTAATTGCTCATGGCTTCCAAAAAGATATCGATTATTTAAATCATCTACACGCATTACGTAACCGTGCGGTAATCGATTTTCGTGGCTGGACCTATTTTGATGCGGGTTTTTTGGCCTTAGTTTTAAGTCGTTTGATCAAGATGCCAACAGTTGGTGGTGTTGACTTTTTGATCGATGAGCCTCTTCTTGTGGATAAAATTGAATCGGTACTTTCGGGGGCTGTATATGGTATTCATACCAAAGTTACTTACTATCCCCGCAATTTAGAAAGTTGGGACTTCTCTGGTATAAAAAAACTACAATCGCTAGAGATAAATTTGCTCGATTTTCCAATTCCGACTGTATACGAATTTGTCGCTAGCACTGAAGCTCGCATAGTTCTCAGTCGATCTGAAAAAATCTATCTAATGTTAGCTCGGGAAATGGTCATGGATGACCTGCAAATGCAGCGAGTGTATTTTGAGAATAAATATCCGTGGTATTTTGATCGGGAACTAACTGGCGCTGCGGTTGAGGTAGATTCGGCGTCATATGCAGATCATCAGCGCTGTCTTTCGCGGCGAATGTTTCCAATCTTTGCTGGTGATTTTTCATTGAAGCTGTGTTCGCTTTACGATGAACTGGCTAAAACAAGCATAAGTTTTGATCAATGTTTTTCTTCTGAATATGTCGCAGCACGCAATGCACTTTGTGTTCGATGTGCACAAAAAGGATTGCATCGATTGTCGTAGTGGTGCTGAAACAAAGATTATATGACTTTGCTTTATTTTGACAAAGTAGAATGCCCATCTTGAGAATACAATGACTACTGAACATACGCTTAACAATACCAGTTTAGATTCGGCATCAGTTCCGCTAGTGACTGTGACCATTATGTCGTACAACAATGCACGGTTTATTGTTGAAACAGTAAAGTCAGTCCTAGCGCAAGAAGGGGTTTCTTTTGAATTAATTGTTCATGATGATTGTTCGACTGATCAAAGTGTGGCGCTCTTGCAGCAATTTAGTGTCGATCCACGCTTCAAACTGTCAGTTAATCCAAAAAACTTGGGGCAAAATGAAAATGGCAATCGTTGTTTTCATTCTGCGCGAGGAAAATACTATGTTGTGATGGGCTCGGACGATATTTTATATCCCGGGCATTTAGCTAAGCTAACAGCCGCTCTTGAGGCTAACCCGCAGTGTGCATTGGCTTTCTCGCAGTGCAATTGGATCGATGCCAACAATCATATTCTGCAATATGCAATCCATCCTGGCCATAAACAATCAAGCTATGTTGGTGGGAGGGATGAAGTTATCGACTTGTTGAGCTTTGATAACTACATCACGCCTTCGGCAGTGATGTTGCGTCTTAGTAAGGCCAAACAAGTCTGCTTAGCTGATGGTAATTTAGCTCGCCTTGATATGCAGGCTAGTGATTGGGAAATGTGGATCCGTGTGGCACGTAGTTTCCCTGACTTTGCCTTTTTAAGCGAAGCAACTGTGGGTTATCGGGTTCATGGTGGGCAGGTATCGCAAAATTTTTATACTTCAGAGCGCCCTTTAGTTGAGCACCTTGAAATCTTGGAAATGAATATGTCATTTCCAGATGTTTGGGCGCGATTGCGAAAAGCCGCAGTCGACATTTGGCAATTATTTGACGGCAGATTGGCTCAGTATCCACTCGAGGTGGTTGAACGCTTCCGTGACCGAATAGAAGGTGTCCGCCATAAACTCTTTGCACCCGAGCAAAGCAATGGTTTTGTATCGCTCGTGCGCTCGCAAACCGAACAGGCGCCATTTTTCTCGGTTGTTTTAACCACCTACAATCGTCCGGCCATGCTGCGCGATACATTGCAAAGTTTGGCGGAACAAACCATGGCTGACTTTGAGGTGGTTTTGGTTAACGACTGTGGCTCGCCCGTTGAAGAGGTTCTGGCAGATTTTCCGAGCTTAACTATTGCATATCTGCGCTTAGCAAAAAATAGTGGTCTTTCTGCTGCGCGAAATGCGGGCTTAATGATTGCTCGTGGGCGCTACATTACCTATTTGGATGATGATGATTTTTATCTACCAGATCATCTAGCGATATTGAGGCAACAGTTTGAAAAGACACCGCAGGCTTTGGTGTATACCGATTCGATTACGGTCCAGGAAGATTTGATTGATGGGGTTCGCTATCCACTGGGTGGCCAAAATCTATATGCCCATCAAGGTTTTTCGCGCGAACGTCTCTTGGTGCATAACTATATCCCGGTTAATACCTGGAGCCATCCCGCCGAATTGATTTCGCAAGTGGGCGGATTTGATATATCGCTGCCATCGTTTGAAGATTGGGATATGTTACTGCGCCTCAGTGAACGCACTGACGTTGTGCACATTGAGCAAGTGACAGCTGAAGTGCGGCAGCGCCGTCAACGTTCCTCCGATCAGATGACGAGTCAAAATCGGGCCAAATTCCCAGTCTTGTATCGGCGGATTTATGGTCGGTATCCGGTTGAGCTGGCTGAAATCAAGGCGCAGCGACAAGCTCAGCTGGCGGCTTTAGAGGTGCCGCCGCAGCCGACTGTAGAAGAAGTCTATCGAGAATTCCTCAGTAAACGTAAGCTAAATCAGGCTGAGCTTGATGCGTATGCTGATAGCTTGCGCGGCGCTGCACTGCCGCAGTTCACGGTCGTGATTACGGACAGCGAGTTGAATGATCAGGCCTTGGTCGCAAGCTTGAAATCGATTGCGGCGCAGTACTATCAGCAGCATCAAGTTTGGGTGGTGAGTGCGCGCGATGCTACGCCAGCTAATTCTGAGCAAATCCGTTGGCTGAAATGGGCTGAGCTTGATGCGGCCATTGCGGCGCTACCTGCTGATGGGCTGGTAGGGGTGTTTACTGCGGGCGATACATTCGAGCAGCACGCCTTGCTGTTGCTGGCGCATCAGCACCTCACGCAATTTAAATCGCTGCTGACTTTCGATGCCGACCAAATTGACCCGACGGGCCGTTGCCATTCGCCGCAGTTCCGGGCGCAATTTGATGCATTATTTCAGCTCGGTACAGCGTATCTTGGCCGCTCATTGATTGTGCCAAGCGAGGTCTTGCAAACTCTGGCGTTAGATACGCAGCTCCTACAGGCCCCGCACCTTGGCTGGTGGCAGTTGGTGGTATTGTCGGTCTTTTTGCAGCATGGGGCGAAGGCGATTGCCCATTTGCCATTTGTGCTGCATCACCAAGCACGAGTGCTAGAGGCTGATGCGGACTACAGCCAGTTGTTGCAGCAAGACTATTATCAGCTGCGCAATAAACTCGGCCAGCCGTTGAATCACAATGGTGTGCAGCGCATGGTGGCGAAGTCGCTTGATAGTCAGACCTTGATTGCGATCGAAGCTGGGCTTGAGTCTGAACGCTTGCTCACTAGTATTGAAAATCTATTAACTGGTATCGCTGGCTTGCCCGCAGTTGTAGTGGTGCTGGATCGAGGTGCTGATGCGGTGGCGCCTGCAGTGCAGTCTTTGAGCGATATTGCCCATCCGCAGCTGCAAATTTTATCGTGTCCGGCTGAATTTGATGTATTTGCGTGGTTGCGCAGTATGGCGAGCCAGGTTGAGTGGCTGGCCTATATTGCCGGCGACGTGTGTATCAATCAGCCAGAATGCATGCCGATGTTACTCTCGACCATGGCGATGAATGATGCGCAGTGGGTTGCTCCCCGGCTGGTAGATGGGCAGGGGCGTAATACGGGGGCCCCGCTGGTGGCGGGATTTGATGACGGTATCAAATCGCCTCTGCAAGCCCTGCCAGTGGCTGAAGTAGGTTATCAGCAGCGTAATCAAGCTTTGCAGCAATCGCTGCTGCTCGATCCGCGTTGCGTGTTAATGCACCGCGACGTGCTCTTTGCTGATGTACTCAGTGGTGCGGCAATCTGGCCCTTGCAGTTGATTGAATTGCAAATGGCAAGTTTTGCTAATGGGGGTATGGCCCTGTGGGAGCCGGTGGCCATAGCTTCTACGGATATACCCTTTGCACTTGAGCTGAATGATGTTGCGTCACTCATTCCGCGCTATCGCGATTTATTCGCTAACGACCCATTATATAGTCCAAACTTTCAGCGCACTGGGCAATTCCTGCTTGAGCGCAATCGTTTGGCTGGCCCCGATCTATTGGCCTGGAGTCGCTTGCCGAAGGCCTTGGTCTTTCCGGCCGATGAGTTTGGCTGCGGCTACTATCGCTTGATTCATCCCTATCATGTGATGGAGCAGGCGGGCTTTATTCGTGGTGGTGTCGGTTTTGAGCACTTCTCGGTCTGTGATCTGCAACGGATCAAGCCCGATCTAATACTAGTGCAGCGCCAAATCTCGCCCGAGCAGATCGCCAGTCTGGCGCGCTATAAAGCCTGGGCCAACTGCCCGATCGTGTTCGAGCTGGATGATTACATTCTCAACTTACCGGTGAAAAGCCTGCATCGGGATGAAATGCCGCAAGGCATGGCCGCAAGTTTGCGCAAAGCACTGTCGTATTGTGATCGCTTGGTGGTTAGTACGCCGCCGCTGGCTGAGGCCCTGCAAGGTTTTCATTCTGACATTAGGGTGGCGGCTAATCGTTTGCCGCCTAGTTGGTGGAGTTTTGCGGCAACGCCTAAATTGTTGGGTGAGGGTAAACCACGCGTGGGTTGGGCTGGTGGTGTGGGGCATACGGGTGATTTGCTCTTGGTGGCGGATGTGGTGGCAGAGCTGGCCAACGAAGTGGATTGGGTTTTCTTCGGTCATTGTCCCGAGGCGCTGCAGCCATATGTGAAAGAGTTTCACCCCGGGGTTGAAATCACTCAATATCCGGCCAAGCTCGCTGCGCTGAATCTGGATCTGGCGATCGCGCCACTAGAAGAGAATTTATTTAATCGCTGCAAAAGCAATCTGAAGCTATTGGAGTACGGTGCATGCGGATACCCAGTGGTCTGTACGGACTTTGGACCTTATCAAGGTGATATGCCCGTAGTGCGGGTGAAAAACCGCTTCAAAGACTGGGTGGATGCGATCCGCTTGATGCTGGCAAATCACGACTTGCGCCTAGATATGGCGCAACGCTTGCAGGCTGAAGTGCGCGCCAACTGGATGTTGGATCAGGCTGCCGCTGCGGCATGGTGTCGTGCTTGGTTTGGACAATAATTTTTCATTTTTTTCCTAAAGTTATCCGGAGCAGGGACGATAGATGCTACAAGGACGCGGCGGTGCGTCCGTAAGCGAAAGCAATAACGCTCTCCAAGGAGAACAATCATGCAAGTAATCAACACCAACGTACCGTCGCTCAATTCGCAGCGTAATCTGGCGCAAACTGGTACTGCGCTTTCAACCTCGCTGACTCGCCTGTCTTCAGGTCTGCGCATTAACTCTGCTAAAGATGATGCTGCTGGTCTGGCGATTTCTGAACGGATGACGAGCCAGATCAAAGGTCTGGACCAAGCTCGTCGTAATGCCAATGACGGTATCTCACTCTCGCAAACTGCTGAGGGTGCACTGCAATCATCAGGCGACATCCTGCAACGTATTCGTGAGCTGGCTGTTCAGTCTGTGAATGGTTCGAACTCGGGTTCAGACCGTCAGGCACTGAATTCTGAAGTGTCTCAGCTGGTTACCGAGCTGGATCGTATTTCTAATACCACTGAGTTCAACGGCTTGAAACTGTTGAATGGCTCTTTTGGCTCAATGTCATTCCAAGTAGGTGCCAATGCCAATCAAACCATCAACGTGGGCACTGCTGACGTTCGTACCGATAAATACGGTCTGAGTACTTTTGCCTCTGCTTCTGCAGCTGCACCAACCAGTGCCACAGCCTATACTTCGGGCACTGTAACCGTCGGTGGTATCAAATCTAAAGACGTTGCCGTTACAGCAACTGATACAGCTAAAACACTGGCTGACAAAATCAACGCAGTGAATGGTGAAACCGGCGTTAGTGCATCGGCTCGTACCTTGGCGACTCTGGATTTTAGTGCCTCTGGTGCTTACAGCTTGGAAGTGACTTCAAGCAATACTTCAGCAGTAACTGTGTCGTTCTCTGTGAGCAATACCAATACTTCTGAAGGTTTGGCGCAAGCGGTTTCTGAAATCAATAAAGTTTCTTCACAAACTGGCGTGACCGCAAAAGTTTCTGAAGATGGTACTGAGATTCGTCTTGAAAACTCTACTGGTGCTAATCTGCAGATTGGTAGCAAAGCCAGCAGTGCGTCTGGTCTGGTGTTCTCAGCTGACCGCATTCAAAACGATGGTACTTACCAGAAAGGCGCTTCAGCATCGATTGCAGCAGGTACTTCAGGTACCGCAGGCCTGAAAGCTATGGGTTATGTGGCACTGGATTCAGCAAACGGCTTCAGTATCACTGATGCTGCGACCGGCATCTTTGGTACCGGTGTTGCGGATCAAACCAACAAAGTGAATACACTGGATATCTCTACCGCAGAGAAAGCGACTAGCGCGATCCGGATTGTCGATGCGGCGATTCAGACGATCAATAGTAGTCGTGCCACCTACGGTGCAGCCCAGTCTCGTTTTGAAACTACCATCAAAAACCTGCAGACTACTTCTGAAAACTTGTCAGCATCTCGCAGCCGGATTCGTGATACCGACTTCGCTAATGAGACCGCCAATCTGACTCGTGCTCAGGTGTTGCAACAGGCCGGTACTGCAATGCTGGCCCAGGCAAATGCCTTGCCGAACCAAGTGCTGAGCTTGCTGCGTGGCTAATCAGCCCTGAGTATGCTGTGAAGTAGTACGCTGCGTGCCCCGGGATTTCGGTCTCGGGGCATATCCGCATAAGGAGTGATGATCATGCAAATCAATTCTGTGAACGGCTTAAGCCAAACACCCGGAATGCTTAAAGACGAAGGTCAGCGCCAGGTGGCTGTATCTGGACTGCGCTCGGAGTCTGCCGCACCTGCAGTTGCAGTCGCTTCCGATGCGGTGCAAGCCCTAGATCCTAAGCAACAAGCCAAGCAACTGGACGATGCGGTTAAAAAAATCAATGAGACGATCAGCTCAATGAATCGCGATGTTGGCTTGGAATTCTCAACCGACGAAGCAACCAAGATGCGGACGGTCAAAATTATTGACATTGCCTCGAAAGAAATTCTGCGGCAAATTCCGTCTGAAGAAGTTTTGAATATCGCCAAAGCAATTGATCGTTTGCAGGGTTTATTAGTTCGCGATAAAGCCTAATGCAAACCAGCTCAGCAGGAGACTAAATCATGGCTATTACCACGGGTGGTATGAGCGGGATTGATATCAACGGCCTTGTGAGTCAGTTGATGTCGATCGAGCGGCAGCCGCTGCAGAAAATGACAGTCAAAGAGGTCGGCCTGCAAGCAAAACTGAGTGCTTATGGCACCATTAAAGGTTCTCTTTCCAGCTTTCAAACCTCGCTTGGCAAACTGAATAATATTGCCTCTTACACCGGCTCGACCTCCGCTAGTTCATCTGATGATGCATCAGTTAAGATTTCGGCGGGTAACACTGCGCAAGCGAGTAAATATGATATCGAAGTTAGCCAACTGGCAACTTCGCAAAAGCTAGCTAGCCAGATTTACGGTAAAGCTACCGATGTGGTGGGCGAAGGCGTTTTGACCTTTGATTTTGGCTCGTATAGCAGTGGTTTTTCGCCAAATACTAAACGCACCTCTTTTTCGGTGACGATTGACGCTACCAATAACACCCTCGAAGGGGTGCGTGATGCGATTAATAAGGCCAAAGGCGGGGTTACAGCCAGTATCGTTAATGATGGCACCGGCTATCGCTTGGCTTTATCTAGCAACGAAAGTGGCTCGGCAAACAGCATGCGCATTACCGTAGCTGAAGCGGGTGGTGCTCCCACCAATACGGATACTACGGGCTTATCCGCACTAGCCTACAATCCGGCAGCTACCGTGCCAGTCAATAATATGACTCAAAATCAGGCTGCGAAAGATTCGATTTTTAAGCTCGATGGCATTACCATCACCAAGCCTGGCAATAGCATCACTGATGCCATTGATGGCATCACTCTAACGCTGCAAAAAGTAACCACCGCGCCAGTTCGGCTAGAAGTGAATAAATCCGCAGCCTCAATCAGCGCACCGCTGAAAGAGATGGTTAAGTCTTACAATGATCTCATCAAGACCATGCGGGATTTGACCAAAGCTGATACCTCGAAGACTCAAGTCGGGCAGTCGAATAACGCCCAAGTGCTCAATGGTGAATCTACTCCACGCCTTATCGAGATGGAATTGCGTGAGGTGATGAATCAAGTCTTGGAATTCACTGGCGGCGATATGAAGCGCCTGAGTCAGGTTGGAATTTCAATCGACAAAAATGGGGTGATGCAGCTGGATGAAACCAAGCTAAATAAAGCCATGGCTGATGATCCGGAAGGGGTGACTAGCCTGTTTGCTACCAATGGGCGCTTGTCAGATAGCCAGATTAAGGTCGACTCACTGGGCAAATATGCCGCTGGTAATTACGACCTGAAAATCACTAGCCTTGCGACTCAGGGCAAGTTTGTGGGTGCTAGCTCGGTGAACCTCACAGCTGGATCGATTGCGATTACCAGTGCGAATAAATCCATTTCGCTGCAAGTTGATGATAAGTCGGTTAGCGTCGATTTGGCAGAAGGTACCTATACCGCTGCACAATTGCAGGCAGAAATCCAGACGCGGATTAACTCTGATGCGACCTTAAAAGCGGCCAGTGCTTCGGTGGTGGTCTCGATGGATGCGAGTAATCAGCTTAGCATTACGTCCAACCGCTATGGCCAAAGCTCGAAAGTGCTGGTGACGACGGCTAGTAGTGATCTGGGGCTGGCCACAGGTGCGAGTACCCAAGGTACGGATGTCGCTGGTACCGTAAATGGGGTTGTGCTGAAAGGGGATGGCCAAAAGCTGTATAACGATGATGGCTTTAAGCTCACCGTGCTGGGTGGCGCAATCGGTGAGCGTGGCTCCTTATCAATTTCGCAGGGTTTTGCTGCCCAGTTGAGCCAAGCAGTGACCAAAATGCTAGATGGCAAAGGCACTATTGGAACTAAGCTGGATGCTTTGAATAAATCAGTCAAAGACGTGCAGACTCAAAAAGTAGCTTTTGAGCGACGCATGACTGCTATTGAGGCGCGTTATCGGGCACAATATGTAGCGCTGGATACCATGCTGACTCAAATGCAGCAAACCAGTAGCTCGCTGGCCCAACAATTGGCCAATTTGCCAAAGTTTAGTTAAAGCAGGAGGCCTTGCATGAGTGCCAATATGCGCCGGGCCATGATGGCCTATGGCAGTCAAAGCTTGGATGCGGATGTGAATACGGCCTCGCCGCATCGCCTCATCGTGCTGTTGTTTGAAGGGGCGATCAAAGCAATTCATTTGGCAAAATTGCATCTGAATAATAAAGACATTGCCGCCAAAGGCGCATCGATATCCAAAGCCATCGCCATTATCGAAGATGGCCTGCGCCTTAGTCTGGATCGCGAAGCGGGTGGCGAAATGGCGGCTAATTTGGATGCGCTCTACGAGTTCATCGCCTACAGTTTGCTCGAAGCCAATTTGCACAATGATGTAGAAAAACTCGATCTATCCGCCCAGCTACTCAGTGATTTGAAAGAGTCATGGGAAAAAATTGGCAACGACCCAGCTTTAAACCAGCAAGCCACGACGCCTGATGTGCAATATGGCCGTGTTTGAACAAACCATCGCGGCGCACTGCGCACTGCAGCAGCAGTTGGAATACACCTTAACCTTGGCACGTACAGAGCAATGGGATGAGCTGCATGAGCGCGTGCCTGCGCTTGTGGCGCAAATGCAATCCCTGCCGGTAGCATTGGGTGGACTCAATCCTGCGCAACAGCAACAGCTGGCTGTCTGCATCCAACGGACCGACGAGCTTATTCAAGCGCTACAGCCCGTCTTGCAAAATTGGCAAACCGAATTAGCTCGTCTACTGTCTAATCTGAACACGGAACAAAAAGTCCACAACGCCTATCAAGTCCGATTCTGAGGCTGTCATGACCACTATCACTCTTGATCTGCCCAGTGCGGCACTATTACTCCTGTTAGTGGTTCTGGTGTATATGGCAGAGGTGCTGTGGTTTTGGTGGAAGTTGCGCCGCCAAACTAGCTGGCAAGAGCTGGCTGGCCAAGTGCAAGAGCTGCAAGAAGAAGTGCAGTTTCTTAAAGTGCGTCTAAGTGCCATGCAGGCCGCCGCACAGCCGCTTGCAGAGCCTGAGCTTGCTCCTGCTCCCGCCGCCCAGGCTGAGTCCAGTTACAACCAGGCGATCCGCATGGCCCAGCTTGGCGCCGATGCGGATGCCTTGATGGTTGAATGCCAACTGTCACGGGCCGAGGCGGATTTGATTGTTGCCATTTACCGAGGCGTTTATAAGGGCTGATTATGTTCCCGGCTAACGCAGCCTCAACTCTGGTTGGCAATTATCTCCGCGCTCAACAGGGGGTGCTGGAGTCTGTTCAGGTCGCGCCAGATGATATTCGCCTCAGCGTCGGCGAAAAAGTGCAGGCCTTAGTCACCAATCAGCTCAATAATGGCCGTTTTGCTGTGCTGATTAAAAATCAGCTGCTCGATCTGAATCTCCCCCGCAATACCCAACCCGGCCAGCAGTTTGAACTCACGGTACTGGCAAAGAGCCCCGAGCTGACTTTTCGTCTTGAAGCCCAGCAATTAGCCAAACCGATATTAGAGCAGCCCGCTAATGTAGAGCTTAGCAAAGGGGCCACGCTGATCAGTAGCCTATTTGCGCAGTCTGGGGGCGGAGCGCAAGCGGCCGCATTGATTGAAGGTGCGGACCCTTTGTTTACACAGCCGCCCGATCCCAAAGCCCTGGCAGGGCAACTGGCGCAGCGCTTAGCAACAAGCGGTTTGTTTTATGAATCACATCAGGCGCAATGGGTGAATGGTGAGCGTGCTTTGCCGCAGATCTTGGCGGAGCCCCAAGCGCGGCTGCACAGCATGGCCTCAGCGGACCCAGCCCAGCCCGTTGCGCCTAAAGAAACGCTGACCACACCTACGGCCAGCAACCCCCAATCCAGACCCGAGGCCATGGCTGCGAGTGCTGGTTCACCAAGCGATAAGGTCGCGGAAGCGAATTTGCAGCAACTCGTACGGCAGCAGCTCGAGCTAGTCGAAAACAAGCCTTTGATTTGGCAAGGCGCGGCTTGGCCCGGTCAGCCGCTACGTTGGGAGCTGGAGCTGGCAAACGACAAAGAAGCGCAAGGCGCCGAGGCAGCTAGCCGGCAATGGCAAACCCGTCTGCAACTGGATTTACCACGCCTTGGCAGTGTAACGGTTATCGCTCAATTGCAAGATGGTCAGTTTAATTTGCGCTTTCAGGCGGAAAACCCTGCAACTTTGCAATTACTCCGTGCACAGCAACCGGAAGTGATGCGCCGTTTTGCCTCGGCGGGCTTAAGTTTGGCGGCGGCCCAATATCAGGCGTGGGAGGCAAGCAATGAACAAGCCTCCTGAACGATTGGCGCGCGCAGTGGCCCTAGCTTATCGCGAAGGGCAGAGCGCCCCACGTGTGGTGGCCAAGGGTAATGGGCTGTTGGCCGAGCGTATCATCGCCAAAGCCAAAGAGGCTGGTGTATTTGTCCATGATTCGCCAGAAATGGTGGCGCTACTGATGCAGGTGGATCTGGATAGCCAGATTCCTCCGCAACTGTATCGGGCTGTGGCAGAATTACTGGCTTTTATTTACATGCTGGAGCGGGGTGAAGACATCCTGCCGCCAGATTTTAGCCATTTAGCTGAGCAAAACCAGGCCGAGCCACCTGCGGCTGGAGCCGCATCTCAATCAACGGATCATTCGTGACTCATTCCCCTCTCGCTGCACACAGCGGCAATCTTCGTCGCAGCCAGCTGGCTGTCGCTACCTTATTTCTGGTGTTGGGTTTCAACTTTGGCACTTGGGCCTCGCGGATTCCCGATCTGAAATTACAATTGGGCCTCACTACGGCCGAAGTCGGCTTTTTGCTGCTGGCCAGTGGCTTAGGCGCGGTGTTTTCCTTTCCGCTTACCGCCAAAATTTTGCAACGCTATGGTGCGAAAACCGCCTGCCTCATTAGCGGCACTCTGATTCCATTGGTGTTGCTGGGTTTAGCGGCGGCGCCAAGCTACCCCTTGGCGATTGCCGTGATGGCAGTTGAGGGCGTGTTGGCAAGCTTGCTGAATGTCGGGATGAATGCGCAAGGCGTGCTGCTGGAAGCCAGTGGCAAGCAAGCGATTATGTCGCGGCTGCATGCGGTGTTTAGCCTCGGTGGTTTGCTGGCGGCACTGTTTGCCAGTGGTCTGAGCAAATTTGGCGCAGGGGTATGGCCCCATTTTCTGGCTGGGGCGCTGATTTTATGGGCGGCTGTCGCGGTATCGATTCCGCATCTGCATCCGGATCAAGCGCAAGCGCAGCAAGGTGGCAAGCGTTTTGCCTTACCCACCGGGATTGCACTATGGCTGGGTTTGATGGCGCTGTTTGGCACCATCGTGGAGGGGTCGATGTCTGATTGGTCGGCCTTGTATCTGAAAGAAGAAACCGGAGCATCGGCCCAATGGGCGCCATTGGGCATCGCCTTTTTCTCGGTCACGATGTTTATTGCCCGCTGGTTTGGTGATCAGTGGCGTACGCAATTTGGTGCGGCCCGACTCTTGCTCTGGGGAGGCTCATTGGCCGGTGGCGGCTTATTAGTGGCGCTGTTGATTGGTAGCATGGTGCCCGCGCTGCTGGGCTTTGCATTAGTCGGCATCGGCATGGCGGCCGTTTCGCCGTGCGTGTACGCTGCGGCCGCGCAACAAGGGGCGGTGTCACTCGCTGCTGTCACGACGATGGGCTCGATTGGTGCGCTGATGGGGCCGCCAGTGATTGGCTTTGTGGCCCATCATTCCAGCATGGCGTGGGGGATGGCGGTGGTTGGCGTGGCAGCGCTGCTCATCGCGGTATTAACGCCGCGGATTCGCTGGTGATCTAGTGGCTTAGTTTGGGGTATTGGGCTGCAAGCTTTGGATAATATGGCTTGCAGCGCTATACCTGCTGTTTTGATCGGTGCTTGGGGCGCGATAATATTAATATTAAGTTGCACCCATTAACCGAGCAGGGCTTTTTTCTCTCGTTCCAGCTGGACCATCAGCCGTTGCAAGGCCGATTCCTGTCCGCGGCTTAATTCCATAAAGCTCACGCCCAGCATCCAGCGTGGCGCGCCTTGGCGTAATTGCACTGGGTGCAGATTGCGCACTAGCAAATCAGCTGGAAAGCGGCCAGTGGGGCCTAGGTCGATACTGGCTTGCTGCAAAATCTGCCCAGTTTCAAATAGCCCCACCTGATCATCTTTTAGCCAGATGCCCATCCCACCCAGTGAGATATCGTGCAGCTCAAGTGTGAGGGCATTGCCGGCCCGATTAAGGCTCACGGTATACGGGCTAGTAATCGGCGTGGTGAGACGGAAATACTCGCGCCGCTGCAGTTTGATCATGTCGGCCGGGAAATGCAGCTGCAGAGCGGGTTTGCCTTCAAAATTCACCCGGCGCGGGGTATCGGTGCTGAATTGGATTTTTACTCCATCCAGGTCGGTGACAAACAGCACTTTGGTGGTGCCTAGCAAAGCCTGATTGGTCGGTTCGTGGCTGCCAATATCAATGATGAAGACTTTCTCTTTTACATCAACTTGCAGCACACGGCTAATCATCATGTCGCGCCCGGCATTGAAATACAGGCCAACATTGGTTTTGGCTTGAATCAGGGCGCGGAATACATGCGCAATTTCCAGCGGCGTGCGCAACAGAAACTGGGCGATGTCTTCTTTGTCGCTAATCGGCTGATGGACGATGGGTTCTTGTTCGCTCATGGCTTACTGTTCCAGCAGCTGGCGGATATCGTGGGTAAAGACGGCGGCTCCCGCACCATAATTGACTAGTACGCGCGTCTGGCCATTGCGGTCGATCAGATAAGTGCCGGCGGTATGGTCCACAGTGTAATGCGGGCCGTTACCTTGTTTTTGATAGACCGCACGAAAGGCTTTGACGGTCTCATCAATCTGCGCCTTACTGCCGGTTAAACCAATAAAACTGGGGTTAAATGCCGGCACATATTGCGCCAGCAGTTGCGGCGTATCACGTTCAGGGTCAACGCTCACAAACAAGACCTGGACCTCTTTGGCGGCATCACCCAGTTGTTGCATGCTGGTGCGCAGCTCGGCCAGCGTAGTGGGGCAGACATCAGGGCAGGAGGTATAGCCAAAAAACAGCACCACCACTTTGCCTTGAAAGTCGCTCAGTTGACGCGGCTTGCCGTGCTGATCTTGCAGGGTGAAATTTTGGCCGATTTGCGAGTCGCTAATGTCGCTCCCCTGAAAGGTGAGTTTTTTAGCACAGGCGCTGAGCAGCAAAGCCGCAGCCAGCAAGGAAAACAGAGACAACAAACGGCGCATGTAAACAGTCATCGGTAAGGCGTTAAATTGATGGTAAGCGAGCTTTACAGCTTGTGCAATTTTAGTCGGTCGATTGCTTGTGGATTGAGACAAGCCTGCGCCGCCATTGGGCTGTGCTCGATTTCGGCCAACAGCGGGGCGGCGATATTCGCCTGCAAATAGGCCAGATTATCGCTATAGCGCTGCATGTTTGGATCGACCCGATTGGCTATCCAGCCGGCCAGCGGCAAACCGCTGGCCGCAATCGCGGCTTGGCTGAGTAGGGCATGATTAATACAGCCCAGCCGCATACCCACCACCAGAATCACCGGTGCCTTGAGGGCCACGGCCAGATCGGCGATGCGCGCCTGAGTGCTCAGCGGCGCAAACCAGCCCCCCGCACCTTCAATCAGTACCGTGTGGGCGTAGGTTTGCAGTTGCTCAGCGCAGGCCAAGAGATGAGCTAGATCGATATTCACGCCGGCTTCGGCCGCCGCCAAATGCGGCGAAATCGGTGGCACAAAACGATAGGGGTTGCTGAGCTCTGGCGGCGCTGCAATCGGGCTGGCTACGCGGTGTAGTTCAACATCTTCATTGACCAGTATATCGCCCTGAAACACACAGCCTGAGGCGACTGGCTTCATACCTACTGCGGGTATATTGGCCTGATTGAGTGCGCGCAAGAGCTGCGCGGTGGCCACGGTTTTACCCACTTCGGTGTCGGTGCCGGTGATGAAATAGCGAGGAGCAATAGCCATGATCGATGGTGGGGACAAATAATAAACCCGAGCGCCGTTTAGCGCGGCGGGCGAGGACGAAATTCGATGATTTGGCTGCCGTCGGCGCGCTGACCTTGTGGCCGTTGGCGCTCGTTTTTCCAGGCGTGACCGTAAACCACCTCATAAGTGCAAGGCAGTTTGCCATCGCGGCGCAGCGGCTCGTACTGCGCTTGCACCCGTTGCCAGGCGGTTTTGCCCAGCAGGCCGCTACGCCGGCCTAGCATGTGATTGCTAGCGCCGATGCTCTTGAGATCTTGCATCACCGATTTGGCATCTTGGTAGGTGAGGGTGAGGTATTCCATATCCATCACCGGGGTGGCAAAGCCTTGCTGCACCAGCGCATCACCCAAATCATGCATATCGATAAAGCGATTCACATGCTCATGGCCATCAATGCCGGCAAAGGCGGTGCGCAACTCTTTGAGCGTATCGGGGCCCAGCGTGGCAAACATCAGTAGGCCACCGGGTTTGAGTACGCGCTGAAATTCGGCAAAGGCCTGATCCGGCGTATTGCACCATTGCAGCGTGAGGCTAGACCAGATCAGATCGACCGAATTATCGGCCAAAGGCAGTCGTTCGATATCGGCACAGAGCGGCCAAGGCCGCTGTTTATCCAAAAGGCCAAAGAGGCTGCTCAGGCCCGTCTGGCTGTGTTTGTTCAGCGCCGTGCGCACCATGGCGGGAGCGAGATCCAGAGCCAGGGTATGGGCTTGAGGATATTGCTGCTTAAGGCCTGTCAGGGCATACCCCGTGCCACAGCCGGCATCCACGACGATGTTGGGTTGCAAGCGGATCAGCGCCAGCCGCTCCAGCATGCGTTCAACTACTTCACGCTGCAATACGGCGGCAGCGTCATAGGTGGCCGCAGCTTTGTCAAAGGCGGCTCGTACGGCCGCCTTATCGGTGTAAAAGTCTTCAGCCATAGTTCTCGTCAAGCTTGGGCTTTACCCAGCTTGTGTTTTGCGATTTCAATCAGACCCGGCAGGATGGAGATGAAAATAATCCCCAAGATGATGATGGTCAGATTTTTTTGGATGAACTGAATACTGCCCAGCAAATACCCCGCGTAGCTGAGCGAGCCCACCCACAGTGCCGCCCCAATCACGTTGTAGGCAAAGAACTTGCGGTAGGTCATCTCTGCCATACCGGCTACAAATGGGGCAAAGGTGCGCACGATCGGCACAAAGCGGGCAATGATAATGGTTTTGCCGCCATATTTTTCAAAGAACTCATGCGTTTTGTGCAGGTATTCCTGCCGGAAAATCTTCGAGTTTGGCCGGGCGAATAATTTATGCCCGAAATAGCGGCCAATGGTGTAGTTGAGTGCATCACCGAGTACTGCAGCGATAAACAGCAACACGACCATAAAGTGAATATTCATGGCGCCAGTGCCGGCCAGCATGCCAGCCACAAACAGCAGTGAATCTCCGGGCAGAAATGGTGTGACCACTAAGCCGGTTTCGCAGAAAATCACCGCAAACAGAATGGCGTAAATCCAAGGGCCGTATTGCTGAGCCAGCTGGGCTAGGTACACATCCAGATGCAGGAAGATATCGATAAAGTGTTCCATCATTGATCCTTGTGCGATACATAAACAAAACGCCGACCACAGCCGGCGTTCGGTCTATTAAATCAGCTGCAGATTAAACGACTGCTTCTTCTTTTACGGTCACTGGCTTGACCATGCTATCGCGGGTTACGCCAAACATCAGTAGCAGGGGCGAGGCCACCAGTACAGATGAGTAAATCCCGAAGACGATACCAATGGTCAGGGCCATTGCAAAGCCATGCAACGCAGCGCCACCAAACAGCAGCATCGCCAACACCATGGCCTCGGTTGAGCCGTGGGTAATGATGGTCCGGCTCATGGTGGCGGTAATAGCGTTGTCGATGATCTCAGGTACGGTTTTGCCGCGCAGATTCGGTTTGCGGAAATTCTCGCGAATCCGGTCAAACACCACCACCGACTCATTCACCGAATAGCCCAATACCGCCAGAATCCCGGCCAGTACGGTCAGGCTGAACTCCCACTGGAAGAAGGCAAACACGCCCAGAATAATCACCACGTCGTGCATATTGGCGATGATGGCCGAGAAGGCAAAGCGCCATTCAAAGCGGATCATCAGGTAGGCAATAATGCCCACGCAAACCAGCGCCAGCGCAGTCAGACCGTGGCTAAACAGCTCGTCACCCACTGATGGGCCAATAAACTCGACTTTGCGCAGCTCGACATCTGGACGCTCTTTTTTCAAGGAATTGAGTACTTCGTTTGAAAGCTGAGCGCTGGATTTGTCTTTGATATTGGGGATGCGCACCATCACGTCTTTGGTGGTACCCAGCGATTGCACTTGCACTTCACCGTATTTCAGCGCTTCTACCCCATGGCGTACTTGCTGGATCTCCACGGATTGCTGATAGCGCAGCTCCATCACCGTGCCGCCGGTGAATTCCACCCCGAAATTCAGACCCTTGGTGATCAAAAAGAACACCGCCACTACAAAAGTCGCCAGAGAAATCGCCGTGGTGAGCTTGCCATAGCTCATAAACGGGATGTCGCGTTTTACATGGAAAAATTCAATCATGATGCTTTCCCGTCCTTACACAGCCAGCGTAGCCAGGCGGCGACGATAACCATAAATCAGATTCACCAGTGCGCGTGATACAAATACGGCACTAAACATGGAAGTCAGAATCCCCAGGCAATGCACCCAGGCGAAGCCGCGCACCGCGCCCGAACCGAAGATCAGCAAGGCCAGGCCGGCAATCAGCGTGGTGATGTTGGAATCCAGAATCGTATCCCAAGCGTGCTTGTAGCCGTTGGTGATTGCCGCTTGTGGGCTCTGGCCTTCACGCAATTCTTCACGTACCCGTTCGTTAATCAGTACGTTCGAGTCGATCGCCATCCCGAGGGTCAGTGCAATCGCGGCAATCCCAGGCAAGGTGAGCGTTACGCCCAGCAGTGACAGCAACGCAATCAGGAACAACAAGTTCGCGCCCAGCGCCAGTACCGATACCACCCCGAACACGCGATAGTAGATCACCATGAAGACGGCAATCGCTAGGAAACCATACAGCGTGGAGTTAAAGCCTTTGCTGATGTTTTCTTTACCCAGTGATGGGCCGATAGTGCGCTCTTCAACGATATTCATTGGCGCTGCCAGCGAGCCCGCGCGCAGCAGCAGGGCGGTATCGTTGGCTTCGGCAGTATTCATCGAGCCAGAAATCTGTACGCGGCCACCACCAATTTCGCCGCGCACCACTGGCGCAGTAACCACTTCACCCACGCCTTTTTCAACCAAGATCATCGCGATGCGTTTGTTCACGTTTTCACGGGTCAGGTCTTTAAAGATGCGAGCACCAGTTGAATCCAGATTCAAATGCACAGCCGCGCCGTTGTTTTCATCAAAGCCGGCTTGCGCGTCATTGATGTTTTCACCAGTCAGCTCAACTTCTTTGCGCACCAGGATTGGCGTGCTTTTGCCTTCGCCGCGACGCTCGGTCATCAGCTCGAAACCGGCAGGTACATTGCCATTCAGGGCTTCGGTCAGCTTGGCTTGGTCGTCTTCCACCAGACGCACTTCCAGTGTGGCGGTGCGGCCGAGGATGTCTTTGGCCTTGGCGGTGTCTTGCACGCCCGGCAGCTGCACCACGATCCGGCCTTCGCCTTGCTGCTGGATCACCGGCTCAGCTACGCCCAGCTCATTCACCCGATTGTGCAGGGTGGTGATATTTTGTTTAACCGCGTCGTTTTTCAGTTGCAGCAGGGTCGCGGCTGGATAGCTAATCACCAGTTTGTAATTACCATCGGCGCTGACCGGGCTCACGGTCAGATTGGCCAAAACCGGCGTCAGCGCTTTATTGGCTGCCACCAGCGTTTCGGCATCGCGTAATTGCACTTCCACCCGATCACGCTCTTTGCTGATTTTGCCGTAGCGGATTTTCTTATCTTTCAGTTCGCGGCGCACATCGCCGGCGGTTTTTTCCAGCGCTTTATCCACGGCGGCTTTCATGTCTACTTCCAGCAGGAAGTGCACCCCGCCGCGCAAGTCCAGACCGAGCACCATCGGTTTGGCGTGCAGTTTGCTTAGCCAGGCCGGGGTGTCCGATACCAGATTGAGCGCAATCACATAATCGTTGCCCAGTTTGGCTTGAATCGCATCCTTGGCCTTGATCTGGCTGTCGGTGTCTTTAAAGCGCAACTTGACCGAGCCAGCTTCAAAGTAGGCATCGATCGGTTTAACCCCGGCGGCGGTGGCGATCTCGGTGGCTTGCTGGATCATCGCGTCAGTGACTTTGACGGTCACGCGGGCGCTAGAGACCTGTACGGCAGGGCTTTCACCAAAGAAGTTGGGTAGGGTATAGAGCGTTGCGGCAATAAGCGTAACGACGAGGAGGATATACTTCCAGAGCGGATAGCGATTCATGCTGTGCCCCTGCGCGGCAGCAGGGCGCTGCCGCGTTGGTTGGTATTATTGTTTTTCGGTATTACTTGCTGTTTTTCAGCGTGCCTTTTTCCACGCGCAAGGCGATGGCAGCACGTTGAATCACAATCTCAACGCCGTCAGCGATTTCGATGCTGAGGTATTGCTCTTGTTCTTTGATTTTGACGATGCGGCCAACAATCCCGCCATTGGTCACAACTTCATCGCCTTTTTGCAGGGCGGTGAGCATCGCTTGGTGCTCTTTGGCCTTTTTCTGCTGAGGGCGGATCATCAGGAACCAGAAAATCACGAAGATCACGATCATTGGCAAGAATGACATGAAAGCGCTTGGTTCTGCCGGCGCAGCTGCGGCGTATGCAGGAGTGATAAACATAGGTTTATTTCGTTTCCGTGTGTAAAGCCCAACAAAGGCGGACCATTCTAGCCTTTGAGCCAGCGAAAATCTACCAGCCGGCCGCCTTTTGTCCGTCCGAAGTGATGTGGGCTTGATTTGTGATAAAGGCGAACCGCGTCTGAGTCGCTTGGCGCGAAAAAGGTTCCCGTGCTCAGCGGCTGCTGCGGGCTGGCAATGCAGCTATGGCGCGGCGGAGTGCGCCTAGTTTCTCGGCCTGCTCGGCATAGCGGCAAGCCAGATACAGCGCGCCGATTTGCTGCAACCGGCGCGCTAGGCTGGGGTGCCGGCGGCTGGCTCGGGCCAGATAGTCACTCACGGTTTCGCTGGGCTCGCGTGGTAGTTGCAGTTTACGCTCGAGCTGGCGCAAAGCGCGGCTAGGCGCATCAAGTCGTGCCGGGCGGTGTTTGTAGAGTAACCAGCCGGCAAAGCCGCCCAAGGTCAGCAGCAATCCGCCAAATAGCCAGGCGAGAAAACTGAGCGACAGAAAATCCTCAATCCCCAGTTTTTTCAGCAAATCTTGCTGCTTTTGCTGATCAAAGCCGACCACCCATTGATTCCAGTGATTGACCAGTACATCCAGCCGCAAGCGGGCCAGCCGCAGCCAGGCATTGTCATTGCGCAGCATAAACGGCAGCTCGGCGGTATTGACGGCATTGGCCAGCCCCTCGTTAATCCGGCTAGGCGCCACGACAAACGTGGGGTCGACCCGCTGCCAGCCTTGCTCGGCTAGCCATACTTCCACCCAGGCATGGGCTTCGGCTTGGCGCACAATCCAGTAATCACCATTGGCTTTACCGCCTTGATAGCCGGTTACCACCCGTGCTGGCACTTGTGCGGCGCGCATCAAAAAGGCAAACGCACTGGCGTAATGCTCGCAAAACCCCAGTTTGCTCTGAAATAAAAATTCATCCACCCGGTCGCGACTTTGCAACAGCGGTGGGCTGAGCGTGTAGCGATAACCCTGCGTTTGCAACCATTGCAAACCAGCCTGCACCCGTGAGGCGGGGGGTAAGCTGGCCCAGCGACTGGCTAGCGCGCGTGCTTGCGGGTTACCCGCCACCGGCAAGGTGAGGCTGCGCATGATTTGCTCGTCAGTATCGTGCCGGGTTTGCCAGCGCAGCAATGAGGTGGCGCTATAGCGCTTACGTTCGGTGATTGGGGTGGGGTTGATCAGCTGCAAGCGATTACTCAGCGCCGTGCCCGCAGGAATCTGCACCGGCATATCCAGCGCGAGCAACCATGGCTGCTGATTGGGCTCGAGCGTAATGGTGTACTGGATGGCGGGGCCTTCACCGCTGATTTGTGGCACCTGAGTAAAGCGAATCGCCGCCTGCGGGGCGCTGTCGGCGTAGGCCGGTTTCCACTGTTCACCATCAAAATCATCAAAAACCGGGCCGCGCCAATACAGGGCGGCACTATCCGGGGCGGGGCCTTGAAAACTCACCCTGAAAGCAATGCTGTCATTTTGTATCAGATTGGCAATGTTACCCGGGGTCATTGCTTCGCCAGATAGACCGGTGCGCGCTTGCTGGCTATCGGGTACGGCCCACAGTGGTGAAGGCAGGCGTGGAAATAATACGAATAGCAGGATGGCAATGGGTATGCCTTCCAAGAGTATTCTGCCTGAAGCTTTTAGATTATTACCTAGTGGGAGTATCTGGTTTTCAATGTGCTGTGCGCAGGCAATGATCGCCACGCTGGCCAGCAGGGCGTAGGCGGCTTGCCACGGCTCTTGCCCGTGCAAAAAAGCCACTCCCGTCAGTAAAAACATCAGTAGCAATAAAGCCCGCGCATCGCGCCGCGTACGAGTCTCGAGGAGCTTGACGATAGCCAGTGCCAATAGCACGGCCACACCGCCTTCGCGCCCCACCAGTGTGTTATGCGCCTGCCAAACTAGGGTGGCCACGACCCCGGCCAGTAGCCAGGTGCTCCAGCGCGGAATGCGGCTGCGCCAATCGGGGCTGAGGCTGCTGAATACCAATAACACCAGCGCCAGGCAAGCGGCTAGCCACGGTGGCTGTTGCACCAGATGCGGCAAGCTACAAATAGCCAGGGTGATACTCAGCCATTGTTGGTGTTGCAACGCGAGCAAGGTGTGGGCTTTGGCCATGGCTTACCCCGCGTACTCGGCCAGCGCGCGCAGGCATTGATGCAAATGGGCGTGGCCATGCCCGGGCGGGATTTGCTGGCTACCTAGCTCTAAGCCGTAGCTGCGCCCGGCGGCATGTGCCTGCATGGCCCAGGCGCACAGGCGGGACAGCCGCCCCTCAAGCGGGAGCTGGGTGAGCGCCGATAGCGACAGCCATAGCTGTTCGCTTTGCGGGCTTTGATATTGGCGAATGAGTAGCTCATTACTGCGGGCGGATTGTTTCCAGGCGATGTCATGCAGCGCATCACCGCGCTGAAAACTGCGTAGCCCGGCAAAATCATCCTGCCCGGCCGCGACCAACTGTTGCCCGTCACCTTGCTGGCCACCCACGGGTAGTGGCGGTGGGTTTTCTTCCGGTTGGGGGTAGACCAGCACTTGGCTGGCGACTTCAGCGTAAGTCCAGCAGCGAAACAAGCCCAGCGGGGCGCTGCTGGCGATAGTAAAGCGCGGTAGGCTCAGCCAGCCACGCTGGCGCGTGGCCAGCGGTAACAGGAGTTGCTGATGGCTTTGGCCGGCCAGCAGTGAGCACTGCACCGGCTCACCTTGGCCTAGCTGCAAGGTAATTCCCAGTCGCGGCTGGGTTTTATCGTTGTGCAGCAAAATCGGAAACAGCGCATCTTCGCCGGCAAAGACCGCTTGCGCTTCACCTGCGCTGATCGCCATGCCGAGCAAATTGGCATAGCTGCGCAGCAAAATAGCGTGGGCAATGCCCAGCAATAAAAAGCAGAAAAAAAAGCCCAAGCTCAATTGATAATTCAGCGCCCCCACCAGCATGGTCAGCGCCACCAGCCCATAGCCCACACCATACACGCTGGGCAGGATATACAGCCGCTGGTGGCGAATGATCAGCCGGCCGGCCTGTGCGGGGTGCTGGCGGCTCAAAAAACGCTGCCAGTAAGCCAGCAGGGCGGCTTTTAGATTGGCCCACATCAGGGAATGGCCACCGCACGCAGTAACTGCAAGGCGCAATGCGGATCAGCGCGGCCGCTTTGCCGCAGCAGCAAGCGATGTCCAGCCAGAGCGGGGAAGACCTGCTGCACATCTTCCGGGATAACCATACTTCGATTGGCAAGCCATGCTGCGGCTTTGCACGCTTGCACCAAGCCCAGCGCCGCCCGTGGCGAAAGCCCACAGCTAAAGCGTTGATCTTCGCGGGTGGCCGCGATCAAGGCCTGAATATAATCGAGCACCGGCTCGGCCAGTTTGATGTCTTCAATGGTGCGCTGGGCGGCCAACAGCTGCGCCGGTGTCAGCGCAGGCTGCAAGCCGGCGAGCAGGTCGCGGCGGCTTTGGCCGGTAAGTAAGGCGCGCTCTGCCCGCGCATCGGGATAACCCAATTCCAGCCGCAGCAAAAACCGATCCAGCTGCGATTCGGGTAGGGCGAAAGTGCCGATCTGGTTTTGCGGGTTCTGGGTGGCGATGACAAAAAACGGCTTGGGCAGCGGATTGCTTTGTCCATCGATCGTCACTTGCTGTTCGGCCATGGCTTCGAGCAGCGCCGATTGGGTTTTGGGGGTAGCGCGGTTGATTTCATCCGCGAGCAGCAGCTGGGTAAAAATCGGGCCAGGGTGAAAGCGAAACTGCTCGGTTTGCCGCTCATACACCGATACACCCAGTAAATCTGCCGGCAGCAGATCGCTAGTAAATTGCACCCGGGCAAATTTCAGTCCCAGTACCGTCGCCAGTGCATGGGCCAGCGTGGTTTTGCCTACGCCGGGTACGTCTTCGATTAGCAAATGCCCTTGCGCCAGCAGGCACACCAGCGCCAGCCGCAAGGTAGGCGCTTTGCCCAGAATAATGTCATTGAGCTGTTGTTCGGCGGCGTGTAGCCGTTGTAATAATTCGCGACTTTGCGGGCTCATTCTTTTCCTTGCTGGCGCTGAGGCGTAAACTTTTGCAACAGAATAGTTTCAATCATAGGTAAACCGATTGTACGGGTCTAGCGGCGCAACGGCATTAATTGGGCATCCAGCGTGCAGTTTGCACGATATGGGCAAGGGGCATCCGGAGTGTCCGGAGCGGATTGCCGCGATACAAGATCGGCTGATGGCCTCGGGTATCTGGGATTACCTCTTGCATGTGCAGGCCCAGCCAGCCGAACGCGAGCAATTGCTGCGCGTGCATCCAGCTGAATACCTCGACAAACTGGCGCTGATGAGCCCGGCGCAAGGCCATGTACACCTCGAGCCCGACACCGCCATGAATCCGTATTCGCTCAATGCGGCCTATTATGCCGCCGGCGCTGGCGTGCAGGCGGTGGATATGGTGATGCAGGGGCGGGCGGGGAATGTGTTTTGTCTGGTGCGCCCGCCAGGCCACCATGCCGAGCGCAGCCGCGGGATGGGGTTTTGTTTTCTGAATAATATCGCCGTTGCCGCCCGGCATGCGCTGGAGCACTACGGCCTGAGCCGAGTAGCGATTGTGGATTTTGATGTTCACCACGGCAATGGCACCGAAGACGCGTTTTTTGATGAGCCGCGAGTGCAGATGGTAAGTATCTTCCAGCACCCGTTTTTTCCCTATTCGGGTGATGTACCCAAAGGCCCGAATATGCTGAATGTGCCGATGCCGCGCGCCAGCCGTGGGGCTGAGTTTCGCGAAGTCGTGACTGAGCAGTGGTTGCCGGCCTTGAATGCCTTTGCGCCCGAACTAATCTTTATCTCGGCCGGCTTTGATGCGCATTTAGAAGACGATATGGGCTCAATGGGGCTGGTGGAAGCGGATTATGCCTGGGTTACCCGCCAGCTGATGAAAGTGGCAGCCACGCATGCGCAGGGGCGGATTGTGTCGATGCTGGAGGGCGGCTACGAGTTGTCGGCGCTGGCCCGTAGCGTAACCGAACATATTAAGGTGTTGGCCGATGCCTAAATTGCTGCGCCCGCACCAATCGGCGGTCATCATCATTGCAGTACTCGCCATACTGGGTGGGTGTACCTCAACCAAACCTAGTACTAATAAGCCTTCTGGCTCAATACCCACCAAGCCATCATTAAGTAAAATCGAAGTGTCGGGCGACGCTCGCGAAGTGGTAATGGTGGCGCTGGGCTTACTGGATACCGGCTACCAGTTCGGCGGCAATAATCCCGAGGCCGGGCTCGATTGCAGTGGCTTGGTGCGCTATGTGTATCAAAATGCGCTGAATGTCTTGCTGCCCCGCACCGCGGCCGAAATGGCGCAGGCCGCACGGCCAGTGAGCCGGCAGCAGCTACAGGCCGGTGACTTGGTGTTTTTTAATACCCTAGGCACGCCGTTTTCGCATGTGGGCATTTATCTGGGGGATGGGCAATTTATCCATGCACCGTCCAGCAAAGGGCGAGTGCGGATCGAATCGCTGGATAAAGCCTATTTCGCCACCCGATTTGAAGGTGGCCGCTCGCTGTTTGCCACACGCTAAGCCTCTGATCGGCCGCTAAACCGCACGGCGGCTGGGGATAGACCCAATACGTTTTGCCATAACCCTTTGCTACATTGAAAAAGTCGTTTGTTGCCCTGCGGGCAAAGGCTTGGCCAATGTTGATTCGTCCTACCCGATTAGCCGATCTTGAGGCGATTCTGGCGCTGGCCAGTTCGGCCGGTGTCGGGGTTACTACTTTGCAACCTGATCCGGCGCGCTTTACCCGCCGGATTGAGGCCAGCCTTAATAGCTTGGCGGCTGAATTACCGCTGGGGCAGGCCAGCTATCTCTTTGCGCTGGAAGATGACACCACCGGGGCGCTGGCCGGTATTTGCGGCATTGAAGGCGCCGTGGGCATGGATGACACCTGGTACAACTACCGGGTGGGCCTATCGGTTCATGCTTCGCGCGAGCTGGATATCTACAAACAGCTACCCACGCTGTTTCTAACCTCCGATCTCACCGGCGCCAGCGAGCTGTGTACGCTGTTTCTGAATCCCGAATACCGCAAAAACGGCAATGGGGCGCTGCTATCCAAATCGCGTTTTCTGTTTATGGCGGAGCACCCGCAGCGCTTTAGCCCGCAGGTGATCGCCGAAATGCGTGGGGTGTCGGATGAAGCCGGCCGCTCGCCGTTCTGGGAAAGCCTGGGCCGGCATTTCTTTAAGATGGATTTCGCGCAGGCCGATTTTCTCTCCTACGTGGGCAGTAAATCTTTTATTGCCGAATTAATGCCCAAATACCCGATTTATACCTGCTTGCTCTCGGATGAGGCGCAGGCAGTGATTGGCCATGTGCATCCGGCCACTGCGCCCGCGCGCGCCATGCTGGAAAGCGAAGGCTTTGCCTACCAGGGCTATATCGATATTTTTGATGCCGGCCCAAGTCTGGCCTGCCAGCGCGACAATATCCGCGCGGTGCGCGAAAGCCGTATCTATCAAACCCTCACGGTGGCGGCCGAGCCGAAAAATGGCACGCCATGGTTGGTGAGTAACGGTGGCTTGGCCGATTTTCGCGCCACCATCGCCATCACCCGCCCACTGGAAGACAGCTTGCCGCTGACCAGTGCCGTGCTGGCCCGATTGAATCTTGACGACGGCGCCAGCGTGCGCGCCGTTCCATTGTCTGCAAAGGGGTAATTCATGAATGTGATTCACGGCAACCTGATTGATGGTCAGTGGCAACCGGGGCAGGGCGCGGCATTTGCTTCGCGCAATCCGGTCACCCAGGCGCCGGTCTGGGAAGGGCAAGCGGCCACCGCAGCGGATATTGATGCCGCCGTGGCCAGTGCCCGCCGCGCGTTCGCGGGCTGGCGCGATCTAGATCTGGCCGCACGGCTGGCGATTATTCGCAATTTTGCCGAGCTACTTAAAGCCAATCAGGCGGAGCTGGCGGCCACCATCGGGCGCGAAACCGGCAAGCCACGCTGGGAAGCGCTAACCGAAGTCACCACCATGGTGAATAAGATCGATATTTCGATCAAAAGCTACGAAGAGCGCACCGGCTACAAAGAAGCGCCGCAAGGCGATGCGCTGGCGGTGCTGCGCCATCGCCCTCACGGCGTGGTAGCAGTGTTTGGCCCGTATAACTTCCCCGGCCATTTGCCCAACGGCCATATCGTGCCGGCCCTGATCGCCGGCAACTGTGTGGTGTTTAAGCCCTCGGAGCTGGCGCCACTGACCGCGCAAAAAACCGCTGAGCTGTGGCTGGCCGCTGGCCTACCTGCCGGGGTATTGAATGTGGTGCAAGGCGCACGCGACACCGGTGTGGCGCTGGCGGCGCATGCGCAAATTGATGGCCTGTATTTCACCGGCAGCGCGGCAACGGGCTATGCGCTGCATCAGCAGTTTGCCGGGCAGCCAGATAAAATCCTGGCGCTGGAAATGGGCGGCAATAATCCGCTGATTGTGCGCGAAGTGGCCGATATCAACGCCGCTTTGCATCACGTGATTCAATCGGCCTTTATTTCCGCCGGTCAGCGCTGCACCTGCTCGCGCCGCCTGTTGGTGCCGGTGGGCGAGTGGGGCGATGCCTTCTTGGCGCGTCTGGTGCAAGTGGCCGATGCGCTGCAAGTGGGCGCGTGGGATGCCGAGCCGCAGCCGTTTATGGGCGCGGTGGTATCGCTGCAGGCCGCCGAGCAACTGTTGCGCGCGCAAGAGCGGCTGTTGGCGGCGGGCGCGACTACGCTGCTACCGATGCGCCGTTTGCAAGCGGATACCGCCTTGCTCTCAGCCGGGATTTTGGATGTGAGCGCTGTGCGTGAGTTGCCCGATGAAGAATACTTCGGCCCCTTGCTGCAAGTGCAACGTTATGGCGAATTCACCGAGGCCATCACTCTAGCCAATGCCACCCGATTTGGGCTGGCTGCAGGGCTATTGAGCGATGCGCGTGCTGATTATGATTATTTCTGGCGCGAAGCCCGTGCCGGCATCGTGAACTGGAATAAACCGCTGACCGGTGCCTCCAGTGCCGCGCCATTTGGCGGTGTGGGCGCTTCGGGCAATCATCGTGCCAGCGCCTATTACGCTGCGGATTATTGCGCCTATCCGGTCGCCTCAATCGAAGCCGAACAACTGAGCTGCCCAAGTCAGCTACCACCTGGGATGACCCTGTAAATGAGCGAGCAAACAAGTCGCCTCGCCGGCGCGGCTGCGCCCGGCGTTGAAGCCAATTTTGACGGGCTGGTCGGCCCCACGCACCATTACGGTGGCCATTCTTTTGGTAATGTCGCCTCCACTGGCAATGCCAAGCAATTGGCGAATCCCCGCGAAGCCGCCCTGCAGGGGCTGGCGAAAATGAAAGCGCTGGCCGATCTGGGCTACCGGCAGGGTGTGTTTGCGCCGCAAGAGCGCCCAGCCGTGTGGATGTTGCGTGAGCTGGGGTATAGCGGTAGCGATAGCGAAATCATTGCCGCTGTGGGCAATACGCAGCCCGGGTATCTGTCGGCCATGTGTTCGGCTTCGTCCATGTGGACGGCCAATGCCGCCACCGTGAGCCCCTCGGGCGATACCGCCGATGGCCGGGTGCATTTCACTGTGGCCAATTTGCAGAATAAATTTCACCGCGCTCTTGAGCACCGCCAAACGGCCCGCACGCTGCGCGCGATGTTTCCCGATAGCAGCCGATTTGCAGTGCACGAAGCCTTGCCGATGCTGGCGGCGCTGGGCGATGAAGGTGCGGCCAATCACACCCGCTTTTGTCGTGACTATGCCGGCGCGGGGGTGGAATTTTTTGTTTATGGTCGTCAGCACTGGGGGGGCCGGCATGAGCCAAGCCGCTTCCCCGCGCGCCATACGCTGGAAGCGAGCCAGGCTGTCGCGCGCCGGCATGGCCTGACTGCGGCGGGCACCGTATTTGCCCAGCAAAATCCGGCGGTGATCGATGCCGGCGTGTTTCACAATGATGTGATTTCGGTAGGCAATCAGCAGGTGCTGTTTACCCATCAGGATGCGTTTTGGGATAGCGCCAGCGTGTATGCCGAGCTGCGCGCCAAATGCGGGCCTGATTTTCAGATTATTGAAGTGCCCCGCAGCGCCGTGAGTGTGGCCGAGGCGGTGAAATCGTATCTGTTTAATAGCCAGCTGTTGGCCAAAGGCGATGGTCGCCAGCGTTTGGTGGTGCCGGAAGAATGCCGCAATACGCCGGCGGTGTGGGCGTATCTGCAAGATTTGCTGAGCCGCAATACCGCGATTGATGAAGTACTGGTGTTCGATCTTAAGCAAAGTATGCAAAACGGCGGCGGCCCCGCGTGCTTACGCCTGCGCGTGGCGCTGAACGAGGCTGAAATCGCCGCGGTCAACCCCGCGTTGTGGATGAACGATGCGCTGTATGCCCGCTTAACGGGCTGGGTGCAGCAGCATTACCGCGATCGCCTGGGTGAGGCGGATTTGCTCGATCCACAGCTGGTGGTGGAAGTGCGCTCGGCGCTGGATGAGCTAACGCAAATCCTGCAGCTGGGCTCGATTTATCCATTCCAGCGCGCGGGTTCTGATCTGTAAACAGCGCCTGGCCGCCGGTGAATGCGTGTTGCGGCGGGTAGGGCGACGCTGAGTCGCTGCCTGCCGCTACCTACCCGGCGCGGTTGCCGCTCTGAGCGTCGCTTTTGCGCTGCGTGGTAGGTCAGCCCAAGCTGGCTTGGATGTAAGCCACCGCGCAGCCTGCTACACTGGCGGGCTTTCCCGCGTCACCTATCATCAGTAGGTGCCCTGTATTTGAGAATTGAGGCCCGCCATGTCGACCTTCTTGCAAAAAACTCTGGCCGGTGAAACCGCACTGGCGCTGCCCTATTGTTTGCCCCACGGGCCATCGGTGCAGGTGCTGGATGAAGGGGTGATCCGCTTTGAGCCAAGCCAGCAGCCGCATAATCCGCTCGATCTGGTGATTTCTTGCGGCATTCATGGCAATGAAACTGCACCGGTCGAGCTAGTGGAAGCGCTGATCGAGCGCATCATGGCCGGCAGCCTGAAAGTTAAAGCGCGGGTGTTGTTTATCTTTGGCAATGTGGCGGCGCTGCGCAGCGGTAAACGCTTTGTTGAAGAAGACATGAATCGCCTGTTTAACCGCGCCCCGCAAGTGGAAGACGGGCTGGAAAAACGCCGCGCGCTGATGCTGGAAATGCACGTTGGCCGCTTTTTTAGCGATTCCACCGCGCCACGCATGCACTATGATTTGCACACCGCCATTCATGGCTCGCTGATCGAAAAATTCGCGATTTACCCACTGCCCAAACCGGGTAAGCGCTTTGAAGCGCAAGCCATTGCCCGCCTTAGCCTCGCTGGCGTGGATACCGTGCTGCTGCAGTCCACCAGCTCCAGCACGTTCTCGTATTCATCCAGCTTTAAATATGATGCCGAAGCCTTTACCGTCGAGCTGGGTAGCGCGCGGCCATTTGGGCACAATCAGGGGATTGATCTCTCCAAACTCGATGGTTACCTCAGTGCGCTGATTGCGGGCGAGCTGCCCCAGCCTGAGCTGGTGCCACCGCAGGTGCAGATTTTCCGCGTATCGCGCGAAATCCCCAAAACCAGCCATGATTTCAGCTTCGCCATCGATGGCAAAACCGATAACTTCACGCCACTGACCCAAGGCATGACGCTGGCCGTCGATGCCGGCGTGCCCTTTGTGATAGACGAGGCGCAGGCGCGGATTATTTTCCCCAACCCCGATGTACCGCCCGGTCAGCGGGCAGGGCTGATTATTGTGCCCGCACGCGACTTTCTGGCAGAGATTAAATAGGGGTATTGCCCTGTCGGCTTTTATCTAAAAGCCATACAGGCTGATACATTGGTAGGGTACACAAACACAGGCAGCGCTAAGCTGCCTGTGTGCTTTTGGGCGGGCGCAAATTCTGCCGCAAATGACAAAAGCATGACAAATCACCCGTAAATGCTGATAGCCCACCCCGGCAAACTGCGGTGAGCTGACATCAGCCTGCAAATGCCCAGCGTTAGCATCCGCTCCATCGCCCGTATGTGGGCGCATTTTCCCCAAAAATCGATGGAGCAAGACCCGATGTGGCAACCTAAAACCCCCACTTTGCTGCTGCAGGCGCTGTGCCTGGCCATCAGCAGTGGCACAGTGTTCGCGGCCGAGCCTTGGCAAGAAGGCGTGACTTATCCGGCAGGTAGCACGGTGCAGTATGGCAACCGCGAATACACCGCTTTGCTGACGCATACTGCGTTTCATGGTGCGAATTGGAATCCGGCCGCAACACCAGTGCTGTGGCAAACCAAAGCCGGAACGCCAACCTTGCCGCCTAGCCCACAGCCGAGCCTGAATCCGACTACGCAGCCGACGCTGAGCCCCACTCAGCCCCCGGCTGCGGGTGAATGTGCGGCCCCGTGGCTCGCCAGCAGCGTTTATACCGCTGGCCAGCGCGTGGTGATTGGTGGGCAAGTGTACGAAGCCAAGTGGTGGACGCGTGGCGATCAGCCGGCCACCAGTGGCCAATGGGGCCCGTGGCGCGCGCTGGGTGCTTGCGCGACGCCTAGCCCAACGCTGGCGCCGACCGCAACACCAGCACCAAGTGCGAGCCCAGTGCCAACGGCAACTGCGACCCCGACCGCCGTTCCAACCGTAGCCCCAACGGCCGCCCCCACCATCGCACCGACGCCAACTGCCACGCCAGTCGTCACCCCGGTGGTTACGCCAAATCCAACCCCGGCCCCAACGCCAAGCCTGCCGCCGCTGAACCCACCGCTGGCTTCGCTCACGCAAGGCTTGGTGCATTACTACCCGCTGGAGCAGGGCGCAGGCGATAGCGTCGCCGGCATCACCTTGCAAGCGGTTGGCCCGCAGCAGCGCAGCACTGGCCGCTTTGCCAATGGTGTGTTGCTCGATGCCAAGCAGGGCGCAGCACTCTTTTTGCCGCGCGCTTTGAGCGGCACTTACACCATCGGTTTCTGGCTGCGTATGCCGGAAGACATGGGTAATAAGCTGGCCAGTATCCTGACCAATAAAGATTGGGAAACCGGCCTCAACCCCGGGGTTTCGATTGGCCGCAATAATGATGGCCGGCTGAAAATCAATATTGGTGATGGCAGCAAGCGGCTGGATGGCTATCTGCCTGGCGCCGGCAAAGGCTGGGCCTATATTGCGCTCACCGTCGATGAGCAGGCCAAAGTGCTGACTGCCGCCGCTACCGACGATAAAGGCTTTGTGAATCGCATCAAGCTTAATTTCGCGGCGCTGGGCAATATCTTGCCAAGCTTTAATCGCTGGGCGCTGAATGAAGATGCGCGCGGTGATTATTACAGCCGCTATCCGGCCGAACGTTTTGCGCTGGAATACGACGAGCTGGCGGTATGGCAGCGCGCATTGTCAGATGCCGAAGTGCAAAGTCTGGCCAAGGCCGAAGCGCCGCTGGCGGTGCTGAAACCGCAGCCGACCACCTTGCCACCAAGCCCAACGCCGAGCGTGACCCCAAGCCCAACGGCTACCCCGCAGCCAAGCGTTACGCCGCAACCTACTGTTACGCCAAGCCCCGATCCACAGCAGCCACCGAGCGGCGCCGGCTTGCCGACCTTCAGCATCGCGCCATCACTGCAAGGCCCCGGCCCCGATCGCATGACGGTGATGTTTGAAAGCGCGCAAGTGCAGGGCGAAGTCTGGGTGCGCCCATTTGGCAGTGGCGAAGTTTTCCGCCGCTTTGCTGCGGTACCTCATCCCAAAGACGCTACTGTGCAGCATGCGGCGCTCACCGAGCTCAAATCAAATACCCTATATGAGTATTACGTGCGAACGCATAGCGCAGATGGCCTAACAGCCTATACCTCGCAGCGCTACGCCTTCAAAACCTGGCCCAAAGCGGGTGATGGCGTGGAGCAGGCCAAGTTTGTGCTGTTTAGCGATACTCAAGATGGCCGTGGCACGATCTTTACCGACATCGTAAACAAAGGCGTGATTCCGCTCGAATGTGAAAGCACCGATCCGGTGCAATGTAGCGAGAAAATCGCCGGCATTATCCACCATGGCGATATTGTGGCCAGCGGCGGTTCGCGCGATCAGTGGCGCAATCAGTTCTTTGGCCGCCTGCAGGCGCTTAGCCCGTATGTGCCGATTATTCCGGCGCCGGGTAATCATGAATATTTCGCCGAAGAGATGGGCAACCCGGCCAAGGTGACCCAGCCAGATCTGAATAAGGCCATGCAAAGCTATCGCAAATACTTTGCCGGCGTGCCGGATAATGGCTCGGCGCTGTATCGCGGCTTCTGGTACAGCACCGATTATCTGGGCCTGAAACTGATTAGCCTCGATACCACGCCAATCTCTGGCCGCCATGCCCATGGCAACTGGACGCCAATGTCGATGTATTGGGATCAATTCCGTGTGGCACAGCTTGATTGGTTCAAGCAGCAAATCGCCAGTGCCGAACAGCAAGCCAAGCCATATGTCTTCAGCATTAACCACGGCCCGTGTCTGTCAGAAAAATGGCGCAATGGCGAAGTGATGGCCACCTGCGAGTTTGTGTCCGAGCTGGAAGACTACAGCCGCCGCACGCAGGCCATCACCGGTAATCTGTTCGGCCACGTGCATAGCTATGCGCGCGGGCATTCGATGGATGTCAAACACCTGTGGCTGAATGCCGCCAGCGCCAGTGGCGGGCTGGAAGGGGGTGGTAATCAAGGGAGTGATGGCAAAGATCTCGATATCTTCACCATTACCCGCGATGAATTTGGCTACAACACGCTCACTTTCCGCTTCGGGCCGCAGCAAAGCCTAGCCGTGGTACGGCGTTCCAGCGGCGTGACCGGCACCAATACCACCTTCCCGGTGACCGATCAGGCGCAGATTACCCAGCAGCCGCTGGTGGTGCCACCAAGCCTGCCGCAACGTGATCTGGGCGAAGTGGCGCTGGCTGAGCTGACGCTGCAATTTGTGCTACCAGCAGGGCTGGATGGGCTGGAAGCGCATTGGCAACTGGCGAAAAATGCCGACTTTAGCGATGCCTTTGACATCTGGGGCAACCAGACGCGCAAAGAAAACTGGTTCTACACCGGTAGCACTGAGGCGAGCTTCACTAATACCCGCGCCGGGAAGTCGATTAATGAGCTTTCACTTGCGAATGCCCTGCAAGCGCGCGAGATCTTGCAAGACGGCGGCAATGAAGCCTTCGAGCGCTGGTCGCTCTCCAAAGGCGCTAGTTGCACCACACTCACCGGCCCACGTGGCGGGCAGTGTACGCATGTATCTAGCTATGATCGCTTCGCCAGCAAACCAGCCGCCTTGCAGCTTGCCAGTGGTGAAACCTGGTACTACCGTGTGCGCGTGCGCGATAGCGGTCTGAACTGGACACCGTGGAGTATGACGGGCAGCGTGAAAATCAAATAAGCCCCAGCCCACGGTACTGCCGTGGGCATAAATGGGCATTGCAGTACACCACGCCGGGCAATGCCCGGCGTTTTTTTCTGTGTCTTGGGCTGCGGAATTGGGCAAGGCGAATTTGAGGCAATACCAAAGGCTGCGGAGCGCCAATTGGGGTGCTAAGTCGGCACAGCTTCAGGCTTTCGCTGTGACCGCGCCCTGCGGAAGCAACTGCAAAAAGCTGCGAATTGCGCGCATTTCGGCGCGCTGGCGGAGCAGATATAGATATTCATGCACCGCCACCTGACTATCGCTGAGCTGTAGTGCGCGCAGGCGCGGATGTTCGCCCACTTCGCCGGCTGCCATCAAGGCCCAGCCCAGACCCTGCGCTACGCCTTCGCGCACGGCTTCGCGGCTACCGAGCTGCAGCCGGCGTTGCAGGCGGATTTGATGGTCGGTTAGCAAGGTATCGACCGCCTGCTGGGTGACCGAGCCGGCCTCACGAGTAAGCAGTATTGCACCCTGTAATTGCTGGCAAAGCACTGACTTATGATGAGCGAGCGGATCGCTACTGGGCACCAGCAATACCAGCGGGCTGCTGGCCAGCGGGCGACACATCAGGCGGGGATCGTCCAGCGTTTGCGAGGTGACGGCTAGATCAACCTGATAATTCAGCAGGGCTTCAAGCATGACCGCCGAATTGCCAAACTGCACATCCACTTGCAGTGCTGGCTGAGCGGCGCGCAGCCGGGCGAGTAGCGGCAGCAGATAAAATGGCCCGGTGGCGCCAATGCGTAGCTGGCCGGCTTGGCGTTCGCTTTGCTGGCGCAGCTCAAATTCCAGCTCGGCTTCTTGCTGGAGTAGGCGCTCTACTTTAGGAAGTAGCTGGATGGCGGTATCGGTGAGCACCAGCCGCCCATTGCGGCGGCTGAACAGCTCAATCTGGTAGTGTTCTTCCAGCTTGCGCAGCTGGCTGGTGATGCTGGGCTGACTAAGATTCAGATGGCGGGCGGCAGCCATGACGCCGCCTTGGCGGGTGACTTCAAAAAAAACACGTAGCCACGTGGTGAGCATAAATCTTCCGGCAAGCAGCACAACAGCCGGCACAATACCGGCGCATTGCTACAAGCCGATGGCAGCACGATGAAAGATCTAGACTTGTTGGCGCTCGCCAGCGGCTAAATCCTTGGTTTATTCATCCAGAAATGCCAGCAGCTCATCAAAGCGATGAATGATGGCATCGGCGCCGATCCCCTCCAGATTGTCGCCATAGCCATAGCTCACCAGAATATTCGGGGCGCCTGCGGCGCGGGCGGCCAGGATATCGTTTTTCGAGTCGCCCACCATCAGCAGCTGTTCCACCGCCACGCCCAGCCGTTCGGCGGTGTAGTTCAGGGGCAGAGCCGACGGTTTACGCTCGGGCAGGGTGTCGCCGGCGACAATCACTTCAAAATGCTCGAATACCCCAAGCTCACGCAGCAGGGGCAGGGTAAAGCGCTCGGGCTTATTGGTGATAATCGCCAGCGGTAGGCCGCGTTCGTGCAGCGCATGCAAGGTTTCCTGCACTTTGGGATAAAAGCGGGTAGCCAGTGTCAGCCCGGCGCGATAGTGCTGGTTGAATAATTCCATCCCTTGCTGCTGCAGCGGGCTGCCGGTGAATTCAGCGGCGTGATCATCGGCCAGTACCCGGGCCACTAGGCTGGCGGCGCCATCGCCGACATAGCTTTCCACCACGGCGGCGGCTAGTGGGGCCAGCTGCAGATCGCCGCGCACGGCATTGGCGGCGCGGGCCAGATCTTGGAGTGAATCGACAAGGGTGCCATCGAGATCAAAAGCCAACGCTTGAATCGTCATGGGGGGCTCCAGTAAAGGGGTATGTGTCACTAAGACTTAATCATAAAGCCTTAGCGGATGATACAGCAGTGGGTATCTGCTTGAGTGCTTGAATAAGGCCTGCGCGCGGCTTAGTCCAGCAGCGCCAGGATTTGCGCCAAGGGGCGGCCGATGGCGGCGCGGCCCCGGTGAATTAGCACCGGGCGTTCAATCAGCTTGGGGTGGGCGGCCAGTAGGGCGATAATGCCCGCCTCATCAGGTACGCCGTCGCGGGTGAGCTCGGCCCACAGTGCTTCTTTCTGGCGAACCAGCCCCAAGGCGGGCAGACCCAGTTGCGCTAAGAGAGTGCCAATTTCTGCCGCACTGAGCGGCTCTTGCAAGTACAGCCGCACTTGCGGTTGCTGCCCAGCCGCTTCCAGAGCGGCGAGGGCTTCACGACTTTTGCTGCAGCGTGGATTGTGCAGTAGTTGCATGGCGCGTATCCAAAGCAGGGAAACGCTTATTTTACCTTGGCCAGCTCCGCGCGCATCTGGTCAATCACGGCTTTGTAATCTGGCTGGCTGTAAATGGCCGAACCGGCCACAAAGGTATCGACCCCTGCGGCTGCGATTTGCGCGATATTATCTACTTTGACCCCGCCATCGATTTCCAGCCAGATTTCGCGCCCGGTGCGAGCGGTGTAGGCATCGATCAGTGCGCGCGCCTGGCGGGCTTTATCTAGCGTAGCCGGAATAAATGCCTGCCCGCCAAAGCCCGGGTTTACCGACATCAGCAAAATCATGTCGATTTTATCCATCACGTAATCAAGGTAATGCAGTGGTGTGGCGGGATTAAACACCAGGCCCGCTTTGCAGCCGCAGTCTTTAATCAGGCCCAGCGAGCGGTCGATGTGCTCGGAAGCCTCAGGGTGAAAGGTGATGATATTGGCGCCAGCTTTGGCAAAATCAGGGATGATGCGATCTACGGGTTTAACCATCAGATGCACATCAATCGGTGCGTCGGTCCACGGGCGGATTGCATCACAGACTAGCGGGCCGATGGTGAGATTGGGGACGTAGTGATTATCCATCACGTCAAAGTGCACAATGTCGGCACCGGCGGCGATCACGTTTTTCACCTCTTCACCCAGACGGGCGAAATCGGCAGACAAGATGCTGGGGGCGATGCGATAAGTCATGACGAGCTCCGTAAATAGCTTGCAGGTATTATGCCAGTTTGCCGCCCAGTGTAGCGCGCTGGCGGGTTGCTGCCCTGATACGGCGCAAATTTGCGAAAAAAAGCCGGGCAGGGAGTGGCAAAATGCCAGCTTGCCCTCATCTGTCTGACAAAACAAATGCGCTGGAGATACCGCATGGAACACAGTTATCAGATCAAAGTACTGGCCCGGCCGTTTTATCTGGCCGAGCAGTCGGATGAAAAAGAAGAGCAATACACCTTTGCTTATCAGATCACCATCGAAAACACTGGCTCGATCACCGCCAAACTCATCGCCCGGCACTGGATTATCGAAGACGCCAGCGGCAAGCAGCAGGAAGTGCGCGGTCTGGGCGTAGTCGGTGAGCACCCTGAGCTCGCCCCCGGTGAAACTTTCGAATACACCAGCGGCGTGACGCTGAATACACCAGTGGGCACCATGCGCGGCACTTATCAGATGATCGCCGCCGACGGCACCGAGTTTGAGGCCGAAATCCCCTCATTTGTGTTGGCCATGCCACGGACGTTGCATTAATGCGCCCGGCTAGTGCCGCGGCAGCGGATGTCGCCCCAGCCCAGACTGCCCCCGCGCAGCGTAATCAATTGGCCACTTTGCGCTCTTTATTGCCCTATCTGTGGCAATACAAATTGCGAGTGATTTTGGCACTGAGCCTTTTGGTGGCGGCTAAGCTTGCCAATGTGGCGGTGCCTTTGGTGCTGAAGGATATTGTTGATCAGCTGGGCCCTGAGCAGCAGGCGCTGGTGCTGCCGGTGACGCTGATCTTGGGCTATGGCGCCTTGCGGCTGGCCTCGTCGGTATTGGGCGAGATGCGCGATGCGGTGTTTGCCAAAGTCACCCAAGGCGCAATCCGTAAAATTGCGCTGCAGGTCTTCGAGCATTTGCATCGCCTCTCGCTGCGCTTTCATCTTGAGCGGCAAACCGGCGGCATGAGCCGCGACATTGATCGCGGCACCAAAGGCATCGCCTTTTTGCTCAATTTCACCCTGTTTAATATTTTGCCCACCCTGGTGGAGATTGGCCTTGTGGCGGCGATCTTGCTGGGCAAATATCACTGGACCTTCGCCGCGGTGACCTTTGGCACCATCGTGCTCTACATCGGCTTTACCTTGGGCGTGACCGAGTGGCGGATGCACTTTCGCCGAGAAATGAATGATCTGGACTCCAAGGCCAACACCCGGGCGATTGATAGCCTGATCAATTACGAAACAGTGAAATACTTTGGCAATGAGCGCTGGGAAGCCGAGCGCTATGACCGCAGCCTGGCCAAGTGGGAATCGGCCGCAGTCAAAAATCAGGTGTCGCTGTCGTTTCTGAATGCCGGCCAAGCCTCGATTATTGCCCTGGGCGTGACTGCGCTGGTGTGGATGGCGGCCGATGGCGTGGTGCAGGGCACGATGACGTTGGGCGATCTGGTGCTGGTGAACGCGTTTTTGCTGCAGCTGTATGCGCCGCTCAATTTCCTGGGTTTTGTTTATCGCGAAATCAAAAATTCGCTGGCAGACATGGAAAAAATGTTTGGCCTGCTCAACCGTAATGCCGAAGTCACCGATGCGCCCAATGCCCAAGTGCTGGATCTGGCGCCGGCGCAAGTGGCATTTAAAGGCGTTTCGTTTGCTTATGATCCTGAGCGGCCGATTTTGCACGATATTAATTTCAGCATTCCGGCTGGCCATACCGTAGCGGTGGTTGGGGCCAGTGGCGCGGGCAAATCAACGCTCTCACGGCTGTTATACCGGTTTTATGATGTGCAAAGCGGCCGGATTGAGATCAATGGTGTGCCGCTGCCGGCGCTGCAGCAAGACTGCCTGCGCGCGCAGATTGGTATCGTGCCGCAAGATACGGTGCTGTTTAACGACACCATCTTTTACAACATCGCCTACGGCAAGCCGGGGGCCAGCCGCGATGAAGTGATCGAGGCGGCCAAATCGGCGCATATTTACGATTTCATCATGGGCCTGCCGGCTGGTTTTGATACCACGGTGGGCGAGCGCGGGCTGAAGCTATCCGGTGGGGAAAAACAGCGGGTGGCGATTGCGCGCACCATCTTGAAAAACCCGCCGATCCTGATTTTTGATGAAGCTACCAGCGCGCTGGATTCGCAAACTGAAAAAGCCATTCAGGCTGAACTGAAAGCCATTTCGGCCAATCGCACCACGCTGATTGTGGCGCACCGGCTCTCGACCATTGCCGATGCGGATGAGATTTTGGTGATGCAGGGCGGGCAAATTATCGAGCGTGGTACGCATCGTGATTTGCTGGCGGCGCAGGGGCAATATGCCCGCATGTGGGCGCTGCAGCAAAGTGAGGAGCAGACTTAAGCGAGGTATAGCTTGGCAGCTAAGGTGTGGCTTGGTTTTGTGCTAGATACCGGCCAGGGTATTTGCCCGGGCTTTGTCTATGCGGGCTTGACTGTATAAATGCCGTTCGGCGGTGTGATTTGTGCGCAGAAAATCGCGCGCGGCTGCGCTCTAATCGGGTGTATTCGATCCGCATAGACCGTGAGGTGCCACATGCAGTTAAACCGTCGCGATTGGGAGTGGGTACTGACCTGCTTTGGTACCGCCGTTGGGGCCGGTATTTTATATTTGCCGATCCGCGCCGGGTTGGGCGGGCCGTGGCCGCTGCTGATCCTCACCGCGCTGATTCTGCCGGTGACATGGCTCGCGCATCGCGGCATTACGCGCGTGGTGGCTTCCTGCCCCCAGCCCACCGATATTGTCGGCGCCGTGGAGCATGATCTGGGGCGCAATGTCGGTTTTGCCGTGTCGGTGCTGTATTTCCTCTCGATTGTGACCATTTGTGTGGGTTATGCCACCGGTGTGACCAATATCGTGCAATCTTTCCTCACTCACCAGTTGGGCATTGAGGGCTTCTCGCGGCCGCTGCTCACCTTTGTGTTGCTGGTGGGGCTAACGTCGGTAGTGTTGGCGGGCGAGCGCATTATGGTGCGGATAACCTCATTGCTGACTTTTCCGCTGATCATTCTGCTGGCCGGTTTATCGCTGTATATGATCCCGCAGTGGAATCTGAGCTTTTTTAGCGCCGAAAGCCGGCTGGATGAGGTGCTGCGCAATCTCTTGCTGCTGTTTCCGGTGCTGGTGTTTGCGATGAATTTCTCGCCGGTGTGTTCAACGCTGGCCGCTAGCTATCGCCAGCAATATCCGGTGGCAGAGGCGGTGGCCCGCACTGATGGCATCATCAAATGGACTTCGCTGGTGCTGTTGGTGTTTGTGATGTTTTTTGTGCTTTCGATGGTGCTAGCCACTTCGCCCGAAGTGCTGCAGCGCGCCCAGGCCAATAATGTCGATATCCTCACCACCATGTCCTTGGTGGTGCACGAGCCGTTCCTGAAATACCTGATCCCGGTGATTGCATTTTTGGCAATTGCCAGCTCTTACTTCGGCCATTTTGTCGGCACACGGGAAGGAGCGGTGGGCATTGTGACGCGCCTACTCACTTGGCATAACCCTGCCGCCGCGGCGCAGCTGAATCTGCCGCGCATCAATACCTGGATCACCGTGGTGATGATGGCCGGGCTGTGGGTTTTGGCGGTGTATAACCCGCCGGTGCTGAAAATCATTGGCGCGCTTTCGGCCCCGATTATCGCGATTTATGCCTATCTATTGCCGGTGATGCTGATGAAGCGGGTGCCACGGCTGCTGGTATATCGCTCAAGCTTAGCGAGCTTTGTATTTGTGATGGGCCTACTGGGGATTGCTGGTGATCTGGTTGGCAGCTATCTGTAACTGCCACCGCCACTAATTGTGCTGGGGCGGGCGTATCTTACGCCGCCCGAGTGGGGATAGACGGTATTGCCGCACCGAGTGGCGCTGGCTATCAATAGCGCAATCACTGCTTTTCTCTCAAGGCTCGTCATGCTCAGCGTGTTTGATCTCTTTAAAATCGGTATCGGCCCCTCTAGCTCGCATACCGTAGGCCCCATGGTGGCGGCGCGCCAGTTTGCGCTGCAGTTGCACACGGCGGGCTTGCTGGCGCAGTGCGCACGGGTTTCGGTGGAGCTGTATGGCTCGCTGGCGCTCACTGGGGAGGGGCATGGCTCGGTAAGCGCCGTATTGCTTGGTCTGGAAGGCTATACCCCTAAAGACATCGATCCAACACTGATTGCGCCACGCCGCACCGCCTTGCAGCAGGGCGCGGTGCTGCGGCTGGCTGGCCTACACGAAGTTCCATTTGTGTTTGCCCGTGATGTGGCGCTGCATAAGCATTTGTTCTTGCCTGAGCACGCCAATGGCCTGCAGTTCACGGCGCTGAATGCCGCGGGCGAAGTGCTACAGCGTGAGCGCTATTTTTCAGTGGGCGGCGGGTTTGTGCTCAGTGCCGCCGAGCTGGCAGCGCAAAGCACGAGCACCCAAAATACGACTGCGGCGGTGCCGTATCCGTTTCAAAATGCGCTTGAACTCTTGGCGCACTGCCAGCAACAGCAGCTGAGCATGGCGCAGGTGATGCTGGCTAATGAGCGGGTGTGGCGGAGCGAGCTGCAAATTCGTGAGGGGCTGCTAGAAATCGCCGCGGTGATGCAGCGCTGTGTGCTTACCGGTTGCCAGCAGGAAGGGCTATTGCCCGGCCCCTTTGCGGTGAAACGCCGCGCGCCGGCGCTGTATCGCCGGCTGGAGGCGCTGCAGCTGGAAGGCCGCGCCGACATCATGCTGTGGCCAATGTTATTTGCCATGGCGGTCTCCGAAGAAAACGCCAGCGGCGGGCGGATTGTCACGGCGCCTACCAATGGCGCGGCCGGGATTATCCCCGCGGTGTTGCAGTACTATCGCGATTTTGCGCCTGATGCCAGCGAAGACGGCATTGTTGAATTTTTACTGACTGCCGCGGCGATTGGCCTGCTGTACAAAATGAATGCCTCGATTTCCGGCGCCGAAGTCGGCTGTCAGGGCGAGGTGGGCGTGGCTTGCTCGATGGCCGCCGGCGCGTATTGCGCTGTGTTGGGCGGTAGCCTGGCGCAGGTTGAAAATGCAGCGGAAATCGCCATGGAGCATCATCTGGGGCTCACTTGCGACCCGGTTGGTGGGCAGGTGCAAGTGCCCTGTGTGGAGCGCAACGGCGTTGCCGCAGAAAAAGCCATCAAAATTGCCCAGCTGGCCTTGCTGGAAGATGGCCGGCATTTGGTGAGTCTCGATAAAGTCATCGAAACCATGTATCGCACCGGGCTGGATATGAAAAACAGCTACAAGGAAACCTCGCTCGGGGGCCTAGCGCTGACGGTGGCGCAGCCAGAATGCTAGTTGCGGCAATTTGCCGGCATGAAAAAGCCCGCCAATGCGGGCTGGAGTGTACTCAAACAGGGCGGGGTTAACGTTCGGCGAGATAATCCTGTTCGCGTTCGGCGCGCTCGGCGGCGAGATCGGACAGCGCATTACGGATTTGGCGTTTGGTTTCAAATTGCTTGCGATAGGTGCTCATCACGGCGATTTCCATATTACGTTGGGCTTCTTCGATCGAGCGACGCTGGCGAGAGGTTTTGAACGTAGACGGCAGAGACATGGTGATTCCTCATGGTGAAGGTGAAAACCAATACATCATGGCTGGAACAGCCCCGAGTACAGCTCAGTTAGCATGGCAATTATGGATGTCATTGCGATGACAGAACATCTTTTTTTGCTGGCTTTTTGTTCTGTGCAACAATCTTTGCGTAAGGATTTGTTTTTGGCTGTAAGTGTTGTGCGTGGCTAGACCACTGCACCTAAACATCCGGCCGCAAAAGAAAAACCCCGTTGCCGAGGCAGACGGGGTTTTTGAGGGGTATTGCTCGCTAGAGCTTTTTTATCAAGGCATAGCGAGCGATACATGCGGCAGTATTGCAAGTGCTTAACGCAGGCTTTCCAGGAAGCGATCCGCATCCAGTGCTGCCTGGCAGCCGCTGGCGGCAGACGTCACCGCTTGGCGATAGATGTGGTCTTGCACATCACCGGCCGCAAATACACCCGCTACGCTGGTGGCTGTGGCATTGCCATCGCGGCCGCCTTTGGTGATGATGTAACCGGTTTGGTCCATCTCCAACTGGCCTTTGAAGATATCGGTGTTGGGCTTATGGCCAATCGCGATAAAGACGCCATCGACGGCGATGTCTTTGGTGGCTTCGCCGCCAAATTGTTTCAGCCGTGCGCCGGTTACCCCTGAGGCGTCGCCAAGGACTTCATCCAAGACTTGGTTCAGTTCCAGCGAGATTTTGCCTTCGGCCACTTTTTCCATCAGGTGATCGATCAGGATTTTCTCAGCGCGGAAGGTGTCGCGGCGGTGAATCAGCGTCACGTGGCTGGCGATATTGGCCAGATACAGTGCTTCTTCCACCGCGGTATTACCACCGCCGACCACGGCCACCGGTTTGCCGCGATAGAAGAAGCCGTCACACGTTGCACAAGCCGATACGCCGCGGCCTGCAAAGGCTTCTTCGGAGGGCAGGCCCAGATATTGCGCCGAAGCGCCGGTGGCGATAATCAGCGCATCGCAAGTGTATTCGCCCGAATCGCCAACGAGGCGGATCGGTTTTTCGCTCAGGTGTGTGGTGTGAATATGATCAAAGATCATTTCGGTACCAAAACGCTCGGCGTGCTTTTGAAAGCGGCTCATCAATTCCGGGCCCATTACGCCATCGGCATCTGCTGGCCAGTTGTCCACATCGGTGGTGGTCATCAATTGGCCACCCTGGGCGATCCCGGTGATCAAAACCGGTTTCAGGTTGGCGCGGGCCGCATAGACGGCGGCGGTGTAGCCGGCCGGGCCAGAGCCAAGAATCAGCAGGCGATGGTGTTGTGTTGCCATGATGGTGTCCTTGTGTGTTGGTTCAATCGCTTCAGGTTTATAGTGGCACAGCGCGTTCAGCCTAGCGATGGCTAAAGGCGCAAGACCGCAAAAATGCGCATAGTGTAAAGCTTTGCGCGGTGACGTTCTATTCGTTTCTTGCTATCGTGCCGATAGTTTGCACGGCGGGCGCTGAGTGCGCCCAATAGCACTGAAGTGGGGATGAGGTGATGGTTTGAAAAGGTGGTATCGGCATTATTTACCCGCTTTTGGCGCATTAAGCCGGGCACCGGTGCGCCGGGTGTTGGCCAAACAGGTGTATTTCACCGCCAATGAGGCCGCGTGGCTGATGTTTTTGATTGGTTTTGCGCTGGGGGCGATTGTAGTTACCCAGCTGCATGGCCAGTATGGGCAAAGCCGCGATGCCGCCCTGCGCCTCTTGGGCTCGCTGACGTTTGGTGAGTTGGCGCCCTTGCTGACGGTATTGATTGTGATGGCGCGTTCGGCGTCGGCGATTGCCATTGAGCTGGCCAGCATGCGGGTGAATGGTGAAGTGCGTGAGCTCGAGCGCATGGGCATTCCGATTCATGGCTATCTGGTCTTGCCCCGCGTGTTGGGGATGATGATTTCAGCCGTATTGCTCACCGCCTGTATGGCGCTGGGGAGTATGCTGGGCGGGATGCTGGTGATCTCGGGTTGGGATGCCAGCTATCAGGTGCTGGCGCTGGAGCGGATTGTGCGCTTTGGCGAGCTGGCGCTGTGCGTGGCCAAGGCGGCGAGTTTTGGTCTGGCGGGCGGTATTTTGGCCTGCCATGCGGGTTTGCGGGTGCAGCTTAATGCGACGGAAATTCCGCGCGCGGCATCACGGGCGGTGATGCGCGGCTTGTTTGCTTTATTTGTGCTGGATTTATGCTGGGTGGTGTTTAAATGAGCCGGCTATTTACTGGGCACGCTACGCATTGCTGGCAGTTTGCCCCCAATTTGCCGGAGGCGCGGGGGCATTATGCCTTTATCCTGCCCGAAGAAGATCAACATCCGGCACTGATTGATGCGCTGTGCCGCCACTATGCAAACCTGTGGCGCGCACCTTTGGCCTTGCTGGAAGCGCGGCCGGTGTTTGTGAGCAATTTGCGGGTTTGGGAGAACATTATCCTGCCCACCTGGTATCACGCTGGTGCTCCGCTGAGCGAGCTGGATGCGCGGATGCAGGCGATGCTGGCCGGGCTGCAGTATGATGAGGCGGCACTGCAGCGTGCTTTAGCGCAGCTGCCCGCCCAGCTCGATACCCCGCACCGACGGCTGGCGGCTTTGCTGCGGGCCTTGTTGCAGCATCCGCAGGCGATTTTGCTGGATGAGGCGTGGCTGGCGTGGTTGGCGCAATCGCGCGCGCGCGGTAGCTTATTATCGCAATTGTATGATCGGTATACGGCATTGGAGTATGTGTTTGTACTCTGCAATCATGAAGCCCCAGAGGGCTATACCCCCATTAGCTGTCGCTGGGTAAGTGAAGAATCGGCATGAAAAATCATCAATACTTAAAAGACAATGACCCTCGTTTTCACTGGCTGGGCTGGCGGGTGGGCGTGTTTGCGCTTGGCATCGCCATCTTGATCATTACGCTCTTGGCGGTATTGGCCGAGCGGCAGGGTTTATTTAATGCTAAAGACCGGCTGCATTTTGTGGCGGAAAGCGGCGCCGGGCTCACGCCCGGTATGCAGGTGCGCCTGTCCGGGTTTCGGATTGGTGTGGTCGATGAAGTGGCACTGAATGAGCAAGCCAAGGTCGATGTCGAGCTCTTGATCGAGCAACGCTATATGAAATGGATTAAGACCGACTCGATTGCCATCTTGCAGCAAGACGGGCTCATTGGAGATCACTTTATCGAAATTAGTGGCGGCGGGGCCAAAACCCCGGCGATGCAGGAAGGCGGCGTGCTCAGCTTTGCCCCCGCGCTGGGCATTGCCGATATCGCGCTGGATCTACGCAATCGAACCATGCCGATTTTTGAGTCGGTACAGCAAACACTCGATTACATCAATGACCCCAAGGGAGATCTGCGCCAAACCGTCCACAATGTGCAGCAGCTGACGGCGGAAGTGCGTCAAACCCGGGAAAAGCTGGATCAAATTCTGGCGCATACCGATACCTTGCTGGATGGTGAGGCACGGCAAACCCTGCGTTCGGCCGATCAGCTCTTGCAGCGGGCGGATCAAATTGCCAGCGAAGTCGCGCAGCGCACGCCACAGTTACTGACGCAAACCGCTTCGCTGGTCGCCACCGCCAATGCCATCGCCCAAGATGCCAGCGCCACCATGAGTCAGGTGCGCCGCGTTACCGAACAGGCCGCACCGCAAATCCCGGGCTTGGTGCGCAACACCGATGGCCTGGTCCGCCGCAGTGAGCAAACGCTGCGCGCTGTGCAGCAAATCTGGCCACTGAGCCGTACGATAGAACAGGCACCCGTGGTGGTGCCCGCACCGGAGAGCCGCTAATGAACCCACGCTTGATGCGCCGAATGGGCGGCGCTTTGCTCTCTTCGGTATTGTTAGTGGCTTGTGCGAGCAAGCCCGTGGCTGAATTACCCCCACTACGTATGGCCGCACAAACCGCACATCAAAAGGCCTTGGAGGCGATACGGCAGGGTGATTTACCCACTGCGGCCGAATTTTGGCAGCAGGCCTTAAGTTTGTATCAGGCGCAGGATGATTGGAGCGGGCAGGGCGCAGCGCGCTTGGGCTTGGCGCAGATTGCCTTGCGCAATCAAGCGCCGACTGAGGCGCGCGATTGGTTGGCGCCGATGCTGGCGCAAACGCAGTTTGACCCCGCGCTGCAGGCGCAGGCCCAACTGCAAATAGCGCAAAGCTGGCTAAAGGCCGATGCCGGCGTGGCCGCCATGCATTTAATGGCGGCCGAGCAATGGTGCAAAAGCCAGTGTAGCTGGCGCTGGGCGGTAGCCAATCTGGCCACGCAAATTGCCTTGGCCAAGCAAGATTTCATGCGCGCTCGTAGCTTGGCTGAGGCCACTTTGGTGGCGATCCCCGCGAGCGAAACCGCCGAGCGTAGCCATGCGCACCGCTTGCTGGCGCAGGCCTGGTTGCCCAGTAATGCCACTCAGGCGCTGGCGCAGATTGAGGTTGCTTTGGCCCTTGATCGCAGCTTGGCGCGACCGGACTGGTTGCGTGAAGATTTGCTGCTGCGTTTGCAGATTGCCAGCCAGCTTGAGCAGGCCGAGTTGATTAAAGATACGCAAGCGCGGCTCGATAGCCTTTGCGCCGCGGTGGTTTGCCGCTAAGCGGCTTGCCCGGCGCTGCAGTTAGCGGCTATAATCGCCGACTAGCTGTACAAATGGTTGTGCAGTAAATCTCCCGTTCGCGGCTCAGAGGTGTTTGTTGGGGTGAAAATCCTTGGCAAATTCCAGCGAACGGTAAGACCTTAACCCCTGAGACTTTGGAGAAATCAATGTCTGTTAGCATGCGCGATATGCTGGAAGCCGGCGTACACTTCGGCCACCAAACCCGTTACTGGAACCCGAAAATGGGCAAATACATTTTCGGCGCTCGCAACAAGATTCACATCATCAACCTCGAAAAAACTCTGCCAATGTTTGAAGATGCACTGAAATTCGTGCGTCAACTGTCTGCAAACAAAGGCAACGTTCTGTTCGTAGGTACTAAGCGCGCTGCTCGCGAAATCATCGCTGAAGAAGCTGCTCGCGCTAACGCGCCTTACGTTGATCACCGCTGGTTGGGCGGTATGCTGACGAACTACAAAACCGTTAAGCAATCGATCAAACGCATGAACGACATGAAAGCTGTGCTGGAAAATGCTGAAGGCACCGGCTACGGCAAGAAAGAACTGCTGGACATGAAACGTGAAGTTGAAAAACTGGAGCGTTCACTGGGCGGTATCAAAGAGATGGGCGGCCTGCCAGACGCGATTTTCGTGGTAGATACCGGCTATCAAGCAGGTACTGTGGTTGAAGCCAAAAAACTGGGTATTCCAGTGATTGGTGTAGTTGATACCAACAACAGCCCAGACGGCATCGATTACGTTATTCCTGGTAACGATGACTCTTCTCGCGCCATCCGCCTGTACGCTCGTGCAGTGGCTGATGCTGTGCTGGAAGGCCGTAACCAAGCGACTCAAGCTCTGGTTGCTGCAGTTAGCGAAGCTGCTGCTGAGTAATCTAGCGCTAAAGCTAAACTCGCAAAAAGGGGCGTTTCGCCCCTTTTTTGTAACAATATTCCAATAGACTGAAATCCTCATTCAGGAGAAATTCATGGCTGCGATTACTGCAAAAATGGTCAGCGAACTGCGCGAAATGACCGGCTTGGGCATGATGGAGTGCAAAAAAGCACTGGTAGAAGCCGATGGCGACATCAAGAAAGCTGAAGAAGCGCTGCGTATCAAGTCAGGCGCTAAAGCGTCTAAGATGGCTGGCCGTACCGCTGCTGAAGGCGTGGTTAAAGCATTTATCGCTGATGACAAGAAAGTGGGCGCAATCATCGAAGTTAACTGCGAAACCGACTTCGTAGGTAAAGATGAGAGCTTCGGTGCGTTCGTGACTGCTTGTGCTAAAGCCGTTGTCGTTGGCAACCCAGCTACCGTAGAAGAACTGGCGGCTGTAGTGACCGATTCTGGCGAAACCGTAGAAGATCTGCGCAAAGCTATCGTGGCAAAACTGGGCGAGAACATGACTCTGCGTCGTTTCGTGCGCTACCAGACCGAAGGCCAGCTGGCTGCTTACATCCACGGCGCGAAAGTGGGCGTGCTGGTTGATCTGACCGGTGGCGACGAGCAACTGGGCAAAGACATTGCTATGCACATCGCTGCGGCGAAACCAAAAGCACTGGATGCTTCAGGTGTTGACGCAGAAGCGATCGAAACCGAGCGTCGTGTTGCGATCGAGCGCGCTAAAGAAGCTGGCAAGCCAGAAGCGATGCTGGAAAAAATCGCTGAAGGTACTGTGCAGAAATTCCTGAAAGACGTGACTCTGTTGTCACAGCCTTTCGTGAAAGATGACAAAGTAACCATCGAGCAACTGCTGAAATCAAACTCAGCCGCTGTAAATGCATTCGCAACTTTCGTAGTTGGCGAAGGCATTGAGAAGAAAGTGGTAGATTACGCCGCTGAAGTTGCTGCTGCTGCACAACTGTAAGTCTGTACTAGACTGAAATGAACGCCGCGCCCTTGGTGCGGCGTTTGCACGACCACGCCCGAGTTAACACTACATAGGAACAAGATATGAGCCTGCCTAAAAAATATAACCGTATTCTGTTGAAACTCTCCGGCGAAGCTTTGATGGGGGATGATAGCTACGGCATTAACCGTGCCACCATCGACCGGATCGTGCAAGAAATCAAAGAAGTGGTTGATCTGGGTGTGCAGGTGGCGGTGGTGATTGGCGGCGGGAATATTTTCCGTGGCGTAGCGCCTGCAGCCTCAGGTATGGATCGTGCCACAGCCGATTATATGGGTATGTTGGCCACCGTGATGAACGCGCTAGCCCTGCAAGATGCAATGCGCCACGCGGGGATTGTTTCACGTGTACAGTCCGCCCTAACTATCCAGCAAGTGGCGGAGCCTTATATCCGCGGTAAAGCGATTCGCTACCTCGAAGAAGGGAAAGTAGTGATTTTTGGTGCCGGTACTGGTAATCCATTCTTTACCACCGATACCGCCGCCGCCCTGCGCGGGATGGAAGTCGGCGCAGATATCGTACTGAAAGCCACCAAAGTCGATGGCGTTTATACCGATGATCCGAAGAAAAACCCGGATGCGGTGCGTTATCACACAGTGACGTTTGATGAGGCAATTGGTCGCAATCTGAAGGTAATGGATGCCACTGCCTTTGCCTTGTGCCGCGATCAGAAGATGAATATTTGTGTGCTGAGCATCTTTAAGCAAGGCGCGCTTAAGCGTGTGGTGCTTGGGGAAGACGAGGGTACACTGGTACACTGCTAAGATTGTATCGAACTCATTGCAACGGGCGGGTATAATCCCGCCTGTTTTTTTATTGCCGCCTTAACTGAAGACGTGTTGTAGAGGTAAGTTGACATGATTGCTGATCTGAAAAAAACCACCGAAGAAAAAATGCAGAAAACCGCCGAGAAATTGCGGACGGATTTGGCGAAAGTACGTACTGGCCGCGCTACCACAGGCCTCTTGGATCACATTCAGGTTGAATACTATGGCAGCCCTGTGCCGGTAAATCAGGTGGCCAATATCACCTTGATCGATTCACGGACGATTGGTGTGCAGCCATATGAAAAAACCATGGTATCGAAAGTTGAAAAAGCGATCCGTGATAGCGATCTGGGGCTGAATCCCGCTTCACAGGGCGATGTGATTCGCGTACCGATGCCCATGCTGACCGAAGAGCGTCGTAAAGACCTGATCAAAGTGGTGCGTAGCGAAACCGAAGACGCGCGCGTTGCCGTGCGTAATGTCCGCCGTGATGCCAATGATCAACTCAAACGTGCCGTGAAAGATAAAGAAGTGTCGGAAGATGATGAGCGTCGCGCACAAGACGAAATCCAGAAGCTGACCGACAAATACATCGCCGAGCTGGATCGTCAACTGGCCGATAAAGAAAAAGAGCTGATGACTATCTAAGAAAGGCAGTAAACGTGGCTTTGTTTAATCGCGCAAGCGAGCAGGAACCTGTCGATATTCGGCAGGGCAAGCTACCCCAGCACATTGCCATCATCATGGATGGCAATGGCCGCTGGGCCAAAAAACGCATGATGCCCCGGGTGTATGGGCACAAAAAAGGCGTCGATGCGCTGCGGGAAGTAATTCGGGCTTGTGATGAGCTGAAAGTCGGTTTCCTAACCGTATTTGCTTTTTCGAGCGAGAACTGGCGTCGCCCAGCCGAAGAAGTCTCCTTTCTGATGGGGCTCTTCTTGCAGGTGCTCAATAGCGAAATCGAGCGCATGCAGCGCAACAATATCCGCCTCAAGATCATTGGCAGTCGAGAGAAATTCTCAGCTGAGCTGGTGGCCATGATTGACGATGCTGAGCGCAAAACGGCCGCCAATACCGGCCTTTGCCTAACTATTGCAGCCGATTATGGTGGCCAGTGGGATATTACCCAGGCGACCAAAGCGCTGCTACGCCACGCCCCGGAAAAGCTGGAAAGCTATACACCCGAAGATCTGATCCCCTATTTGGCAATGAATTATGCGCCGGATCCCGATCTTTTCATTCGTACCGGTGGTGAGCAGCGGATCAGTAATTTCCTGCTCTGGCAGCTGGCCTATACCGAACTCTACTTTACTGATTTGGCCTGGCCAGAATTTGGTCGCGCCGAGCTATTTGATTCGATTGCCTGGTATCAGCAGCGCGAGCGCCGTTTTGGGCGAATCAGTGAGCAATTGAGCGAAGACAATGCTTAAATCTCGTATTTTAACGGCCTGTGTACTGTTTCCATTGGTGGCGGCGGCGTTGTTCTGGCTGCCTCCTCAGGGGTGGAATTTGTTTTGCGCAGGTTTGTTGGCGGTAGCCGCTTGGGAGTGGCAGTCGCTCTCTGGGATGAAAGGCTGGTTGGCTCGCATCTATCCGGCCTTGGTGCCATTGGTGTTTTTGCTGGCATGGTATGGCCTGCCAGGCATGATGCGGGTAGGGCTCTTGTATGCCGCAGCGGGCTTCTGGGTGCTGATCGTGCCCGTATGGTTGCGCAAAAAATGGGTATTGCAACAGGCGGGTAACCTCAATGCCTTGCTGGGTATCGCGCTGCTAGTACCAGCGGCTATGGCGATGATTGTTTTGCACCCAGACGGTATTACTTTGTTGGCAGTGTTCATGGTGGCCTGGATTGCCGATACCTTTGCGTATTTTAGTGGAAAGGCATTTGGCAAACACAAACTAGCGCCGACCATCAGCCCCGGTAAAAGCTGGGAAGGGGTAGTGGGCGGTACGCTGGCGGTGATTGTGTATGTGCAACTATTGCCCAAACCATTTGCCTTGTTGGTGGGTTCGCCTGAGTTTGATTCCCCATTGTCGCAAGCCGCGCTCTGGCTTTTGATTGCACTCCTGCTAACCGCAGTGAGTGTCATGGGTGATTTGCTAGAGTCACTCTTTAAGCGCCAAGCGGGCATTAAAGATAGCAGCCGTCTACTGCCAGGGCACGGCGGCGTGCTGGATCGTATTGATAGCTTGCTGGCGATATTGCCGGTTAGTGCCGCTATCTACTTATTAAGTTCTATTTGAAATTTGCCTTAGTAGGAACGCTATGTCCGTCGGACCGCAGAATGTTTGCATTCTTGGTGCAACTGGCAGCATCGGTCAAAGTACCCTTGATGTTATTGCCCGTCATCCAGAGCGCTATCGTGTGTTTGCGATTAGTGGCGCCACGCAGGTAGAAAAACTCATCCAAATTGCGTTACAGCATCATCCTCGTTATCTGGTGGTGCTGGATGCCGCTGCTGCCACCAGCATTGCAGCGGCACTGAAGGCGGCGCACTGCCTCACTGAGGTGTTGTGCGGCGCAGATGCCTTGATTGCGATTGCTACTGCGCCCGAAGTTGACGCAGTGATGGCTGCGATCGTTGGCGCGGCCGGTATGCCAGCAACCTTAGCAGCGGCCAAAGCTGGCAAGCGCATTTTGCTGGCCAATAAAGAGACTTTGGTCTTGGCTGGACGTCTATTTATGCAGGCCGCTTCCGCCTCGGGGGCGGTACTGCTGCCGATTGATAGCGAGCACAACGCTATATTCCAGTCTTTGCCAGAAAGCTACCGCGAGCATCCCTATCAGCAGTCTTTGACTGCTGCCGGGGTCGATAAACTTATCTTGACGGCTTCTGGCGGGCCGTTCCGCACCCGGCCTGCAGAAACGCTGGCGAGTATTACGCCAGCAGAAGCGGTAAAACACCCAAATTGGTCAATGGGGCGGAAAATCTCGGTGGATTCCGCCAGCCTGATGAATAAAGGCTTGGAAGTTATCGAGGCGCACTGGCTGTTTAATGCGCCGGTAGCGCAGATTGAGGTGATTGTGCACCCACAAAGTGTCATTCACTCTATGGTGCAATATCGCGATGGCTCAGTGTTGGCCCAACTGGGGACGCCGGATATGCGCACACCGATTGCCTATGGCCTTGCCTATCCTGAGCGGATCGCTGCCGGCGTGAAGCCACTGGATTTACTCAGTATTGCCCGTTTGGAATTTGAAGCGCCAGATCTAGAGCGTTTCCCTTGCTTGACCCATGCGTTTGCTGCCATTGCGCAAGGTGGCGCAACTCCGGCCGTGCTAAATGCGGCCAATGAGGTGGCAGTGGAGTATTTCCTTGCGGGTGCCATCCGCTTTACGCAGATCCCTGAGCTGATTGCCGCCACGGTGGAACAGTGCCACGCCGTGAGTGATGAATCATTAGAAGCCTTGCTGGCGGCCGATCAACTGGCGCGTAGCACTGCGCTGCAGCTGATTGGACGCTGGAGCTAAGTATGATTACCCTGCTTTCCTTTGTTTTGGCAATTGGTCTACTGGTATTTGTCCATGAGTACGGTCATTATTGGGTTGCCAAGCGATGCGGGGTGGGGGTATTAACTTTTTCGATTGGTTTTGGGCGTCCAATTTGGCAGTGGCAGCGTGGTGAAACCACTTGGCAGATTGCTTTAATCCCATTGGGTGGTTTTGTCCGGCTGATGGATGAGCGTGAAGCGCCGGTCGAGGCCGGTCAACGCCAGCGCGCCTTTAATCGGCAGGCGCCTTGGAAAAAAATTGCTGTCGTGGCTGCTGGGCCGCTGGCGAATCTGATTTTTGCGGTACTGGCTTTTTCGCTCTGCTATTGGCATGGTGTACCGACCATGCAGGCGCGAATCGCCATGGTGACGCCAGCCAGTATTGCCGCGCAGGCGGGCTTAGTCAGCGGCGATAAGGTGCTGGCCGTGGCCGACCAGTCGGTGGCTACATGGGAGCAATTACAAATTGCGCTGTTTGCCGAGGCGGGGAATGAATCGGTTGCGCTTAAAGTGCAATCACGAGCAGGTGGCGAGCGAATGATCGACTTGCAGCTCAGCAAACTGCCCCGCGAAGAGTTCGATCAGCAACTATTACTGCGCTTGGGTTTGAGCCCATTTGCACTCTTGCCGGTGATTGAAGAAGTGCAGGCTGGGAGTGCCGCGGCACAAGCTGGATTGCAAGCCGGTGATCGTATCGTGCAGATTAATGGACATCTGGTTGCAGATTGGTCTGCCGTGCAATCGGCAGTGAAATCCAGCGCTGGACGCCCTTTGAACCTGCGCGTTGACCGCCAAGATCGGCAATTGCAATTTCAAGTGACGCCGGCCATGGCGACCCAGGCCGATGGCTCGTCGCAGCCAAGACTTGGGATCTCGCCTCGTGCAGATGCAGCCTTTAATCAGCAGCAACTGGTGCAGGAGCAGTACGCTATGCCCGCCGTGCTGTGGGTGGGTGCTGAAAAAACCTGGCAAATGTCACTGATGACGGTGCAGATGTTCGGCAAAATGCTGGTGGGCGCGCTTTCTCCAAAGCAAATCAGCGGCCCGCTTGGGATTGCCGAATACGCCGGCCTAAGTGCGCAGCTAGGGTGGCTGGCCTATTTACAGTTTTTGGCGCTGATTAGCATAAGCCTTGGCGTATTGAATCTGCTGCCCGTGCCAATACTGGACGGTGGGCATTTGCTGTATCATAGCTACGAATTACTAACGGGTAAGACTGTGTCTGTAGCGCTCACGGAATGGCTGCAGCGCATTGGTCTTGCCTTGTTACTCACCCTTATGGCCGTGGCATTGTTTAATGATGTCACTCGGTTGTTGCTTCATTGATCTGCTTGCATAGACGATAAACATGAAATTGAAACCGATGTATATGCTGCTCACCGCGGCACTCACTACTGTGTCGCTGAATGCTTGGGCATTTGATGCCTTCACTGTGCGAGATATCCGCGTAGAAGGTCTGCAGCGCACTGATGCCGGTACGGTATTCAATTACTTAGGCGTTAAAGTGGGCGAGCGCTTTGATGATGCAAAAGCCAGCGAAGCCATTCGCAGCCTGTTTGCTACTGGTTTTTTTGATGATGTCCGGATCGAAGCCGAGCAAGATGTGCTGGTAGTGACCGTGGATGAACGGCCTACGATTTCACAGATCAATATCAATGGCGCCAAACTGATCGAAAAAGACCAGGTTAAAACCGCCTTCAAATCACAAAATCTAGCTGAGGGTAAGATTTTTCAGCAAGAAGTGCTGACTAACGCCATCAATGAATTAAAGCAGCAATACTACGCACGCGGGCGCTATACCGTTGAGCTTGTGCCGACGGTAACCAAGTTGGACCGTAATCGAGTTGGCATTCAGATCGACATCAAAGAAGGCGATGTCGCCCGCATTAAAGGGATCAACTTTGTTGGCAACACCGTTTATACCGACAGCGACTTGCAGAACGCGATGTCACTGACCTTGGGTGGTTGGATGACGTGGTATACCAAAACCGACCAATACTCCAAGCAAAAGTTCGGCGCAGATCTCGAAGCCATTAAGTCCTTATATCTTAACAATGGCTATCTGAAATTCAATATCGAATCAACTAATGTCTCTTTGTCTGAAGACAAGATGGATGTGTTCCTCACCGTAAATATTCGTGAAGGTGAGCAGTATAAGGTGGCCGGCTCAGGTTTGATCGTAACGGCGCCGGAGTTTCAAGAGGCTCTCAAACCAGCTTTGGCGCAACTCACCGCTGGTGCAATCTATTCGCGAGAATCGGTCAATAAGGTAGCTGCTGAGATTTCAAATCAACTTGCCAATCAGGGCTATGCGTTTGCCAATATAAACCCTGTCCCTGAAGTGGATGATGAGAAGAAAACGGTCCAGATTAACTTTATGGTAGACCCAGGTAAGAAAACCACGGTGCGCCGAATTAATATTTCCGGCAATACGATGACACGGGATGAGGTTATTCGTCGTGAATTACGACAGATGGAATCTGCTGAGTATGATCAGTCCAAAATCAAACGTTCCAAGGAACGTTTGCAACAATTGGGCTTTTTTTCCGAAGTAAATATTGAAACTCCGATTGTACCTGATGCGGTTGATCAGGTTGATATGAATGTCATTGTTGCAGAACAGAAAACTGGTAATTTCAACTTCGGTGTAGGCTATGGCCAGTCGGATGGGTTGTTATTGCAGGTGGCGGTGGCCCAAAATAATTTCTTAGGTACTGGTAAGCGTTTTTCTATTGAAATGAATACCAGTAAGTCACAGCAAGCATATTCAGCTTCAATGAAGAATCCATATGCGACTACGGATGGTGTGAGTTTTGGTTGGAGTCTTTATCAGCGTAAAACAAACCCAGATGAGCTTGATTTAGGTGATTATTCAACCGATGCCAAAGGTCTGAACTTAAGCTTTGGGATGCCAACTAGTGATTATAATTCGATTGGTTTGGGCGTTGGTTATGAAAACCTTAAGATTATGACCAATTCAAATTCACCTCAGTACGTGCATGATCATGTCAAGAAATATGGTTCAACATCGGATACATACTCATTAACTGCTAGTTGGGCTGCAGATGGACGTGATTCGGCGATATTTCCTTCTTCCGGTTGGTATCGCCGTGTGAATCTGGAGCTATCTACTCCTATTTCTGATATTGCTTACTATAAATCAACGGCGCAAAGCCAATTCTTTTACTCTTTCGGTGCAAAAAGTCCTGTGACATTCATGTGGAATGTCGAGTTAGGTTATGGTGATGGCTATGCTGGTGATGAGTTGCCATTCTATAAAAACTATTATGCCGGCGGTGTGAATTCGGTGAGGGGCTTTAAGTCATCTTCATTAGGTCCTAAGGATGAAAATGGTGACGCGTTGGGTGGGACTTCCCGATTTGTGAATAACTTTGAGTTCTACGCGCCGCTTCCAGGGATGAAAGATGATCGTTCAATGCGGCTTAGTGCATTCTTTGATGTGGGTAATGTATGGGATGATGCTCATGCGTTTGACTTTGGCGATTTAAAGTATTCAGCGGGTATTGGCTTTACCTGGATTGCACCTGTTGGACCTATTAAGCTGATTTGGGCAAAACCAATCAATGCTAAAGATGGTGATAAGACCCAGTCTATTCAATTCCAGCTTGGGCAGGTGTTTTAAGGATTGTGACTATGAAAATGTTTAAAGTACTCATTGCTACTCTTATGGCAATCTTCGCTACTTCAGCTATGGCTGATGTTAAAATAGGTTTTGTTGACACCCAAAGAATCTTGCGCGAAGCCTCTCCGGCCGTGCGGGCGGCAAAAAAAATTGAAAAAGAGTTTGAGCCTCGCCGAGTAGAGCTGCAAAAAATTTCAGTTCAGGGCAAGGCGCTGCAACAGTTGCTCGACAAAGGGGCTTTGCCTGAAGCAGAGAGAAGAGTTAAAGAACGTGAACTTTTAAAGCTAAATCAAGATTTTCAGCGGATGCAGCGTGAAATTAATGAAGACTTGAATGCAAGAAGAAACGAAGAATTGTCAGGCTTGCAAGATCGGGTCAATTCAGCTATCCGATCTATTGCGGAGTCTGAGAAGTTTGATGCCGTTTTCCAAGATGCAGTTTACAGAAATCCACGCTTGGATATTACTGACAAGGTATTGAAGCTGTTGGTAGATAAATAATCATGAGTTTAATTAGATTGTCCGCGTTAGCTCAAATGATTGGTGGCGTATTGGTAGGGGCTGATAGGGAAGTTACGGGTGTGGCCTCCTTGAAAAGCGCAGATTTACAGCGTTTAGTGTTTTTGTCTGACCTTAGAAAGAAGCAAGAATTACTTGCGTCTAAAAGTAAAGCGGTAATCGTTAAGACTAACGAAGGCTTGCCGGTAGATGTTAGCTATATTGTTTGCTCTAACCCTGCGTTAGCTTTTGCTAGAGCCTCGGCCTACTTTAACCCACTGCCTATTAGTAATAGTCGTGTTCATCCTAGTGCAGTGATTGCCGAAGATGTTGTGCTTCCAGTTGGTGTAGAGGTTGGTCCGCATGTAGTTGTTGAGCCCGGTGTCAAACTCGGAGAGTTTGTCCAACTGAAAGCTGGGGTGTTTATCGGTTCTAACTCCAAAATTGGGTCTAATACAATAATCTACCCACGAGCAGTCATTTACGCTGACTCGGAGATTGGTGAACATTGTGTGATTCACTCCGGTGCAGTAATTGGCGCAGATGGCTTCGGTAATGCTTGGGCTGGAGATCATTGGGAGCGTATTCCTCAGATCGGTAGAGTCATTATTGGGGACAATGTAGAAATTGGTGCTAACACAACAATTGATCGCGGTGCACTTGATGATACGGTGATTGAATCAGGCGTGCGTTTAGATAACCAAATTCAGGTCGCACACAATGTCAAGATTGGGCGAAACACTGCGATTGCTGCTTGTACTGCTATCGCGGGTTCTGCCGAGATAGGCCGTAATTGTATGATTGGTGGTGGTGCTCTCATTGCTGGGCATCTCAAAATTGCGGATGGCGTTACTCTTCTTGGTGGGAGCGGTGTGCCATCGAGCATTCACGAGCCTGGCGTGTATGCTTCAGGTGTGCCCGTCGTGCCGCATGCCGATTGGCTGAAAAATATGGTGCATCTACGTAAGTTAGATGGAATTGCAAAACGCTTAAAACAACTTGAGAAACAGGTTGCAAAACAGGTACAGGAAGAACAAAGTGACTCCAATTGAAATCAATGAAATTATGCAGCATTTGCCACATCGTTATCCATTTCTGTTAGTGGATCGCGTGCTGGAATTGGAGCCAGGCAAGTCGGTTAAGGCAATTAAAAATGTGACGATTAATGAGCCATTTTTTCAGGGGCATTTTCCAGGTTACCCGGTAATGCCTGGTGTGCTGATTTTGGAAGCCTTGGCTCAGGCCGCTGGCGTTTTGACTTTCAAAACGATTCAGCCGCCGCCTTCGGCGAATACCATTCTGTTTTATGCTGGCATTGACAATGCACGATTCAAACGCCAAGTGGTGCCTGGCGATCAGTTGATCCTCACTGCTGAGATTACCAAATCAATGCGCGGTATTTGGAAGTACACAGCGAAGGCCTATGTGGGTGACGAGCTAGCTTGTGAAGCGGACTTAATGTGCGCACAACGCGAAGTTTAATGAGTGGGTATGCAGAATAACAGTTTGATTCATCCACTTGCCTTGGTTGACCCCGCGGCGCAAATTGATCCAAGTGTTCGGGTTGGCCCCTTCACGACGATTGGTCCCAATGTGAAAATTGGCGCCAATACGATTATTGATTCGAATTGCAATATTGCGGGACACACAACAATTGGTGAAGGCAATCGGTTTTATTCATTTGCCGCGATCGGTTGTGAACCGCAAGACAAAAAATATGCTGGTGAACCCACCCAGCTGGTGATCGGCGATAAGAACACCTTCTTTCAAAGTGTCACTGTTTCGACTGGGACGGCTCAGGATTCAGGTATAACTACCGTTGGTAGTCATAATTGGGTAATGGCCTATGCCCACATCGCCCATGATTGTGTGGTTGGCGATCACGTAATTCTTGCCAATGGTGCAACATTGGCCGGTCATGTGCATCTAGGTAATCACGTTATTCTGGGTGGGCTCACTGCGGTTCACCAGTTCTGCACGATTGGTGCCCATGCCATGGCCGGTGGCGGTTCGATTATTGTGCAGGATTTACCCCCATTTGTGATGTGCGAGGGTAATCGTGCCGTCGCACGAGCTTTCAATCTAGAGGGTATGAAGCGTCGAGGTTTCACCGAAGCAGGCATGAAAGCAGTCAAGGCCGCTTATAAGCTCTTGTATCGCAGTGGTTTGGCTTATGATGAGGCCGTCTCGCAAATCACCCTGATGGCTGAGAGCGAGCCTGCTCTCAAAGACTTCATTGACTTTTTTGCGCGTTCAAAACGCGGCATTGTTCGTTAATCTATGTCAGAGTTTCAATTCAGCCCTGGTGCGTGGCCCAAAATTGCAATTGTTGCTGGCGAGGCATCAGGCGATACACTTGGCGCATCTTTAATTGATGAAATTAAATTGCTTTACCCAAATGCTGAATTTTGGGGAGTGGCGGGTCCGAAGATGCAATCCTACGGCGCTCGAACGATTGAGCCGCTAGAAACTCTGTCGGTAGGTGGCATTGTCGAGGTTTTGAAGCATTTGCCTGAATTGCTGCGCTTACGCAAGCGCCTTGTTAAATCCTGTCTTCATGCCCGGCCCGATTTATTTATCGGGATTGATGCGCCTGATTTTAATATCGGCTTGGCGCGGCGCCTAAAAGCGCGTGGCATTAAAACAATGCATTATGTCAGCCCTTCGATCTGGGCATGGCGCCCTGAACGCATTAAAAAGATCAAGGCGGCAATTGATCATATTTTATTATTATTGCCCTTTGAAAAAGAGATTTACGATCAAGCTGGTGTTGCCTCTACTTATGTTGGCCATCCTTTGGCTGACCAAATGGCAGTGCAGATCAACGTGCCAAATGTTAGAGAAGTACTGAATTTGCCTGCCGTTGGTGAAGTCGTGGCAATTTTGCCTGGTAGTCGGCAGCGCGAAGTTGCCGCGCTGGCAGAATTGTTTATCGATACCGCGCTTGTTTTGGCCGAACGCTTTCCCAAGATTACATTTTTGGTGCCATTTGTTAGTCGTGAAACTCGGTTGATTTTTGAGCAGACGATGTGGCGAAAAGGGGCGCAAGAGCTGAATTGGCGTCTTATGTTTGGCCACTCACATGAAGCGATGGTTGCCGCCGATGCGGTTCTATTGGCGTCAGGTACCGCTGCGCTTGAAGCGATGTTGGCGAAAAAGCCAACCGTTGTGGCATATCGGCTTTCCAATTTAACTTACAAGCTGGTGAAGCGGAAGTACTTACTCCCTTATGTCAGCTTGCCCAATATCATTACCAAGCGATTTGTCATTCCAGAGTTTTTACAGGATGAAGCCACGGTAGAGAATCTAGCTCAATCGATGAGTAACTATCTTTTGGATAAATCGCTTAGACAGCAAGTTGAGCAAGCATTCACCGATTTACATGTGGGCATGCGCTGCAATGCTGGCGCTAAAGCCGCCGCCGCAGTTTATAAAATGTTAGGTAACCGTTAATGCTCTGCGGTGTGGACGAAGCAGGCCGTGGACCATTAGCAGGTTCCGTGTTTGCTGCTGCGGTTATTTTGCCGGATGGACTGCAAATTTCCGGGCTAACCGATTCTAAAAAGCTAAGTGCTTCAAAACGCGAGGCATTGGCAGTTCAGATCAAAGCGCAGGCCGTTGCTTGGTGTGTTGCAGAGGCCTCGGTGGCCGAAATTGATGAGCTTAATATTCTGCAGGCCACGATGCTAGCTATGCAGCGCGCCGTGGCAGGATTGGGTGTTTTACCGTCAAAGGTGCTGATCGATGGCAATCGAGTGCCTAATCTAACCATGCCCACCGAAGCTATTGTCCAAGGCGATGCTAAAGTCCAAGCCATTTCTGCAGCCTCGGTGTTAGCTAAAGTGGCCAAAGACAGCGAAGCGTCAACGCTTGAGCAGCAATTTCCCGGTTATGGCTTTGCTAAGCACAAAGGCTATGGCACCGCTGTGCATCTAGCTGCGCTCAGACGGCTTGGTGCCTGCCCCGCACATCGCTCTACATTTGCGCCTGTGCGTGCAGTATTGCGACAGGGTGTCTTGTTTTAACGGAGTAGGGCTTGTTCACTGCAATGCACAACTCTAATATGAAGATGCAGTAAAACTATAACCTCGGCAAGGGCAAAATCGGATGTTTGTAATTCTCGGTTATGTATTCATGTGTACCTGTATTCTGGGTGCATATGCATGGCATGGGGGCCACTTGGGGGTTCTATGGCAGCCATCTGAAATCGTGATCATTTTTGGTGGTGCGATCGGTGGGATGATTGCCGCTCAGGGTGGTAAAGGGATGAAAGCCTTCGTAAAGGCGCTGCCCAGTGTTTTTAAAGGCTCGGCATACTCCAAGGCCTTTTATATGGATTTATTTGCCTGCATGTTTGAGTTGCTGGCAAAAGTTCGTAAAGAAGGTCTGATGTCGATTGAGGGTGATGTCGAAGACCCCCATGCTAGCCCCATCTTTTCCAAATACCCCAAAGTCTCACACGATCACCATGTCACCGAGTTTATTTGCGATTATTTGCGCTTAATGGTCGGCGGGAATCTGAATCCGTTTGAAATTGAAAATCTAATGGATGTCGAAATCGATACTCACCACCATGAAGCGGAAGGTCCCGCCTCGGCGATGGCGAAGTTGGCCGATGGTTTGCCGGCATTCGGTATCGTAGCTGCGGTAATGGGGGTAGTACACGTAATGGGCTCCCTGCATCTGCCACCTTCTGAGCTGGGTAAATTGATTGGTGCCGCGCTGGTGGGGACATTTATGGGGATTTGGCTAGCCTACGGTTTCGTTGGCCCATTGGCGACGGTGCTTGAAGGCAAAAATGCTGAAATGCACCAGGTGCTGGTCACAATCAAAACGACCTTGCTCGCCAGTCTGAACGGCTACGCACCACAGGTGGCTGTAGAGTTTGGCCGTAAAGCACTAAGTTCAACCGAGCGGCCATCATTCAAAGAGCTGGAAGAGTTTGTTAAAAACGCCAAAGGCAAGTAACGAGCGAAATAGGTTGCAAGCATGAGCGATGATTCCCAGCGCCCCATAGTTGTAAAAAAAATCAAAAAAGGCGGTCACGGGCACCACGGCGGGGCCTGGAAGATTGCCTATGCCGACTTTGTAACCGCAATGATGGCCTTCTTTCTGCTGATGTGGCTACTAGGCTCGGTATCGAAGGGTAATCTCAAAGGCGTATCAGATTACTTTGCGAATCCTTTGAAAGTAGCCAATGCGGGTGGTGAAGGCTCTGGTTCATCCGATAGCGTAATCCAAGGTGGCGGCAATGACCTCACCAAGCAAGCCGGCCAAGTTAAGAAAGGCGATCCACCATCGCAGACTGAGGCCGCTAAAGATAAGCGTCGGTTGAATGAGTTGAAACAGAAATTCGAAGCCTTGATGGATAATAAAATCAAGGAAAACTCTGAGCTCGCCAAATACAAAAATCAACTCAAATTAGACATGGTAGCCGAGGGGCTGCGTATTCAAATCGTGGATGAGCAAAATCGCCCCATGTTTAAATCGGGCAGCTCTGAACTTGAAACCTTTGCGCACGGCATCTTGCAAGAAATCGCCCAGCTGCTCAATGAAGTGCCTAATGCAGTTTCTTTATCCGGGCATACTGATAGCAGTAAATTTGCCGGTGGCGCCGCGGGGTTTACCAATTGGGAGCTCTCGTCAGAGCGCGCAAATGCCTCCCGCCGTGAATTGATTATTGGTGGTTTAGATCCGGCGAAAATTCTTCGGGTGAACGGCTACGGGGATGTCATCCCGCTGGATAAAGACAATATCTACAATCCCATCAACCGGCGCATCAGCATTGTGGTGCTCAATAAAGAGGCGGAGACCAATATCCGTGAACAAGCCGGTGATCAGGCCGAGGCACCTGGCGAAGCTGCTCCTGCGCCGCAATAAACATGCGCAATCTACTTGCTAATCGCTGGGCGCGTTTCGTCATCATCCAGCTGATTACCTATTTGTGTCTGCTTGTATTGCTGGCTGCGCATTTGCCAAGCCTATTGGCTCTCGGGCTCGCCCTGATGGTCGCGTACTTTCTAGCCCGCCGCTATTACGCTGAACCTTGGTGGCGCTGGATACACCTGCTGTTTTTGCCGCTCATATTCATAGCCCAATTACTGGATTTGCCAGCCTACATGTATTTGCTGGCTTTGGCGGTGAGCTGGTTTTTATTTGGGATGGCGGCGCGCACCCGAGTGCCAGTGTTTCTGAGTGAACAAGCAGTGCTGCAGACCTTGGCGCAAGAGCTGGCGCTTAATAGCCGTTTTCTGGATATAGGCGCAGGCAATGGTCGCGTGCTGGCCTTTCTGGCTAAAGAGCGACCTGATTTACAGTTATTTGGTACCGAGATTGCCTGGCCCTTATGGTTATTTGGCAAGCTCACGCTGCCCGGTCGCGTGAAATGGTGGCGCCGTGATTATCGCCAGCTCGACCTTTCTGACTATGATTATGTGTACGCCTATCTCTCACCGGCGGTGATGGATGACGTATGGCAACAAGCACAAGCGCAAATGCAGCCGGGTAGCTGTTTGCTCAGTAATTCATTTAGCACGGCGTATGCCGAGCCAAGCCGCACTATCCCGCTTAACGACTGGAAAGATGGATCATTACTGATATGGCAACTGTAGCCGCTGCCACCAGTGCTTGGTTTGCCAAGCCACTGCCAATTATGCAAGCCTCGCGTAATCAGATTGCCGGGATGGCCAAGCGTGCTGATCGGGTCAAACCGGCGGAGCTCTCCGATGTGGTCTTGCAAGATCCGCTGTTTACTGCGCAGTTATTACGTCTGGTGAATGATCGGGTGAAGGGGGGCTTAACTGCCGATATCGCTTCGGTTGAGAGTGCCATCTTGCTGGTTGGGGTTGAGCCATTTCTGGAGCGTTTTAGCCGCCACGCCACACTCGAAAGTGTCTTGCTGCCGGATGGCCAGCAAGAATATGCCTTACTGCAAAAATGGGTTTTTCATGCCCAATTGCTGCGCCGGGTCGCCCGCGATCTGGCAGATCAGCGCTATGACGCCAAAGTGCATGAAGTACAGGCCGCTGCGCTATTACTCACTTTGCGCGCTATTTTGCCTTTAATGGCCAAAGTGCTCGATCCGCAGCACAGCCAGCAAGCGGTCGATATTCCGGCCTTATTACAACATTGGCAATTCCCGCCGGTGGTGATTGAGCTTGTTGGTGAAATGACTGCACCAACGCCACGCTATGTTTTGTTCAAAGCCATGATTCCAGTGCTCGAAAAGCTCGAGAGCGGTTGGTGGGATCCGGATATCCAGTCCCAGCTCGCGACAATGGCTACGGTATTAGGGCAGGAAATCGGCGAAGTTTGGAATACCTTGTGCAAATGTATCGTGCGGCAAACCCGGCGGTTGCCGGCCAATGCCCCGTTTTATTCTTCAGCCCGTTGGCTGGTGATGCAGCCGGGTGAATGGCCGCAAGCTGCGCAGGCAGCTGCACCGGCAAGCGCAGAGCAGGGCAAAGATATCCTAGTAGAGCGCATGCAAGCGCTGCATCTAGCTGGTTTGCAAGGCGCACCGACCAATCAAGTGATGTCGCTGGCGATCCGCGCCTTGGCCGAAGGGTTGGGTCTCCGGCGGATCGCTTTTGCTTTGTTTGTGGCGGCGGAAAATAATCTGCGCATGCGCTATGTGCAGGGCGAGCATACCGAAGGGCTGCGTCAGCTGGTGATCCCCTTGCAGGAGCAACATCTGTTTACCCGCCTGCTACAAAAACCCGCTTCAATCTGGCTCAACAGCGGCAACTTGGCGCAGTATGTACCGCTGCTGCCCATCCAGTTTAGCGAGCAGCTGGGGGCTGATCAGTTTGTGGCGATGTCGATTTTCGTGAGCGATAAGCCCGTTGGGCTGCTGTATGCCGATGCCGGTGGCAATCAGCCGGTGAGCGACTTTCAATATCAGCACTTTAAACAAATTAGTACCCTCACCAGCCGGGCTTTGGCGCATAATGCCCGCCGTCGTCACACCGCGTAATTCTGCATGGAACTCATCACCTCGGCCCAAAATGGCCAGCTCAAACAATTGGGCAAACTCATCCAATCGCGGCGCGAACGTAGTCAAACCGGCTTGATGGTGCTGGATGGCACGCATCTGGTCGCGGCATGGCTCGACGCTGGGCATGCATTGTCTTTGCTGGTACTGAGTCAGTCGGCCCAGGCATCTGCCGAGATTGTACAGCTCGCGCAGCGCGCCGATTGTCGCACCCTGCTAGTGCCCGATGCACTGTTTGCCAAATTAAGCGATTTACCCAGCGCAACCGGGATTTTGGCTTTGACTGCGATTCCGACGACCCCCGCCGCGTTGTCGCGTGGTTTTGTCCTGGCGCTGGATGGGGTGCAAGACCCGGGCAATGTCGGGGCGATCTTGCGCACGGCCTATGCCGCAGGCGTAGAGCAGGTATGGCTATCCGCGCAATGTGCGGATATTTGGTCGCCCAAGGTCTTGCGCGCCGGGATGGGGGCGCAGGCGGTGTTGCCTTGCGTAACACAGGCCGATTTACCGGCGCTAGTTGGCGCGTTTGACGGCAGCAAAGTGGCTACGTTGCTAGACCTTGGCGCACGGGATTTGTACGGCAATGATTATCGCGGCTCGGTACTACTGATGATGGGCTCGGAGGGCGCGGGCTTGAGTGCGGGCTTGGCGGGCTTGGCAACGCATAAGGTCTTGATCCCGATGCAGGCCGGGATTGAGTCACTGAACGTGGGCCATGCCACCGCCATTTGCCTCTATGAGATGCGCCGGCAACGGGCTTGGGCTGGGGTATATGCTTGAGCGCTTTTATTTATAAGGCCTTCAAGCATATACATCGATGTGTATCTTAATCGACTAAACGCCCATCCTGCATTTTCACCACACGCTGACAGCGGCTGGCCAGCTCTTGATCATGCGTAACGATCACAAAGCCGGTGCCGGTGTCGCGGGCTAATTCCAGCATCAAATCAAAAATCGCGCCGGCGTTTTGGCGATCCAGATTGCCGGTTGGCTCATCCGCCAGCACGCAAGCCGGCTGCGTAACCAGGGCTCGTGCCATCGCGGCGCGTTGGCGCTCGCCCCCTGATAGCTCGCCCGGTTGATGATGCAGCCGGTGGCCCAAGCCCACGCGTTCCAGCATTTGCTGCGCGGCGGCTTGCGCTTCGCGGCGCGGCAGGCGGCGAATCATGAGCGGCATGGCCACATTTTCTAGCGCGGTAAATTCAGGCAGCAAGTGATGAAACTGATACACAAAGCCCAGCGCCTGATTACGTAACTGCCCGCGAGCCGCCTCGCCTAGGACAAATGGATCTTGCCCATTCAGCAAGACCTGGCCGCTATCAGGCTGATCAAGCGTTCCAAGGCAATGCAGCAGGGTCGATTTGCCTGAACCCGAGGCGCCAACCAGTGCCACGACTTCGCCACGGGCGAGGCGAAAATCAATGTTATGCAGCACCGGCGTCTTCAATTTGCCACTGCGATAGCTTTTGCTGAGGCTGCTGGCCTGTAATACCCACTCGGGGTTGCTTTGGATGTGCTTATTCATAACGCAAGGCCTCCGCCGGATTGACCCGCGATGCTCGCCAGCTTGGATACAGCGTGGCCAGCAAAGACAGCAGCAGCGAAATCACGCCAATACTGATGACATCGCCAGGAATGACTTTGCTCGGTAATTCGGTAATCAAATACACATCGGCCGAGAGAAAGCGCACGCCGAGCATGCGCTCGATAAAGGGCACGATGGTGCCAATATTCAGCGCAACTAGCACGCCACTCACCACACCAGTGAACGTGCCAATAAAGCCTGACATTGCGCCCTGCACCAGAAAGATCTTCATAATTGAGCCGGGCGCTGCGCCCAAGGTGCGTAAGATGGCAATATCAGCTTGTTTATCAGTCACCACCATCACCAGCGTCGAGACGAGATTAAAGGCTGCCACGGCCACAATCAGCGTCAGAATAATAAACATCATGCGTTTTTCGATTTCCACCGCGCGAAAATAGGTGGGGTTTTCTTGGCTCCAGTCCGCCACCATCAGCGTGGGTAGCTGCTGGCTCAGGGCTTGCGCTACGCGGCGGGCGGCAAATAAATCATCCAGTTTCACCCGCACACCGGTTACGCCATCGCCGGTGCGATAGAGGTGCTGCGCATCTTGCAGGTGGATAAGCGCCAGATTGGCGTCATAGGGGTAGTAATCGGCTTTAAACACGCCGGTAATCGTAAACTGGCGTAGGCGTGGGATCAGCCCAGCTGGGGTAACCTGGCCTTGCGGGGTAATCAGCGTGACTTTGTCACCCAAGGTCACGCCTAACTCTTGCGCCAGATTCCAGCCCAAGATGACCGAGTACTCACCGGCGCGCAGGCTGTCGGCGCTGCCTGCGACCATTTTTTGCGTCACTTCGCTCACCCGGCCTTCTTGGGCGGGGTCAATGCCCCGTACTAACACCCCTTTAACTTGCGAGCCATTGGTGAATAAGCCCTGGCCCAGCACATACGGCGCGGTCCCGATCACTTGCGGGTGTTGTTGCGCGACTTGAGCGGCATTTTGCCAATCCACCAAGGCGCTGCCACCGCTACTAATCGTGATATGCGAGGCCATGCCCAAAATGCGGTTGCGGACTTCTTCCTGAAAACCATTCATCACCGACAGCACAATAATCAGTGCTGCAACGCCCAGCGCGATGCCGATCATTGAAACCAATGAAATAAAGGAAATAAAGCCGTTGCGGCGTTTGGTGCGGGTGTAGCGCAGGCCAATCAGAAATTCGTACATGGTGGCGGCCGTGGTTCAGATGGCGCGAGTTTAGCACAGGCGGCTGGCTGGCTTGGCGCGGGCAGGGTGGCATTTTTACGCCACGGTGTCGCGGGCTGTAACAGTGTTTTTTCAATTACCTATCGGGCGCTTTTTGCGCTGCAAAAACTGGATGATGAGTGCACTGGTGGCCGCAAGCCAAATGCTGTAATGGTTTCCGCTTTGGCTGCGTGGCAGACGAAGTGATTGTGGCCACTGTAATTGCTGCTTTGCAGCAGCATGCTTGCGCATATGTTGCAAGTTATATACGTGTATTGGCTTGAAATGCTTATTCGATAAGGGCTATAGATCAATACAAGCGGGGGGTATTGATGGTGGCTATTTCAGCTGTAGTGGTCGTCCGGCATAAGTGTGGCAACTCTGTGACGGTGGCTTAAGCAATTACCCCTATTTCAGGGTTTGCTACTTGACAAGCGTGCTGGCGAGTTTTAATTTTCAAACACTCGTTTGAAATTGATTTAGATCAACTACAGGAAACTGGAGTCCCAAGATGGAAAGCAGCAAAACGCTGGATACCGCGACCCGTATTTTAAATGCGGCCGAGCTTTTGTTCATTGAACACGGTTTTGCTGGTACGTCGATGCGACAGATCACCGCAGCGGCCGAGGTCAATATCGCCGCGGTGAATTATTACTTTGGTTCCAAAGATGGGCTGTTTCAGGCGGTGTTCGAGCGTCGTGCCGAGCCTTTTGTGCGTCTGTCGCTGGGCAAGCTCACCGAGCTAGAAAAAACGCCAGCGATCAAAGATCCGATGGCGATCGCCAGTAGTTTTCTGTCGGCGGCGCTAGAAATGGGGCGCAATCCCGAGCATGGCGGCTTGGTGTTTGTGCGCCTGCTGGCCCGCAGCTATGTGGAGCCGAATTCGGTGTTGAAAGAAAAAATGCCACAACGCTATGGCGATCTAACGCGCCGCTACCAGCTGGCGCTGGAAGGGGCGCTGCCGCATCTCAGTAGCGCAGAAGTGGCTTGGCGTTTTCATTTTGTGACCAGTGCGATGTTTAACGCGTTTGCCGGTAATCATGTGTTGCGTCTGTTTATGGCGCAGCCCATGGTGAATTCGCGTGATCCGCAGCTGGTGGCGGATATGTTGTTGCCGTTTATTACTGCGGGCCTGACTGGCCCCAGCCATTTGTAAGCCAAGGAGCGCATCATGTCGGTGTTAGTGTGTGTGTTGACTGTCGTGCTGTTGTTGGGTGTGCTGGCCTATTGCCAGGCACCCTTGTGGTTAAGCTCGCTCCTCGTGATATTGGGGACGGGCTATGCCGTCTTTACAGGCCATGCCGCTGCAGGCTGGTTGTATGGGCTGCTGGCTTTGGCCGTACTGCTGAATGTGGCGCCATTGCGCCGCTTGCTGCTGACGGGGCCGCTGTTTGGCGTGTTCCGCAAGATTACGCCGCCGATGTCGCAAACCGAGCAAGAGGCCATTGATGCCGGCACGGTGTGGTGGGATCGTGAGCTCTTTAGCGGCAAGCCCGACTTTAAAGAGCTGCATAGCTACCCAGCGCCGAAGCTCTCTGCGGAAGAAGAGGCCTTTCTGAACGGCCCGACCGAAGATTTGTGTCGCATGCTCAATGATTGGGAAATCACCCAAGAGCAAAAAGATCTGCCGCCCGCGGTGTGGCAGTTCATTAAAGAGCAGGGCTTCTTGGGCATGATTATCAAGAAGCAATATGGCGGCAAAGAGTTCTCTAATTACGCTCATGCACGAGTGGTTACCAAGATCGCTACCCGTTCAGGCAGCGCGGCCGTGACCGTGATGGTGCCCAATTCACTGGGGCCAGGCGAACTGCTGCAACACTATGGCACCGAGGCGCAGAAAAACTATTACCTGCCGCGGCTAGCCAAGGGTGAGGAAATTCCATGCTTTGCCCTCACCAGCCCAGAAGCTGGCTCGGATGCCGGCGGGATTCCTGATTATGGTGTGGTGTGCCGTGGCAGCTATACCGATCCACGCACTGGCGAGCAGCATGAAAATGTACTGGGTATTCGCCTGACCTGGGAAAAACGCTATATCACGCTGGGGCCGGTGGCCACCATTCTTGGGCTGGCGTTCAAATTGTACGACCCCGATCATCTGGTCGGCACCAAGGACGACGTGGGTATTACCTGTGCGCTGATTCCCACCAATCACCAAGGCGTGAACATTGGCCGTCGTCATTATCCGGGCACTAGCACTTTCCAGAATGGCCCGAACTGGGGGAAAGACGTCTTTATCCCGATGGATTGGGTTATCGGTGGGCAATCTTATATTGGCCAAGGCTGGCGCATGCTGGTGGAATGTTTGTCAGTTGGGCGCTGTATCTCGCTGCCGGCCATGTCGGTGGCTTCGGGCAAGCTCGCCGCTTACACCACCGGTGCCTATGCCCGCATCCGTAGCCAATTTGGTTTATCGATCGGTCGCTTTGAAGGGGTAGATGAAGCCCTCGGGCGGATTGGTGGCTACACCTATCAAATGGATGCTGCGCAACGTCTAGCGCTGACGGCATTGGATTTAGGTGAAAAACCTTCGGTGCTCTCCGGGATTTTGAAATATCACAATACCGAACGCATGCGTAAAACCATCAATGATGCGATGGATGTGCATGCCGGTAAGGCGGTGTGTATCGGCCCGCGCAACTACTTGGCCTTGGGCTATCAGGCTGTGCCGGTCGCGATCACCGTCGAAGGCGCAAATATCCTGACGCGCAGCATGATCATCTTCGGTCAAGGCGCGATTCGCTGCCATCCCTTTGTACTCAAAGAGCTGCGCGCGGCGATGAATAAAGATCTTGCCGCATTTGATGCCGCTGTGATCGGGCATATTGGCTTTGCAATCTCGAATGCCGTGCGTGCCTGCTGGATGGGCTTGACTGGCGCGCGGCTGGTGTCTGCGCCCAAAGATGGCCCGACCGCCCAAAATTACCGCGATATTGTCCGGCTTTCCAGTGCCTTTGCCTTCCTGGCCGACCTCGGTATGGGCACCTTAGGCGGTAGCCTGAAATTCAAAGAAAAGCTCTCGGCGCGCTTGGGCGATATGCTCTCCAACCTATATATCGCTACCGCGGCGCTGAAGAAATTCCATGATGACGGTGAGCCGAAAGAAGATCGTCCGTTTGTACGCTGGGCGGTGGAAATGGCGCTGTATGACTGCCAAGAGGCAATGAATGGCTTCTTGGCCAATCACCCCAATCGCGTGGTGGCATGGTTGGCTCGCCGCGTGGTGTTCCCGCTGGGCATGAGCATGAAAGCTCCGGCCGATAGGGTAGGTACGCGTATTGCCCGTAGCCTGATGGAGCCATCGACTGCTCGTGATCGTCTGGTGCAATACATGTATCGCCCAGCCGATGAGGCTGATTCAGTCGGGGTACTGGAATATGCCTTGCAGGCCGTGATTGAAACCGAAGGCATCGAGAGCAAATTGCGCCGGGCCGGCCGCGAAGGGCAGCTTAAAACCCTGACCAGTAGCGAGCGTTTGCAAGAAGCCCTCAGCAAAGGGCTGATTACCGAGGCCGAGTTTGCGCAAGTCAGCCGTGCCCGCCGGCTGAAACGCGAGGTGATCATGGTGGATGATTTTGATGCGCATCTACAACACGCAGACCCAGATGCGATCAAGCGAACGATTGTTTGAGCCGCGTTGCCTATATTAGCAGCGTCATCCAATTGCAATCTTCGCGTGGATGTTTTGAATAAATAGAAACTCTGCCAGTACAACTGGCGGGAATGTGCGTACCACACACTGGAGAAACAACATGAAAACGATTTGCCGCTCACTGCAACTGATTGGCGTCGGCTCGGCGCTGCTGGCTGGCCAAGCGCTGGCTTCGGGCTACAACTTTGGCACGCAAAGCGCATCCAACCAGGGCTTTGCCAATGCCGGTGCCGCCGGTCTGACTGATGCTTCCGTGTTGTTTTATAACCCGGCCGGCATGTCGCAAGTTGAAGGCACGCAAGTGTCTGGGGTACTCAACTACATCATTCCGGACGGTAATTTCACTAACACCAATTCCACCAATGCAGCGGGGATGGCGGTGACGGGCAGCAATGGCGGCAGCTTTGGTGTCGCCACGCCAGTACCGCATATGTATCTGACGCATCAGATTGATGATCGCTGGACGGTCGGGGTCGGGATGTTTGTGCCGTTTGGTTCGCACACCGATTACAGCAAAGATTGGGTGGGCCGCTACAACACCACCGAAAGCTCGCTGATGACCTTCAATCTGAACCCGAGCGTGGCCTATAAGTTTAACGATATGGTGACCATCGGGGCTGGCGTGAGCGTGCAGTACATCGAAGGTAAGCTCGCTAAACAGCTCGATCTGGGTCTCTCGGCCGCCTCAACCGCGTGTAAATCGGTGCCTGCTGCAACGTGTAGTGCGCTGATGCGGGCGCTGGCCAGCAAAACGCAATATGACGGCAGCTCGGAAGTCACCGGTGACGATATCGGCTACGGCTTCAATCTGGGCGCTACGTTTAAATTGTCAGAAGCTACTAGCGTGGGTGTGGCCTATCGCTCGGCGATCAAACACAAGCTGGAAGGGGATGCCAAATTCACGGTGCCGCAGAATTTTGCCAGCAGTGCTCTGGGTGCCGCCGCCGGTGGGCAGATTCAGGCTGGCCTGAATGCCCAGCTGAAAAACAAGGCCGCCACGCTGGAAGTCGAAACACCTGAGTCGTTCTCGCTCAATGCCTTCCATCAAATCAATGAACAATGGGCGGTAATGGCTGACTACACCTGGACCCGTCATTCACGCTTTGACGAAATCCGCATCAAGCTTGAGGGTGCCGCTGATTCGGTAACCCCAACCAACTGGAATGACACCAGCCGTTACTCGGTGGGCGTAAGCTACAAACCGACCGAGAAATGGACTTTGCGCGGCGGTTTGGCCTATGACAACGCGCCAGAAAATGACCAAAACCGCATCGCTAGTATTCCCGATAGCGATCGGGTCTGGGTGGCGCTGGGGGCTAACTATGCCTTCACTCCAACCCAATCGGTGGATCTCACCGCGATTTATGTGGATCTGAAAAACTCAACCATCGCCCAGAAAGACCAAAACGGGGCGACGGTGCGCGGTAATTACGACATCAGCTCAGTAACGCTGGGTGTGCAATACAACCATCGTTTCTAAGCCCATTGCTCTTTGCGTAGCCGGGAAAATCCGGCAGGTGGTGGCTGCCTCTGCAGCCACCTGATGCTTTCGCTGCGGGTGCGCTCTGCACCCAATAGAGGTTCCAACAATGACTGCTGTTTTGTCACCCAAAGGCGCGGCGCCCATTCGCCGGGTTGCGGTTCTGGGCGCGGGTGTGATGGGGGCGCAAATCGCGGCCCATCTGGCCAATGCCTCCATTCCCACCATTCTGTTTGATTTGCCGGCCCCGCAGGGCGACCCAAACGGGATCGTGCTCAAAGCGCTGGATAATCTGAAAAAACTCAAGCCGGCACCCTTAATGTCGGCAGGGCGGGTAGATGCGATTGAGGCCGCAAATTACGGCAGTGATCTGGCACGGCTGGCAGAGTGTGATCTGGTGATCGAAGCGATTGCCGAGCGGCTGGATTGGAAGGCCGATCTGTATGCCAAGATTGCGCCGCATCTGGCGCCGCATGCGATCTTGGCTACCAATACCTCGGGCCTGTCGATTGAAAGCCTGGCCGCCAGTGTGCCGGCTGAAGTGCGCCCACGCTTTTGCGGGATTCACTTCTTTAATCCACCCCGCTATATGTATCTGGTGGAACTCATTGCTACACAAGGCTCGCAGGCCGATACCCTGGATGCCCTTGAGTCTTTCCTGACGATGCGCTTGGGTAAAGGCGTGGTGCGTGCCAAAGACACGCCGAACTTTATCGCCAACCGCATTGGCGTCTTTTCCATGCTGGCCACCATCCATCATGCGCAAACCTTCGGCATTCGCTTTGATGTGGTCGATGATCTAACTGGCCCACGGCTGGGGCGGCCCAAATCAGCCACTTTCCGTACCGCCGATGTGGTCGGCCTTGATACCTTTGCCCATGTGGTCAAAACCATGACCGATACCTTGGGTAATGATCCATGGCATGGCCTGTTTAAAACGCCAGATTGGCTGCAAGGCCTGATCGCCAATGGCGCGCTGGGGCAAAAAACCAAGGCAGGTATTTACAAAAAGAATGGCAAAGAGCTGCTGATGCTCGACCCAAGCGCGGGTGAGTATATCCCTGCCGGGCAAAAAGCCAGCGATGCAGTGAAGGCACTGCTGAAAATCGAAGACCCGGCTGCGCGGCTTGCAGCGCTGCGCGCCTCCGAGCTGCCTGAGGCCCAATTCTTGTGGGCCTGCTTGCGTGACGTATGGCATTACATTGCCGTGCAATTGGCAGATATTGCCGACAATGCGCGCGATGTAGATTTTGCAATCCGCTGGGGTTTTGGCTGGCAGCAAGGCCCATTTGAAATGTGGCAAGCGGCTGGCTGGCAAGCTGTTGCGGCGGCCATTGCCGCTGACATTAGCGCGGGCAAAACACTGTCGGCCACGCCGCTGCCTGCTTGGGTCATGCAGCGCGAGGGTGTCCATGCTGCGGGTGGCTCCTACAGTGCGGCGGCGAATACTTTGCAGGCGCGCTCGAATCTGCCGGTGTATCAGCGGCAGCTTTACCCGCCACGTCTGCTGGGCGAGGCGGCGCCAGATTATGGCCAAACCCTGTACGAAAATGACAGTGTGCGGATGTGGTTGCCACCCACCGCAACAGGTGGCCAAGATGTGCCAGTGCTCAGCTTTAAAACCAAAGCCCATTGTATCGGTGCCGGTGTATTGGTTGGAGTGCAAGAAGCTATCAAGCTTGCGGAGCAATACCACCCAGGTTTGGTGATCTGGCACCCTGAGGCGCCATTCTCGGTGGGCGCCGATTTGCTCAGTATGGGGCCGGCCTTTATGACCGGTGATTTTGCGGCGATTGAGCACATGGTGGCCGAGTTTCAGGCTACTTCGCAGGCCATCAAATACGCCAAAGTGCCGGTGGTTGGCGCAGCGCAAGGGTATGCGTTTGGCGGTGGCTGCGAATTCCTCATGCATTGCGCCCGTGTCGTGGCCCATGTGGAAACCTATATCGGGCTTGTTGAGGTTGGGGTTGGCCTGCTGCCAGCCGGTGGCGGGTGCAAAGAATTCGCCCAGCGTGCGGCCAAGCTGGCGCGCAATGGCAATATCCTGGAAACGCTGAAAGATTTTTATCTGGCGATGGCAACGGCCAAAGTCGGCACCAGCGCAGAAGAAGGCCAGCAAATCGGCTATTTGCGCGAGTCCGATATCGTGGTGATGAATGCCAACGAGTTGCTGTATGTCGCTCAAGCGCAGGTGCGTGCACTGGCGGCCTCAGGCTATCGGCCGCCACTGCCACCCAAAGCCTTCCCGGTGGCGGGCCGCTCAGGCGCGGCAACCATTCGCGGGCAGCTGGTCAATATGCTCGAAGGTGGTTTCATTTCCAAATACGATTTCCATATCGGCATGCAAATCGCCGAAGTGGTGACCGGTGGCGATGTTGAAGCCGGCACCTTGGTGAATGAAGACTGGATTCTGAAGCTGGAGCGTGAACGCTTTATGGGGCTCTTGAAAAAGGGCAAAACCCAGGAACGCATCATGCACATGATCGAATTTAACAAACCACTGCGCAATTAAGGTGGGGCTGGCGGCCTACACGCGCGGTCTTTGCTGGGGTTGGGGAATATCCTGCAGCCCTAGCAAGCGAAAACGCGTTTGGTAGTGCTGCTACGCAGTACCCAACCCAAGCTGGCTTAGACGTATTTATTTGAGGAGCTCGTAATGAGCAAACAAATTCAGGAAGCTTATGTGGTCGCCGCCGTGCGCAGCCCGGTGGGCAAAGCGCCACGCGGCATGCTTAAAAATGTTCGGCCCGACGATTTGCTGGCCCATGTGATCCGCGCCGCGATGGCCAAAGTGCCGGCGCTAGATCCGGCGCGAGTGGAAGATGTGGTGGTCGGTTGCGCCATGCCCGAAGGTGAGCAGGGCATGAATGTGGCGCGGATTGGCGCCTTGCTGGCGGGCCTGCCCAATACCGTTGGCGGCATTACCATCAATCGCTTTTGCTCTAGCGGAATTAATGCGCTGGCGCTGGCGGCCGACAAAATCCGCCTCGGTGAAGCCGATGTCATGATCGCCGCGGGTACCGAATCGATGTCGATGGTGCCGATGGGCGGTAATAAGCTCTCACTCGGTAGCTCGATTTACGAGCGGGATGAAAATGTAGCTATCGCCTACGGCATGGGGCTGACCGCGGAAAAAGTGGCTACCCAGTGGGGGATTAGCCGTGAAGACCAAGACGCCTTTGCCCTGGCTTCACATACCCGTGCTTTAGCGGCCACCGCCAATGGGGCATTTGCCGATGAAATCGCACCGCTGGAAGTTACCTATCGGGTGCCCAATCTGGCCACCGGTGAAGTTGAAACTTTCACCAAGGTACTGAGTGCTGACGAAGGCCCGCGCGCCGACACTAGCCTTGAAGGACTGGGCAAACTCAAACCAGTATTTGCTAGCCCGCAAAAAAATGGCTCGGTCACCGCTGGTAATAGCTCGCAAATGTCGGATGGGGCGGCTGCGCTGATTGTGGTGTCAGAGAAAATCCTGAAGGAGTACAACCTGACCCCGCTGGCCCGCTATGTGACCTTTGCCGTCAAAGGTGTGCCACCAGAAATCATGGGGATTGGCCCGAAAGAAGCCATTCCGGCCGCCTTGAAACTCGCTGGTCTGCAGCAAGATCAACTGGAATGGATTGAGCTGAATGAAGCATTTGCTGCTCAGGCGCTGGCGGTGAGCCGCGATCTGGGGCTGGATATGAGCAAGGTGAATCCCAACGGCGGCGCGATCGCGCTCGGCCACCCGCTGGGCGCCACCGGCGCCATTCGTGCCGCCACCCTGATCCACGGCCTGCGCCGCCAGGGTAAAGCCGGCAGCTATGGCATGGTGACGATGTGTATCGGCACAGGCATGGGGGCTGCGGGGATTTTGCAGGTGCTGTAATCAGGTCTAATTTTTCTAGCCCGCCTTGGCGGGCTCAGGCTGCTGACCAAGTGGAAGAGCAATACTTTTTAAGTCTCAGCAAAGCCGAGCCTAAGGGCGAAGGCTTTGAATCTGCAGCCTTGATGTTCTATACCCACCCCTCCCGTCCCCTCCTTGAGGGGAGCCTCGCTTCGCGAGTGGGGTTTGTCATCAATCTGAGCCCGCCTTGGTGGGCTTTTTTGTCGCTGGAGTAAAGCCATGAAAAAACAAATTTTAACGGTCTTGCTGGCTTGCGCGATGCAGCCACTGTGGGCGGCTGAAGTGGCCGGCATTATCTTGCCGGATCAGGTGGAGCTGGCGGGCAAAAGCCTGCAGCTCAATGGCGCCGGGGTGCGTAAAAAACTGATGTTCGAGGTGTATGTGGCGGCGCTCTATACCCCGGCTAAGCTCAACGACCCCTCGGCAGTGCTGGCCTTGCGCCAGCCACGGCGCTTGCAGTTGAATATGCTGCGCGATGTGGATGGTAAAACCTTGGCCGAGGCGCTGAGCGAAGGGCTAAAAGACAATCTGAGCGCCGTGCAATACACCGCCCATGCGGCGCGGATTGCCGAGCTGGAAAAACTACTGCTCTCCGCCAAAGAAGCCAAAATCGGGGATGTGATTCAGCTTGATCTACTGCCAGGTGAAGGCGTACGGGTACAGTTTCGCGGCAAATTACTGGGGGTGATTGCCGGGGATGAGTTTGCGCGCGATTTACTCACGATCTGGTTTGGCAATAAACCCGTGCAAGAGAGCCTGAAGCAGAAATTGTTAGCGCGCTAATCAGGGTTTTTACGTAGTTTAGCTACGTTGTGAATTTTCACCTATTTGTCATTATTACAAAATAGTTCTTAAAAAACAGGGGTTGAGTGGGGTTGTTTGTAGTTTTAGTTGGTTGTTGTTACAAATCTGTACGTAGTAAAGCTACAAAAATGCTTGCGCTAGTTTCGTAGTTTTGATAAAGTTCAGTCATCGAATGAGCAAACGGTTCTTCGCGGTGAAGGGCCACTAGACAAGGAGAAGTATCATGCGTTCGCTGATTAAATTTTCCAAAACTGTCGAGTCTTTCCAGCAACTGCTGGTTAAATCTTACGGTTGGCAGCTGACCCTGCCTCGCTAAGAGCCCGACTCGCCGCTTTGGCCGAGTGTTTTGTAGTGTGTGTGTTGTAGCAGTAAGTAGTACCCGCGTGACTTAGGTTGCGCAATCGACTCCATCCTCCTGTGCCCGATTCCGTGCCCCCGCACGAATCGGGTTTTTTTTGCCCATTTTTTCCGTGTTGGCTGCCGCCGGGCGGGGATTTTGGTAGAGTTGCCCTTTTGCAAAGGAGTGGCTGATTTGCGCTGGATCGTTCCCTGGACTGCCGTGCTACTGTGCGCCCCGGTGTGTGCGCAGGACAGCTCATTGCATTACAAAATCCAGCTGGAAGCCCCCGGTGAAGTCAGCGATGTGCTGCAATATCTGAATTTATTTCAGTGGCAAAAGAAAAACCGCCTGACCCCTGAGCTACTGGCGCGTGAAGTCAGTGGCTTGCCGGCGGCCGCGACCGAATTGTTGGCCACTGCCGGCTACTTTGCCCCGACCATCGAGAGCGAATTACGCCAAGAGCAAAATACCCCGGTAGTGTATCTGCGAGTAACGCCCGGACCGCAAACGCTGGTGAAGCATACCTCTGTTGATCTGCAGGGCGTGATTAACCATGATCCGGAAAAGCTGGCCCGCGTGAACGAGCGCCTTGGCCGTCGTGGACAAAATCTGGAAAACCAGCCCTTTAGCCAAAGCAGCTGGGATGAATACAAAAAGCGCAGCCTGCAGATTTTGCAAAATCGCGATTTCCCCGCCGCCAGCCTGCTGAGCAGTGAAGCCAGCATTGACCCGGTCACCGCCGAGGCCAGCTATCAATTGGTGCTCGATAGTGGCCCAGCCTATGTCTTTGGCCCATACACCATCCATGGCCTGTCGCGTTACCCTGAATTTTTGATCCACGATCGGGTGAAAATCCCGGCGGGTACCCCCTATAGCCGCAGCGAGTTGCTGGAGTTACAAACCGAGCTACAAAATCTGCCGCAATTTGCCACCGCCTTGGTCGATGTTGAGCTCAGCGGTGAAGAGCCCTATACCGCGCCGATTCGCATTGATGTGCAAGAAGTACCGCTGCATCGAGTGAATGGCAGTGTGGGTTACAGCACCAATACCTTGCTGAAATCGGAGCTGGCTTACCGCTATTTGAATTTATTCAATCGTGGCTGGGTGGCGGATAGCCGTATCCGGCTAGAGCAGCGTGAGCAAGCGTTTGAGCAATCGGTCACCTTGCCGCAAAGCCGCAGTGATTGGGAACATCGGGTGTGGCTGAGCTATCTGCATCAGGATTTACAGGGGCTGGATTCGCAACTGTATAAAACCGGTGTTTCCCGGCTGAAAAAGGGCGATGAAATCGAGCGCACTTTTGATCTGCAATATCAGATTGAAAATCGCCGCTTTAATGATGGCAGCGAAGAGCGTCCGCAAACCCTGACCCTCAATCACATCTGGACGCAACGCAAACTGGATAACCGCCGCAACCCGCGCAATGGTTATTTGGCACAGCTCGAGATTGGCGGCGCCTCGGCGTATTTACTCAGTGATGCGACCTTTTTACGGCTGTACGGCCGCGGGGCGTATTACCACCGGATTGGCCAGGATGGGCAGGTGATTTTGCAAGGCGCGCTGGGCGAGACCTTTACTAAATCGCCCGAAGGCATTACCTCGGATTGGCTGTTTCGTGCCGGCGGCTCGGGCAGTGTCCGCGGCTATGACTATCAATCGCTGGGGGTGAAGAGCAATGGCTCGGTGATTGGCGGTCAGGTTCTGGCCACGGCCTCGGTCGAATATCAGCACCCAATTGTCAAAAACTGGAAAGCTGCGCTGTTTGTCGATCATGGCGGGGCCGGCGAGGCCTGGCATAACCTTGAGACGGTGACCGGGGTCGGCGTCGGTGGGCGCTGGAATAGCCCGGTGGGGCAGATTGGTTTTGATTTGGCGTATGGCGTTGACCTGCAGCAGATCCGCTTTCACTTTGCCATGGGGTTGGTGTTTTGAGTACGCCTGAGCCGCAGTTAAATCATCCTGAGCCATCAGGGGCCGATGCAGCAACTCCGCCGCAGCCTGCACCTAAGCCTCGCTATGGCTTAGTGCGCCGCGTACTGCGGGCGCTAGTGTGGAGTACGCTGCTAACCTTCGGGCTCTTGAGCTTGCTGGCAGTGCTGGCCTTAAGCTGGGTGGATTCGGCACGAGGCCGTTACTGGCTGGTGGATCTGATCAACCACAGCGATGTGGCGCAGGTGCAGAGTATCGAAGGCTCATTCTGGTCAGAAATCACCATCAAACAGCTCAAAGTGAAGACGGCTGATTTAAAACTGGAGCTGGATTACGGGGTATTGGCCTGGGAGCCATATCTATTGCTGGTGCGCGACCTAAGCCTACCTAGGGTATCGCTCGGGCAGCTCACGATCCAGACCGCCCCCAAACCGCCGCAAGCGCCACCGTCGCCACCGCCCACTGATTTAACCCTGCCATTGGGTATTCATCTGGATCAGCTGCGGATTGTCAAACTGGATGTTGATGGCGTGGTGCTGCGCGATCTGGCCGCCAGTGTGTCCAGTAATGGCCGCTTTCACCGGCTGACCCTAAGTCAGTTGCAATTGCCGCAAGGGCAAGTGAACGCCAAGCTGAATATCGAAGGTAAAGCACCGTTTTATAGCGGTGGTAGTGTGCAATTTGCTGGGGTGGTGGAAGAGCAGGCATTTAGCGCCCAAGGCCAGCTGAGCGGGCCGCTGCGCGATTTGCAGCTCAAGTTGCAGCTCAAACACGCCAAAGTCAGTGCACAGGGCAATGTGCAAATCGATGCCTTTGCGCCCTATGCCTATCAAATGGTGCGCCATGGTGATGTGCAGCTGGCGGGGTTTAATCCGGCTGCTTGGGTGCCGGCAGCTCCGCAGGCTGATTTACTGTTACAAGCGAATTTTAAGCCTACGCCCACTGGGGTTGAGGCGAAAATTGAAGTGCATAATCGCCAACCCGGCGCACTGGATCAGCAGCGCTTGCCGCTCGAGCGTCTGCTGGCCCAACTGCAGGTGCAGGGCGAGCGCTTGCGGGTGCAAGATTTGACGCTGAATGTGCCGGGCAAAGGCCTGCTCCTGGCGCAAGGTGAAGTTGAGCAGGGCAAAATGGCACTCAAGCTGCAGGTGAAACAGCTGGATGCTCAGGCACTGTGGAGCACCCAACCCAAAACTGCGCTACAAGGGCAGCTCAAATTGCTGGGGCCATGGCTCAGCCCCGGTGTGCAGGGGCAGATTGAAGACAGTAGCCGCCAAGTGGCGTTGCAGCTTGATTTAGGCTGGATCAAGCCCGAAACCCAGCGGCGACTGGCGATCCGGCAGGCTGAAGTGCGCCACGGCGCCAGCCAGCTGACGGCCAAGGGCGAATTCAACCTCAATGCTCCCAATGATTTTCAACTGGAGCTCGCAGCCCGCAGCTGGAATCCAGCCGAATGGCTGCAGGGGATACCAGCGGGGCGTATTGGCTTGCAGGCTAAATTAAAAGGCGCTTTGCAGCCTAAACCCCAGCTGGATTTGCAATATCAATTAGCCGAGAGTGTATTTAATGGCCAAGCTTTGGCTGGTAACGGCGTGCTTAAACTCACGCCCGAGCGCCTAACGCAAAGTGATTTCTGGCTTAGCCTCGGCAGCAATCGCCTTAGCGCCCAAGGCGCCTTGGGCGCTGCGGGTGATGAACTTGATTGGCGGCTGGAGCTACCCAATCTGGCGCATGTTGGCTTTGGCCTCGCCGGCAAAGCCAGCGGGCAAGGCCAGCTGCGCGGGCGCTTTGCCCAGCCGCAGGTGGAGGCTAATTTGCAGGCGCAAGGCGTGCAAGTGGCAGGGCTGCAGCTAGAGCAAGCGCGCCTGCAACTGAGTACCAGTGTGCAAAACAATAGCCCGGTAAATGGCCAGCTGAATCTAAGCGGTTTGCAGCTGGGCGAGACGCACATCCAGCAGGCGGCGCTGACGCTGCAAGGTGTGCTGCAGCAGCATCAGCTCAATCTCAGTGCCAGCGGCCAACAAGGCGCGCAAGCCATCAATCTGCAGCTGGCCGCCCATGGCGGGCTGCAAAATCAGCAATGGCTGGGCGCGCTTGATCGCCTTAGTGGGCAATTCGGCTTACCTTTTAAGCTAAGCAATAGCCCCAGTTTGCAGCTAAGCGCGCAGCGGGTGAATCTGGGGGCCGCAAATCTGCAAGTGGGGCAAAGTCTGCTTAGCCTGCAGCAAACCCAATGGCAAAACGGCGCATTGGACAGTAGTGGGCAGCTGCAAAAAGGGGTGCTGGCCGAATGGTTGCAGCTGGCCAAGCTTAATAACCCACGCACGGACCTCATTTTGGCTGGCCAGTGGCAGCTGCACTATAGCGGGGTCTTAAATGGGCAATTCAATTTGGCCCGACAAGCCGGTGATTTGGCCTGGCTGGAAGAAAATGGCCAGCGCCTGCCGCTGACGCTGCAAAATCTGCAACTGAATGGCAATCTGCAGATGAATCGCCTGAATGGCCAGCTACAAATCCAGACCCAGCGCTTTGGCAGCATCAGCGCCAGCACGCAGGCCCAGCTGGATCTGGAAGCCGGCCGCCTAGCCCAGCACGCGCCTTTGGATGTGCGCCTGAATGGCCAGCTACCTGATCTGAGTGTCTTTAATCCCTTCCTCGCGGGGGCTAAGCTGCAGGGTAAGGCGCGGCTAGATGTACATCGCAGCGGTACGCTCACCCTGCCGGTGCTTGATGGGGTAGCACGGGCAGATGGCTTGGCTTTTGACGACCCGGCCAGCGGCGCCAAACTCAGTGATGGGGTGATTGAATTAGGCCTCGTGGGCCAGCAGGTAAAGGTGAACGCCTTTAATTTTAAGGGCGGCAAAGGCAGCCTCACCGGTAGCGGCGCAGTGGATTTTCGGGGTGGCAAAGCCAATGGTGGGCTTAAGCTGACCGCGAGCCGCTTTACGGCCATGAGCCGAAGTGATTTGTTCTTGGTGTTATCCGGCAATGGCGCGCTGAATTTCAGAGACAACATCATGGACATTACCGGCCAGTTCCGGGCCGATGAGGCCGATGTAGGCTTGCCGCAAATGGCGGGGGATGCGCCAAAACTGGGCGCGGATGTCTTGATCAAAGGGCGCAAAGCCGAGCGCCAGCGCGCCGAAGTGACACCGTTTTCGCTGCAGGTGGATTTCGATCTGGGCGAGCAGTTTATGTTCCGTGGCGCCGGGCTCGATTCCCGCCTGCAAGGCAAGATCAGGGTGCGGGCCGACGCCAAACAAACCCTCAAAGCCGTAGGCACCATCAACACCGAAGGCGGCGAGTACAAAGCCTACGGGCAAAAGCTGGCGATAGAGCGCGGTATTCTGTCCTTTAATGGGCCTTTGGATAATCCAACTCTAGATATTTTGGCCATTCGCCGTGATCAGGCCGTAGAAGCCGGGGTGGAAGTGCGTGGCACGGCCAATTCGCCGCGAGTATCGCTGTATTCCGAGCCCAATGTACCCGATGCGGAAAAAATCGCCTGGCTGCTGTTCGGGCATGGTACTGAAAGTATGGAGAAATCCGATGGCGCGCTGGTGTTGCAATTGCTGAACGCCATGGCCAGCAATGGCGGCGCTGGCTCATCGCTCACCGATGACCTGCTGGGGGACTTTGGGATTGATGAAGTGGGTTACAAATCCAAAGAAGAAAGCGATGGCACGACCACGCAGATTGTAACGGTGAGCAAGCGCCTTACCCGCAATCTGAAAGTCGGGCTGGAAAAAAGCTTTAATGGCCTGAGCGATGCGGTGAATTTCACCCTACAGCTCTCGCGCAATTGGTCGATCGTTTCACGGGTCGGGGTGGATGAAAGCTCGGTGGATGTGAAATACACGCTGAGTTTTGATTAGGCATGCATGATTGAGTTTTATGGCTTGCGCGTTAAGCCGTCGGGTGTGCGCGCCAGCACCAAAGTCCACACCTCGCTGGCGCCCGCAGCCAGCAGCGTGCGGCTGGCCTCATGCAGACTGGCGCCACTGGTCATCACATCATCAATGAGCAGCACGCGTTGTCCGGTGAGATTACCATGTGCAGCAAAAGCACGGCGGACGTTTTTCCAGCGCGCCCGCGCGCTCAAACGGGCTTGATGTTCGGTGTCGCGCTGGCGGCTGAGAGCGTGGGCGTGGATGGGGAGCTGCAGCTGGCTGGCCAGCCCGAGGGTCAGCTCCATAGTCTGATTAAAGCCGCGTTCGCGCAAGCGCTGCGGGTGCAGCGGGAGCGGGATCAGGGCATCGATGCAGTTCAACTCGTGTTGCCACACGGGTAAGCTGAGCGGCATTAGGCTCCGTAGATGTTGCCACTGCCCGGCAAATTTCGCGGCCTGAATCAACTCTTTGATGGGTGAGGTATAGAGATATAAGGCATAGCTGCGCGTAAAGGCGGGCGGATGGCGCTGGCACTGGCCGCATAACTCGCCTGCCGTGGCGGGGCGGGCGCAGCGCGGGCAGCTGCTGGTTTGCTCCCAGCGCGGCAGCTGTGCCTGGCAAGCTGGGCAACAAGCATGCGCACCCCCCAGATGCAGGCTGCGGCAGAGCAAACATTGTTGCGGGATAAAGTTGTTCAAAAAATGCGTGAATAAATTTGACAATGCTGGCGCTCATTCGGACAATCCAGTTTCAAGCTTAGAACCAAACAGGAATTGCCACCGCATGAGCCAATGTCAAACCATCGAATTCAAGCGCCATACCCCGCATCCAGAACAAGCATTGTGGAGCCGGGAAGCGGTGGCCGAGCTGTTTGCACTGCCGTTTAATGATCTGCTCTTTCAAGCGCAGCAAGTGCATCGCGCCAATTTTGATGCCAATAAAGTGCAGCTTTCGACACTCTTGTCGGTCAAAACCGGCGGCTGTTCGGAAGACTGTGGCTATTGCTCGCAATCCAAACGCTATGACACCGGTCTGGAAGCGCAAAAGCTGATGGACGCCGACGAAGTCATTGCCGTAGCGGCGGTGGCCAAAGAAAACGGCGCCTCACGCTTCTGTATGGGCGCGGCGTGGCGCGGCCCGAAAAACCGCGATCTGGATGAAGTAAAGAAAATGATCGCCGGCGTGAAAGCGCTGGGGCTAGAAACCTGTGCCACTTTCGGCATGCTCAAAGAAGGTCAGGCCGAACAGCTCAAAGACGCAGGGCTGGATTACTACAACCACAATCTTGATACCTCGGAAGAAAAATACAGCGATATCGTCAGCACCCATAGCTACGCCGATCGGCTCGATACCCTCGGTAAAGCGCGCCAAGCCGGGCTGAATGTCTGCACCGGCGGGATTGTTGGCTTAGGTGAAACGCGGCTGGATCGGGTGGGCTTGCTTACCCAGCTGGCGAATCTTGATCCGCAACCGGATTCGGTGCCGATCAACAATCTGGTGCAGATTGATGGCACGCCGCTTGATGGCTCGGAAAAAGTCGATTGGACCGAGTTCGTGCGCACGATTGCCGTAGCGCGGATTATCATGCCAAAGACCTATGTTCGCCTCTCGGCCGGCCGTCAGCAAATGCCTGAGCAAATGCAGGCGCTGTGTTTCTTGGCGGGAGCGAATTCGATTTTCTACGGCGATAAACTGCTGACCACCGGTAACCCGGATGTGGAAGGTGATAAGGCGCTGTTTAAGAAATTGAATCTGCAGCCGCTGTAATCCCTGCTGCAATACCTGTCTGGGTATGTTGCTCTAGATCTTATTAATATTGGCTTAGCGCTATATACGTATTGGGTTGGCGCTAGTCATAGCCAGAAAAAACCACGCCGCGGCGTGGTTTTTTGCTGGATGCGGCATCAAGGCTTAGCCACGTACTTTCTTAATCACTTGCAAGAGATCCGCCACTGCCGCGTCGGCCTTGCCGGCTTTCAGCGCTTGGGCGATGCAATCTTGAGTTTGTTGCTCAAGCAGAATCAAAGCCAGGGCATCCAGCGCAGAGCGTGCGGCAGCCACTTGATTCAGCACTTCGCTGCTGGTGCGATCTTCTTCGATCATGCGGGTAATGCCAGACACCTGACCGACAATGCGGTTCAGGCGTTTGATCAGTTGATCTTTGTTTTCACGCTCTTGCTTCAGGGATGATGTCATATCCAGCTTCCTCTATGGTGGTTTCCAGCGCCGCGCGGCTGGTTTGCGTGGCATCGAACACGATGTGTGCCTTGCCGGGGTTTAAGGTCACGGTGGTTGAAATCACCCCCGCAACGGCTTCCAATGCACGCGTGACCGCTGCGCTACAGCCGCCGCAACTCATGCCCGCAATGTTGATTTCAATACTGCTGTGCGTACTCATCTTCATTCCTCACCAGCGCATTCGTTTCAGCAGCAAGGCGTTGCCAATCACCGATAGCGATGACAGCGCCATTGCTGCGCCGGCCAGCATCGGGTTGAGCCAACCCAAGGCCGCCAGCGGAATGCCCAGAATGTTGTAAATAAAAGCAAAAAACAGGTTTTGCCGGATCTTGCGCAAGGTGGCTTGCGAGAGCACGATGGCGCTACTGATCTGACGTAAATCGTTGTGCATCAGTGTGATATCAGCGGTTTCCAATGCCACGCTGGCGCCGGCCTGCATGGCAAAGCTGACATCGGCGGCGGCCAAGGCGGGTGCATCATTAATCCCATCGCCAACCATGCCCACGCGCTGCCCGCTGGCTTGCAGGCGGGTGACAGCGGCGTGTTTGTCGGCCGGGGTGCTACGCCCATGCGCAGCCGAAATGTTGAGCTGCTGCGCGATGGCCACCACCGCGGCGGGTTGATCACCACTCCAGATTTCCAAGGCTACCCCGTGCGCGCGCAGAGTCTGCACGGCTTCGGGGGTGCTGGTGCGTAAAGTATCTTGTAATAATATCAGGCCGGCAGGGCGGGTATTGATCGCAATGCCAACTAGCGTATAGCCGCTGGAAAGATACGCCTGGTATGTATCTGTATGCTGGCCAGCAAACGCCCACTCAGGCTTGCCCACTTGAATCTGCAGCCCATTCACTGTGCCGCTTAAACCCGCGCCAGCTTCCTGCTGCAAGTCGCTCGCTGGCCACAGCGCCGAGGCGGGCAGATCTGCCAAAATGGCGCGCGCCAGCGGGTGCTGGCTGTGTTGCTCTAGGCTTGCGGCCAGGCTCTGGAGTTCGCTGCTGCTGTACTTGCTATCCAGCACGATCAGCTCTTGCAGGCTGGGCTCACCGGTGGTCAGGGTGCCGGTTTTATCTACCAACAGGGTATTGAGCTGGCTGGCGGTTTCGAGAGCGCCGGCGTTGCGAAATAGAATACCGCGTTGCGCCCCCAGCCCCAGCCCGACCATCACCGCAGCGGGCGTCGCTAAGCCGAGCGCGCAAGGGCAGGCAATCACCAGCACGGCGACCGCGCGCAAGATGGCGGCGTCGGCTGCGGGCAGGAAGTATAAATTGACAAACAAAGTGAGCGTGGCGATCAGCAAAATCGCCGGTACAAACCAAGCCGAGATGCGATCAGCCAGTTGCTGAATCGGCGCTTTGCTGCCTTGGGCGGCTTGCACCAGTTGGATAATCTGATTGAGCTGTGTGTCGGCCCCGAGCGCGGTAACACGGATTTGTGCGCTACCAAGCTGATTGCGCGTGCCGGCATATACGATGTCGCCACTGGTTTTTTCTTGCAGCTGCGCTTCGCCAGTGAGCATGGCTTCTTCCACGCTGAGCGCGCCAAGCAGCAGTTCGCCATCAATCGGGATGGCTTCACCGGCCCGCACTTGCACGATATCGTTGAGCTGCAATGCGGCGATCGGTAACTCTTGCCATTGTTCAGCGCGTAGTACGCGGGCCGTAGTCGGTTGTAGCGTGAGCAAGGCTCGGATGGCGGCCCCGGTTTGGCGCTTGGCCCGCTCTTCCAGCCATTTGCCCAGCCAGACCAGCGCAATCACCGTAACGCTAGCTTCAAAATACAAGGCTGGATTTTGCGCAAAAAGATGCCAAACACTCAGCCCCCAAGCTGCCGTGGTGCCGAGAGCCACCAGCACATCCATATTCGCAGCGCCGCCACGCAACGCCAGCCAGGCGCCGCGATAAAAACGCCAACCGGCGATGGCTTGAACCAGTGTGGCTAAGATCAGCTGCGACCAAGCTGACAAGGCCAGCGCATGCACGCCAGCAAGCATCAGCAGCATGTCCAGCCAGAACGGCACTGCACAGAGCAAAGCTAGGATCAGTGGTAGTGGGGCGCGTGTTGTGTTGCGACTTCGCTCGGGTTCGGTTTGTTCTGTGTTAGCAGTAAACCCTGCCTGACTAATCCAGTTTTGCAGCTGGCTAATGCTATACAGCCCATGCGGCGCAGTGAGGGTAGCGGTTTCGCTCGCGAAATTGACTGTCGCGCTTAAGAGCGGCTTTTTATTCAGCACTTTCTCCAGCCGCGTCGCGCAGGCCGCGCAGCTCATACCGCCGATCTTGAAGTTAATCGTCTGCATGCGGGCTTGAAAGCCGCTGGCGCTGATTTGCGCCAGCACAGCAGGCCAATGCGCGGGATCGGTGCTGATGCTAGCGATCTCGGTGGCGAAGTTCACCTGCGCGGCGACGCCGTCCAGCCGATTGAGTTGTTTTTCCAAACGCTGCGCACAGGCAGCACAACTCATCCCCTCGATAGGTATCTGCAGAGAATGATTGCTGGCTGATGTGTGCGAGGAAGTACCCATAGGGGTATCTTAGTGGCTATACCTGATACCCGCAAGGGGTATATAGAATGTGCGCCATTGATTTACAACACTTTTTTTGCGCTGCTGCGGTACAATTACCGATTATTCGCGATTGCTGGCTGTTCAGCGCATAACTTTCGCTGCGCTCGGGTTTGCTGTCGCTTGGTATTGATAAAGACTTGCAATGTTGGTGAGATGTCGCTTAATCGCGGTTGCGCTGACGATCAGACTTGTTTCCTTACAAGGCTGCGTTTATTCTGAATCCAGCACGATGTTTCAAATGAATTAATCAGGTGTCCACTTAGGTGTTTTCTCAATTTTTCCACCGCATCGGCCGTTTTTACACCGCAAACCGTTTAGCTTGGCACCTGATTATTGCGGTGTTCGCCTCGGGGCTGGTGGTAACCGTTGCGATGACGCTTTTCTTGCTCAAGCTCGAATATGATCGCAGCTTGGCGCAGACCCAATCCGATCTGCAGACCTTGGGGCGAAGCGTAACGCCGCAATTAGCCTCCAATCTATGGCTTGTGAATACTGAGGCAATTCGTGGCCAGCTTGATTCGCTACTGCAAACCCGCGTGGTGAAGCATGTCGTGTTGGTCGAAAGTGATGGTCAGCAGTATGTCGCGGGGGAGTCGCAGGATCTCAAGCACAATGTGGTAACGGCCAAATTCCCTGTGGTGTACCAGCACCCGCTGAATAATAAAGAGGTGGTGCTTGGTGAATTGCAGCTGAGCAGCACTTTGAATGAGCTGGAAAGCCGTCTGTACGCCCAGTTTATCCGCTTGCTCATCTTGCAAGGGATTGGCATGGGCTGTGCAGCGATCTTCTTTTTATTTTTATATCATCGTTTAATCGCGCGGCATTTAAGCCAGATCGCTGATTACACTCGACGCTTTAATTATCAGCATTTATCCGAGCCCTTAAAAATCCTACGCAGCCACGCGAAGCCGGATGAAATGCAGACGCTGGTTGATGCAATCAATGAAATGCGCCGCAATATTCGTAGCGGACACGAAGAGCGCGAATTGGCGCAGCGGGCGCTGTATGTTGAAAAAGAGCTGGCGGAAGTTACGCTGATTTCGATTACCGACGCCATCATCACCACCGACAGCGAATTTAGAATCAAGCTGATTAATCCTGCGGCCGAATCATTGTGCGGCTGGTCCAGCCATGATGCCCGTGAACGTTATGTTGCCGATATCCTCTGTTTAGGGGGGGATCTCACGCCCGATGATTTGTATCGCGTGCTTCTGGCGGCGCGCGACAAACTCAAGCCGCAAAATGGCCTGAAAGCGACGCTACTTAATCGCGATGGTCATCAGTTGCATGTGGAATACGCCGTGGCACCAATTTCTGATCAGGACGGTCAGGTGGTTGGGCTGGTGCTAGTGTTGCACGATGTGACCGAATCGCAAGCCCTTACCGAGAAACTTGCCTATCAGGCCGAGCATGATTACCTGACAGGCCTAACCAATCGGCGCGGGTTTGAAGCGGCATTGGCGCGTGCGCATGAGGCGGCGCTGAAGGGGCAAACCCAGCAATACTTGATGCTGCTGGATCTGGATCAATTCAAAGTAGTTAACGACACCTGCGGCCATTTGGCTGGGGATGAGCTGCTGAAAAATGTCACTGCGCTATTGCAAGGTTTGATGCTGCCGGGGCGCTCGTTACTGGGGCGTTTAGGTGGCGATGAATTTGGCGTACTTTTGAATTCGGCAACGCGCGAAGAGGCTGAACTCTTGGCCGAGCGCATTCTGCATGCGCTGATGCAATTTCGTTTTGTCTGGCAGGATCGCCCGCATGGCGTTACGGTAAGTATTGGCCTGGTGCAGCTGGATGAAGAATGCGCTAGCCCGCAAGAGGCTATGAGCCAGGCCGATGTGGCCTGTTTTGCCGCGAAAGATGCCGGGCGAAACCAACTTAGTTGGTACAGCCACGAAGATGGTAGCCTGCAAGAGCGGCACAATGAAATCCAGCTTTTGGCCACCCTAAAAGAGGCCTTCGAGCAAAACCGCTTCCTGCTTTACTATCAGGCCATCATGCCGATGAACCAATTGAATCAGTCCGCGCATCATCTGGAAGTGCTGTTGCGGATGATTGATCAGCAGGGGCGGGTGATTGCGCCTGGGGCATTTATTCCGGCCGCCGAGCGTTATGACATGATGGCGCAGGTGGATCGTTGGGTGGTGGAAAACAGTATCCGCTATCTAGCCGATTGCCAAAGTCGCAATGAAGATTTGCCGCATATTGCGATTAATCTTTCGGGCAAATCGCTCACCAAGCAAACGCTAGCCTTTATTCTAGCGCAACTGGATCAGGCGCAGGTGCCGCCGTATCTGATCTGTTTTGAGATTACCGAGACAGCGGCGATTGCCAATCTCAAAGAATCGTCGATCTTTATCGAGACCTTGCGCACCCGTGGCTGTAAATTTGCGCTAGATGATTTTGGCAGCGGCTTCTCTTCGTTTAATTATCTGAAATCGCTACCGGTGGATTACCTGAAGATTGATGGCTCGCTGGTGACGGATATTGCGCATGATAAAGTCAGCCGGCAAATGGTGATTGCCGTGAACGATATTGCCCACAGCTTGGGCTGTAAAACGATCGCCGAATTCGTGGAAAATGAGGCTATCCTGCAAGAGCTGGCCGCCATTGGGGTGGATTATGCGCAGGGGTATTTCTTTGGGAAGCCCGCGCAGCTTGCACCATCACTGCATACTGCCTAGGGTATGTCTGAATAATTAAAAACCCCGCCGAAGCGGGGTTTTTAATTGGGCAAGTCTTTGCTTGAATTTGCCGAGAAGAGCTTGCTCGCGGCTAGAACTTCACTTCCACCGCCTGTGGCCCCAGCCATTCTTTGAGCTCAAGCAGCAATTCATCACGCAGCACCGCGCGCCAGTGCTGCCCCAGTCGCACGGTACAACGCGCCGTGCTGTTTTGATAATCCACCTCGACCGCGCAGCCTTCATCGGCGCAATGCGCTGACAGCACTTGCCGTAGCCGAGCTTCATCGGCTTGCGTGCCCAGGTTGAGGCGCAATACGCGGGCAAAATGGCTGCGGGTTTCGGCGATATCGAATACCCGCTCGGCCACGATTCGCTGCCCGCCGGAGAAACGGTCTTCCGAGACTTTTGCTTCCACCACGATCAAAGCATCGTCTTTGACTTTGGTGCGATTGGCTTCAAATACGTCGGAAAACAGCGCCACTTCAACTTTGCCATTGCCGTCATCCAGCTGCACAAAGCCCATCCGGCCGCGTTCGCCGTTTTTGACGCGCATCCCAGCCACAATCCCGGCAATAAATTGCGGTTCGCGCTGGTTTTGCAGCCGATCGAGCCGGGTTTTGATCAGGCCTTTGATGGCTTTGGCGTGGGCGTCAAACGGATGCCCCGACAGATAAAAACCAATCGCGGTTTTTTCTTCGGCGAGCTTGACCTTATCATCCCAGCGCGGCGCTTCAATCATTTCGATTTGCGGGGCCGCAGCCGGTTCGAGCATATCGAACAAGCTAATCTGATTGGCGTTGGCCGCTTCGGCATCGGCCACGGCCATGGCTTGCTCCACATTGGCCATCAAGCGGGCGCGATGGTCGTCGATGGCATCAAACGCCCCGCCACGGATCAGCGCTTCGAGTACCCGTTTATTCACCTCTTTTTTATCGGTGCGGCGGCACAGATCGTACAGATCGGTGAACGGGCCGTTTTTCTCGCGCTCGGCCACGATCATATTCACGGCGCTCTCGCCCACACCCTTGATGGCACCCAGCGCATAGCGGATTTGCCGTTTGCCGACCGGCACGAAGCGATAGAAGCTTTGATTGACATCCGGCGGTAGGAGTTCGAGCCTATTTTTTTCGATGCAGTCATCGTAAAAAACTTTCAGCTGATCGGTGTTATCCAGCTCGGATGACATCGTGGCAGCCATAAAGGCGGCGGTGTGATGAGCTTTGAGCCAAGCGGTGTGGTACGACACCACTGCATAGGCGGCCGTGTGCGATTTATTAAAACCATACTCGGCAAACTTGGTCATCAGGTCGAACAGCTGCTCGGCCAGTGCCGGATCGTAGCCTTTCTTGGCCGCACCTTCGGCAATGGTCGCCCGGTGCTTAGCCATTTCTTCTGGCTTTTTCTTACCCATCGCGCGGCGCAGCATATCGGCGCCACCGAGGGTATAGCCGCCGATAATCTGCGAAATCTGCATCACCTGTTCTTGATACACGATCACGCCGTAGGTCGGCTCAAGGCATTTTTCTAAGTCTGGGTGGAAATAGTCGGGCTGCTCGATGCCTTTTTTCCGGTTGATAAAGGTGTCCACCATCCCCGAGCCCAGCGGGCCCGGGCGATAAAGGGCCAATACCGCAATAATGTCCTCGAAACGGTCGGGGGCGAGCTTTTCCAGCAGGCGTTTCATCCCGTCCGACTCGACCTGGAAGACGCCGGTGGTATTGGCATCGCGGAACACCTGATAGGCGGCCTGATCTTCAAAGCCCAAGCTCATTAAATCGAGGTATTCGCCGGTTTGCGCTTTGATGTATTGCAGCGCTAACTCGATAATCGTTAAGTTGCGCAGGCCTAAGAAGTCAAACTTCACGAGGCCCACTTGCTCAACATCGTCTTTATCCAGCATCGACACGGGCGAGGCGTCTTCGCCCGCAGCCTGATACACCGGGCAGAAATCGGTAATTTGGCCGGGGGCAATCAATACGCCACCCGCGTGCATGCCGATATTACGGGTGAGGCCCTCGAGTTTTTTCGCCAGCTCCCACAACTCTTTGAGCTCTTCTTCGCGCTCGATCCGCTCGGCAAGCTCGGGCACCATCTCCACCGCATCATCAAGGCTATATTGCTTGCCCGGGGCGGCGGGAATCAGTTTTGAGACGCCATCGCAGAACATATACGGCAAATCCAGCACCCGGCCCACATCGCGCACCACGGCTTTGGCTGCCATCGTACCGAAAGTGGCAATCTGGCTGACCGCTTCGGCGCCGTATTTTTCCCGCACGTATTCAATCACACGCCAGCGGTTTTCCTGGCAAAAGTCGATATCGAAGTCGGGCATCGATACCCGCTCAGGGTTCAGGAAACGCTCGAACAGCAGGGCGTAGGCGGTCGGGTCGATGTCGGTAATGCCGAGGCTATACGCCACCAGCGAGCCTGCACCCGAGCCACGGCCCGGGCCAACCGGGCAGCCGTTAACCTTACCCCAGGCAATGAAGTCCGCTACGATCAGGAAGTAACCCGGAAATCCCATCTGAATAATGGTGTCGGTTTCAAACTTCAGCCGTTCGTAATAGCGTGGGCGCTCGGCTTCGCGTTTAGTCTCATCAGGGTATAGCTGCGCAAGGCGCATTTCCAAGCCGCGTTTGGCCTCATACACCAGAAAATCATCCAGCGTCATGCCATCGGGGGTAGGGAAGAGCGGCAGGTAGTTTTTGCCTAGTACCACATTCAGATTACAGCTCTGCGCAATCACCGTGGTATTGGCTAGGGCTTCGGGCAGATCTGCAAACAGGGTTTGCATTTCGCTGACCGATTTGAAATATTGCTCTTCGGTAAAGCGTTTGGGCCGGCGCTTGTCGGCCATGACATAGCCTTCGGCAATGCAGGTGCGTGCTTCGTGGGCTTTAAAGTCCTCCCGATCCATAAATTGAATTGGATGGGTGGCCACCACCGGTAAATCGAGTTGAGCGGCTAAATCGAGATGCCCTTGCAGACTATTTTCGCTACTAGGATTGCCGGTGCGCTGAATTTCCAAGTAGTAGTTGCCCGCGAACTGCGCCTGCCACCATTGCGCCGCCGCAAGCGCCGCTGCATCGTTATTGGCAAGGATGTATTGCCCAACTTCACCCAGCTCCGCCCCTGATAAGCAAATCAGGCTACTGTTATCGCCGGCGGCCAGCCAGGCTTTTTTCAGCTCGGCGCGGCCTCGGTATTGATTATGCTTGTAGGCTTCGGTCAATAGCTCACAAAGGCGACCATAGCCGGCACGGTTTTTACAAATTAGTAAAATGCGGTAAGGCTTATCCCGGTCGTCTTCATTTTCGACCCAGGCATCAACGCCAACAATCGGTTTCAGGCCGGCATTGCGACAAGCTTTGTAATGCTTGACCATGCCAAACAAGTTCATTAAATCCGAAACGCCCAAGGCCGGCATTTGCTCAGTCTTGGCGCGTTTAACCGCGTCGTCCAGGCGGACGATACCGTCGGTCACAGAAAATTCGGAATGGAGGCGTAAATGGATAAAGGGAGGCGCTTTCATGCCGATAGTGTAACATCAGCGCTGTTTTACTGCGCCGATTCCGCCGCCTTGGGCGGGTGAAGTCAATGTACGGGAGGTCCTATGGACGCAGGCTTGGTTAATGCCGCTAGTAATGCGGCGCCTAGTGATGTGGCACCGTTAATGGTGCTTAAAAAAGCCATGGATCTGCAAGCCAATACCACACTCAGCCTGCTGGCGGCATTACCGGCGCCAGCCACGGTGAACCCCGCTCATCTGGGACAGAATGTGGATGTACGTGCCTGAATGGTTTGCAATCCGGCAACAAAAAACCGCCCCGTGGGGCGGTTTTTTTATTAAAGCATCGGGTTTAGCGTTGGCGACGACGGCTGCGGGCATATAGTGCGGCGAGCCCCAGTCCCAGCAAGGCATAGCTTTCTGGCTCGGGCACTGGTGCAACTTGTACACCCGTGGCGTGGTCTTGCTGTAGCTGGCCGGGCAAGGCATTGAACTGCAGCGAGGCTAAGCCGGCCTGATTGGTTTTGAGTAGATTGAAGTCTTTATCGAGTAGCTGCAAGCTAAAGCTCATGCCGTCTGTGCTTGGCTGATTCAGCCAGTCGCCGGCGAAGTCGAGCACAAAGTGCAATTGATGACCATAGATGATGGATTGGGTCCAGCTAGCTAAGGCTTGAGCACCTTGGCTATTAAGTTGCAATTGCTGGCCAAGCTGGCCTTGCTGCTGACTTTGATCCAGCACATCACCCAGCTGAGCACCGGTAAAGCGGCTGATGGTGGCTAAAACGCCGGGGCGATTGGCATCGCCACCGAGTTGAAACGATAAGACGCCATCCATGCCTTGCAAGGCTTGGGTATCGATATTTACCGAAAAAAGTTGGGCTTGGGCTGCCTGAGCGGCCAAAAAGAGCGCCATGGCACTGGCGAAATGGTGAATAGTTAAACGCATAATCTTTCTCTCTGAATTAGTAATTAAATGCCGCTTGTTCAACGGCTAGCTCATAGCTAAAAGCTTGTTTGCTTGGGTTGCTGAACTGTAGTTGCACGGTATTTCCAGCAGTAAAGCTGATGTATGGGCCGCTAGCGCTTGTTGCTGTTGCATTTGCGAGAGATACCCCGGCTGGTAAACCTTTAACCACCAAGCGATAATTACCAGCCGCAGTCGTCACCGCCCGGGTGATCACTTGGCTGCGGTATTGTTTGGTTTTCAGATCGAGCACGAGGCCAGATTTGCTGAGGCTAAATTGTGCCGTGACGTCTTGGATGCTTTGCGGAAGTCGAATGCGAGCTACTTCAGGGTCGTGGTCACTCACTTGATCGGCAAATTCGGCGTTGGTATGCACGACATCATATTCAGCGAACCGCGCGAGATTTTCAGACAGCAGGATATGATCGAGCACTTGGCTATTACCTTCAAACACATAGCTATAGCGTTCGCTCTCCGGCAATTGCTCTACCAAATCCACCATGCCGGCCGCCTTAAGTTTGGCCAGCGGCGCTGAGAACTGATAGTCGTTCAAATCACCCATGACGGCGACCTTGGCATTTGGATTTAGGGTTTTTAGGTTACGAACAAAATCGGCCACGATTTGCGCTTGCTGATTGCGCTGCACCTCGCTGCTCAAGGTTGGTGGCTGGAAGCGGCCCGCTACCGGCTGATCACCCCCTTTTGAGTTGAAGTGATTGGCGATCACAAACAGTTTGTGCCCATTGAACATAAACTCGCCCACCAAGGGCTTGCGGCTGCTATTAAAGGCGATGCTGGCCGGCTGGATGCGGCCCGGGCTGTGGGTCAGGCAGGCAATCTCTGCACAAGCCACGCTGTTAACCGCGGTATTGGCAGCCGCACCCGGGCGGTCGATGAAACTGACTCGCGCTGGATTAAACATCAGCACTTGGCGGATATTGCCGCCTGGCTCGCCGCCATCCTGATTGCGGGCGGGATCAATTTGCCGATAGCTGTAATTTGGTCCACCAGCTTGGCGAATAGCATTCAGCAACACCTCCATGGTGGCGGCGGCACTTACCAATTCAGTATCGGTGGCGCCGTTACCATCTTGCACTTCCATCAGCCCCACCACATCCGGGCTGCGTAGATTGGTGACAATCTGGCTCGCTAGGCGAGTGATTTTGGCCAGATCGTCTTTCGGGTCGAGGTTTTCAACATTGAATGAAGCCAGTGTCAGCTCATCGGCAGCGGCTGTACGTGTGATTTCGGCTTGCAAGTTGCCACGGTTTAGCGGGGCCAGATCGCTGGCAATGAGGCGGAAATTCGCAAAGTTATAGTCCAGCACACCGACTGCATACTGGAAGCTATCGCCAACATTGGCTGCAGGCACCACCGCGTTGCCACTCACCAGAATCAGACGGCCAGAGTTTCGCTCATCTTCCGTGATGGTAATGCCGCCTCGTTGATTGGGTAGTGTGGTTTGCTGGCGATAGTTCGCCACGATCGCCGTATCGTGGGCAGCGTAGCTTTGAGTTGGGCCAACGACTTGGGCGCCGGTGACGCTAACTCGCATGCCTTCGAGTGACTCGAGGAAATCGAGCGCGTTTTTAAGATCGAGTTGCTGGCTAGTTTCTACATCGCCGGCCGCACCTTGCCAGTAGCGCGCGGGGATTTTACCCGTGATCTCGATCGGCGCTGGCAGTACTTGTTTTTGGGCCGTGATCTTAATCTGCGCCATGCTGCTTTCTAGCTCGGTGACAGTGAGTTGGGCACTGTCTACACCACCCGGGCGGTATTCTTTAACTTTGCCGCTCACTTCAACGGCATCGCCAATCGCGACCGTGGGAGCCGTTTTGGTGAAGACATAAATGCCTTCTGATGTGAGCGGATTATTATCTGGCAGAGTGTCTTGCATGAAGAAACCACCTGCCGTCACTTGGGTGACTACCCCAGGAATGCGGCTAACGCTTTGCCCATTCAAGCTCGAAAGATGTCGCTGCCCTTGGATGTCGTGAATCCGGATTGCCGAAGGTGGCTGGCTTGGCTCGCTAGGATCGGTGGGTTTGCTGGGGTCAGTTGGATTGTTGCTGCAAGTGACCGATTGACTGGCGCTGTTGCGCGGATTGACGCTACCCACGGCAAAATCGGAGCTATTACTTTGGCTATCTTGGCAGCCATTGAGTTTGCGGCTAATTGATTGGCTATTGGAAGGAGCGGGTGCCGGTTTATCTTCACTGGCGTTCGCGCTACCAAAGCCAACAAAATCAGCAACCTCAGCCGCGCCAGTACAGTTGCTGCCACAGGTGAGTGCGGTTTGATTGCGTACCAAGGCTACTTTCCCGGCGTTAGCACTCATCGCGATATTGCCGCTAAAGTCTGGTGTCGGTAGTGCTTGGCTGCCCCCCTGGCCAGTTGCTTGCGAGATTAGCAAATATTGCCCCGCCGCGAGCGTGCCGCTAAGTGGGGTGACCTGCCAGCTACCACCTGTTGCCGAGGCGTATTGTACTGACCAGTTGTTTAATTCAACCGGCTGGTTGCTGGTGTTCAGAAGCTCGATAAAATCATTACGATAAGTGGCGCCATTATTGCCACCGCCGCCATAAATCTGGCTAATGACTACTGAACTGGCAGCTAAGCTCGGGCCTGCCAAAGCCAATGCAATCGCTGCCACTAGCGTTTTGCAGTGTGGTGTTGTGTGTTTCATCCCTGTTTCTCATTCTTGTGATGGCGAAATGCCAGCCGAGCAATGTAAGGGTCAAAGATGAAAGGTTTATGTGTTTGGCATGAAGTTGGTGTTTCAAATTGATGTCTCGCCCCGATTGCTTAATCATAAAAAAGCCCCGTATGAACGGGGCTTTGGGTTTGACCTAAGGGGGTATTACTTGCTGGCCTTTAATTCTAAAGGCTCACCGGGCAATACCTGCCACTGTTTTTCAAGTCGCCAGTGTTTTTGCTGATCAGATAGTTCAAACACCCAGCGCTCGGCCAGTAAGGCCCGCGGGAGACTGCCAGCAAATAGATTGCCGCCTTGGGGCTTGAGCCTGATCTGCTGATCTAGCCCGGTGCGGGTCGGGTGGCTGACTTGTAACACCAGATCACCGGCCACCGCTTGATTCATGATTACCCGTACTTGCTGTAGATTGTCACTGAGCAAGACCTGCGCGCCCAGCCCCAGTTGTCCGGCTTGTTGGTCAAGCGCGAGCTTTTGGTTGATTTGCTGGCCTTCTTTGTAATAGCTGTCACTGACCAGGCTATCTTGATTGGTATTGACGAGATAAATCATCAATATGCCACCCAGAATAGCCAAGACTGGAAACAGAATCAGTAGCCAGACATGGCCGTAGTTGTACCAAGGTTTTACGTCTTCTTGCATTAATCTCGTCCGATGAAGGTGGCCTTTTCCGTGGTTTTAATCGCGGGCTCATCGATCGACTGAATAATCAGTTGAATTGGATGGCTGCCCGCTTTAGCGTGCTGTGGTGCAACTTGTATTCGTACAGAGACTTCAGTGGTGCCGGTTGGTTCCAATGTATAGCGATTGTGCTGCTCGGCAAGCACTTTAATGCCCTCCAGCCCGCTAGCGCTGATCTGGTAGGTATGGGCTTTTTCGCTGGCATTTTGAATCTGCACCCGATAGGTATTTTCCAGCCAGCCGTCTTCCACCTCGCGCACCAAAGCCACACGATCACGCTCGATATTGACTTTGATTGGTTGCCGCGTTGCCAGTGAGTAGACGGTAATGCCCATAATCACACTCAAAATCACCGCATAAACGATCACCCGAGGCCGTTTCAGGCGCGAGATGATCTCATTTTCTGGGTATTTGTGCTCTAGTGCGTTTTCGGTGGTGTAGCGAATCAAGCCACGCGGATAATTCATTTTATCCATTACTTCATCACAGGCATCAATACAGGCCGCACAGCCAATGCACTCGTATTGCAAACCGTCGCGAATATCAATCCCAACGGGGCAAACCTGCACGCAGATCGAGCAATCGATACAGTCGCCCAGGCCTTGCGCTTTGTAGTCTGAGCCTTTTTTTCGTGTGCCGCGCTGTTCGCCGCGTTCTTGGTCGTAGCTGATAATCAGCGTGTCGGCATCAAACATGGCGCTTTGAAAGCGTGCATACGGGCACATGTATTTGCACACTTGTTCTCGCATCCAGCCGGCATTGCCGTAGGTGGCAAAGCCATACAGCCCCACCCAGAATAGCTCGGTACTGCTCATGCTCAGCGTGCTGAATTCAGTCCATAGCTCGCGAATAGGCGTGAAGTAACCGACGAAAGTGAAGCCTGTCCACGCCGCCAGCAGCAGCCACAGGCCATGTTTGCTGGCTTTGAGGCGGATTTTGCGGGCGCTGAGCGGGGCATTATCGAGTTTAATGCGCTGCGCGCGATCACCCTCAACCCACTTTTCAATCCAGAGGAAAATTTCGGTGTATACCGTTTGCGGACAGGCATAACCACACCAGAGTCGGCCGCCGATCGTGGTCCAGGCGAAGAGGCCGAACGCCGATAGCAGTAGTAGGGCGGTGAGGTAGATAAAATCTTGCGGCAGAAACACAAAGCCGAAGATGTAGAATTTGCGTTGAACTAAGTCGAATAACAGCGCTTGCCGTTCATTGATTTGTAGCCAAGGTACACAGTAGAAGAATAACTGTGTGGCGATAACGAAGAAAATCCGCCATTTATTCCAGAAGCCATTGATCCAGCGCGGGTAGATTTTTTTATGCGCGGCATACAACATGACTTCTTCAACTTCGCCGTCGTCCTTCACGTTAACGACATTGACTGGAATATCTTTTAGCTTTTGGCTCATGTGAACGCTCCCTGCCTTGATCCCGCCAGTGGGTGACGAGTATGGCAATTCGCCGGTGAGAAAAAACGGGCAGGTGATGCCTGCCCGTTCTGGTATTGCTGCAGTTTAATTACTTATTGCTATCGCGCAGGCTGTAAACATAGGCTGCCAGCAAATGTACTTTGCCGTCACCTAGGAATTCTTTCCACGCTGGCATCACATTGTCGCGACCGTTGGTGATGGTCTCAACAATCGTGGCTTCTGAGCCACCGTATAGCCAAGTTTTGTCGGTCAGGTTAGGTGCACCGATGCTCTGGTTGCCTTTACCATCGGCGCCATGACAAGCCGCGCACACTTGTTTGAAAGTTTCTGCGCCGCGCTCAGCACGCACATCGTTGAAAGCCGGGCTGCCAGAGATTTTCAGGACGTAGTTCGCGGCATCGCGCACTTTCTCTTCACCAAAAGCCGCACCAAACGCGGGCATCTGGCCATGACGACCTTTGTTCAGCGTTTCCAGAATATTCTCTGGTTTGCCGCCATACAACCAATCGCCGTCAGTCAGGTTTGGGAAGCCTTTAGCGCCGCGAGCGTCTGCACCATGACACTGCACGCAGTATGTCATAAACAGGCGTTTACCCATGGCATTGGCTTCTTTGTCCTGCGCCACCGCAGGGATGTCCAGCTTGGCGTACTTGTCGTACAGCGCTTGGTACTTGGCATCCGCTTTGGCAACTTCTTCCTTGTGCTGGCCTTCTTGCGACCAGCCTTTGGCGTTACCCATCACCACCAGGCCTGGGTAGAGCCAGAAGTAGCCCACGGCAAAGACCAGCGTCAGCACGAACATACCGACCCACCAGCCAGGCAGGGGGTTGTTGTACTCTTCCAGATCGCCATCCCATTTGTGGCCGGTTACTTGGGCTTTTTCACCTTTCTGAAGCTTCACCTTCATTTGGGTCAGCAGGAGGTAGGCACAGAAAACCACCCCTAGAATGGCTACGGTTGCAATGAAATAGCCCCAGAATCCGCTTGTAAAGTCTGTCATTCTTTATTCTCCGTTAGCCGATGAGGACTGCTTGCCCGACGATGGCAGATCATCGTCGAGGAACGGTTGTTGAGCGGCATTATCAAAGTGCTGCTTGCTATTTTTGCTGTAAGCCCAGAGGCAAATAGCAACAAACAGAATAAACCCCAGCACGGTCACGAGAATGCGCACGTCGTTCTGCAGATCCATCGTGCTTACCTTTTATTTTTCAGTGCAAGACCCAGGCCTTGCAGATAGGCGATTACCGCTTCCATTTCGGTTTTACCTTCAACCTCTTTGCTGGCATTGGCGATGTCAGCATCGGTATAAGGTACGCCCAGCTTGCGCAGCGCTTCCATTTTCTTCGGCGTAACAGTCGAATCAATGGTATTGGCCGCGAGCCATGGGAAGGCAGGCATATTCGATTCAGGTACGACATCACGTGGGTTCATCAAGTGCACGCGATGCCATTCATCTGAGTAACGACCGCCCACGCGGGCCAGATCAGGGCCTGTGCGTTTTGAACCCCATTGGAATGGATGGTCGTAGACAGATTCACCCGCAACCGAATAATGGCCGTAACGCTCAGTTTCAGAGCGGAAAGGGCGGATCATTTGTGAGTGACAGTTGTAGCAACCTTCACGGATGTAGATGTCACGACCTTCAAGGCGCAGTGCGCTATAAGGTTTAACACCGGCAATCGGCTGGGTTACTGATTTACTGAACATCAGCGGCAAGATCTCGACCAACATCGCGATACTAATGGTGATGAAGGTCAGGATGATCAAGGCAGCTACGTTTTCCTCGATCAGTTTTTGGATTTTATTCATCGTTATTGTCCCTTACCCAATCAGGCGTGTGCAGACACGGCTGGAATTTTTGCGTCAACCGCTTTGCCTTCAAACACGGTGCGCAGTACGTTGTACAGCATCAAGATCATGCCAGACAGGTACAGCAGGCCACCCAGGAAACGGATGAAGTAGTATGGGTAAGACGCTTTAACCGCATCGATGAAGGCGTAAGTCAGTGTGCCGTCGCTATTGATGGCGCGCCACATCAGGCCTTGAGTCACACCTGAAATCCACATTGAAGCGATGTACAGTACAACGCCCAAAGTCGCCATCCAGAAGTGGGTCTCGATCAGTTTTACTGACCACATTTGCTCACGCCCAAACAGACGTGGGATCAGATAGTAGATCGAACCAATCGAAATCATCGCAACCCAGCCCAAAGCGCCAGAGTGAACGTGACCTACAGTCCAGTCGGTGTAGTGGCTCAGTGCATTCACCGATTTGATGGCCATCATCGGGCCTTCAAAGGTAGACATGCCGTAGAACGACAGCGCAGTCACCATGAATTTCAGGATCGGGTCGGTGCGCAGTTTGTGCCATGCGCCAGACAGCGTCATGATGCCGTTGATCATGCCGCCCCAGCTTGGTGCTAGCAGAATCAGCGAGAACACCATACCCAGAGATTGAGTCCAATCAGGCAGTGCGGTGTAGTGCAGGTGGTGCGGGCCAGCCCACATATAAGTGAAGATCAGCGCCCAGAAGTGCACAACAGACAAGCGGTATGAATATACCGGACGGCCCGCTTGTTTTGGTACGAAGTAATACATCATGCCGAGGAAGGCGGCAGTCAGGAAGAAGCCTACGGCGTTATGGCCATACCACCATTGCACCATGGCATCAACGGCGCCAGAGTAAGCTGAGTATGACTTCATGGCGGTTACTGGCATCGCGGCACTATTTACCAGGTGCAGCAAGGCTACGGCCAAGATGAAGGCACCATAGAACCAGTTAGCAACGTAGATGTGCTTGATCTTACGGATGGCGATCGTGCCAAAGAACACGATGGCATAAGCGACCCAAACCACAGTGATCAGAATGTCGATCGGCCATTCCAGCTCGGCGTATTCTTTTCCGCTGGTATAGCCCAGTGGCAAAGTGATGGCGGCCAGCACGATTACCAGTTGCCAACCCCAGAAGGTGAAGGCAGCCAGCTTATCGCTGATCAGTCGGACATTACAGGTGCGCTGTACGACATAGTATGAGGTTGCGAACAGTGCACAACCACCGAATGCAAAAATCACTGCATTGGTGTGAAGTGGACGCAGGCGACCGAAGTGTAGATAAGGTCCGATGTTCAGTTCCGGCCAGAACATCTGGGCCGCACAAATCACCCCGACCAGCATGCCGACAATGCCCCAGACGACCGTCATGATGGCAAATTGCCGCACCACTGTGTAATTGTATGTGGCTTGGTTTTCCATTACAGCGCTCCGATTGATCTCCAACTGCTTGGAATTAAAATTAAAATAAAGGCTTGAAAATTAAAAGCTAAACCTCATCTCTGTTTGGGTAAACGTTGATAAGGTTTATTCCACCTGGAAGAGAGCGCTCCCAGATGAGGTACAAAAAGTGCCTACTGGACTATACGCAGCGCCTGCGCCACGCCACTTGATTTACATCAAGCGCACCCATCGACAATCAGTGTTTATTTTACCTTGTTGTTTCAGGTCAGTCAGGGTTTTTTTCGCCGCCAGCTTGGCTTTGCGGCGCGCTCGGGTGGATATGATCATCGTCCTGCACGATGCGCCAACCAGGCCCTTCCAGATCATCAGATTGACCGCTTTTAATAAACCACCAGAAAATCACGCCTATTCCGAGTGCAATTAATAGCGAGAGTGGAATTAGCAAATACAAGCTTTCCATTTGAATTTACTCGATTTTTTTCGCAGAGTTTGGCCGCACCAGGCGCAGTGCATTGCTCACCACCAAGAGTGAGCTCAGCGCCATGCCAAGACTGGCTAGCCATGGCGTCACGTAGCCGGCCACCGCTAAAGGCAGTGCAGCTAAATTGTAAAGCAGAGCCCAGGCTAGATTTTGGCGAATGATCTGCCGGGTTTTGCGTGCCAATTGCAGTGCGGGTGGCAAAATGGCGAGCTCATTATTTAACAGCACCATATCCCCGGCTGCTTGGGCAATGTCGACGCCGGCACCCATGGCGACTGATACATTGGCCAGTGCTAACACTGGAGCATCATTCACGCCATCGCCCAGCATCAAGACACGGCGATCCTCAGCTTGTAATGCTTGGATGTAGCGCAGTTTATCGGCCGGCTGCGCGCCGCCTTGCTGCTGCGCAATACCCAGTTGCTGCGCCACCTGCTGCACGATGGCAGGTGCATCTCCAGATAATAAATGCACGCGGTACCCTGCAGTTTGCAGTGCCTTGATCGTCTGGGCGGAAGTGTCGCGCAGTTGGTCGGCCAGCTCAAACACCGCCATGATGGTATTGGAGGTGGCCAGGACAATCTGCGTCGCGGCTGAGTCGCCTAAATCTGCGGTCGACAGGCCAGTTTGTGCGGCGATAAAGCGGGGCGAGCCGATCCAGTAATGCTGGCCTTGCACCTGCCCACTTAAGCCGCCGCCCGGATGGTTGTGAAATTCATGCACTGGCAAGGCTGGCCCTTGCGCGGGCAAGGCAAATGCGCTGGCAATCGGATGCTCGGAATGGCTTTCCAGTGCAGCAGCAATTGCCAGCGCTGCGGTCTCGCTGCCGTAGCGCACTTGGGCGTGGATTAGCCGCGGTGTGCCATGGGTGAGCGTGCCCGTTTTGTCGAACACAATTTCGGTGATACTGGCGAGCTGTTCAAGGCTATTGCCGCGGGTGGTCAATAAACCCAGCTGGGCCAGGTGCCCGGTGGCGGCGGTGAGCGCGGCCGGCGTGGCGAGCGATAATGCGCAGGGGCAGGAAATCACCAGCACCGCGACGGTATAGGGCAGCGCATGTTGCGGGTCGTGAATATGCCAATACAGATAACAGGCAGCCGCGATCAGCAGCAATATCACAATAAAATACCCGGCAATCCGGTCGGCTAGCTGGGCTAGGCGGGGTTTTTGCTGGGTGGCTTGATCGAGCAGGCGCACCATATGCCCTAGGCGCGTTTGGCTACCTACTTGGCTGACGACCACCGTGAGGGCCGAATGTAGGTTTTGGCTGCCGGCAATGACGTTGGCGCTAGCTGTTTTAGCCACGGGTCGGCTTTCGCCGCTGAGCATGGCTTCATTGCATTCGCTCTCGCCGTGAAGCACCACGCCATCCACCGGGATCGTTTCCCCAGCTTTCACCACAATCTGCTCACCCGCTTGCAATTGGTACACCGCCACTTCTTCAAGCTGACCTGTGGCAGTAAGCCGATGCGCGAAAGCAGGCACGAGTTTGACGAGCATTTCCGCCGCTGCGCCGGCTTTGCGGCGGGCTTTAAATTCCAGATAACGCCCGCCCAGCAGCAAAAACACAAACATCGACACCGAGTCGAAGTAAATATCGCCGTGGCCGGTGATCAGCGCATACAGGCTGGCAAAAAAGGCCACCAGCACGCCAATGCTGACTGGCAAATCCATGCCCGCACGGCCATGGCGCAATTCGCGCCAGCTGTTCTGATAAAACGGCCAGCAAGAATACAGCACCACCGGCAAAGTCAGCAGCAGACTGCCCCAATGCAATAAATGTAGCCACTGGGCGTCAATCTCACCCGCGGCGGAGGTGTAGATCGGCACCACAAACATCATCACCTGCATCATCGACAGGCCGGCCACCCACAGACGTAGCAGCGCGCTTTTGCGCTCTTGTTGCCACTGCTGATCGGCTCGCTGATGGTTGTAGGGGTGGGCGTGATAGCCAATCGCTGCGATGTGCTCAAGAATGGTCGAGAGCTGAACTTGGGCGTTGTTCCATCGTACCCGCGCACGGTGCGTGCTGTAGTTGATCGACACCGATAGCACACCGGGCAAGCGGGCTAAGTGCTGTTCGTTCAGCCAAATACAGGCGGCGCAGCTGATGCCTTCCAAAATTAATGCGGCTTCGCGCTCATCGCTACCTAGCTGTTCAACGAAATCCTGCTGCAGCTGATCATCATCATATAAGCGCAGTTGCGCGCGGATTTCGGCAGGCAAGGGCTCGTTGCGGCTGGCGGCTTCGGTGCGCTGGCTGTAGTAACTTTCTAGCCCACTGCTGATAATGGTTTCGGCCACAGCCTGACATCCGGCGCAGCAAGCAGGATGTTGTTGCTCGCGATAGCGAATCTGGAAAGGGCTTGGGCTGGGGCAAGGCTCGCCGCAGTGAAAGCAGGAAGTCGTGTCGGTCATGGCGCGCTATTGTACTGCGAAATAGCCGGCGAAGGGCGGGTGCTGGGGTATCAGGATGTAGCTTAAGCGGGATGAGCCTTTGCAGGCTATACGTGGGTATGTAATAGGATAGAGACTTCGTCTACGATATCTTCGTATTCTTCCAGCTTAAGCGCAAGGTGATCGAGCAGCACAGGCTCGATGGTGCGCCACTCGACATGCTCGAACTGCTCGATATTCATTTTGAGAATATGTTCGGCCAAACCGGTCAGCGCGATCAGGGTACAGATGTGATGCCACTGCGGGCTATGGCGATGCGCAAAGACTTCGAAATCATGATGATTCAAAATCGCCAGTTGCATATCTTCAGGCAGATACCAGGCGCGGCTGAGCAGATAGCCGACCACATTGTGATTGGTTTGGTAAATTTTATCTTCGTGCGCAATAAACACGGCCCGGCTCATACGCTCGCCGCGCTGTAGGGTGCGCACATAATTTGAATAGCGCGCCGCCATCACGGCTTTGCCGCAACCACGAAACAAGCCAAAGGTGTAGGCCTCTTCGGCCTGAATGCCATGCACCCGGCTGGCCAGCTGGCTGGCGATCATCGCAGTTTGCGTGGCCTGATCCCAAAACAGGGCCATGCGTTCGCTTTGCTTGGGATCGAGAGTTTGTTTGAGAACTAGGCCTTCCAAAATGGTGCAGATATTGCGCAAACCTAACAACTGCAAGGCTTGATCGACTGAGGTGATTTTCTGGCTGAGCTGGTAAAACGGAGAATTCACGGCCTTGAGCATGGCCAGTGAGAGGGTGAGATCGTGGTTGATCAGGCGGCCGATCTCGACAAAATCTGGGTCGCTACTCTGCTGGGCCGCTTGCAGGGCATCCAGAATGGCGGGCCGCGGCGGAATCACCAGATTGCGCAGCAGTTGCTCAGATTCAACATTCGGCAATTCACGTAGCATGGGTGTGCCTTCCAACAGATTGTCTTCAATTTAGCAGCCCGCTGGCCGAAATTAAATGCCCATACTGGAAAAAACTTACTGGCGTTGCTTTTCGATGGTTTGCACAATCGCGCGCAGCCCATTGCCACGGCTGGCCGTCAGAAAGCGCTGCATGCCCCGTGCTTGCAGCCAGCCTTCAAAATCAAAGGTTTGTACGGCATTGGTGGGCTGGTGGTGATAGGCCGTGAGCACCAGTGCCAGCAGGCCTTTGACGATGCGTGAATCACTATCGGCGGCGATTTGCCAGTGACCGTCGGCGCTGCGGTCTTGGCGTAGCCAAACCTGACTTTCGCAGCCGCTCACCTTGCAGTCGGCGGTTTTATATTCCGCCGGCCAATCGGGGAGTTGGCGCGATAGTTGCACCAAGAGGCGGTTTTTCGCTTCCCAGCTGGCGGCCGCATCGAGGGTCGCGGCCAGCTGCGTCAGGGTGATGGTTTGGCCAAATGGGTGGGCCAATAGCTCGGTAGGGATCATCATGGCGCCTTAATTAAGCATGTCTAAAGTTTCGGCCAACACCGCCAAGCAGCGAGCCACATCGTCGGCGGTGTTGTAGGCGGCCAGCGAGATCCGCAGGCTGCTGCTAATGCCCAAGGCCTGTTGCAAAGGCTGGGCGCAATGATGGCCGACCCGCACCGCAATCTGCTGCGCATCTAAAAACTGTGCGACGTCATAAGGGTGAACGTGGCCAAAGGTCAGCGCCGACAGGCTCAGTTTATGCGCCGCCTGCCCATGGATCACCACCCCGGGTATTGCGCGCAAGCCATCTTCCAGCTGTTGATGCAGTGCGGTTTCATGCGCCAGCAAGGCGGCGCGATCTTGCTGGGCCAGCCACGTTAGCGCCGCGGCCAGCCCCACGGCTTGCGCGATTGGCGGGGTACCGGCTTCCAGATGCCCGGGTGGCGCGGCATAGCGGGTGCCGCTAAATGCAACCGTCTCAATCATCTCGCCACCACCTTGCCACGGGGGTATGCGCTGCAAAAGCTCATCGCGGATATAAGCCACGCCAATACCCGTGGGGGCATATACTTTATGCCCAGAAAAAACATACATATCGCAGCCCAAAGCCTGCACATCGACCGGCAAATGGGCAACCGCCTGCGCGCCATCGACCGCGATCAGGCAATTATGCTGGTGTGACATGTCACAGATGGCTTGAATATCCTGAACACTGCCAATCGCGTTGGAGGCATGGCTGATTGCCAATAGGCGGGCGCGTGGGCGAGCCAGTAATGTGGCCAGCGCTGTGAGATCAATCTCGCCGCTGGCGGTGATGCCCAGTGGCAAGATGCTCAGCTGACGGCGCTCGGCCAGCATTTGCCAGGGCACCAGATTGGCATGATGCTCCAAGGTGCTGACAATGATTTCATCGCCGGGCGAGAGCAACATGCCGACGGTATTGGCGAGTAAATTCAGCGCCTCGGTGGCGCCACGGGTGAAAATGATTTCGTCGCTGCTGGCGGCATTTATAAATCGCGCCACAGTGTCGCGCGCATCTTCATAAGCCTCGGTGGCGGCCACCGCCAAACGATGCGCGCCGCGATGCACATTGGCATTGCTGGTTTCGTAATACGCACGCTCGGCATCGAGCACACAGCGGGGCTTTTGCGTGGTGGCGGCGTTATCGAGGTAGATCAATTCCGGGTAGTGGCCCAACAGGGGGAATTGCTGCTTGAAGGCGGCAACGTCAAACATAGGCAAGAAAGGCTAGAGGGATTAAGTAGCGATTGTATAATGCCAGCTCCTGATCTGCCGAATAAAAGCCCCATGCCTTATAAACAGCCGGTATCCATCCTGTTGATCATCCATACGCCCGACTTGCAGGTGCTCTTGCTCGAACGCAATGATTTTCCCGATGCCTGGCAATCGGTCACCGGTAGTCGCGAAGGCGACGAAGCCTTGCGCGATACGGCCTGTCGCGAATTGTGGGAAGAAACCGGTATTCGTGTTGACCCAAGCCAGATTGTGGATTGGCAACAACAGCATGATTTCGAGATTTTCGAAGTTTGGCGCCACCGTTACGCCCCGGGCGTAACGCACAATACCGAGCATGTATTCAGTGTTGAGCTGCCCGCCATCTGTGACGTGGCCATGGCGCCGGGCGAGCATCGACGTTTTCGCTGGGTGGGCTGGGAACAAGCGGCCGAGATGGTGTTTTCGCCTTCCAATGCCGAAGCGCTGCGTGAATTACCAAGCCGGGTAGGCGCCTAAGATGCTGGCCACTGCCGCGCCCAGCGCTCCGCGTCAGCTCGTCGTGGCCAGTTACAATATCCATAAAGGCTTTTCGCCGCTCAATGCCCGGCTGGTGCTGCATGATGTGCGCCATGCACTCAATCAGCTGGCACCGGATCTGGTGTTTTTGCAGGAAGTGCAGGGCCAGCATGTGCGGCATTCGCAGCGCTTTGCCACCTGGCAAAATGCCCAGCACGAATACCTTGCCGGCGACAGCCTGCATAGCGCCTATGGCGGCAACGCCCATTACCGCTTGGGCCATCATGGCAATGCGCTGTTATCGCGTTTTCCGATTGCGGCGGCTGAAAATGTCAGCCTCACTTTGCATCGGTTTGAGCAGCGCGGTGTGCTGCATTGTCAGCTCAGCATTCCGCACTGGGATACCCCTTTGCATGCGCTGTGTGTGCATCTGAATTTGCGCGCCACCGACCGGCGCAAGCAAGTGCAGCTCCTAGCGAGCTACGCCCGTAGCGCGATACCCGCGAGTGAACCTTTGCTACTGGCCGGAGACTTTAACGACTGGCGCGGCGAGCTCAGCAGCATGCTGGCAGCTGAGCTGGGCGTACATGAGGCCTTTGAAGCGCTGCATGGCGCGCCGGCGCGCAGTTTTCCGGTGCGCTGGCCTTTGCTAACGCTGGATCGGATTTATCTGCGCGGCTTTCAGGTGCAGCGGGCCGAGGTATTGTCCGGTGCGCCGTGGCGGCAGCTGTCTGATCATGCGCCGCTATACACCATTTTGCAGGGGCTAACGCCATGAAACGCCCACCGCTACGCGAGAATAATCAGGTCAAATTATTACGCAATGGCGGTGAGTTTTTTCCGCTGTTGCTGCGGCAGATTGCCGCCGCCGAGCGCGAAGTGCTGCTGGAAAGCTATATCTTTGCCAGCGACGAAATTGGCCGCAGCGTGCTGGAAGCTTTATGCGCCGCCGCACAGCGTGGGGTGCTCGTGCGGGTCTTGCTCGATGGGTTTGGCGCGCGGGATTTACCGGCCCACTGGCGGGCCGAACTCAAAACTGCTGGCGTGCAGCTGCTGTTTTTCCGCCCGGAGGTGGAGCGCTTTGCGCTTAATCGCGCCCGTTTGCGGCGTATGCATCGCAAATTATCCTGCTTTGATGGCCGCATTGCGCTGGTGGGGGGCATTAACATCATTAGCGACTTTGACGAGCCTCATCTGGCGCCGCGCTACGATTACGCCGTGCAACTGATAGGCCCGGTGGTGAACGATGTGCGCGCAGCCTTGCAACACGAGTGGCAGCACAGTGCGTGGGCGCAGCTCAAGCGCAAATGGGCCAATCGCCTGACGCTAGATACCCCAGTTGAGTATGTCGGCGCAACGCCGATTCAGTTTGTTACCCGTGACAATACCCGCAATCGAAATGCCATCGAGCAGGCCTATCTGCACCGCATCGAAGCCGCGCGGCAGGAAATCGTGATTGCCAATGCCTATTTTTTGCCTGGCCGGCGGATTCGCCAGGCGCTGTTGCAGGCGGCGCGGCGTGGGGTGGCGGTGATTTTGCTGCTTCAAGATGAGCGTGATCACGCGCTGCTGCAGTATGCCAGCTGGGCATTTTACCGCCCGCTAGTAGCTGCGGGGGTCGAGATTTACCACTACAAGGCCGGTTTTATGCATGCCAAGGTGGCGGTCTTTGATGGCGAGTGGGCCACGGTGGGCTCAAGCAATATCGACCCTTTTAGCCTGATGCTGGCGCGCGAAGCCAATGTGTTTATCCACGATGCGCACTTTGCACAAACCCTTAGGCATGACATCCAGCGGCATCTGGTGCGCGATGCTCAGGCGATTTTGCCGCAACATATTCAGCGCGCAGGATTCGGCTTGCGCGCCTTGGTGTGGGGCGCTTTTGCCTTGGTGCGCCTATTGTTGGGGGTGACGGGCTATGGCGGGCGCAAATATCTGGAGTAAGCGTCTGGACTAAGCGCTCACCGTGACAGGTGCAGCAAATCTGCCACAACTTCGGCGTAGTCATGCCAGGCTAACTACACTCATTTCAGGCGCATTGGCCATTTTGCGGGTCTTACCGTCTTGCCGGATGGCGCAAAATGCGGCAGATTTCAGCGTATTGCTTAAACGATCGTTTGAAAGTGAGGCTTGCATGACTAGCTTTTCGTCGCCATCGTCGCCATCGTCGCCCGCGGCCACGCCGTATCCGCATTTATTCGCCCCGCTTGATTTGGGCTTCACCCAGCTACGTAATCGTACCGTGATGGGGTCGATGCATACCGGGCTGGAAGAATGGCCCGATGCGCCCGAGCGGCTGGCGGCCTTTTATGGTGAGCGCGCAGCGGCCGGGGTGGGGCTGATTGTGACGGGTGGGGTGTCACCTAATCGCGCTGGCTGTGGCTACGAAGGCGCGGCCATGCTCACTGAGGTGGCGCAGCTACCGCGCCATACGCCTGTTACTGCTGCCGTCCACGCCGCTGGTGGCAAGATTGCTTTGCAGATTTTACACACTGGCCGCTATGCCTATCACAGCGAATCGGTCAGCGCTTCGGCCATCTGCTCGCCGATTACCCCGTTTACCCCGCATGCACTCAGCGAGGAAGAAATTGCGCAAACCATCGCCGATTTCGCCCGCGCCGCGCAGCTGGCCCAGCAGGCGGGCTATGACGGGGTGGAGATCATGGGTAGTGAAGGCTATCTGATCAATCAGTTTCTGGTGCGGCGTACCAATCAGCGTAGCGACGATTGGGGTGGCAGCCTCGCCAATCGGCAGCGGCTGGCGCTCGAGATTGTACGCGCGGTGCGCGCGGCGGTCGGGGCGGAATTCATTATTATTTTCCGCATTTCGCTGCTGGATCTGGTGGAGGACGGCGGCACACTGGAAGAGGCGATTACGCTGGCCCAAGCGCTGGAAGACGCAGGCGTTACGATCTTGAATACGGGGATCGGCTGGCACGAAGCGCGGGTGCCCACCATTGCCGCGGTGGTGCCGCGCGGCGGGTTTAGCTGGGTGTCGCGCGCCATTAAGCCGCATCTGCGGGTGCCGCTGATTGCCGTGAATCGCATTAATACCCCGGAAATTGCCGAGCAAATCCTTGCCGCTGGCGACGCAGATCTGGTGTCGCTGGCGCGCCCCTTGTTGGCGGATGGGGAGTATGTGCTCAAAGCCCAGACTGGGCGTGCTTTAGAGATCAATACCTGCATAGCCTGTAATCAGGCTTGCCTTGATCATGTGTTTGAAGGTCAGCCCGCATCCTGTTTGGTCAATCCGCGCGCCTGTCGCGAGATTGAGTTTCCCGCCCAGCGCGCAGCCCAGCAGCGGCGAGTGGCGGTGATTGGCGCGGGCCCGGCGGGGCTGTCGTGCGCGCTAACGGCCGCGCAGCGTGGGCATGCTGTGACTTTATTCGAGGCCAGCGATCATTTGGGCGGGCAGTTTGCGCTGGCGCAGCGTGTGCCGGCCAAGTATGAATTTGCAGAAACCCTGCGCTATTTTCAGCAGCAGTTGGCGCTGACTGGCGTAGACATTCGCCTCAATACCCGCATTCAGTCCGCGGCCGAGCTGGCTGGCTTTGATGAAGTGGTACTCGCCACCGGTGTACAGCCCCGCGCGCTGGATTTGCCGGGCGCTGAGCATCCGATGGTGGTGAGTTACGCCGACTTGCTGGCCGGTAAAGTCGCGCCCGCCGCGCGGGTCGCGATTATTGGCGCGGGCGGGATAGGCGTGGATGTCGCTGATTTGCTGCTGCACGGTACGGCAACTGATTATTTGCAGGCCTGGGGTATTGATGCCAGTTTACAGGCTGTGGGTGGCTTGGTGCCGCCCGCGGCGGCGCCGGCCCAGCGCGAAATCTGGCTGTTGCAGCGCAAAGCTGGCAAGCCCGGCGCCGGGCCGGGCAAGACCACCGGCTGGATTCACCGACTGAATCTGCAACGCCATGGCGTGCATTTGCTGGGCAATGTGCGCTATCTGCAGATTGACGATGCGGGCCTGCACATTGAAGTGAAGGGCGAGCGCCAGCTGATCCCCTGCCAGCAAGTGGTGGTGTGTGCCGGGCAAGAATCGGTGAATGACCTGTATTCTGTGCTGCAAGCAGCCGGCTTGCGCGTGCATTTAATTGGCGGGGCAGAAAAGGCCGGCGAGCTAGACGCCAAGCGTGCCATTCGGCAAGGGTTTGAGCTGGCTTGGGCGTTTTAAACGGTGCGTCAGCTTGCCCGACTGATGGCAGGCTGACGAGCGGTGAAATTTACCGCTCGCGCCAAAGCTGACGAGTTTCGTCATAAATGGTCTGCAGGGTTAATGGCTTGCTAGCACAACGCCGCAAACCGCCTACCTTTGTTGCAGTGCGATGTAGCTAGGGTTTAGCAGGACTAAGTGAGTGACAGAGCAGGTTTTATGCCAACGGCAACTGGTGTTAGGCTGGCTTACGTAAGGCCTGCCAGCGTGGTGTGACCGTTTAGCGGTGATCTTGCTCAGCGAGCAGGCGTGTTTCTATCGTGGCCGTATGTTTTTCGCATATGGAGTCTCACGATGAAAACCCTATTTGCTTTTGGCCTCTTGGCGGCCATGCTTAGTCCCGCGGTGGCTAGCGCCAATAGCTGCAGCGAACAAGTACAAGCGGTCAAAGCCGAGATGGCCACAGGTCACTATGATTTGCAGCTGCGGCGCAAGGTGAATTCGCAGCTTGAACCTTTACTTAAGCCGCGCAAGGATTTGGGCCCAATCAATGAAGACTATTGCCGTAAAGAGGTGGATGCAGCGCGCTCGCTGCTCAGTGGCAATCCGCGCCAGACTAGCTTGCAAGTGGCTCAGCGCTAATTAAAAAGCCCTGCCAATACCTGTGTGGGTATATGTAGCAGGGCTTTTTCTTATACTGCTTCTAGGGCTATACCCCGGGTTTATTCGCGCTCGCCACCCAGGGCCGCCAAGAGCTCAGGGATAAAGCCACGCAGCTCACCCACCAACAGCGCAAACTGCGATTCAAACAGCGCATCTTGCGTTTCGGCATCCATGTCTTTGAGCTCGTCTTTCAGCACATCCAGCATCGCCAGCGATTTGATTTCCAGCGCTTCGGTCAGGGTGAAGGTCAGCCGTTCGCCAAAAGCTAGGCTCAAGCGGGTGGCGATTTTGCCAGTGTCCAGATGCTGGCGCACTTCGGGGCAATCCATCACTTGCCGTTTAAAGCGGGCAATCGAGCCTTCGTCCCCCGGGGCTTTTAGCTCAGCATCTTGGCCAAGGCTCAGGGCATCGGGTGGCGTGGTGGTTAGCCAATCGGTCATAGCGGCGGCGGGGCTGATTTCGGTATCAATCAGCCGCGTGGGCAGGCTGCCCAAGGTTTCGCGCAGGGTGCTCAGTAAAAACTCGGCTTTTGCGGCGCTCGCCGCATCCACCAAAACCAGTCCTTGCTCTAGGTCGATCAAGGCGCGCTGCACGCGCGAGCGGGTAAAGGCGCGCGGGGTGAGCTCTTCCACAATGCGGTCTTTCAGCTCGCGCTGCTCTTTGCGACCGACTTTGCGGTTTTCACTGGCTTCGATTTGCTGCACACGATAATCCAGCTCGTCTTTGATTACGGCTGCAGGCAGGACTTTTTCTTCGCTTTTTAGCGCGACTAGCACGGCCTCTTGTCGCGCGAGGGCGTAGCTTTCGGGCTCATGGCGTGCCGGTGGCACCCAGCCATGCGATTCCATGTCCATGCTGGCGCAGGGAACAAAAGGGCGCTTGGCCAGTTCTTGCTGAATGCTGTCTGCTTGCAGCGCGTGTTCGGTGGCCAGACGATAAATTTGCAGGTTACGGAACCAAAGCATGCGTTCACTCTCAATAAGGGGTCGCTGATTGTACCGCCGGGGGCGGAGCGGCAAAACTCTTTTATGTATTTGAGAATGATTCTGCTTTAACTGTATAATGCGAATACTTCTTGTTAAGGACTCACGCAATGAAACGTCTCACCTTGTCTGTCTTAGCAATGTCGCTGTTGGCCGGTTGGGCCCACGCGGAAACTGTGACTGTCTACTCATCGCGCAATGAACAGCTGATCAAGCCGCTGTTTGATGCCTACACCAAAGAAACCGGCGTAGAAGTCAAAGTGCTGACCGACAAGGAAGGCCCACTGCTGGCCCGCCTGCAAGCCGAAGGCAGCAACACCCCGGCCGATATGCTGATCACCGTGGATGCCGGCAATCTGTGGCAGGCCAGCAATATGGGCTTGCTGAAAACCTTTAATTCCAAAGTGGTGAACGAGAATATTCCAGCGCATTTGCGTGATCCGCGCGGCCAGTGGACAGGTCTTTCGGTGCGTGCGCGCACCATGGTTTACAACCCAAGCCTGATCAAGGCCGAGCAACTTTCGACCTACGAAGATCTGGCCGATCCAAAATTCAAAGGCAAGTTGTGTCTGCGTACCAGCAAAAAGGTCTACAACCAATCGCTGGTGGGCATGATGATCGCCCAGCAAGGTGAAGCCAAAACCGAACAAGTGGTACGCGGCTGGGTGGCGAATCTGGCAACGGATGTTTTTGCGGATGACACCAAGCTGATCGAAGCGGTGGCGGCTGGCCAGTGCGCGGTGGGTATTGTTAATACCTACTATCTGGGCCGGATTCTGGATAAATTGCCGGCGGATAAACGCGAAGCGTATCCCGCTAAACTCTTCTGGGCGAACCAGAAAACCAACGGCGTGCACGTGAATATCTCGGGTGCGGGCATTACCCGCTTTGCCAAAAACGAAGCGGGCGCGCTTAAATTGATCGAGTGGTTGTCGTCGGATAAAGCGCAAAACCTGTATGCCGACAAAGATCTGGAATTCCCGGCTAACCCGAAAATCAAAGCCGATGTGATCGTAAGCAGCTGGGGCCCGTTCAAGCAAAACCTGATCAATATGGCCAAAGCGGGCGAGCTGCAAGGCAAAGCCGTGCAGCTGATGGATCGCGCAGGCTACAAATAAGCTAGAATCGGTGTGGCGCACCCAGGTGCGCCCATTGAATGCCACAGGGGCAGCCGGCGAAAGTCGGGTCTGCCCTTCGTTTTTTCATCTCTGATCACGCTTATGTCCAAACACTCCTGGCGCGGTGCCGTGCTGGCCTTGCCGATTGCTTTGCTCACCTTGATTCCACTATTGGTGGTGTTGGCGTCTTTTCTGCATCCGCAACCAGAAATCTGGGCCCATCTGGGCCAATATGTGTTGCCTGATGTGCTGCGCAATACCGCGATCTTGCTATTAGGCGTGGGCTTTGGGGTGTTGCTACTGGGCGTGCCGCTGGCCTGGCTCACGGCCGTATGCGAGTTTCCCGGCCGCCGCTGGCTCAGTTGGGCGTTGATGTTGCCGCTGGCGATGCCTGCTTATGTGTTGGCCTTTGTACAGGTCGGTTTGCTGGATTTCACCGGGCCAGTGCAGACGCTATTGCGCGAGCTAACCGGCGACAGCAGCTGGTTTCCGCGCATTCGCTCCACCGGCGGTGTAGTGCTGGTGCTGACGCTGGCGTTCTATCCTTATGTTTATTTGCTAGCGCGCAATGCCTTTCTTACTCAAGGCAAGCGCGCGCTTGAAGCCGCGCAAATGCTGGGCTATTCCCGCCCGGCAGGGTTTTGGAAAGTGGCGCTACCGATGGCGCGACCATGGCTGATTGGCGGGCTAACGCTGGCGCTGATGGAAACCCTAGCCGATTTCGGTACGGTGTCGGTCTTTAATTTTGATACCTTCACGACCGCGATTTACAAATCCTGGTTTTCCTTGTTTAACCTTACTGCGGCTTCGCAGCTGGCGTCACTTTTGGTGCTGTTTGTGTTGGTGCTGGTGTTGGTGGAGCAACGTGCGCGCGGCGCGCGAGCCTATCATGGGCGTATTGTGGCGGCCGAGCGCATTGTGCTCACCGGTTGGGCGCGCCCTGCGGCCACGCTATTTTGCCTCGCAGTGCTGGCGATGGCTTTTGTGATTCCGCTCTTGCAACTCTTGGTCTGGGCCTGCAGCGTGCTCGCCACCGATCTGGATGCGCGGTACTGGGGTTTTACGCTGCGCTCGATGTTGATTTCCTTAGCGGCAGCGCTGGTGGTGAGTGTACTGGCGCTGGTGTTGGTGCTACTGCAGCGCCACTATGCGAGCCGTGCCACACGCTTGACCGTGCAGTTGGCGACATTAGGCTATGCCGTGCCGGGCACGGTGCTGGCAGTGGGCGTGTTTGTGCCGATCGCCTGGCTGGATAATCTGCTGCTGCCTTATGCCCATGCCTTGGGTTATGAGGGATTTCAAATACTCAAAGGCTCGGTGGCGGTGATGCTGCTGGCGCTGGGCGCGCGATTTATGGCTGTGGCTTTTCAGCCGCTGGAGAGCGCGATGCAGCGGGTTAGCCGCAATCAGGAAGACGCGGCTCGTTCGCTCGGATTATCCAATCGCCAGCTCACCTGGCGCTTGCATTTGCCGATGCTGCGTGGCGGGGCGCTCACCGCGGTGTTGATGTGCTTTGTGGATGTAATGAAAGAAATGCCCATCACGCTAATGACCCGCCCCTTTGGCTGGGAAACCCTGGCGGTGCGCGTGTTTGAAATGACTTCGGAAGGCATGTGGGCCAATGCGGCACTGCCCAGTTTAATGATTGTGTTGACCGGGTTACTTCCGGTCATCCTGCTGGTACGAAAAGCGGAATAAGCGATGCCATTACTTAGCGTTAACCAAATTGCCATCGAATTTGCCGGCGCACGCCGGGTGGTGGATGGCTTGTCGTTTGCTTTGGAAGCCGGTGAAATTGCCTGTTTGCTCGGGGCCTCGGGTTGCGGCAAAACCACGGTGCTGCGCAGTATTGCCGGCTTTGAAGCGCTGCAGGCGGGCGAGATACATCTGCAGAGCCAGCTCTTGAGCGCGCCCGGCGTGCAGCTGCCCCCCCAACAACGGGGTATCGGCATGGTGTTTCAGGATTACGCACTGTTTCCACACCTGACCGTAGCGCAAAACGTGGGTTTTGGCCTGCGCTCGCTCACCAAGCCCGAGCAAGCGCGCCGGGTGGCCGAGATGCTGGATTTGGTGGGCCTGGGTGAACTAGGTGGCCGCTATATCCATGAGCTGTCAGGCGGCCAGCAGCAGCGGGTGGCACTGGCACGGGCGCTGGCGCCGCAACCACGGCTCTTGCTGCTGGACGAGCCGTTTTCCAATCTGGATGTCGAGCTGCGCGAGCGGCTGGGGCAGGAAGTGCGGCAGATTTTGAAAGCCACCGGCACCACGGCGATTTTGGTGACGCACGATCAGCGCGAGGCCTTTGCCATGGCGGATCAGATTGGCGTGATGAGCGAAGGGCGCATCCGCCAGTGGGGCACGCCGTATGATCTGTATCACCAGCCTGTCGATCGCTTCGTGGCCAACTTTATCGGCGAAGGTGTGCTGCTGCCGGCGCGCCTCACTGGGCCGCAATGTATTGAATTTGAGCTGGGCGAGCTGTGCCGCACTGCGCCAGTGGAGTGCGGCATTGGTGCGGAGCTGGAAATCCTGATTCGCCCAGATGATATCCAGCACAACGATCGCAGCCCGTTGCAAGCCAAAGTGGTGGCCAAGGCTTTCCGAGGGGCGCAGTTTTTATACACGCTGGCGCTGCCCTCGGGCCAACAGGTGTTAAGCCTAGTACCTAGCCACCATAACCACGCGCTGGGCGAGCTGATTGGTATTGAGCTGGAAGTCGAGCACTTGATTGTGTTCCGCAAGTAAGGCAGGGTACACGCGCTGGAGAGGGTATCGCCGGCTAGGGCTTGCTAGTTAAGGCTTTCTGGCAGATACCCTAGGTTAGATCGCGAAATCTTCTTCTTGTGCTGGGCTGTGTAGCGCACACACCGCCGCATGCGTCGAAATAAACGGTGGCGCGGCCAGCTGTGCGAGCAGATCGGCATGGGCCAGCGTATCGCGCACCGGGCCTTTTAGCTCGGCCAGATACAGCTCAATGCCGCGCTGGCGCAAGCTGGGCAGCCAGTTTTGCAGTGCTTGCGCCGCGGTGTAGTCCACCGAATTTACAGCCGAAAAAATCAGCAGCAGCTGTCGGCAGCTGCTCTGGCGCTGTAGTGCATTTTCCAATTGCTCCAGCACCGTAGCCACATTGGCAAAGTACAGATTCTCATCAATCCGCACCAGTAATTGCTCGGGGTGGGTTTCCACCGCAAAGCGATCGACATTGCGAAAATGCTCGCTGCCCGGCAGGCGACCAACAATCGCCACATGCGGGCGCTGGCTGCGCCAGAGGTAAAGTAGCATTGTTACCAGCACCCCCAGCGCAATCCCCTGCATTGGCCCCACCCAGAGTACGCCCAGATAGGTCAGCAGCCACGCCATGCCATCGCGCCGATCATAGCGCCAGGCCTGCCAGCCCGTATGCCAGCTCAGCATGCGGCTCGTCGCCAGAATAATCGAGGCACCCAGCAAGGCGAGCGGTAGAAAGGCAAAATAGGGGAGTAATGCCCACAGTGCTAGCCCTAGCAGGCCGGCGGTGAAGATACCCGCCAGGGGTGTATGTGCGCCGGCTTGGGTGTTGACCATGGTGCGCGAAAACCCGCCACTCACTGGCAGACCACCTAGGCTGGCAGCAGCCAGATTGCAGCTACCGAGGGCTAATAGCTCGCGATTGGCGCTGATGGTTTGCCCGCGCTCGGCTGCTAGCGTTTGCGCGATGGTGATGCTTTGCAAAAAGCCCGCCAGACTGATCAGCAAAGCCGGCAGCAACAGGCTCTGGATGCTGGCCCAATCGAGCGCCGGGCTAACCCACGCGCTGCTTTGGCTGGCGCTGAGCTGCAAACGCGGCAACGCCCAGGGCAGGGCCAGTGCGGCAAGCAACAGTAAAAGCGCGATGGGGGCGAGTTTGCCGGCTAAATCGGCATGGATGCTCGCTAAGCCCCAGCGGCGCAATAGTGGTGGCAGTCCAAACTGTGCCGCGGCCAGCAGGGCAAAACTGGCAAGGCCATAGCCCACATCCAGCGCGCGCAAGCCTTGCGAGCTATGCGGTAATTGCTGCAGTAGTTGCGGCAGTGTATCGCCGCGCCATGGGCTGCCCAGCAACACCCCAAGCTGCCCCAGCGCGATCAGCAAAGCAGTGGCGGCGCTAAACGCCTGCACCACCGGCAGCGCCAGCAAGCGGGTGAGTTGTCCAAGCCGGGCTGCGCCCAGCCCGAGTAAAAAGAGGGCCGACAACCACGTCAGCGTAGCAGCCAGCGCCACATAGTGGGCACTGCCGGCGGGGGCTAGGGGGCTGAGTGCTGCGGCGGTCATGGCGGAGGTGATCGCCATCGGGCCAACGGACTGCGTCATGCTGGTGCCAAATATCCCATACAGCAGCAAGGGCCCAAGGCTGGCATACAGCCCCGCCAGTGGCGGTAAGCCGGCCAGCTGCGCATAGGCCAAGCCCTGCGGAATCAGCAGTAGCGCCACAATCAGGCTGGCGCTGGCGTCGCCCGCCAGCCATTGGCGCTGATAGTGCCGTGCCCAGCCCGGAAGTGCGCGCATGCTTAGCGGCGCTCCAGCCAGCTAAACAGCGCCATACCGGCCAGCATGGCCGCCACAAACAATACCCCATCTAGTATGCCGCTGCCGACTAATACCAAGGCTGGCCCGGGGCAAATACCCCCGATGCCCCAGCCCACCCCAAAGGCCGCCGAGCCCAGCAGCAAGCGTTTATCAATCACGCTGCTGCTCGGTAATTGCATCGGCTCGCCGGTAAGGCGGGCGGTGGAGCTGCGTTTGGCCAGTAGAAAAAACGGCAAGGCCACGCCAATCCCCCCGGCCATCACCAGCGCAAGGCTTGGGTCCCACAGGCCGGCCAGATCCAAAAAGCCCTGTACCTTGGCCGGATTGGCCATGCCTGCCAGTAATAAACCTAGGCCAAACAAGAGGCCGGTGAGCAAACCTAATAGATTTAAGCGCATGGTGGTGTCCTTATAACACATGCTTGATCACAAACACGGTGGCAAAGCCGGCACTCATAAAGCTCAGCACTGCAGCCAGTGAGCGCACAGAAAATCGTGACAAGCCACAAATACCGTGCCCGCTGGTGCAGCCATTGGCGTAGCGGGTGCCGATACCCACCAGCAAGCCAGCGATCACTAGCCCCAGCGGATTGCTGACCATCTGCAGCGCTGGCAGCGGGGCAAATAATTGCCACACCAGCGGGCTAAGCAGAATGCCCAGCACAAATAAGTAGCGCCACTGCCGATCAGCTACCCCCTGTACCAGCCCGCCAATGATGCCGGCAATGCCGGCGATACGGGCGCCGAGCAAAATCAATAAGCCGGCCGAGAGGCCGATTAAGGCCCCGCCAGCCAGCGAGGCCCAGGGGGTAAAGTGGATCAGATCAATCTGCATGTTCAGGCTCCGGTACTTGTGCATCAATCGGGCAATACAGCTGGTACAACAGCCCCAGCAGGCTTTGCACTTCGGCGCTGGCTAACGAATAAAAAATCCGTTTGCCATCGCGGCGGGTATTTACGAGCCCGGCATTGCGTAACACACCCAGTTGTTGTGAGAGCGTGGGCTGGCGGATGTCGAGCAAGGCTTCAAAATCAGAAACACATTTTTCGCCATCGACCATTTGGCATAACAACAGTAGGCGGTCTTCGTTGCCGAGATTTTTCAGTAATTGCGCCGCATCGCCGGCCGCGGCGCGCATGCGGCTCATCTGGGTGGGATCCATGGCTATGCTCCTCGAATACTTAGCGTTGACATATTATATAAAAAAATATATCGTAAAGTAAAGTCAGATCGATACAGGAGTTTTGCCATGTTCAAGCCCACGGTGGAGGCGTTTTATGATCCGGCCACATTTACGGTTAGCTATCTGGTGTTTGATCGGCCCGGTGGCCATGGGGTGATTATCGATCCGGTGCTCGATTACGAGCCACGCGCGGTGCGAACCAGTACCGAAAATGCCGGTCTGATCGTTAAACGGGTTGCTGAGCTGCGGCTCGAAATTGACTGGATCTTAGAAACGCACGCGCATGCCGATCATCTTTCGGCGGCAGCCTGGCTCAAAACGCAGCTGGGCGGGCAGATCGCGATTGGCGCGGGTATTACGGCGGTGCAAAAAATCTTTAAACCCATTTTTGGGATGGAGGCCGAGTTTGCCACCGATGGCCGGCAATTTGATCGCTTGCTGGGCGCCAATGATGAATTACAGGCCGGCGATTTGACCATTCAGGCGCTATTTGTGCCCGGGCATACGCCGGCTGATTTGGCGTATTTAATTGGCGATGCGCTCTTTTTGGGCGATACGCTGTTTATGCCGGATGTTGGTACCGCGCGCTGTGATTTCCCGGGGGGCGATGCGCTGGCGCTATATCAATCGGTACAGCGGCTGTATCAGCTGCCGGACGAAACCCGCGCCTTTGCCTGTCATGATTACCCACCGCCTGAGCGCACTACGCCACGCTGGGAAAGCACGATCGCTGAGCAAAAGCGCAGCAATATTCATCTGCGGGCGGATACTCCGGCGGCCGAATTTGTGGCCATGCGGGAAGCGCGCGATGCGAGTCTGGCCATGCCGGTGTTGATCATGCCCTCAATTCAAGTCAATATCCGGGCCGGCGAATTGCCACCGGCCGAAGCCGACGGGCGCCAGTATTTAAAACTCCCACTTAATACACTGGGATAAAAGGAGACCACCATGAGCTTGCATTTAAGCTGCCCCCATTGCCATGCCACCAACCGGCTGGATGCCGAGCGCCTGAAAGACGCGCCTAACTGCGGTGCCTGCCACCAGCCGCTGCTGAGCGGTGCGCCGCTGGCGGCCACCAGCGATAATCTGGCCGCGCTGATCAAACACAGCACGCTGCCGGTGGTGATTGATTTCTGGGCGCCTTGGTGCGGGCCTTGCCAGATGTTTGGTCCGACTTTCGCGGCCGCCGCTAAAGATCTGGCCGGCAAGATGCTGTTTATTAAGGTCGACACCGAGGCACAGCCAGAATTGGGCAATCAATTCCGCGTGCGCAGTATCCCGACGCTGGTCGTGCTGGAAAATGGCATGGAGCTGGAGCGTATGTCAGGCGCTTTGTCGGCCGGGCAGTTCAAGGCCTGGTTGCAGCAATTTTTGTAAGCCGCAGGCGCGGCGAGGAGAGGAGGCGGTATGCAAGTCAATGTGGGTGGTATTGACCGCGTGTTGCGGATCGGCGTTGGCGCTGGCCTGGTGATTTTAGCCGCGCTGGGTGTGATCGGGGTTTGGGGTTGGTTGGGGGTATTGCCCTTGGCGACTGGCTTGATGAGGTTTTGCCCGGTATACCCCCTGCTGGGGCTGAATAGCTGTCCGCTAAAACCTAAGGCGGATGATTAAGCTCAAGCTTGCTACTTGCTTGCGCGACTATCGGCGTCAGCAAATATTCCGCGTGCCGGCAGCAGCTCTGCACCGGTAATAAAAAAGCCCAGGTGTTAACTTGGGCTTTTTGCTGTGCAATCAATACGGTTAACCCGCGCGCAAATTACCGGCTTGGCGAGTTTCTTCGATCCAGCGGCGTACGCGCTGTACATCACCGATCCGGGTTTGCTTGCCGGCTGAATCCATCAATACCATCACCACCGGCATATTATTGATTTTGGCTTGCATCACAATGCAGCGGCCTGCTTCATTGATAAAGCCGGTTTTTGATACGCCGATTTCCCAATCCGGGTCTTTCACCAGCGGGTTGGTATTGCGATACGCCATGCTGTGGCCGGTTAAATTCGACACAAAGGTGTATTCGCTGGAAGTTGAAAACTGATGAATTTCTGGATAACGCATGGCTGCTTTCACCATCAGCGCCAGATCGCGCGAAGTAGCAACATTGCGTGGCGTGAGCCCGGTTGGGTCATAAAACTGGCTACGCGTCATGCCCAATTGCTGGGCTTTCTCATTCATTTTGCGCACGAAAGCTTCACGACCGCCCGGATAAGCATGGCTCAAAGATGACGCGGCACGATTTTCAGAAGACATCAGCGCCAAAAGCAGCATTTCACCGCGGGTGAGGGTGGTGCCCACCGCTAAGCGTGAGCCGGTGTTTTTCAGCGTGTCGACATCGTCTTGGGTAATGCTGATCAATTCATTCAGAGGCAGGCGTGCATCCAGCACCACCATGGCCGTCATCAGTTTGGTGATCGAAGCGATCGGCACCACCTGATCGGCGTTGCGCTCATACATCACTTCGCCGGTTTGTTGGTTTACCACCACCGCCGCCTGCGATTGAACACCAGGGCTGTACAGATTGACCGGATTGGCATTCACGCGGGTGACTTGCACATCGCGGCGGGCGCGGGCGATGGCCTCGCGTTTTACATCGGAACGATTACTGCGCTTGGCCGATTTAGTGGTGGCTTTTTTGCTACTAGCGGTCTTCTTTTTGCTGGCGCTGGAAGTGGCCTTTTTGCTGCTAGCAGTTGTTTTTTCTACAGATTTACTCGCCGCGAATGCGGGAGTGGCAGCCAGAATGGCGCTGGAAACGATGACGCACAGGGCTCGGAGTAGGGTAGGCATGGCAATGGGCCCTCGGGGGTAAAGCAAGTGTTGCTATGTTAGTTGACGCTGATTTTAACGAAAGCAGCGTAAAAAGTCATTGCTAATCAAATAGTAGTGCCTTTTTTCTAAACTATGACATTAAAATTCTTGAGGCTTGCGCGCCACGTTAGCTAATTTGGGTGTTGCACTGCAAAATGGCAATGGTCACAATGTCAGCGATTACCCTAATCTTTCGGAGTAAATTGTGTTGAATCAAGAGGCGCTGCAAGCTTTTTTTGAGCAAGTTACCGAAGTAAACCGTCAGTGGACTGAGCAATGGGGTAAGTTTTTTCCGGTTGCCGAGCCTAACCAGCCGATGAACGTGATGCACGAAGTGTTGCATAAAATGCAACACTCGCAGCCGGAGTGGCTACAAAGCCAAAGTCAATTTTATCAGCAGCAAATGGATTTATGGCTGGGACTGATTGGTGCTAAGCCAGCTGGCAAAGTGGTTGAAATAGATAAAACCGACCGCCGCTTTACCGCGCCTGAATGGGATAGCCCGATTTTTGACTATATCCGCCAAAATTATTTGCTGACCGCGCGCTGGCTGCTTGATCAGGTGAATTCGCCGCAATTTGATGAAGCCACGCGGGAAAAGATGTCTTTTTTCACCCGCCAATATATCGATGCGATTAGCCCGAGCAATTTTGCCTTTACCAATCCCGAAGTCATGAAGTTGGCGCTGGATACCAAGGGTGAAAGTTTGCAAGAAGGCATGAAGCAATTGATGGCCGATATGCAAAAAGGCGCCATCACCATGACCGACGAGGCGCAATTTGAAGTGGGTAAAAATCTGGCGGTTACCCCGGGTGAAGTGATTTTTGAAAATGACTTATTCCAGCTGATTCAATACAGCCCAAGTACCCCCCAGGTGTATAGCCGTCCAGTGCTAGTTGTTCCGCCGTGTGTAAACAAATACTACATTATGGATTTGCAGCCAGCGAATTCTATGATGGGCTACATCGTGAGCCAGGGCTTTACCACTTTCTTGGTTTCCTGGAAATCGATCGAAGCCGATCAGGGCCATTTGCAATGGGATGATTACATCGACAGCGGCGTGATCAAAGCGGCCGAAGTTGTGCGCGAAATTAGCAAAGCCGAGAAAATCAATGTGCTGTCATTCTGCATTGGTGGCGAATTGGTTTCGACGGCGATTCCGGTGATGAAAGCGCGCGGTTTGGATTGGTTTGAATCGATTACCCTGATGACCGTCATGCTTGATCACACCGATCCGGGCGAGATTAAACATTTCATCGACTGGAATCTGGTTCGCCAGCGTGAAAGCCAGGCGAGTGGTGTGGTAGATGGCAAAGAATTAGCCCGTACTTTCTCGGCCCTGCGTGCCAATGATCTGATCTGGAATTATGTGGTGAATAACTACCTGAAAGGGAAAACGCCACCACCATTTGATCTGTTGTACTGGAATAGCGATTCGGCCAATCTGGCTTTGCCGATGCATACCTTCTTCCTGCGCAATATGTATCTGGAAAACAACCTGATCAAGCCCAATTCATTTAGCTTGTGCGGTGTGCCAATCGATTTGAGTACGATTAATGTACCCACGTATATTTTTGCGGCGCGCGAAGACCATATCGTGCCGTGGAAATCGGCTTTTGCCACCACCAAGCTATTCAAGGGCCCCTTGCGCTTTGTGTTAGGGGCTTCGGGGCATATTGCCGGGGCGATTAATCCGGTTTCAACGAATAAGCGCAATTATTGGGTGAACGATAATGTGGCGCTCAGCGCTGATGACTGGTTTAACAGCGCTGAATCACGTCCGGGCAGCTGGTGGCAAGATTGGACACAATGGCTGGTGCCGCACTCCGGTGCGCAGCAAGCCGCACCCAAGAAAGCCGGTAATACCAAATATAAGGCCATCGAGGCTGCGCCGGGGCGTTATGTTAAAGCGCGCTTGGCCTAATTGAAATTCAAGGCAAGACGTGGTGTCTTGCCTTTTTTGCAACTCAATGCTTACGGCATAATTTAGATCCAAACAAAGATAAAGGAAGATACCATGACCGAAGTTGTTATCGTTGCGGCCGCTCGGACAGCGCTGGGCAATTTTGCCGGCGCTTTGGCCAAAGTGCCAGCGCCAGAACTGGGCGCGACTGTTATTCGTGCCTTGCTGGAAAAAACTGGCGTGGCTGGTGAGCAGGTGTCAGAAGTCATTCTGGGCAATGTGCTGACCGCCGGGCTGGGCCAAAATCCGGCCCGCCAAGCTGTGCGCAAAGCTGGCTTGCCAGATGCAGTACCTGGCTTGACCATCAATCAGGTTTGCGGCTCGGGCCTCAAAGCTGTGGCCTTGGGTGTGCAAGCGATTTTGGCGGGCGATGCCGAGATCGTGATTGCTGGTGGCCAAGAAAATATGTCGGCCAGCCCGCATCTGCTCAATGGCAGCCGCGATGGTTTCCGGATGGGCAACGCCAGCCTCGTCGATAGCATGGTGTACGATGGCCTGACTGACGTATATCAGGGCTATCACATGGGCGTCACCGCGGAAAACATCGCCAAAAAATATGGCATCAGCCGTGAAGAGCAAGATGCGCTGGCCTTGGCTTCGCAGCAAAAAGCTGCGGCTGCGCAAGCTGCCGGCAAATTTGCCGCGGAAATCGTGCCCGTAGTCATCCCGCAAAAGAAAGGCGACCCGCTGGTATTTGCGAGTGATGAATTTGTAAAACCCGGCACTACCGCTGAATCACTGGCCAAATTGCGCGCTGCCTTTGATAAAGAAGGCACAGTGACGGCCGGTAATGCCTCGGGTATCAATGATGGTGCCGCTGCCGTCTTGCTGATGAGCCGTGCTAAAGCGGCTGAGCTGAATCTGCCGGTGCTAGCGAGCATCAAAGCGGCTGCTAGCACCGGTCTGGACCCAAGCATTATGGGCATGGGCCCGGTATCGGCCACGCAAAAAGCTTTGGCTAAAGCTGGTTGGAGCATCGCTGATCTGGATCTGATCGAAGCCAACGAAGCCTTTGCTGCACAAGCACTGGGCGTGGCGCGCGAACTGCAATGGGATCTGGATAAAGTGAATGTCAACGGTGGCGCGATCGCGCTTGGCCATCCGATTGGCGCCTCAGGCTGCCGCGTGTTGGTCACTCTGGTGCATGAAATGGTCCATCGTGATGCCAAAAAAGGCCTGGCTACCCTGTGTATCGGTGGGGGTATGGGCGTAGCAATGTGTCTGGAGCGCTAATAGCGATAGATACCCAGCTGGGTATCTGGGCTAGCCATAAACAAAAACCCGCCACAGGCGGGTTTTTGTTTATTCAGCAGCGGTAATTGGATGCTGTGGCTTATTTGTTTTTCAGCGCATCCCGAATCTCGCGCAGCAGCACGATGTCTTCAGGCGTTACTTCCGGCGCAGGTGGTGCTGGTGGGGTTTCGCGGCGTAGTTTATTCATGGCTTTCACCACCAGGAAAATAGCAAACGCCACAATCACAAAGCTGATCATGCTATTGATAAACAGACCAAAATTAAGCGTCACCGCACCAGCATCTTGCGCAGCTTTCAATGTCTCGTAAGGACCAGCTACTTTGCTGCCGTTCACCAAAGTCACAAACATATTGCTGAAATCGACTTTGCCTACCAGATAACCAATTGGTGGCATGATGATATCTTTAACCAGCGAATCGACGATCTTGCCAAAGGCCGCGCCGATCACCACGCCGACCGCCAGATCAATCACATTGCCACGCATGGCAAATTCACGAAACTCTTTAAACATGGCTTTTCTCAATTCAGTAAGTTGAAAGGGTGGCGTGATTTTTGGTTAATCGCGGGCTGTCGTCAAGTAAACGGTGATTTCTTCCCGATCGTGATAAAGCTGCTTGGCGCGCCAGTGACACTGCATGCCGGCTTGTTCCAGCTTGGCTTCAATCAGGGCCAGGCATTTACTTACTTCGAGATAGCGTTTTTTCATTGGCAGCTTCAAGTTGAAAATGGTGCGCCGGGCCATGCCGCTGGCTAACCATTTGGCAATCAGCTCGGCTACGCGAATAGGCTGCTCCACCATATCGCACACCAGCCATTCCACCGGGTTTTTCGGGCGGAATTTAAACCCATCATCGCGAATGTGTTTGACCTGATGATGGCGCTCCATACTGCCTTTCATGGGGCCATTATCCACGGCAAATACCTTCAGGCCGCGCATCACCAGCTGATAGGTCCAGCCACCTGGGGCCGCGCCCAAATCGACGCCGGTCATGCCTTCGCGGAATTTGCGTTCGGGCTCATCCACTAGCATCAAAATCGCTTCGTGCAGTTTCAGCGTTGAGCGGCTAGGGGCATCCACCGGCATGCGTAGGCGCGGAATGCCGCACAACCAATCCGTCTCTTTAGCCGGGCGGCTGGCGATAAAGACTTCGTTTTGCTGCGGGAAAAATAAATGCAGGCGTTGCTCGCCCAGATTGTCGATCCAGCCATGTTCGCTGGTGGCTTTGAGAACATAATCGCCAAATTTACGGCAGAAGCTGGAGAGCGATTTACCTTCATTGGTATCAGGGTATTCCAGCCAGATGTCGCAGAACTCTTGTTGCAATTCATTGAGTGCGGCCACGATGGGGGTTAGCCGATCGCGGCTGCCAAGCTCGAGCCGCGCATGCACCAGCACGCTCTGGCGGGCAAAAATTAGCTTGGCCTGGATGAGGCTATTGAGCGCCCGAGGATTGGCTTTCTTGGGAGTAAAAAGTACCCAGCCGGCCCCTTTTTCAATCTGCCCGTCGCAGCTGGCCACATCCTGTAGCTCTTCAGCGCAATCGGGTTCAAAACCCGCGCGGCAATACGCCAAGAGGGCAAAGGGTTGGGCGGCAATAGCAGTCATGGCGGGCCTGAATCAAAAAAGCGATGCGAAAGGCGGCAAGGATACCCAAGAATCCCTAGCCTGACCATGCCCGATGGGCGGGATTATTTATGCCCATGGGTCGGAATGCGCATTTCAAAGCGCGTTCCTAGGCCTAAATCCGAAAAGACTTTGATCGTGCCGCCCAAGGTTTGGGTCACCAGATTAAAGACGATATTGAGGCCCAGGCCGCTACCGCCGTTGGCGCGTTTGGTGGTGAAGAAGGGGTCAAATACTTTATCAATGATATTGGCGGCGATCCCTTGGCCGTTATCGCTGAAATTCAGCACGGTTTCGCCGGCTTCTTCATGCGCGGCAATCGTAATTGTATTTTGCCGGCCGGTTTCGTTATTGGGGCCAAAAGCATGCAGCAACGCATTCTGCAGCAGATTGGTCAAAATTTGCGAGAAAGCGCCGGGGTAACTATCGATTTTGATTTCATCGGGGCAATCAATCACGATTTGCACTGCCGCGTGTTTGGTCAGTGGGCGCAGGCTTAGCAAAATCTCGTTCAGATAGGCTTTGAGCTCAAAATCGCGTTTAACTTCAGAAGTCTGATCAACCGCCACGCGTTTAAAGCTTTGGATTAGGTCAGCGGCGCGGGTGGCATTACTCAGAATCAGGCTAGAGGATTGTTCGGCGGTTTCGCCGTAGCTAAGCACGTCTGATTTTTTCACTTGACCGTCTTCGATCATCTGGCGGAATTTCACCGATTCATCGCGCAAGACCGAGGCGCTGGTCAGAATAACGCCGACCGGGGTATTGATTTCATGCGCAATGCCGGCCACCAGACTACCCAGCGAAGCCATTTTCTCGGATTGCACCAGGTTTTTTTGTGCCTCTTGCAGTTGCCGCAAGGCTAGCTCAGCTTCTTCCTTGGCTTGGCGCATTTGGGCTTCGGTGCGCGAGAGATTGGCCACATCATCTTGCAAGCGATGGGCAATGCGGTTGTAGCCAATCGAGACTTCATCGATTTCCTGGTAGGGATTACGCGGCAGATCGATATTGTTGTAGTTGATATCGCGCTCGGCGATCTGGTTGATCCGATCCCGCAGCAAGGCCAGTGGGCGAATCACAATTTGCTGCAGCGACCGCGAAAGGGCCAGCACCACCAGCAAATCGAGAATAATAATCTCGATGATTTTTTCTAATACCTGCTCACGCAATTGCTGCTGAATTAATTTACGATTGGATTCAAAGCGCACATGGCCCAGCACTTTCTGGCTTTCGGCGCCGCTGAAATTAAGCGCAAAGCTTGGGCTATTTTTCTCGAGCACGGCATGATCGAGTTTATTGATTTGCCCATCAGGGCCGCGCTGGCGACCATCGAGAAAAGAGTCGCCGTTATAGACTTCCAGCGTCGTGATGGCTTCGTAGCTCATCTCGGCATCCAGCACTCGGGCAAGCTGAATATCATCGAAATTCCACAGCACGCCAGGCACCACGGTTTCCATGCGCAGACGCATGCGCTGCTCGTAGCTTTTTAGCTCTTCTTCCAGGCGCTGCTCGGTGCGCAAATAGGAAATGGCGCCGGAAATTGACAGCGCCATCGTCAGGATGACCACAAAAATCAGATTGAGGTGGGTGCGGATTCGGCGCATGACATCGACAAGCGGGAAAATTACTTCAAATCTAGCAGTTAATCCCGCTTTTGCAGATATTTTCTGTCATCAAAGGTGCTAATCAGCTGCGGTTGCCACACTACCAAGAGCGTGAGATTCAGCCCGGTGATAAAACCTTCTGGCCAGCCCATTAAAAAGTAATACGGCAGGATTTCTTCGAGGAGGAAACTTGCGCCATAACTGCCGGAGGTGGTCAGCACCACGGCATGGCTGATGCCAAAGGCCCACATGCTCAGCGCCGCGGCGGCAAAGCAATTGATAAAAATGTAGACAAAGTAATTGAGCGGTAATTTACGTTGCGCCCAGTGCAGCAAGAGCGCGGTGAGGCTAATGGGAATGAGCGCCTTCAGCGTCCAGATAATGCCAATCCGCTCGAGGGGTATATGCCCATACAGCCCTTGCAGACTGAAGAGTACGGCCATACCCAGCAGGGCACGCCAAGGGCCGGCAATCAGCATCAGTGCGGCGCTGCCCAAGATATGAAAGGCAATGCCTGACTGGATTTCGGCTTTTAGCTGCCAGCTGAGCAAAATCAGCACGCAGGCCGCGAGCCAGCCGGTGAGCTGGCCTTGCGGGATGGCGCGCCAGGCTTCGCGCCGCAGCGCCACTACACAGCCCCACGCTAAGCAAAACCAGCCCAGAGTGAGCCACGAATCCGCGTAGAGTGGGGTGTCCATCGCTTAAAAACGCCAGTTTTTATCAACCAGCTCGGCTAATTGGGTGAGCCGGCCATGAAAGAAGTGGCCGACGCCAGGTACGACCAGCACGGGCAATTGCTGTGGCCGCGCCCAATCTAGCACTGCGGCCAGGCTGATGACTTCGTCTTCTTCGCCGTGTATGACCAAAGTGCCTTTGGGTACGGTGGGGAATTCATAGCGGCTCACGGCGGGGCCGATCAGAATCATGCCTTCGACTTCATGCTCGGCCAGTCGCTGGCGCAAGCGCGATTGCACCAGGGTGCCAAATGAGAAGCCGGCCAGCGTGAGGCGTGTGACGCCCGGGTTTTCGGCACGGGCGTGCGCCAGTACTGCGGCCATGTCGTCGGGCTCATGCTCGCCTCGGCTGTGTGTGCCGGCCGAGTGACCAACGCCGCGCAGATTCGGGCAATACACCACATAACCCAAGCGTGCCAAAGTCTTGGCCAGCGTATGCACCACTTTATTATTAAAAGTGCCGCCTTCCAGCGGGTTGGGGTGGGCTACCAAGGCGATACCCACGGTGCTGGACCACGCGGATTCGAGCTTCAGGCATTCCAGTGTGCCGACCGGGCCGGCAATTTGGATTAGTTCAAATGTGGCGGCCTTGCGGGGTATGTTGCTCTGGGTCATGAATGTAAATACTTTGCTGTTAATACTGGGTGTGGGTATGGCTTAAATCTTCAGGCGCTCAACCACTTGGCCTTGCACCAGATGCTGCTCGATGATTTCGTCGATGTCGGATTTATCCAGATAGGTGTACCAGGTTTCCTCCGGGTAGATCACCATGACCGGGCCTTCTTCGCAGCGATCCAGGCAGCCGGCTTTATTGATGCGCACTTTGCCCTCGCCACTCAGGCCCAGACTTTTGACCCGGTCTTTGGCGTAGGCGGCTAGCTCGCTGGCACCACAGCTATTACAGCTTTGGCGCTCGCCCGGCTCGCGCTGGTTTTGACAGAAAAACACGTGGTGTTGGTAGTAGCTCATGCGCAGGCTCCTTGGCGGGGCAGAACAGGGCGGCAGCACAAGGCAGGCCACCCATGGTAATCACTGACAATTATTGAATGCTGGCGATGGCCGAGCCCAGATTATGGGCGGTAATAAACAATGGCAGACCATCGGTGTCGAGCACGGGCTGCACATTGCCGATGATTTTGACTTGCTCAACACGGCATTCGCGCATCAGTTCAGTCACATATTGCTCGATGTAGGCTACTTGGTCATTGGCAGCAAGTGGCCATACATAGCCTTCCCAGCGCTCGGGGTCTTCTTGGCTACTGAATGTAATCCGGATTTCGGCGTTTTCGTGCGCGGCCACCGTCACTACCGGCGTGCGGCCTTTGCTGCGAATGGAGCGCAGCGCGTTGCTGGTCATTACTTGCAGGCGTGTTTCCAGCTGGGTGACCCGGCCGGCATCTTGTGCCGCCAGCCAGCTCAGTGGCGTGCGCGGAATGGGGAACAGCGTCACGCCATCAGCTTTGAGGGCGTCGCCAATCAATTGCGCAAATGGCATGCCCCACGCGCCAACGCTACCACCGAGCTTAATCGCTGGGGCGGCATCTTGGCTTTGCATCGCCACACCCACCAAATAGCGCAGCGCAACGATTTCGTCTTTTACCACAATCGGTGCGCCGGCCGAATCCAATGGAAAATCGCGGGAGCTGCTTAGATTGGCCTTCCATTCGGCCACTTGCGCCGGGTTGATGGCCGCCAAAAGGCTGGCATCCAGCAAAGCGCCCGAGAGCCACACATCGGCATCAGCGGCGACAACGCCATGCTCGCCCAAAATGGCCAAGGCTTTGTCGCCATCGATTTCGCTTGGTAAGGTGGTTTCGCCTTTTAAGCCAGCCACCAGCACGACAGGAATCGCAAACGGAATCGCGTACCGCGGTGCGGTGGATTGCTCAACCTCATCGCGGATGCATTGCCACAATTCAAACCACGCCTCTTGCGATGGCACCTGAGTAATCGCGCCATTCAAACCATAGTGATCACGCGCGGCCAGCAATTCGGCGATCAGCTGGCGCAGCCCCTGGCGTTTGCTCGCCACTTGGCTAGCTTCACGCTCGGTGAGCAGCGACATCAGTTGGCGAATAACCGGATTTTGCGGGTTAACTCGGGGATACAGGCGTGGATCTGGCAGCGTCATGATCAGCAATCGGTAGCAATATTCAAGGCTGCGATTATAGCTGCGCCAAGGCGTGCTTGTCGCCACTGCTGAAAGCGTGGGCGCATCGTGGTTTAATTACGGCATTTAACCTGCCCAGAGCCGATAGATGCCGCACTACAGCTTACTTGATCAAACCTTGCTGACTGATTTGCTCGCAGAGGCTGCGGCTAGCCCGCGCTTACGCAAAAACCGGAATTTTCATGCCGGTGATGATGCAGCCTGTCATCGGCTGGCTAATGCCTTGCAGCCCGGCACCTATGTGCAGCCCCACCGGCATCTGAACCCCGCCAAGGCTGAATCCATGTTGATGCTGGCAGGGGAGCTGGGCGTACTGATTTTTGCGCCGGATGGGCAGGTGATAGCCAAGCATCATTTGCGCGCCGGGGGTGAGCAATTTGGCATCAATATCGAGGCGGGCACATTCCATGCCGTGGTGGCCTTAACGCCCTGTGTATTCTTTGAAGCTAAAGCTGGGCCCTATGTGCCGGTGGCACCAGCAGAGCTAGCGGCTTGGGCGCCGCCGGCTGGTGCGGCCGAGTGTGAGGCTTATTTGACGTGGATGCGGGCGCAGTTTGCGTGATTGGCTTGCTGGCTGGTGTATCTGGCTGTATCGCTTGATAGTATTGGCTTGGCAGGCAATACCTAGGCGGTCATCATTTCGTGAAAGGCAGAATAGCCTTTGGCTTTTACCCGGTGGCGCTTAACGTCATCAACCCGCGCGTCTTCCGGGCCGGTTTCTAGCCATTCGGCCAGTTCATCTAGATCATGTGGATCGCCCTCGGCCCAGACTTCAACGCGGCCATCATGCCGATTGCGGACCCAGCCGGTGAGGTGCAGGCGTTCAGCCTCAACGCAGGTGGCCCAGCGAAAGCCAACGCCCTGCACGTGGCCGCTAACAAAGCAATGAATGGCGTGGCTCATGGTGATTCCTACCGCGGATTTGTATTGCATTGTAGGCATAAAAAAACGGCAAGGTTGAGACCTTGCCGTTTTTGCTCAGGGCATGTGCTTATTTCACGCGCATACCTGGTTTGGCGCCATCGTGCGGCTCGAGGATATACAAGCCACCATCGCCACCGGCGGCCAGTACCATGCCTTCAGAGAGGCCGAATTTCATCTTGCGCGGGGCCAGATTGGCCACCATCACCGTGTGTTTACCGATCAGATCTTCCGGCTGGTAGGCCGATTTGATGCCGGCAAAGACATTGCGGGTTTCATTGCCAAGATCGAGGGTCAGCTGCAGCAGTTTTTCTGCGCCTTCCACGTGTTGGGCATTGGCAATGCGGGCAATGCGCAGATCCACTTTCATGAAATCATCAATGCTGATGGTTTCACTGATGGCCGGGATCTCATAGCTTGGCGCCGCAGCTGGGGCTTCGGCTGGCGCGGGCAGGGCTTGTTTGTTTTCTTCGATCATGGCTTCGATCTGTTTTGGGTCAATCCGCGTCATCAGATGGTTGTAGGTATTGATGGTGTGGTTGGTGAGCAACTTTTGCGCGTCTTGCCATTGCAGCGGGGCTACATTCAGGAAGGCTTCAACATCGCTAGCCAGTTTAGGCAATACCGGTTTCAGGTAAATGGTCAGAATGCGGAAGGCATTAATCAAAATGCTGCATACCTGCTGCAGATCTTGCTCGCGGCCTTCTTGCTTGGCCATTTCCCATGGTTTGTGCTGATCAACAAACTGGTTCACTTCATCGGTGAGTGCCATGATTTCGCGGATAGCGCGGCTGTATTCGCGCGCCTCGAAATGCTGGGCAATCGATTCGCTAGCGGCTTGCAAGCGGTTTAAGAGCTCAACCTGGCCTAATTCACTGGCCAGTTGGCCGGCAAAACGCTTGCTGATAAAGCCGGCGGCCCGGCTGGCGATATTGACAAATTTACCGATCAAATCGCTGTTCACTCGCGCGGTGAAGTCTTCAAAGTTCAGATCGATGTCTTCAAAGGTGTTTGAGAGCTTCGCCGCAAAGTAGTAGCGCAGCCATTCTGGGTTCAGGTGGTTGAGGTACGATTCGGCAGTGATAAAGGTGCCGCGCGATTTACTCATCTTGGCGCCATCCACGGTCAAAAAGCCATGGGTGTTGATCGCTGTCGGGGTGCGGTAGCCGGAAAACTCCAGCATCGCCGGCCAGAACAGGGCGTGGAAATACAGAATGTCTTTACCGATGAAGTGGTACAGCTCGGTGCTTGAGTCTGTTTTCCAGTACTCGTCAAAATCCAGCCCAAGGCGATCGCACAGGTTTTTGTGGCTGGCCATGTAGCCCACTGGCGCATCAAGCCATACATAGAAATATTTGCCTGGCGCATCAGGGATTTCAAAGCCGAAATACGGCGCGTCGCGCGAGATATCCCAGTCCGACAGGCCAGATTCAAACCATTCCTGCATTTTGTTGGCGGCTTCGGCCTGCAGTTTGCCCGGGGTGGTGGTCCAGCCTTTGAGGAAAGATTCGCAATCGCCCAGTTTGAAGAAATAGTGCTCTGATTCGCGTAGCTCGGGTGTAGCGCCAGAGACGGCTGAGAACGGGTTGATCAGTTCGGTAGGGCTGTAGGTTGCGCCACAGACTTCACAGTTGTCGCCGTATTGATCTTTAGCATGACACTTCGGGCATTCGCCTTTTACGAAGCGATCAGGCAGGAACATGTTTTTGACGGGGTCGTACAGCTGATTGATCGTGCGGCTAACGATCTTGCCATTGTCTTTCAGTTGGCGATAAATCGTACTGGCAAAGTGGCGGTTTTCTTCGCTATTGGTGCTGTAGTAGTTGTCAAAACCAACGTGAAAGCCGGCAAAATCCCGTGAATGTTCGCCATGTACCCGCGCAATCAGCGCTTCTGGGCTGATGCCTTCTTTCTCTGCGCGCAACATGATGGGCGTGCCATGGGTGTCATCTGCACAGACATAGTGGCAGGTGTGACCGCGAGATTTTTGAAAGCGTACCCAGATGTCGGTCTGAATATATTCCACCAGATGGCCGATGTGAATCGCCCCATTGGCGTAAGGCAGAGCGGAAGTGACAAGGATTTTACGAGTCATGGCAGGCCAGAATTGTTGCGAAAAATGGATCGATTATACCGCAGCAGGCCGAGTGCGTGGGCAGACGGGCGCCCCTGCTCACTAGTGTGGTTTTCCCCGTCTTGGCGCAGTGCGGCAAAGCCAGCTAAGATGATCATCTGGCTGTCAGAATAATGAAATTAAATCACCCACCAGCCATGACTGTGCGGAGAACATCATGAGTACTGCCTTGTTAAATGAAGTTGACCACGAGCTGCGTGATATCGAGACCATGTTCCAATCCCTAGAGCAAGCGGTGGGCATGGATATGCGCGAAGAATTGCTGGCCTTGTTTTACCCAACGCTGGATGAGTGTTTGCAGGGCTTGCAGCAGGCTATTCCGGCGCAAGATGCGGGGCAAATTATCAGCTTTGCTCACAAGCTCAAAGGCGCGGCTGGCCAGCTAGGGGCGACGCGGATTGCTCAGCAAAGCAAAGATATTGAAATGCAAGCCAAGCGCAGCGAGCTAAGCGACATCGCGCCGGCGTTTGATGTACTGCAAACCTTGTGTGCGGCGGTCAAAGCTAAACTGCTCAGCGTTTAATCATAAAAAAGTTGTTTTGGCCGTCGGCCGTGTGGAAAGGTGTATTTTGCAGTTGCCTGAATTTACTTGGTTGTTTTTGATTGGTACCGCATCGTTCACGATTTCGGGTTATTTGATCGGCGCAAAAAAACAGTTTGATTTGCTTGGGGTGGTGATCTTGGCACTGCTCACCGCGATTGGCGGCGGCATGATTCGCGATGTGCTGGTGGCGCAACTGCCGCGGGTGTTTCTCGATAATGGCCCGTTTCTCACAATCTTTCTCACGCTGGGGCTGGCCTGGCTGGTGCGTCTGCATCGGCTGAATGTGGGGCTACTGAATAAAATTTTTATCGTGGCCGATTCGATCGGGCTGGTGGCCTTTAGTATCGCGGGCGCGCAGGTGGCGATGTCGATGGGCGTGAATCTGTTTGGCGTCTGTGTGTTGGCCTTTGTCACTGCGGTGGGCGGCGGTTTGGTACGCGATATGCTGGTGAATGATGTGCCGTTTATTTTGCATGAAGATTTTTATGGCACTGTGTCGATTCTGGTGGCACTGGCGTTTTACTTTTCCCAGTCGGCTGGCTTTACCGCGGCGGGCTGGGTGTGGCTTCTCTTTGCTGCCGGGCTAGCCCTGCGGCTATTTGCGCATTGGCGCGAGCTGAAACTCCCGAAGGTGATGGATGATGTGGCCCGCTGAGGCTACGGCTTTTCAAGCTTGGGCTGTGCGGCGTCTGCAAGGGGTGACGTGGCCAGCGGCTGGCGATGGGGCGCGACAAGGGCAGCGGCCAGCGGCGGTGTTGGTGGGGGTGGTGCTGCGTGAGGAATTAAGCTTGTTGCTTACGCAACGGGCCGCCCATTTAGCCGCGCATGCTGGCCAGATTAGTTTTCCGGGTGGCGGGGTCGAAGCACAAGATGACGACCGCATTGCCACCGCGCTACGCGAAACGGTGGAAGAAGTGGGTATCAATCCGCAGCATATCTCCCCCTGGTGCCAATTGGGCCACTATCACACCATCAGCGGCTATTGCGTAACGCCAGTACTGGCGGGGATTGATCCGGCGTATCAGGCGCAACCCGATCACAATGAAGTGGCCGATGTATTTGAGATTCCCCTTTCGATTGCACTTGATCCAGCGCACTATGCCAGGCGGCGGGTACAGCGCGGTACGCAGCAGGGTGAGGCGCTATTTTTAAGCTGGCAGGATAGACTGATCTGGGGCGCTACTGCAGGTATGTTGCTGCAGCTTTCATCTGCCTTGGGTTTACCGGGTATACCTATGGATGCTCGTTCGGGCGATGTGTTTGTGATTGCCTAGGCTACTCGTAGCGGTGCGTCAATTCGTCAGCTTGTCTGCTTGGCAAAAGCTAACCGGGCGGCAAGGGAGGTAGTATGCAGATTGATCCTTCAGCGCTGGAACAATCAGCGCAGCGTGTAGGCAAGGCATGGATACGCTGGGTTTGGTGTCTGCAGCTAATGGCGGGCTTGGCATTGTTAGGCTTAAGCTATGTGCTGGGCGCCGAGCGCTATCCTTTGTTGTTGCGCGGCGAGGTCGTGCAGGGACAGTTGCTCCGTTATGAGCGGTTGCCGCCCGATCAAACGCAGGCCGAACGCTATCGTGTTTACGTCGCCTTCATTCATGATGGGCGGCTGTATCAATTTGCCGATTGGAATTTACTGCGCGTTCGCGGTGGAGTGGCCAAGCAACCGACTGTGATTTACGACCCAGTCGACCCCACGCTGGCCATGCTGGATCGCGGCACTTGGCGCAATGCTTTGCCATGGTTGCCGCCAGCGCTAGTGGGCGTGTTTTTGCTTTTGGTGGGTTTGCGCTCGGGCTGGAAAGCCCGATCAGCTGAATGCGCCTAGATACCTATCTGGGTATGTGCTAGCGAGCATTATTCAATATGGATTTCAGCGTTATACCCGGACGGCGAGTGACTGCAGGTTCTAGCGTCAGGCTCATTCCGTGGCTTCGCACTCCTCATTTCGCCATGATGTACAGCCTTTGTACTTATTAACCGCCAGTCGGTACTTGCCAAAGTACGGTGATTGTCATTAAGCCATGATACAATCCGCCGTTTTCGCAAATCCTGAATTTGAGACCCATGACCCGCGCACTTCGAAATGTCGCCATTATTGCCCACGTTGACCACGGCAAAACCACGCTGGTAGACCAGCTTCTACAACAAGCCGGTACTTTCCGCGAAAATCAGCAAGTTGCTGAACGCGTAATGGATAGCAACGATCTCGAAAAAGAGCGCGGCATTACCATTCTGGCGAAAAATACCGCTATTAATTACGAAGGCACTCACATCAACATCGTGGATACCCCAGGGCACGCGGACTTCGGTGGCGAAGTTGAGCGCGTATTGGGCATGGTGGATGGCGTGGTGCTGCTGGTGGATGCCGTTGAAGGCCCAATGCCACAAACCCGTTTCGTGACCAAAAAAGCGCTGGCCCAAGGCCTGCGCCCGATCGTGGTGATCAACAAAATCGACCGTCCAGGCGCGCGTCCTGATTGGGTGGTGGATCAAACTTTCGATCTGTTTGACAAGCTGGGTGCCACTGACGAGCAGCTGGACTTCCCAATTGTTTACGCTTCAGGTCTGAACGGCTTTGCCAAGCTGTCGCTGGATGCTGAATCAGCCGATATGCGTCCACTGTTTGAGACTATCCTCTCGCATGTGCCAACTCCACCGGGCGATGCCAATGCGCCATTGCAGCTGCAAATTGCCGCGCTGGATTACTCAACCTATACCGGCCGCCTTGGCGTTGGTCGCGTGCTGAACGGCCGCATCAAGCCTGGTCAGCAGGTGGTGGTAATGAATCACGACGACCAAGTAGCTGCAGGCCGTATCAACCAGGTGCTTGGCTTCAAAGGCCTGGAGCGCGTTGAAGTACCTGAAGCTGAAGCGGGTGACATCATTATTATCTCTGGTCTGGAAGACATCGGTATCGGCGTCACTATCTGTGATAAAGAGCAGCCGATGGGTCTGCCGATGCTGACCGTGGATGAGCCAACCCTGACCATGGACTTTATGGTGAACACCTCACCATTGGCCGGCACTGAAGGTAAATTCGTCACCAGCCGTCAGATTCGTGATCGTCTGACCAAAGAGCTGCTGACTAACGTGGCGCTGCGGGTTGAAGATACCGATGACACCGACGTGTTCCGCGTTTCTGGTCGTGGCGAGCTGCACCTGACTATTTTGCTGGAAAACATGCGCCGTGAAGGCTATGAGCTGGCCGTTGGTAAACCACGTGTGGTGTACAAAGAAATCAATGGCGAGCGTTGCGAGCCATATGAAAACCTGACCATCGACGTTGAAGATGGCCACCAAGGTGCGGTGATGGAAGAGCTGGGTCGTCGCCGTGGCGAGCTGACCAATATGGAAAGTGATGGTCAAGGCCGTACGCGCGTGGAATACCATATTCCAGCCCGTGGTCTGATCGGTTTCCAAGGAGACTTCATGACCATGACCCGCGGTACTGGCTTGATGAGTCACGTTTTTGATGACTATGCACCGGCTAAGGCTGATATGCCAGGTCGTCACAACGGCGTGCTGATTTCCCAAGAGCATGGCGAGGCGGTTGCCTATGCGCTGTGGAACTTGGAAGACCGCGGCCGGATGTTTGTAAGCCCAGGCGAGAAACTGTACGAAGGCATGATCATCGGCATTCACAGCCGTGATAACGACCTGGTGGTAAACCCGATCAAGGGTAAGAAACTGACCAACGTGCGCGCTTCAGGTACTGACGAAGCGGTTCGTCTGACCACGCCAGTGAAACTGACGCTGGAATCGGCCGTTGAGTTTATCGATGATGATGAATTGGTCGAAATCACTCCGCAAAACATCCGTATTCGTAAGCGCTATCTGCAAGAGCATGATCGCCGCCGGATGAGCAAGGTGGAAAGCAACTAAGGCTCCACGCCTCACAAAACGCCAGTCTACGGACTGGCGTTTTTTTTGCCTATCGAGGTGAGGTACGCCAATGAGATACCTTGGTGCTAGATCAGTGGTTTGTTTGGTGTAGGAAATAAAAAACGCCAGCGGTATCGTTGGCGTTTATTTGCTTGGTGTATAAGCCGCAAGAGCTTGTTCTAATTGGCTTGCGGAGCTATACCCTGCTATTTCAATTGATTGAGCAGGTCGTTCAGCATTTTCTTCTGCACCGCAGGATCGATTGGATCTTTGCTGGTGATGGTCAGGCGGGTTTTGTCGCCTTGAGGACTTAGCTTCACTTCAAAGGCTTGCGCATTGGTGCCTTTGCCATCTACTTTGCCGCTTTCATCTTTTTTCCAGAATGCTAAGGAGCTGAAGTAGCTAGACTCAACTTCTTTGTCGATATCCGTTGCAGCGCGCTGAACGGTGAAGAGGCCAGCGCTACGGTTGCGATCTTGAATGTTGTAACCCACGCGGTCAAAGGCAAGGCCTACACGGCGCCATGCGCGATCAAAACCATCGCTGATCAGCAGGCTGTTGTTGTCGAGGCTGGCGCGAGCCACCGGTTTGGCGCTGGCTTGCTGTACTGCTTGCGCACTCTCTTCTTTGCTTAGCCCAAATGACTGCATCAACAGGCCCATCATTTCCAGCTCAAGATCTGGATTAGGTGGCGCTGCGGTATAGGCAGTGCCACCCCAGTTTTGGGTTTGCGCTGAGCCTTCTTTGTAGACTTCGGTCATGCCGCGATAGGTTAGATAAATATTGACGTGTTGATCGTCATTGCCGCGTTCAATCCGCGTGCGATATTTATCCAGACGGCCGGTGGATACAAAATAATCAGCAAATTTACGAACCAGATTTGTCATGAAATCATTCGGTAGATCCGCACGATTTTCCAGCCAATCTGTTTCCATGACGCCAGTCGCTGGTTTTTCAGTAGTGAGAGTAAAGCCATTGGCAAGCCAGAATTCGCGGCTGCGCTCCCATGCTTCGTTGGCACTGAGCGTGGCTTCAATAAAACGTAGCCCGTCCTGATTCACGATGCGTGCATTCGCGGGCTTGGGTAGTAATTCACGATTAGTATTGTTGGCTTGTGCCGCTGTTGTGGCACTTAGCGTCGTATTGGCGGTGGCGTTCGGCGTGGCTACTTGCGATAGGTCGGGTGGCACTTCAAGCGGGTTGCGACTCACGTTGTCACTGCCACTGCGATAATCCACCTTGCTGGTGAGAATGTTATCAGTAGAGCAGGCGCTTAACGCAGTCAGCAGTGCGGTAGAGAGCAGCAGTTTGGAAAGAGTTTTGATTTGCATGAATCGAGATTCCGAAAGGGCGGGTCTACCAACAAAATTAGATAATCTGAGCCGCTTGCATGGCTTGTTTGAGCGTGCTTTGAGCGCTCTCACTCAAACGTGTCAGCGGTAGGCGCAGGCCAGCGGGGATTTTGCCCATGGTTTCCAGCGCCCATTTAACCGGGATGGGGTTGGCTTCAATAAACAGATGCCGATGCAGTCCTTGCAGCGGGTCGTTCAATTCGCGTGCACGAGCGATGTTGCCTTTTGCAGCCGCGGCGCACATTTCACTCATGGCTTTGGGGGCCACGTTTGCAGTTACTGAAATCGTGCCATGGCCACCCAGCAAAATGAAGGGCAGGGTGGTGGCGTCGTCGCCACTGTAAAGGCCAAAGCCAGCTGGGGCGCGCTTAGCTAGCTCGGCAGCTCGCTCCATATTGCCCGTGGCATCTTTGATCCCCACGATATTGGGCAATTCAGCCAACTGCAGTGCAGTATCGTTGCTCAGATCGCAGCCAGTGCGGCCGGGTACGTTATACAGCAGGGTGGGCAGTGCCGTATTTTCGGCAATGCTTTTGAAGTGCTGATAAAGGCCGGCTTGCGTGGGTTTGTTGTAATACGGTACGACGCTAAGGCCGTAGTTAGCACCGACGCGCAGCGCTTCATTCGAAAGGTGAATGGCTTCGCGGGTGGAGTTGGCGCCCGTGCCGGCAATGACCGGCACGCGGCCGGCCGCTTGTTCGACCACTGCTTTTACTACTGCGATGTGCTCATGCACATCCAGAGTGGGGGATTCACCTGTGGTGCCAACGGCGACGATGCCATTGGTGCCTTGTTCAATATGCCAGTCAACGAGTTTACGCAGGGTGGGGAAATCGATTTCACCGTTCACGTCCATCGGCGTGACGAGTGCAACAAGGCTACCTGTAAGCATGTGTGGATAAACCAGTAACAGATAAAAAAACTATTCTAACCGAAGCTGTGCGGCGGTGTAACCAATCGATTGCCGACTTTTCACCATTTTGCTTGCGATGGCGATACCCCGGTGGTGTATCGGCTGGCGAATGTAAAGAAATCTTGCAAAGTATTAAGAAGCAGACTCATTGGTTGTAATCATTGAGCAATCTCAACATGATGCGCCTCACACAATGACAATCTTTGCCGCACGGATCTTCGTTGTTTCGTGCGAGCTTTCAAATGGTTGTTTGAAGATTTTTGCTTTCTTGCACAGCTTGCAATGGAAACATTGCACAGATTGTGACGGCGGGCAGATAATCAAGTGGCCATTTTGAACCTCTCGTCTGCGCAGCAAACGATGTTCTGGGGATGAAGTTGTAGTGTTATCAGCTCTAGCTGGTTCTTCAATCTAATAGGGTCGAAGTACTACTTAAAAGGTGAAATAAGCATGAATATTTTGGGCTATTTGCAAAAAATCGGCCGGTCACTGATGGTGCCGGTAGCTGTATTGCCAGCCGCTGCGATTTTGATGGGTATTGGTTACTGGATTGATCCGGATGGTTGGGGTGCAAGTAATGCACTGGCAGCTTTCTTGATTCAAGCTGGTGCTGCCATCATTGACCAGATGCCAATCCTGTTTGCGGTTGGTGTGGCATACGGTATGTCGAAAGACAAAGATGGCGCTGCTGCGCTGGCGGGTCTGGTGGGTTTCCTCGTGGTAACCACCCTGCTCAAACCTAACGTGGTATCGCAAATTCAGGGTATCCCTCTGGATCAAGTGCCAGCCGCGTTCAAGAAAATCAACAACCAGTTTGTTGGTATCTTGTGCGGTGTGATTGCTGCAGAACTCTATAACCGTTTCAGCGGTGTTGAGTTGCACAAAGCACTGGCGTTTTTCTCGGGCCGCCGTCTGGTTCCAATCGTTACTTCTGTCGTGATGATCGTTGTATCGTTCATCCTGATGGCAGTATGGCCACACATCTACGGTGGTCTGGTGCACTTCGGTGAATCGATCGTTGGCCTGAAAGCTGTTGGTGCTGGTATCTATGCCTTCTTCAACCGCTTGCTGATCCCAGTAGGTCTGCATCACGCCCTGAACTCTGTGTTCTGGTTTGACGTAGCCGGCATCAACGACATTCCTAACTTCTTGGGCGGTGCGAAATCACTGGCCGAAGGTAAGGCTGTTCAAGGTGTTACCGGTATGTACCAAGCTGGTTTCTTCCCAATCATGATGTTTGGTCTGCCAGGTGCTGCATTGGCGATCTACCAAGCTGCTAAGCCTGAAAACCGCGCTCGCGTAGGTTCAATCATGCTGGCTGCTGCGGTAACTTCATTCTTCACTGGTGTAACCGAGCCGCTGGAATTCTCCTTCATGTTCGTGGCACCACTGCTGTATGTGGTTCACGCCTTCCTGACTGGTGTGTCTGTATTTATCGCTGCGCAAATGCAGTGGATTGCAGGCTTTGGCTTCTCAGCCGGTCTGGTTGACTTTGTTCTGTCTAGCCGCAACCCGCTGGCCCAGAACATGATCATGCTGATTGTTCAAGGTGTGGTGTTCTTCGCGATTTACTACTTTGTATTCCGCGCAGTGATCGCAGCTCTGAACCTGAAAACGCCTGGTCGTGAAGACGAAGAAGCCGTTGCTGCTGCCGCTCCAGTAGCTGCCCCAGCTGCTAGCGACACTCTGTCACTGGCTCAAGGCTACGCGGATGTAGTTGGTGGTGCTGCTAACGTGACCAACGTTGACTCATGCATTACCCGTCTGCGTCTGTCGGTAAATGATGCTGATCTGGTGAATGAAGCTGCTGCCAAACGTCTTGGTGCTAGTGGTGTAATCAAGCTGAACAAACAAAGCGTACAAATCATCGTTGGGCCTAAAGCCGAACTGATCGCTGACGCGCTGCGTGGTGTTCTGGCCGGAAAAAAGTAACAGAGGCTGCGCCACAGCCTGAGGCTGTGGCCGTTGTAGCCTCTAACCCCGGCGAAATCGTACTGCTGTCCCCGGTAACGGGTGAGGTGGTGGCTCTGGAAGATGTGCCCGATGCGGCATTTGCGACCCGAGCTGTAGGTGAAGGTGTGGCGATTCTGCCTACCGGTAATCAAGTTGTTGCGCCGTGTGATGGCCAATTGGTGAAGATCTTCAACACCAACCATGCTTTCGCACTGATCAATGATGCCGGTGTTGAGCTGATCGTGCACATCGGGATTGAAACCGTGAAGCTGGGCGGGCAAGGTTTTACCCGTCTGGTTGAGCAAGGTAGCCAAGTGAAAGCCGGCCAGCCGGTGCTGGAGCTGGATCTGGAATACTTGCGCAACAATGCTAAATCGGTGATCAGTCCGGTGGTATTGACCAATGCTGATCAATTTGCCCCATTGGCCAATCTGGCTAGCGGCGCAGTGGTTGCAGGTCAAACCCCGCTCTACACCATCAAAAGCAAATAAGTAGTTGAGTAATGAAAAAAGCCACCTTCGGGTGGCTTTTTTATTTGTTTGCGCCTGTAAGAGCTTGAGCGAGGCTGCTCGCCTTATTGCTGGCTGAGTAGTTGCGCCAGCTGGTGAGTGGGGCTGTATTCGTTGCTAATTAATGGCGCAAAGGCCTGCTCAAGCTGTGGGTGATGTGCATGAAATGCTGCAGGTGGAAAATCCTGCAGAAAGCGATGGGCGAGGCCACGCAGGGTGGATAGTTGCAGCTGTTGTTGCAAGAGCTGATGGCTCAGTGCCGTTAGCAGTGGCCCTTGCTGCTGAAACGGGTTGGGTTGTTGCAATGTGCTGAGGATGGCTTGCCAGTCTTGCTGTTCGGCGCTTTGCGAGGGCGGCAATAGCGTCTGCCAGATCTGCTGAATAAACCCGCCGCAGCCGCGCGGGCCGAGGTGCAGCCAGCCATTGGCCACGGGGGCGAGCAGATCCAGTATTTCGGCAGATTGCTCAAGCGCGGCATGCTCGCCGCTGGCCGCCAGCATAAAGCCGTGCAGGCCGGCCAGAGGGCTGGGCACGATGATGACTTCGCACAGCGGATGCTCAGGATAGTGTTGCTGCAGATAGGGGGAGCCAGGATGAAACAGCAAAATTGCTTCATCCGTGGCGATGCTGGGTAGCTGTTGGCTGAGCGGGTGCAGGCAGAAGGCTGTTTGGCGCGGAGTTTGCCAGTGCAATCGGCTGGCTATTAGGGGTATAAGACTAGAGGGGGCAATCAAATGGGCTTGGCGCATGATACCCCCGGTGGTGCTTTATTCGTCGTGACAGGTGTTCAAAAGTTTTTTCAGGCTGTCGATGTTTTCCAACTCGATTAAGCGGTTTTGCACTTTAATCAAGCCTTGGTCCTGGAATTTGGAGAGTGTACGACTCACGGTTTCCAGTTTCAGGCCCAGATAGCTACCGATTTCTTCCCGCGTCATACGCAGATGGAAGCTGCTGGATGAATAGCCGCGCACGGCGAAACGCTGTGACAGGTTCAGCAGGAATGCCGCGAGGCGCTCTTCGGCCTTCATATTGCCCAGCAATAGCATCACGCCGTGATCGCGCACGATTTCGCGGCTCATTACCTTGTGTAGATGGCGTTGCAGTAGTGGCACATCGCGCGAGAGGTCTTCGATGTCGCTAAAAGGCAGCTCGCACACTTCGCTGTCTTCCAGGGCGATGGCATCGCAAGTGTGTACATCGGTGCTGATGGCATCCATGCCCAGCAATTCGCCCGACATGTGAAAGCCGGTGACTTGCTCGCGGCCATCTTCAGAAATCACGCTGGCTTTAAAGAAGCCCAGACGCACCGCATACAGCGAGCGGAATGGTTCACCAGCACGATACAGCGCCTCGCCACGTTTAATCGGGCGGGCCTGGGTGATCAGTTTATCTAACTCTGACATTTCATCCTGGGAGAGGCCGATGGGCAGACACAGCTCACGCAAACTGCAGTTAACACATGAATTGCGCAGATGGCGTGGGGTCATGTCGCGTACTTGGATGGGGGAAATCATCAACTTCTCACCAGAAAACAAAAACAGGGAAACATTGTACCGCTAGCGCGTGCTAATTACCGCATGCGCCGTCACGATGAATTGATTTTAATCAAACCAGAGGATTAGGCTAGCTCTTATTCTGCAGGGGTAGAATCGGAGTAGAGTCACGATGACATTTGTAACAAGCCAGCATCCGCACCCGAGCGGCCAAATCGAATTTGATCGCGAGCTGATCGTGCGTTACGACGGCAAAGGGCCGCGCTATACGTCTTATCCGACCGCGGATCGCTTTACGCAAGCCATGACCAGTCCTCAGCTGGAGCAGATATTACAACAACGCTTACCCGGCGCGCTAGCCAATCCGCTATCGTTGTATTTTCACATCCCTTTCTGCAATACCGTATGTTATTACTGCGGCTGTAACAAGATTATTACGAAAGACACCAGCAAAGCGGATGTGTATCTGGATTATCTCGGGCGCGAACTAGCCCAGTATGCCCAGGCCTTGCCACAGCGCTCACGGGTCAGTCAGCTGCATTTAGGCGGCGGCACGCCCACCTTTTTAAATGAAGCGCAGCTTGAGCGCTTGCTGGGGATGGTGCGTAGCCATTTTGAGCTCTTGCCGACTGGCGAATACTCCATCGAGATTGATCCGCGCAAAGTGGGCGAGTCGATGATCCGCACCTTGGCGCAGCTGGGTTTTAACCGGATGAGTGTGGGTATTCAAGATTTCAACCCCGCGGTGCAAGAGGCCGTGAATCGGGTGCAATCGCAAGAAGAAACCCGCACTGTGATTGAAGCCGCCCGCATGCATGGCTTTAAGTCGGTGAGTGTCGATCTGATTTATGGCCTGCCCAAGCAAACCGTGGCCAGCGTCGCTGAGACCATTGCGCAAGTGCTGACATTGCGTCCGGATCGCATCGCCCTCTACAACTACGCTCATTTGCCCGAGCGCTTTATGCCGCAACGGCGGATTAATGAGGCCGAATTGCCCTCCGCCAGCGATAAGCTGGATATGCTGCAAAACGCCATTCGCGATCTCTTGGCGGCGGGTTACGTGCTGATTGGCATGGATCACTTCGCTTTGCCGAATGATGATCTGGCCGTGGCGCAGCGCCGTGGGCGGCTACAGCGCAATTTTCAGGGGTACTCTACCCATGCCGACTGTGATTTGCTGGCCTTTGGCGTGTCGTCGATTGGCAAGGTGGGCGGGCAGTACTACCAGAATGTAAAAACGCTGGAAGAGTACTATCAGGCGGTCGATGTGCAGCAGTTGCCGGTGCAGCGCGGCCTGACGATGAATCGCGATGATGTGATTCGCCGGGCGGTGATTCAGGCGCTAATGTGCCAATTCGAGCTATATTTTCAGGCGATTGAAGTCAGCTATATGATCGTTTTTGCCGACTATTTTGCTGACGAGCTGCAATTGCTCGCGCCGCTCGTCGAAGATGGTTTGCTGCAGATCGAGGCTGATGGTCTGTTTGTAACTGGCAAAGGCCGGTTGCTGATCCGTTCGATTGCCATGGTGTTTGATCGATATTTGCGGACAACGGTGACGCAAGCGCGGTATTCTCGCCTGATTTAACGGTGGGCGGGATAGCGTGCTGGAAGTAGATCTGCTGGCCCTGTTTTTGGCTGGTTTGCTCGGTGGCGGGCATTGTGTGGGCATGTGCGGTGGCATTGTTACTGCTTTTAGTTTGCAATTGCCGCCTACGGCGCGCTGGCCGTATTTGCTGGGCTTTAATCTGGGCCGACTGGCCGGCTATGCGCTGATCGGTGCCTTGCTGGGTGGTTTGGCAAGCTTTGCGCTGCTTTTGCAATTGCAGGCGCTCAAACTCTCGCTGTTTATCCTTGCTAATGTCCTGCTGCTGTTGCTGGGGCTGTATATCGCCGGCGTTAATCGCTGGCTCACTCGCGTCGAAGCTCTAGGGCAGCCGCTATGGCGGCGAGTGCAGCCGCTGATGCGGCGCTTACTGCCGGTGCGCTCGGTGTGGCACACGCCGCTAATAGGCCTCTTGTGGGGCTGGATACCCTGCGGGCTGGTGTACACCGCCTCTTTGTCGGCGCTGGCGAGCGGCAGTGCCAGTCACGGGGCGGGGGTGATGCTGGCCTTTGGGCTGGGGACTTTGCCCAATCTTTTATTGATGGGCTTGTTTGCCCGCCAGCTCCAGCAAGGCCTGCAAAAACCGTGGGTGCGGCCACTGTGTGGCGGGCTGATTGTGGCGATGGCGCTGTGGCAGCTTTATACCCTGCTGGGTATCTATTTCTAGCCCTTTTCTTATCTGATTTAGCTGGCAATACCCCTGGGTTGGCTAAAGTGTGCGGCTCATCAACTCGGCGGCGCCGTATTTGTGCAGATCAGCGCTGTTGCGCTCGACCACAAAGCCATGCCGTTGCCAGAATGCCGGCGCGCGCCCCACTGCGATCAGCATTGCGCGCGGCAGTTGCTGCGCCCGCGCCCAGCTCAGTGCCGTATCAATCAATTGCTCGGCCACCCCAAGGCCGCGCGCGCTGGGCGCGACGGCCAGATCGTGCAGATAAAAGCAGTCCGCTGCGGCCTGTGGCTGTGGCCAGCAAAGCTGCCGGCTGTCGAGTTCGGGTGGCTGCCAGCCTTGCCAGGGGTGGCAAAACAGATACCCCAGTGCTTCGCCATCGCGCTCGGCCAGCCAGTGGCTGGCGGGCGAAAAGGCAATTTTGGCGGCAAAGCATTCTGCTTGCTCTAAGAGTTCCGGTGGGTAGCAGCTGGCTTGAATGGCGGCAACCGCGGGCAAATCGGCGGCGGTGAGTGGGCGAATCAGCATGGTAAAACTTGACCCCAGGCGGGGAATTGGATTGAATGCGGCCCTGATTGTAATCGCTGGATCGGGTGGCTGAATATGGAAAATGTGTGCTTGAGCTGTGGCGCCTGCTGTGCGGCGTTCCGGGTGTCATTTGATCGCTCGGAGCTTAGTAGCGAAGGCGGCACAGTGCCAGATAGTTTGGCGGATGACGAAACTGCCTACACCGCCCGTATGCGCGGCACCGATTATGCGCAGCCGCGGTGCTTGGCGCTGGTGGGCAAGGTCGGTGAGCGGGTGTCGTGCGGTATCTATTTCGAGCGTCCATCACCCTGTCGCGAGTTTGGCGCGCTGGCCGAAATCGGCGTGTATAGCGCGGCCTGTAATCGCGCCCGCGCGCGGCATGGCCTGCCGCCGCTGGAGGTTGCGGGCGATTAAGCGCTGGTTCGATTCTGTTGGGCTCAGCGATCGCCACGCAACTGAGCAAGCCCAAAGCGCAGCCCTAGCGGGCAATAAAAAAGCAGCCCGTAGGCTGCTTTTCTAATTGGGTAAGGCGAGATGCTTAGCTAAAGCGACCGCCGCCACGTTTGCCATCTGGCTTGCCGCCAAAATCGCCACGTGGAGCGCGAACTTCGCGCTGACCGCCTTCACGTTGCTCACGCTGGCTACCGTAGTTGCCACGTGGGGCGCGCTCGCCGCCAAAGTCACCGCGCGGAGCGCGATCAAAGTTACTGCGTGGCGCACGTTCGCCACCAAAATCGCCACGCGGTGCGCGGTCGAAATCACGACCACCACGATCGCCGCGATCACCACCATAGTTGCCGCGTGGGGCGCGCTCGCCACCGAAATCACCGCGTGGAGCGCGATCGAAATCGCCACGTGGCGCACGGTCACCGGCGAATTCGCCGCCGCGTGGGGTGCGATTGCCGTAGCCGCCACGTGATTCGCGATTATCAAATTGACGCTCGCGTTGGCCGCCAAAGCCTTCACCGCGTGGTTGACGTTCGCGCTCGCCGTAGCTGCCGCGTGACGCTTCGCTGCGATGACCTTCAGTGTGACGTTGGCCGTCTTCGCGTTGGCGCTGGCCTTTGTAGCCACCAAAGCTCTTGTTGTAGCCGCCATCGCGACCACGGCCACGGCCTGGGCCGCCTGCGCCACGACGATCGCCACCTTGGTGGCCACGGCCTGGCTGGAAGCGTGCTTCCAAGCCTTCGATCTCTTGTACGCCAAATTCGATTTGGAATTGACGGCGGATTTTAGTCAGCAGCGAGAAATCGCTTTTCGTCACCAGTGATACGGCCACGCCAGAGCGACCGGCCCGGCCGGTACGACCGATCCGGTGGATGTAGTCTTCCGCAAAGCGTGGCAGATCGAAGTTGATCACCAAGCTAATGCCGGCCACGTCGATCCCGCGCGCCGCCACGTCGGTGGCCACCAGCGTGTCGATATCGCCGCGACGCAGACGATCCAGAGTGCGGCGACGATCGCGCTGAGCCAGGTCACCGTGCATGGCGGCAGCTTTAAAGCCTTCCAGCTTCAGCCATTCAGCCAGCTCATCGGCCGACAATTTAGTCGCGGTAAAGATAATGGTTTGCTGGCCGTCGTTGTCACGCAGCAGTGCGGCAACCAGCTTTTGTTTGTGCTCATAGCCATCGGCATAGTGCACACGTTGTTCGATTTGTGGCTTAGATACTTCTTGTGGCGCCATTTCCACCAGTTTTGGCGAGCGCAGCATTGGCTCGGCAAAGCTTTGTACCGATTCGCTCAGCGTGGCCGAGAAGAGGGCGGTTTGGCGCTCTTTGGGCAGTTGCTCAACGATGGATTCCACTTCATCAATAAAGCCCATGTCCAGCATGCGGTCGGCTTCGTCCAGTACCAAGAGTTCCATGCGGCGGAAATCAATGCGGCCATTGCGCATCAGGTCGGTCAAACGGCCTGGGGTCGCCACCAGCACTTCATACGGCTGCGCCAGCATTTTGTTTTGCACTGGATAGGGTACGCCACCCACAACGGTCACCACTTTGCAGCGCGGGATCTTGCGGCAGAATTCGGTTGCCACTTTAGATACCTGCTCAGCCAATTCGCGGGTTGGCGTCAACACCAAAATACGCGGGCCGCGGCCATTGTGTTTTGGCTCTTTGGTCAGTTTGTGCAGGGCGGGCAGCAAGAAGGCGGCGGTTTTACCGGTACCGGTTTGCGCTGAAGCCATGATGTCGTGGCCGGCCATGATTTCAGGAATGGCGGCTGCCTGAATCGGGGTTGGGGTGTTAAAGCCTTGAGCTTCCAGGGTGGCGGTAATTTGTGGCGCCAGGCCCAGTTCGATAAAAGCGTTAGGCGTGTCTGTAGCCGTAGCAGCGGTATGCGGCATGTTGGCAGTCCTTATATGTGTGGCCAAGTCCATGACTTGACTCAGCATCGACGCCAACCAGAAGTTCCGCTATCAACAACTGCAGTGCGGGGAAGAAGGTCAGAGGCGATGAGATCTATGAAAAAGCAAAACGCCCACCGAAAGAAATAAAGTGTGCAACAAACCTGCCATCGGCAGCGAAACTGTTGCAATGCAGCGGGCAATGCATCGAAGGGGGCGAATTATGCCTAGGTGTTGCCAATAATGCAACACACATTTTCAGATGCTTGAATTCGCTGCGGGATGCTGCTAGCCAATGCGGGTTTTTACTCAGCGGTTTTTTCTTGTGCTAGGTGGGCGAAAGCTTGGGCGTGGCGATGTTAAAATGCGCGTATGACGACCTTGACCCAACTTGAACTGATTCTACCCGGCGCACTGTGGCCGCAGCTAAATACACGCGCCGCGATCTGGCAAAACCAAACCCTGCCGGCGCTGGCCAAACTGTATGGCACGAGCCGCAAAAGCATTTTGCCACTGCGCGGGCGGGCGGCCTATCTGGCGAGCCTGGCGGGGCTGGCGCAGCTACCCGCCGGGCCGATTTTGGCAGCGCACTATCAAGCCCAAACTGCTACGCCACTCACGGCGGGCTACTGGTTGCTGGCTGAACCCGTCCACCTGCGCCTCGAACGTGATCATCTCACCGTCTTGGGTGAGCCGTATCTGGCCTGCCAGCAGGCGGAAGCCGAAGCGCTGGTGGATAGCCTGAATGGCTTGTATGGAGCGGATGGCTGGCAGTTTATTGCCATCAGTCCGAGCCAATGGCTGCTGCGCCTGCCGGCCGATCCGCAGCTGGAGTTTGTGCCGCTGGATCAGGCGCTTAATCGCGATCTGAACGACGTTTTGCCTGCGGGGCCGAAAGCGCTGCAATTTCACGCCTTATTGAATGAAATGCAAATGTTGCTGTACCAGCATCCGGTGAACGACGCCCGCGATGCGGCAGGCCAGCCATTGGTGCACAGTGTGTGGCTATCGGGTGGTGGGGTATATCCTGCGGATCAAGATGTGGCAGTGCCTGCGGCGCTATACGCCGATGATGTATTGCTCAATGCCTTGGGTGCGCAAGCGACTGTGCCGGGCAATTTTGCCGCAGCTCAGGGGCTGAATATCAGTAATGCCTGTGTCTTACTCGATGATTTGCGCTATCCGGCTATTTACGGTGAAGGCTATCAGTGGCAGCAAATCTGGCTGCGCTGGGAAGCCGACTGGCTGGCGCCGGCCTTGGCCGCGCTGCAAGCCGGCAGCCTGACCGAGCTATGCCTCACCTTGCCCAATACCGGCGAGCAATGTCGCATTCGGCGCGGTGATTTATGGCGCTTCTGGCGACGTCCCGCTTTGCCGATCGGGCCGTTGACGGAGGAAGGCTGATGTCATTGATACGTCCGCGCCCCATCGCGCCGCAAGCAGTCGCCGCTCTGCAGCAAGCGGGCTACACCCCGCTGCAGGCGCGAATATACGCCGCCCGTGGCATTGCCGACCCGCAAGAGCTGGAGCATGAACTGAGCCGCTTGCTGCCGTTTACCCTGTTAAAAAACGCCACCGCCATGGCGGCGCGCTTGGCCGATGCGATTGCGGCTGGCCAGCGGCTGCTGATCGTGGGGGATTATGATGCCGATGGCGCCACCGCCACCACCTTGGGCATGAAGGGCCTGGCGGCGTTTGGTGCGGTGGTGGATTTCATCGTGCCCAACCGTTTTGAGTATGGCTACGGCCTGACGCCCGAGATTGTCGATCTGGCGCGGGCCAAGGCGCCAGATGTGATCATTACCGTGGATAACGGGATCGCGAGTCTGGCAGGCGTGCGCCATGCGCAGGCTCACGGCATCGAAGTCTTGATTACCGATCACCATTTGCCCGGCGATGAGCTGCCGCCGGCTTTGATCGTGAACCCGAATCAGCCCGGCTGCACTTTCCCGAGCAAAAATCTGGCCGGTGTCGGGGTGATGTTTTATGTGCTGATGGCCTTACGGGCCGAATTGCGCCAGCGCGGTGTCTACGCCAATGGCCAGCAGGCCGAGCCGAATCTGGCGCAATGGCTGGATATCGTGGCGCTGGGCACGGTGGCCGATGTGGTGAAGCTCGATGCCAATAACCGCATTCTGGTCGAGCAGGGCCTAAAACGCATGCGCGCCGGCCGTGCCTGCACCGGCATCATGGCGCTGTTTGCGGCGGCGGGGCGTTATCACGGCCGCGCCAGCTGCTTTGATCTGGGCTTTACACTGGGGCCGCGCTTAAATGCGGCCGGGCGGCTGGATGATATGAGCTTTGGCATCAATACGCTGCTCGCCACTGATGAAGGCCAGGCACTGCAGCAGGCCAAGGCGCTGGATCAACTCAATCGCGCGCGGCGCGAAATTGAGCAGGGCATGCGCGAAGAGGCCGAGCGCGCCTTGCTGGCCGTGGATGTAGCTGATCGCTACAGCTTGTGTCTGTATCAGCCCGACTGGCATCAGGGCGTGATCGGGATTGTAGCCTCGCGGGTCAAAGATCAGTTTCACCGCCCCACGCTGGTGTTTGCCGATGGCGGTGTCGACGGTGTGGTGTGCGATGAAATCAAGGGCTCGGGCCGCTCGATCCCCGGTTTACATCTGCGCGATGCGCTCGATCTCGTTTCCAAGCGCCAGCCGCAGTTAATCCGCAAATTTGGCGGGCATGCGATGGCGGCCGGCCTGACGATTGCCAAGGCCGATTACGCCGCTTTTGCGGTCGCATTTGAGGATGTGTGTCGTGAACTTCTGGATGAGAGCCAGCTCACACGGGTGATCGAAACAGATGGCGAGTTGCCGGCCGATGCGCTACAAATCGCCACCGCCGAGCAACTGGATCGGCAGGTCTGGGGGCAGGGCTTTCCGGCGCCCGTTTTTCAGGGGCGTTTCCGCGTGGTTGAGCAGCGCATCGTGGGTGAAAAACACAGCAAGCTCAAGCTCAGTAGCCCTGAGGGTATGGTGCTAGACGCTATGCGTTTCAACTACGCCGAGCCGATACCCCGGGATATTCAGGCCGTGTATAAAATCGCCGTTAACGAATTTCGCGGCGAACGGCATTTGCAGTTACAGTTGGAATATTGCGAAGCAGTTTAAACCCCGCCAAGGAAATTGCGCATGGCTCCGCGTTTTGCCCTTCTTGTTCGTGCTACTGGCTGGCTGTTGGCTGGCGCCTTCTCGGCCGCGGCCCACGCCGGTTTTTTATTGCCCAGTAGCGAAGCGGCCAAACGCGATCAGCTAGCCTGCCAGCCCACCGCCGTGCTTGGGGTGCTTGAATGCGAGCAGCTGAGCGCGCCGCCGCCGCCCGTGCGCAATGATCCGAGCATTTATGCGCCCGAGTTTGTGGCCAATAGCGGCCCCAGCATTCCCGAGCAACAAGTCGAAGCGCCGATGCTACCGGTGCTGGATGCCTTGCCGGCACGACTCAAAAACGGGCCGCTCACCATCGCCTGGGATATCTGGTTTGGTACGGCCGGGCAGTGGTGGGAAGTATGGGATAACGACGTGCTGCGCTATCGCGGCCGTGATTTTAGTCGCCGTACCCGCGATAACGCCCCGCCAGTGCAAGGCGAGCGCGTGCAAGTGACTGAGCTGGCCGAGGCGCGGCTGGAGTCGGTGCAAAGCGGCGTTTTTCAACTGGCTAAACTCACCCCGGGCGAGCATCAATTTCGCATCAGACTCTGCAACGGCACGCTCGAGGCGCCGCTGTGCACCGAAGTGCGCGCCGCGACCTGGGTGGAGGCGGGTGAAGAGCCCGGCGCCGTGGCTGAAGCCGGCCCGCCCGATGCGCCGGCCTTGGCGTGGATTCCGCAAATCACCACCGATGGCGTGGTGACGGTGGCGTGGAATTTATGGTGGGGAAATCCCGGTACCCATTGGGAAGTGCTGAACGGCAGCAAGGTGGTGTACCGCTCGGATAAATTCACCGAAAACAATGATCGCAGCCAAGCCGGCCAAGTGAATTTACCGCTGGCCAATGGCGTGCACGAATTATCGGTGCGCCTGTGCCGGCGCACATTGTGCACAGGCTCGGAGAAAATCCGCGTCGAGGCCATGCTCGGGCCCGAGCTTCTGCCTGCCAAGCCGGTGCTGGCGCTGTTTACCCCGGATGATCCTGACTTGGGCGATGGCTTATTGCCGACGCAAGTGTTATTAAGCTGGAAAACCGAGCAGCCCGGCGTGGCGCCGGATCGCTGGTTGCTGATTGATCAAACCACCCGCGAAGTGCTGTACAGCCAGGCGCTAAAAACAGATTGTGGCAATGGCGTATGGTGCGGCAGCTGGCAAGGCGTGCCGGCCAGCCGCCCGGCCAGCTGGCGCGTCAAGCTCTGCCAGGCCAAGCGCTGTGTGGATTCGGATGTGCTGCAAGTGCCCGCGGTGGGTGAAGAAAGTGGCCCAGCGGTGGTCGAGCCGCTAGGCAAACCCACGGCTGCACAGGCACAATAGCGCTCCATCATTTCAGGCTATGTCAGCATGATTGAGTCGCGCGCCTCTGCCGCCCCAACCACGGATTCGGCCACGCCTAGCGCCGAGCAGTTTTTGTTTGTCTATGGCACGCTCAAAGCGGGTTTTGCCAATCACCATTATCTGGCGCAAGCTAGGTATATTGCGCCAGCCTGCACCGAGCATGAGTTTGCGCTGTATACCCTTGATTATCCATTTCTAGCTAAAAGCCCGGCGCTGTACCGTGTGCAGGGTGAATTGTATGCCCTGGATGCGGCCACGCTGGCACAGGTCGATCAGCTAGAAGAACACCCTAGCGATTATTGCCGCGAGCTTAGCCCGATCATCACGGCTACGGGCGAGCGGATTTGGGCGTGGGTGTATTTTCATCCGGCGCCGCAAGGGCGCTTGTTGCCGCGCGGCGATTATCAGGCCGATCTGGGTACGCTCTCAGGCCGCCAGCGCGAGGCCTAAGTCGCAATCTTGCAGCGCAGCGGGGCAAAAAGCCGTAAAATCCCGCCTTTGAATGGGGAATTGCGCCAAATGCAAAAAAAATTGATCCACGGTTTTCATGCCGTTACCGCGCGTTTGCGCCGTTTTCCGGATAGTGTGCTCGAGCTGTATGTCAGCAACGAGCGCAGCGACCCACGGATGAAAGACTTGCTGCGTCTGGCCAAAGAAGCCGATCAGAAAATCACCCCGATGACCGCCGAGCGTATGGATGGCCTGGCCGGCAATGTGCGCCATCAGGGCGTGGCGGCGCTGATTGATAGCGATAAGAGCTATCTGTCGATTGAAGATGTGCTCGATGATCTGGACGAGCCGGCTTTTTTGCTGATTCTGGATGGCATTACCGATCCGCATAATCTGGGTGCCTGCCTGCGGGTGGCCGATGCCATGGGTGTGCATGCGGTGATTGCCCCTAAAGATAAATGCGTGGGCATTACCGCCACCGTTTCGAAAGTGGCGTGTGGCGCGGCCGAAGTGGTGCCCTATGTGATGGTGACTAATCTGGCGCGCACTATTCGTGATTTGAAAGAGCGCGGTATCTGGATCGTAGGCACTGCGGCCGATGGCCAGACGGATCTGTATAACTACGATCAAACCGGCGCGATTGCCTGGGTCTTGGGCAATGAAGGCGAGGGCATGCGCCGCCTGACACGCGAGCTGTGCGATTCGCTGGTGTCGATTCCGATGTTTGGTACTGTAGAAAGCCTGAATGTATCGGTGGCCACGGGCATGGTGCTGTCCGAAAGCCGTCGTCAGCGTTTGGCTGCGAGCAAAGCCGCTAGCGCCTAAAGCTTGCGCAGTGCTGGTGCGCGCGCCGCGCGAGCTGGTCCGCGCTGGTGCAGAGTGTGAATCTTGTAAGGGGTATTGCTGCTAGAGTCTTATTTTATAAGGTGCTGGTGGTAATACCCCTTGCTTCGTTATGTGGCATGGCTTTTGCATTGCTCTATGGGTAAAGATCGCCACCCAACGGTGAGGAGACCTACATGCCCCACGACGCCAACACCAAGACCGCCGCAACCGAATTTAGCTTGCGCCTGCATGAGCATCCGCTGCGCCGGCAGGTGGCCAGTGAAACGCATACTTTGGCTTATCCCGCGCTGCAGATTCCCGGCCAAGTGAGTCATCTGGCGTATGCTAATCAGCATCTAAGCCTCGCCAATGAGCTGTGGTTATTGCAGCGGCTCTGTCGCCATTTTGGCGTGGCGGGGCCGGCGGGCGAAGTCGCTGCGTTCAGTACGCAGTTGGGCGAGTTGCAACTGTTTTGGCAGCGCCACGCCGAACATTCCATGCTGAGCATCAGCGCACCGCTCGATTCGGCGAGCCCGCCTTTTTCCCAGCCGGCCTTGGCAGGCTTGCCGGCCGAATGGCTGGATTTATTGCCCGGGCAAGTCTTGGTGGCGATCCATGCCTTGGTGTTGCCAGCGGCTGCACTGCCGCAGGCGGTGCCAGAGCTTGCGGCGCATTTTTTTGCCGGCCATGAGTTGGTGGGTGGCGAAGTGGGGGATGGCGCCGGTTGGCTGTTTGGTGATTACCAGCCCGATCACAATGGCTTTTTGCGCTTTGTGCTCGCCGATCGGCGTATGGGGCGGCGGCAGGCTGGGCGGATGTTGCAGCGGCTGTTTGATATCGAAAGCGCGCGGGCGCTGGCCCAGCTGGCGCCACCGATCGCCCAGCAAATCGGCCCTGAGCTCGCCGCGGCCGATCTGGAGCTGGCCGAGCTCATCAGCAGCTTGCAGGATTTGAGCGCGCACAATGAATGGCCGCTGCTGCAGCGGCTGACCCGCCTGTCGGCGCAGGTGGAAAGCGCGCTATCGCGCACCGACCATCGCTTTGCCGCCTCGGCAGATTACTACATGCAGGTGCGTGAACGGCTGCTAGAGCTGCGCGAAACCCGGGTGCAAGGGGTACAGCCCTTGAGTCAGTTCCTAACCCGCCGCCTGGCGCCCAAGTTGCAGCATTGTGCGGTGGTGGCGCAGCGTCAGCGCACCTTGGCTCAGCGCGTGAGTCGCGCCACGGCCTTGCTGCGCACGCGGGTTGAGGTCGGGCTAGAGCAGCAAAATCAGCATTTATTGAGCGGCATGGCCGAACGTGCGCGGCTGCAGTTACGTTTGCAGGAAACCGTCGAAGGCTTGTCGATTGCGGCGATCAGCTACTACTTGTGTGGGCTGCTGGGCTATGGGCTGAAGGGGCTCAAAGCCATGGGCGTGCCAGTGGCGGTGGAACTGGTGCAAGGCCTGAGTTTGCCGCTGTTGGTGGCAGTGCTGTTTGCTGTGCTGCGGCGGGTGCGGCGTAAGCTGGGCGAGCAGCCGGCCGCTTAGGGCAAGCGGTGGGCGCGGAAAACAGTTACAATCTCGGCCATTCTCATGCGGGTGGGCTTTGCTAGCCTGCATGGCCGTGATAGCTGGCCACCGGCCTACCGACGATCTTAGACTATGCCTTTGAATTTGCCGATTTTGCTAACCTGGTTGCGCGTGGCGCTGATTCCGGTGTTTGTGGGTGTGTTTTATCTGCCACATACCGATTATCCGGTGGCCTGGCAAAATATGGTCGGCACGGGCCTATTTGCGCTGGCCGCCATCACCGACTGGTTTGATGGCTTTCTGGCCCGGCGCTGGAATCAAACCAGCCAGTTTGGCGCTTTTCTCGATCCAGTCGCCGATAAATTAATGGTGGCGGCGGCGCTGATTTTGCTGGTGGAGATCGATCGCGCGCCATCGTGGCTGGCAGTGATTATCATCGGTCGCGAAATCACCATTTCGGCCCTGCGCGAATGGATGGCTCAGCTGGGTAAATCCAAAAGCGTGGCGGTGAATATGATCGGCAAGCTCAAAACCACCGCGCAGATGATTGCGATCTTGTTCCTGCTGTGGTGGGCGCCGCTGGTGCCGGGCGTATCAACGCCATTGATTGGCAGCATTGCGCTTTATCTGGCCGGCATTCTGACCATCGTGTCGATGTTTTATTATCTGCGCGTTGCGGCCGAGCAGTTTAAATCGTGATGCAAGGGTATTGCTAGCCAAGCCAATCTTAATCAGCTTGCTAGGCCAATACCCAGCTAGGTATGCAGAAAAAAACCGCCTTGCTGGCGATCGCCGGCTTCTATTTTTGCTATTTCGCCTTTAACGGTCTGTTTTCCCCTTACTGGGGCCTGTATCTGGCTGGGCTGGCGTTTCCGGCCTGGCAGATCGGTATTCTGACTAGCCTCACGCAAATCAACCGCATTTACGCTCCAGCCATCTGGGGCTATCTGGCCGATCGCAGTGGCCGCCGGCAAACCATTTTGCGTCTGGCTGGTGTCGCGGCCCTGTTGTTTTTTATTCCACTGACCTTTAGCACCAGTTTCTGGCCGCTGTTTCTAGCGGTATTGCTCGCCAGCTTTTTCTGGAGCGCGGCTTTGCCGCTGGTGGAAGCCACGGCCATGAATCTGCTGCAGGGCGATTCGGGTGCGTATGCGCGCTTGCGCATCTGGGGCTCGGTGGGTTTTGTGGTGGCGACGCTGGTGGCGGGCTATTTGATCGAGGCGCTGGGTGTGGGCGTGTTGCCATGGGCCGTGATCTCGGTGATGACGGCCTTGGCGCTGTATTGCTGGTGGGTGCCAGAAACTGGCGCGGCGGCAGCGCGCAGCACGGTCCAAGCAGGTTTTGCCCAGATATTGCGCCAGCGTGAAGTTTTGGCGTTGCTGGGCGCCACCTTTCTGATGTCGTTGGCGCATGGCCCGTATTACAGCTTTTACTCGATTTATGCGGCCGAGCAGGGCTATAGCAAGAGCTTGATTGGCTGGTTTTGGACCATCGGGGTGGGGGCTGAAATCGCGGTGTTCTGGCTGATGCCGCAGCTCACGCAGCGGTTTCGCTATCGCAGTCTCTTATTGTTTGGGCTGGCCGTCGGGGTGCTGCGCTTTGCGCTGATTGGCTGGTTGCCTGCTACCTTGGCCGTGGTGATCGTGGCCCAGCTGGGGCATGCCTTTACCTTTGGCAGTAATCATGCGGTGAATATGTGGTATATCCATCGTTACTTTGCTGGTCGACATCAGGCTAAGGGGCAGGCATTGTATATTGCGATGTCATTTGGCTTGGGTGGCAGTTTGGGCGGTATCCTGGCGGGGTTAGTCTGGCCGCTGTGGGGCGGGGCGTGGGTGTTTACCGCTTCGGCGCTGGTGTGTGCGGCCGGCTGGGCGCTGGCCCGCTGGGGTGTGCCACCGGATGATGCTGTGCGGGTGGCTCCCTAGGCATGGCGATGCGAAACGCTGGCAGTGATTAATACCGACCGTATTGGCGGGTAAGGCTTGCCGGTGTTAGTCTGGCTGGCTATACCTCGGTGATTGCACTGGGTTTAACATGTAAAAAAGGGCGATACGATGATCATTGTGATGAAATTATCGGCCACCGATGCTCAGGTGCAGGCGGTGGTGAATGAAATCCGCGCCCGTGGCCTGACCGAGCACGTATCGCGGGGCTCGGAGCTGGTGATTATTGGTGCGATGGGCGATGAAGACCTGCTGGATGCCTCGCGCTTTGAAATCCTCCCTGGGGTGGAGCGTGTGACCCGCATCATGAAGCAATACAAAATTGTCTCACGCGATACGCACCCGGCCGGCTCGGTGATTTCGGTGCGCGGTATCCCCTTGGGCGGCAAGCAGATTCAGGTGATTGCCGGCCCATGCTCGGTAGAAACCCAGCCGCAAATGGCTGATGCGGCCGCCATGGTGGCCGCCGCCGGTTGTCGCATGATGCGGGGTGGGGCATTTAAGCCGCGAACTAGTCCGTATGCGTTTCAGGGTTTAGGGGTGCAGGGGCTGGATTATCTGCAAACCGCGGCGCGCGCACACAATCTGCCCGTGGTTACCGAGCTGATGGATGTGCGTATGCTCGACACCTTTATGGAATACGACGTGGATGTCATCCAGATTGGCGCGCGCAATATGCAAAACTTTGACCTGCTCAAAGAAGTGGGTCGGGTCAATAAGCCGATTATTCTCAAGCGAGGTTTGTCTGCCACCATCAATGAATGGTTGATGGCGGCTGAATATATTGCCGCCGGCGGCAATCACAATATTATTTTCTGCGAACGCGGTATTCGCACCTTTGAAACCGCTTATCGCAATGTGCTGGATGTAACGGCGATACCGGTCCTCAAGCGGGAAACGCATTTGCCGGTGATCGTTGATCCAAGCCATGCCGGTGGTAAAGCGTGGATGGTGCCGGCGCTGGCGCAGGCCGCCGTTGCGGCTGGTGCGGATGGCTTGCTGGTGGAAATGCACCCGAATCCACCCGAAGCCTGGTGCGATGCTGATCAGGCCCTCTCGGCCGAACAATTAACCAGTCTGATGGCCACTTTGCGCGCAATTGCCAGCGCAGTGGGCCGCGAACTGTAGGAGAACCTTGATGCGGACTATTTCTTGTATTTTGGCAGCTGCGCTGGCGACCCCGCTATTGAGCTATGCGGCAGAATCTAAGCCATTGTTGCTCAATGGTGAGTATGAGCTGGTGTCTCTCAAGCAAGCAGGCAAGGCGATCAAGCTGGATGCCAAGCAACGCCCTAGTTTGCAGGTGGGTGAAGATGGTCGTGTCAGTGGTTTTGCCGCTTGTAACCGCTTTAATGGTCAGCTGCAAGCCAATCCGCTCAAAATCGGCCCGCTGGCCACTACGCGGATGATGTGCGCCCCAGCGCAGATGCAGGTTGAAACGGCCTATTTGCAGGTGCTGCAAGGCGCTGAGCAGTTGCAATTACATAAAAAAGGCCAGGTTTTGCGAGTGAAAGACGGTCAGGGGGGCGAGCTGCGCTTGCAGCGTACACCTGCCGTTCGTACCGCAGAGCTGTGGGTTGGCCCCGAGACTAAGCCGTGCTCGGCCGGGGTGATGAAAATGGATTGTTTGCAGGTGAAAACCAGCGCCACTGGCGAGTGGGAAAACTTTTATAACTCGATTGCCGGCTTTCAGCCGGAGGCGGGCAAAAGCTACCGCCTGAAAGTCAAAATCGAAAAAGTGGCCAATCCGCCGGCCGATGCCAGCAACTTGCGCTACAGCCTGATTAAGGTGCTGGAGCAGCAATGAAACTGCGCAAACTGGTCTTGCTGGGTACGGGCCTGATTGGCGGCTCGTTTGCGCTGGCTTTGAAGCGCGCCCGGCTGGTGGAAGAGGTGGTGGGCGTTGGGCGCAATACGGCCAATCTGCAGCGGGCGATTGAGCTGCGGGTGATTGATCACGCCAGCCATGTCGCCGCTGAGGCGGTGCAAGGGGCCGATCTGGTCTTTCTGGGTACGCCGGTGGGGCAAATGGGTGCGTTGTTGCAACAAATCGCCCCGCATTTGGCCCTCGATTGCATTGTGACCGATGGTGGCTCCACCAAGCAGGACGTTTGCGCGCTGTATCGCCAGTATTTGCCTCAGCAACTCAGCCGTTGCGTACCCGGACACCCGATTGCGGGGTCCGATCTGTCCGGCGCCAGCGCCGCGACCTATGGCTTGTATGAAGGCCGGCGGGTGGTGCTCACACCGCTTGCCGAGACCGATGCTGCGGCTTTAGCGCTGGTGCGCCAGCTGTGGCAAGCCTGCGGGGCGCAAGTGTATGAGATGGCTGCCGCCAGCCATGACGGCGTGTTTGCCGCGGTGAGCCATGTGCCGCATCTTTTGTCTTTTGCCTTTATGAATACGGTGCTTGATAAAGACAATGCGGCGCAGTGCCTCGATTTTGCCGGCACCGGCTTTCGTGATTTCACCCGCATTGCCGGCTCGCACCCGGATATGTGGCGCGATATTACCCTTGCGAATCAGCAGGCCATTTTGCAGGATTTACGCGCCAATGCCGCGCAGTTGCAGCAGTTGATTGGCTTGATCGAAGCGCAGCAAGCTGATGCGCTCACCGAATACATCAATCGGGCCAGTCAGGCGCGCAGCGCTTGGGGCAAAACCTTTCGCTAAGCGGCCACTGGCCGGTAGGAGATTTTTATGCGCTATGTCGCCGACCCACAGCGTTATACCCAGATGCCTTACCGTCGCTGCGGGCGCAGCGGGCTGAAACTGCCGGCCGTGTCGCTAGGGATGTGGCATAACTTTGGCGAAAATCGCCCTTATGCCAATAGCCGTGCCATGGTGCTCAAGGCCTTTGACCTGGGTATTACGCATTTTGATCTAGCGAATAACTACGGCCCCAAACCCGGTGCGGCAGAAGAAACCATGGGCCGTCTGTTGGCGACCGATCTGCACGGCTATCGCGATGAGCTGATTATTAGTAGCAAAGCCGGCTGGGAAATGTGGCCCGGCCCTTATGGCGATCTGGGTAGTCGCAAATACCTGATTGCCAGTTGCGAGCAAAGTCTGCGCCGGATGGGGCTCGATTACGTCGATATTTTCTACTCGCATCGCCCTGATCCGGATACTCCGATCGAAGAAACCATGGGCGCGCTCGATAGTTTGGTGCGCCAAGGCAAAGCGCTGTACGTGGGCATTTCCTCCTATTCGGCGGAGCAAACTGCGGTGGCCGTGAAGGTGCTCAAAGAATTGGGTACGCCTTGCCTGATTCACCAGCCTTCGTATTCGATGTTTGATCGCTGGATTGAGGGTGGCCTGACCAAAGTGCTGGCTGATGAAGGCGTGGGCTCGATTGCCTTTTGCCCGCTGGCGCAAGGTTTGCTCACCGATCGTTATCTGGCGGGTATTCCAGCAGATTCGCGGGCGGCAGATGCCCAGAATCATTTCTTAAGCGCCGATAAAGTAGAAGTGCGCTTGCAGCAGATTCAGGCCTTGCATCTGCTAGCGCAGCAGCGTGGCCAGTCGCTGGCGCAAATGGCGCTGGCTTGGGCCTTGCAGACAGTCACTTCGGTGATCATTGGCGCGAGCCGGCCGGAACAGATTATTGAAAATGTTGGCGCCATCCACCATCTAGACTTTAGCGCTGACGAATTGCAGGCTATTGAAGCCATACTGGCCAACGCTTAATTCGCTTTAGATCAAAAGCATCCTGCAGCCCTTGCTGCAGGATGTTTGTTTTTTGGGCGGGCAGCTGCTCGTTCTGACTGAGTTGTTTTGGAGAAGGAGTTGCAGTATGCCGCACATTCCCGTGATCGCCATTGATGGGCCTTCCGCCTCCGGCAAAGGGACCGTGGCCCAGCGCGTGGCCGAAACCTTGGGTTTTCATTATCTGGATTCCGGCGCCATCTATCGCCTCACTGCGCTCGCTGCATTGCAGCAGGGGGTATTGTGGTCTGATGAAGACGCAGTAACGTCTGTGGCGCAATACCTGGATGTAGTATTTGATGGCGACCAGATTTTGCTGGCAGGCCAAAACGTCACGACTGCGATACGCAGCGAAGAAATCGGTTCAGGTGCTTCGCAAATCGCCGCTTTGCCCAAAGTGCGTATTGCTTTGCTGGCGCGCCAGCAAGCCTTTGCCAAAGCGCCGGGGCTGGTGGCCGATGGTCGCGATATGGGTTCCGTGGTCTTTCCCGATGCCAAGCTCAAAGTTTTTCTGACCGCATCAGCCGCTGCGCGGGCCGAGCGGCGCTTTAAGCAGCTCCAAGCGCGTGGCGAGGCGGCTGATTTGGCGGTGATTACCGCAGATCTGGAAGCGCGCGATGCACGGGATCGTGCGCGCAGCGTAGCGCCGCTGGCGCAAACCGAAGGCGCCTTGCTGCTGGATACGACCGAGTTGACTGCGGATGCCGCAGTTGAGCAGGTGCTGGCTTGGTGGCAAGGCCGCTAAGGGCTTGATCGCAAGAGAGAAAATCTGTAGAATGCGCGGATTCTGTGTAAATCCATTTTTACATGGACGCGCGTCCTGCCAGCGGACTGATTCTGCTGGCCTTTTTTATTAACTTAACCCGCCGTTCTTGCATTGTGTGACGCGCGCGCAAGCGACCGGCAAATGGAATTTTCCACATAATGACTACCGCTACTATGGACAGCTTTGCAGCCCTGTTTGAGGAAAGCCTCACCCGCCAAGAAATGCGAGCTGGTGAAGTGATTACCGCTGAGGTTGTAGCGATCGACAGCAACTTTGTCACTGTAAATGCTGGCCTGAAATCAGAATCTCTGATTCCGCTGGACGAATTCAAAAACGACAGCGGCGAAGTTGACGTTAAAGTTGGTGACTTCGTACCTGTTGCCATCGACAGCCTGGAAAACGGCTACGGTGAAACTAAGCTGTCTCGCGAAAAAGCGAAACGTCTGGCTTCTTGGATCGAGCTGGAAGACTGCCTGGAGCGCGGCGAGATCATGACCGGTGTTATTTCCGGCAAGGTCAAAGGTGGTTTGACTGTGATGGTAAATGGCCTGCGTGCCTTCCTGCCAGGCTCTCTGGTAGATATCCGTCCAGTGAAAGACACTACGCCTTACGAAGGTAAGCAAGTTGAATTCAAAGTGATCAAACTGGATCGCAAACGCAATAACGTGGTGGTATCACGTCGTGCGGTACTGGAAGACTCTCTGGGTGAAGAGCGTCAGAAACTGCTCGAGACCCTGAAAGAAGGCTCGATCGTTAAAGGTATCGTTAAAAACATCACTGACTACGGTGCGTTCGTTGATCTGGGCGGTATCGATGGTCTGTTGCACATCACTGACCTGGCGTGGCGCCGTGTTAAACACCCATCTGAAGTTCTGTCAGTGGGTGATGAGCTGGAAGCTAAGGTTCTGAAGTTCGATCAAGACAAGAACCGTGTATCTCTGGGTCTGAAACAATTGGGCGAAGATCCATGGGTGGGTCTGTCACGTCGTTACCCATCAGGCACTCGTCTGTTCGGTAAAGTAACTAACCTGACCGACTACGGCGCGTTCGTTGAAATCGAACAAGGCATCGAAGGTCTGGTACACGTTTCTGAAATGGATTGGACTAACAAAAACGTTCACCCATCGAAAGTAGTGGCACTGGGCGACGAAGTTGAAGTGATGATCCTGGATATCGACGAAGACAAACGTCGTATCAGCCTCGGCATGAAACAGTGCATGGCTAATCCATGGGACGATTTCGCTGCTAACTACAAGAAAGGCGACAAAATCAAAGGCGCGATCAAATCGATCACTGACTTTGGTGTGTTCGTGGGTCTGGCTGGCGGTATCGACGGTCTGGTTCACTTGTCTGACCTGTCTTGGAACGTGGCTGGTGAAGAAGCCGTGCGTAACTTCAAGAAAGGCGATGAAGTTGAAGCCATCGTTCTGTCTATCGATGTAGAGAAAGAGCGTATCAGCCTCGGCATCAAACAGATGGAAGGTGATCCATTCAACAACTTCATCTCTCAATTCGACAAAGGTGCCGTAGTTAAAGGCGCGGTTAAATCACTGGACGCGAAAGGCGCCGTAGTGACTCTGTCGGATGATGTTGAAGGCTACCTGCGTGCGACTGAAGTTTCACGTGATCGCGTAGAAGACATCCGCACCGTTCTGAAAGAAGGTGATGAAGTTGAAGCGATGATCATCAACGTGGATCGCAAAACTCGTTCGATCAACCTGTCAATCAAAGCTAAAGACAGCGCTGAGCAAAGCGAAGCAATGAGCAAACTGTCAACAGACGCTAACGCTGGTACGACTAGCTTGGGCGCGCTGCTGAAAGCTAAGCTGTCAGGTTCTGCTGAATAATCCTGCATAGGAATCGCAGTAGGATATGACCAAATCTGAACTCATCGCACGACTGGCCGAGCGCTATCCACAGCTGGTTGCCAAAGATGCAGAGTTGGCCGTGAAGACAATGCTCGATGCCATGGCCCGTAGCCTTTCGCAAGGCCAACGCATCGAGATTCGCGGTTTTGGTAGCTTCGACTTGAACTATCGCCCGCCACGGGTGGGGCGCAACCCAAAGTCAGGCACGAAAGTGGCTGTACCGGAAAAGTTTGTGCCGCACTTTAAAGCAGGCAAAGAGCTGAGAGAGCGGGTCGATTTCGAGCTGTAATCTGAGTGGCTTTACCCAAAGCGGCCTCTGCGGAGGCCGCTTTTTTATTGTGCTTGGTAAACCCAATGCTAATTTAGGCTACAATGGAATGCAGATAACAAGGGGGGTATTACGATGCAATATCTGGGCTGGATCGTTAAATTTCTGATCTTTGTGTTGTTGTTTGGTTTTGCCATGCATAACGCTGTTCCCGTCGATCTGCATTTTTTCCTTGGCTATGTATGGAATGCGCCTTTGGCCATGATTTTGTTAGTGTTTTTCGTGCTGGGCGTGGTGTTTGGCTTGCTAGCGAGTTTTAGTCAGGTATTTCGTCTGCGTCGCGAGCTGGTGAAATTGCGCAAAGAAAACAAACAACTCGCGCCGATTGCTGCGCCACTCACTGACTCCCCCCTGATTCAACCAAAAGACGCGATCTAATCAATGATTGAAATCCAATTCTGGTGGCTGGTAATTTTGCCAGCCTTTTTTGGCTTGGGCTGGCTTGCTGCCCGGGTCGATATCAAACACGTTATTGCCCAAAGTAAATCGCTGCCGGCGGCTTATTTCAAAGGCCTTAATCACCTCTTGTCTGGTGAAACCAATAAGGCCGTGGAGATTTATGTCGATATTGCCAAGCAGCACGAAGAAACCATTGAATTGCAATTCACGCTCGGGCATTTATTCCGGCGGCGTGGCGAATTGGAGCGTGCCATTCGCATGCACCAAAAATTGCTCGCCCGGCGCGATCTAAGTGATGTGCAGCAAGAAAAAGCCAAGCTTGAATTGGCGATCAACTTTATTAAGGCCGGGCTCTTTGATCGTGCCGAAAACTTGCTGCATGAATTATCCGGCACCGGTGCGGCACGCGCCGCATTAGTCGAGCTCTTGGCAATTTACCAGCAAGAACATGAATGGCTCAAAGCCATTGAGATTGCCCAGCAATTACGCGATGAAAGCCACAGCTATCAGCATGAAATTGCTCAATTTTATTGCGAATTGGCAGCGTCGGCCTTGGTGCGTAAAGAGCTAGATACGGCGAATGGTTTTCTGGAGCAGGCTTTACAGATTCATCGCCAATGTGTGCGGGCGCGCCTGATGCGCGGTGAGATCTTGCTGGCCCATGGCAGTGCGCAAGCAGCGCTGGATGAATGGTTGGCGATTGAAAACCAAGATCCACAATATTTAACTTTGGCCGCTAAGCAGGTTTTGCATGCCTACACCCAAATGGGACAGGCGACGGAAGGCGTAGCGCTACTACGGCGGTATCTGGCGCGGTATCCGGAGCTGGATATTGTTGATCTTTTATACGAGCAAATTATTGCTGCAGATGGCGTGGAGGCGGCGCACGACTTTGTGCGTGAACGCTTACGTGAGACGCCAACGATGTCCGGGCTGCGCAAATTGCTGGAGGCACATCTGCTGGTGGCGCCCGATGAGCAAAAGCCAGAAATCGAACTCATCGGCAAACTGCTGCACGACAACACCCGCGAACACACGATGTATTATTGCCATGAATGCGGCTTTAAAACCCGCCAATTTTTCTGGCATTGTCCCGGTTGTAATGGCTGGGAAACCTATGCGCCGATCCGCGGCAAACGCCGTACGGCTAATCATTGATTGGCCGCTAGGCTAATTCTAATTTCTGTTTGGTTTTAAATATGACGCTTGATCCTCGTATTGTAGTGGCATTGGATTATCCCAATGCCGCCGGTGCTTTGGCCTTTGCCGAGCGCGTAAACCCGCAACTGTGCCGCTTGAAAGTGGGTAAAGAGTTGTTTACTGCCGCTGGCCCACAGCTGGTGGAGCAATTGTCGGGCAAAGGCTTTGAGGTTTTCCTTGATCTAAAATTTCATGATATCCCGAATACCGTAGCGCAAGCCTGCAAAATGGCCGCCGATTTGGGTGTCTGGATGGTGAATGTGCACGCCAGTGGTGGCCGCAAAATGATGGAAACCACCCGCGAAACGCTGGATAAACTCAGCCAACGACCACTACTGATTGCGGTTACCGTCTTAACCAGCATGGGAGTCGAAGATCTGCAAGAGCTTGGCTTGCACTGCAGCCCGGCCGAGCAGGTGGAGCGCCTGGCGAAATTGACCAAAAGCTGCGGCCTTGATGGCGTGGTGTGCTCTGCGCAGGAAGCCAGCTTATTAAAGGCTGCTTGCGGGCAAGATTTTAAATTGGTTACCCCGGGTATTCGCCCAGCCGATGCGGCCTTGGATGATCAAAACCGCGTGATGACGCCTGCTGCCGCGATTGCAGCTGGGGCGGATTATCTGGTGATTGGGCGTCCGATCACGCAAAGTGCCGACCCACTGGCGACGCTGCAAGCCATTCAGGCATCTTTGCAGGGGTAAGCCAATGCAGTTAAAAGAGCAGGTAAAGCAGGCGCGCGTATTGGTAGTCGGTGATGTGATGCTGGATCGCTACTGGTTTGGCGACGTTGAGCGGATTTCACCTGAAGCGCCGGTACCGGTTGCGCGAATTACCAAGAGCGACGAGCGTGCCGGTGGCGCTGCGAATGTGGCACGCAATATCGTGGCGCTGGGTGGTCAGGCTAAGCTTTTGTCGGTGATTGGTGATGACGAGGCGGGCACTAGCCTCGAAAAACTATTGCAGCAGGCTGGGGTAGAAACGGGCCTGCACCGCGATGCCGAGATCTCCACCACCGTCAAATTGCGGGTATTGTCACGTCAGCAGCAATTACTACGCATCGATTTTGAAGACAAGCCCAGCCACGAAGTACTGGCCGCGAAGCTCGATGATTTCAAAGCCTCGTTGCTGGATATTGATGTGGTGATTTTGTCCGATTATGGCAAAGGCAGCCTCTCACATGTACAGGCCATGATTCAGGCTGCCAATGAAGCGGGTAAACCGGTGCTGGTCGATCCGAAAGGGGATGAATACAGCATTTATGCAGGCGCGACGTTGCTCACGCCTAATCGCAGCGAATTCAAGCAAGTGGCGGGTAGTTGGCAAGATGAGGCAGAGCTTACCCGCAAAGCTCAGGCTCTGCGCGAGCAATTGCAGTTGCAGGCATTGCTGGTAACGCGCAGCGAAGAAGGGATGAGCCTCTTCAAAGCGGATCAGGTGGTACACAAACCCACCCAAGCCCGCGAGGTGTTTGATGTCTCAGGGGCAGGAGATACGGTCATTGCCACGCTGGGCTTAATGCTGGCGGCGGGGCTGGATTTACCCGAAGCGATGGACTGGTCAAATAAAGCAGCTGGCATTGTGGTGGCCAAGCTGGGTACTGCCGTAGCGAGCGCAGAAGAGCTATTTTAGCAAGCTATACTCGGTGGGGGTATAGGAAAGGACGCCACGGCGTCCTTTTTGTTTGCGGCTCGTTTAGCCTTGTTCCACTCGATTTTTGCCGTTTTTCTTTGCCCGATACATGGCTTCATCCGCGCGCTTGAGGACCGCATCACGTGCTTCGGTGGGCTCGGCCAAGGTGATGCCTGCGCTAAAGGTGATCAGTACTTTTTCGTTGTCATGCATAAAAAAGCGCTTGGTGAGTTCGCGCTGCACCCGCTGCATAATCATGGTCCCCGCTGCCAGATTGGTGTCCGGCATCAGCACCACAAATTCTTCGCCACCATAGCGGGCGACGGTATCGGTGGGGCGCAGCAGATCTTTCACGACCGTCACCAAATGCTTTAGCGCCGCATCGCCCGCGGCATGCCCCATGCCATCATTGAGTTTTTTGAAGTTATCAATATCCAGCAATGCCACGGCAAACTGGGTATGGCTGCGCAGGGCGCGTGAAGTTTCGATCTGATAGGCGTCTTCCAACCCGCGGCGATTGAGGGCGCCGGTAAGTTGGTCTTCGCGGACTTTATCACTCAGCGCGGTGAGCTCTTTTTCTAATTCGACCACGCGGGAATGGGCGAGGTCAGCTTGTTTGCGCGCTTCACGCAGCTCATCGCGCGAGCGCATTACATCCAGCTGCATGCTGCGAGTGTCTTGCAGCAGATCTTCCATCACATGGCGGATCGAGGTGAGGTCGTTGGCGACAGTGATTTTTTCGGCATAGCCACTGATTTTCTCGTGATAGGTGTCGGTGCTTTCAGACATAAAGCTTAAGCGATCGATAAAGGTCGCCAGCATGTCTTTCAAGACCGATTGCGCTTCAACCAGGCTGTGCTTAACCTGGCTTTGCTTATACAGCACTTCTTTTAGGCCGGCCTCGGCGTCATACAGCACGCGCATATCCAGCGGTTGCGCCATGATGGTTTGCACCACGGCAATCTGTCCGCGCACCCATTCATCGTCGACCACGATTTCGGCCATATTGTCGGTCAGCAGGCGCAATAAGCGCATCAGCCCATCGCAGAGTCGGTCTTCCTGATCGTTTTGCAGCTCCAGTTTGAGCCAGAATTTGCGCAGGCGCGGTAGCCATTTATCCATCTCGGCAGCATTGCTCACCGCGCGGGCTTCACCCGCCATTGCTTGCGTTTCCTGCTGCAGATCTGGGTTGTGGCTAAGGCGAGCCTGTAGGCCGAGCTCCAATGCGGTAACCGTGGCATCGCGCCAGTCCTGCCAGTTAATGCCGCCATAGGCAGCCCCCTCGGCTGGCGTAGTGGATGGATTGGCGGGCGCATTGCCCTCGCTAGCCTCGGCGCTGCTGAGCCCGCTATCAATGCCAGTTTCGCCCCAGGCCGTAATCAGGCCGCTGAGCTTTTGATTAAGTTCGTTGCTGTCACTGCCAAAATTGATCAGCACCTTATCCAGTGCTTCACGCTTGCGGCTAGGGGGGTAGGCGGGGTTACGTAAATCCCACTGCAGGATCAAATCTTTGATCAGGTCGGCCCAATTGCGGGCTAGATCGGCACTGCCGTGCTGCAGGTTATAGCAGCGGATAATCTGATCGAGTAATGGCTGCCACTCTTCACGTTTTATAAGGCGTTTGAGTTGCTCAAGCTGGCGCTTGGCATCGGGATGCTCGCTACCATCCAGTGCCTGAATCAGCTCGCGCAGGCCAGGATGAATCCGTTCTTCCTCGCTACTTTGCGCGATTTCGTGATAAATCGACTGATAATGATCCGGGCTGGGGACGATGCGGCGGAGCGCCAATTGCTTGAGCGTTTCGCGGGCAATATCGGTCGGGTTGGTCAGTTTTTCCATACGGGCGAACCAGAGGGCAGGTAGACGAAAGTATAGAGCAGCAAAGCGCTGCGCCCAATAAAAAACGCCACGTCGGTGACGTGGCGTTGGGCGAATAATTGATGCTTAAACCAAGCCTTTGGGGAGGGCAAAAATCACGTTTTCTTCCACGCCGGCCATGGTCTCGACCGTGGTGGCACCGAAGGCCTGAATCTGCTCGATCACGCGGCGGACTAATACATCCGGCGCTGAGGCCCCAGCGGTAATGCCGACACGACCTTGGCTGGCAAACCATTCGGCTTTGAGCTCGGTTTCGTTGTCGACCATATAGGCGGCGATACCAAGCCCCGCGCCAACTTCGCGCAGGCGGTTGGAATTGGAGCTATTGGGCGAGCCCACCACGATCAGAATATCGATATCTTTGGCCAGCTGTTTCACCGCATCTTGCCGGTTTTGGGTTGCGTAACAGATATCGTCTTTCTTCGGGCCAACAATCGCTGGGAAGCGCGCCCGCAAGGCATTAATCACCACCTGCGCGTCGTCCACCGAGAGCGTGGTCTGGGTGACGTAGGCCAGTTGCTCGTCATTGCGCACTTGCAGATTCAGCACATCTTGCTCGTCTTCCACCAGGTACATGCCACCTTCGCTTTGGCCCATCGTGCCTTCAACTTCTGGGTGGCCTTTGTGCCCGATCATCACGATTTCAAAACCTTGCTCGCGCAGGCGTTTGACTTCAGAGTGCACCTTGGTCACCAGCGGGCAGGTCGCATCAAAAATCGTCAGCCCCCGCTCGGCGGCTTCCGCGCGTACGGCTTGTGATACGCCATGCGCGGAGAAAATCAGCGTGTTGCCGGCTGGCACATCGGCCAAATCTTCGATAAAAATCGCGCCTTTGGCTTTCAGATCTTCGATCACAAATTTATTGTGGACCACTTCATGGCGCACGTAGATCGGGGCGCCGTTTTTTTCGAGCGCTTTTTCGACGATGGCAATCGCACGATCCACACCGGCACAGAAGCCGCGTGGCTGGGCGAGGATGATGTTCATGCGGTCTTTTCCTTTTTAAAGCTGTCGATCACCAATAAAGCGGCGCCAACGCAAATGGCCGAATCGGCAATATTAAACGCAGGGTAAAACCAGCGCTGCTGATAGTGCAGCTGGATAAAGTCGATCACATGACCAAAGATCATTCGGTCGATCGCATTCCCGAGCGCACCACCCAGAATCAGCGCCAGCGCGGTGGCATAGCGCGGCTCGTGCTGGTGTTTTTTCAGCAAAAAAACAATCACGACCGACACCACCAGCGCCAGGCCCGTAAAAAAGTGCCGCTGCCAGCCGCCGGCATCGGCCAGAAACGAAAAGGCCGCACCCGGATTGTAGGCAAGGGTCAGGTTAAAGAAACCGGGAATGATTTCATGCACCTGATACAGCTCGAATACCGCCTCAATCCAGTGTTTGCTCACCTGATCGAGTAACAGCACCAGCGCGGCCAGCCCGAGAAAGGCGCTGAACCGCGGCGTGAACAGCTTAGGCATGCTCGCGCACCTCGCCTTGGCCATGCAGATTGTCATCACAGCGCGCGCACAGCGTGGCATGGCCAGCTACCGTAGATACGGTAGGGTGGTAATGCCAGCAACGCTCGCATTTCTCATGGCTTGAAGGCAATACCTCGATGGCAAACTCGCCAGCGGCGACACTAGCCTGTGAAGTGATCAATACAAATTTCAGCTCGCCACCCAGTGCTTGCAAGGCGGCCAGTGTGTCGCCTTCGGCCTTGATGCTAACTTCGGCTTGCAGGCTTGAGCCCAGTTGGCCGCTGGCGCGCAAGACTTCGATGTCTTTTTGCACTTGAGCGCGTACATCACGTACCAGCGCAAATTGCGCTGCGAGTTGGTCAGCATCGGCCACGCCCGGTACGGCATACCAGCGGTCGAGGAAGACGCTTTCGGTCTCGGTGCCGTGCAGCACTTCCCATACTTCGTGCGCTGTAAACGATGTAATAGGCGCGAGCAGGCGTACCAGTGTTTCGGTGATATGCCACAGCACCGTCTGCGCCGAGCGGCGGCCCGGACTGTCAGCGCCCATGGTGTACAGACGATCTTTGATGATGTCCAGATAGAACGAGCCCAGCTCTTCCGAGGCGTAGCTGGTCATTTCCTGCACGGCCAGATGGAATTCGTATTTGTCATACAAGCCCAGCACGGTCTGCTGGAAGTTGCCCAGCTGCGCGAGGGCGTAACGATCCAGTGTGGTCAGCTGCTCAACCGGTAGCAATTGGGCGGCCGAGAAATCAGACAGATTGGCCAGCAAGAAGCGCAGCGTATTGCGCAAGCGGCGATAGCTGTCTGTGGTGCGCTTGAGGATCTCATCTGAAATCGACAGCTCGCCTGAGTAATCGGTGCTGGCCACCCACAGGCGCAGCATATCGGCGCCCATTTGGTTGATGACGGTTTGCGGCGCGATCACATTGCCTTTTGATTTAGACATTTTCATGCCCTTGCCATCAACCACAAAGCCGTGTGTCAGTAGCTGATCATACGGTGCGCGGCCTTCGGTGGCGCAACCGGTTTTCATCGATGACTGGAACCAGCCGCGATGCTGATCCGAGCCTTCCAGATACAGATTGGCTGGCCAAGGCAGGCCACGGGCTTTGAGCACCGCAAAGTGCGTGGCACCAGAGTCAAACCACACATCCAGCGTGTCTTTGAGTTTGACGTAATCGTTGGCTTCATCGCCCAAGAGCTCACTGGCATCCAAGCTAAACCAGGCTTCAATGCCTTGGGCTTCGATGCGCTGGGCAACTTGTTCAAGCAATTCGCCTGAACGTGGGTGCAGTTCGCCCGTTTCTTTGTGCACAAAGAAGGTCATCGGCACGCCCCAGTTGCGCTGGCGGGAAATACACCAATCCGGGCTGTTGCCGATCATGGCGGTAAGACGCGCGCGGCCCCAAGCCGGGAAAAACTCGGTGGCATCTACAGCCTGATTGGCTTTGCTGCGCAGCGAGACACCTTCGTGGCCTGGCTGATCCATGGAAATGAACCACTGGCTGGTGGCACGGAAGATAATCGGCGTTTTGTGGCGCCAGCAATGTGGGTAGCTGTGCAGCAGTTTTTCATTGGCAAACAGTGCATTGTTGCTGGCCAGGACTTCCAGCACCAAGGGGTTGGCTTTCCACACGGTGAGGCCAGCCAGCTCCACTTCACCATTCATGGCAGGGGTGCTGCTGATATAGCGGCCGTCGTTGCCGACCGGATTTTCGGTTGGCAGTTGGTATTTCAGGCCCACTTGATAGTCTTCCACCCCGTGCGCCGGGGCGGTGTGCACAAGGCCGGTACCGGCATCGGTGGTGACGTGTTCACCCAAGATGATCGGCACTTGGCGGGCAAAGAATGGATGTTGCAGTTGCAAGCCTTCCAGCGCGGCACCTTTGGCTTGGGCAATCACTTCGTTGGCATCAATGCCATAGCGTTTCAGCGCGGCTTCTGCCAGCTCGCGCGCCAGAATCAACAGGCCTTTTTCTGTGGCGATCAGATCGTAAGTCAGCTCAGCCGACAAGCACACCGCCTGATTGGCGGGCAGGGTCCATGGCGTGGTGGTCCAGATGATGGCGTAAGCCGCTTGCTCGCCTACTTGCACGCCACCAAAAGCTTGCGATAAGGCCGCGGTATCCACTACGCGGAAACCTACGTCAATGGCGGGTGAAGTTTTGTCTTCGTATTCCACCTCGGCTTCGGCCAGCGCCGAGCCACAGTCTACACACCAGTGAACGGGTTTTTGCCCGCGGCGCATGTAGCCGTTGGCGTTGATTTTACCCAGCGTGCGCACGATTTCGGCCTCGGTGCCAAAATCCATGGTGCGATATGGGTTTTCCCAATCGCCCCATACGCCCAGACGGATAAAGTCGACTTTCTGGCGCTCGATCTGTTTGGCGGCATAAGCGCGGCACAGCTCGCGGGTGAATGAAGCCGGCAGCTGGGTTTCTTTTTCATCCAGACCATGGGCTTTGCGGTATTCCACGATGCGGGCGTGGATGTCGGGGTTGTTTTTCACCGCGTCTTTATCGAACTTAACGATTTTTTCGATCTGGTGTTCGATCGGCAAGCCGTGGCAATCCCAGCCCGGAATGTAGGGCGCATCAAAGCCCGACAGCGATTTGGCCTTGATGATCACGTCTTTCAGGATTTTATTTACAGCGTGGCCGATGTGGATGTCACCGTTGGCATACGGAGGGCCATCGTGCAGCATGAATGAGGGGCGATTTTCCGCTTTGGCTTTGGCGCGCAGCTTTTGATACAGCTGCTGGTCTTGCCATTGTTTCAAAAAGCCCGGCTCTCGTTTGGCCAGATCGCCCCGCATTGGGAAGGGGGTGTCCAGCAAATTAACCGGGTACTTATTGGCGGGCTTGTCACTCATGGCTGTCTCTTTCTTTCAATCATTCAAATATCAAACGGTGGTCTGCGCGGCAAACCAGTCACGGGCTTGCTGGCAGTCAACGCCGATCTGGGCGATCAGCGCGTCAAAATCGGGGTATTTCTCTTCGTCGCGCAGCTTGTGCAGAAAATCAATGCGCAAATGCTGGCGATAAATATCGCGGGCAAAATCAAATATATTTACTTCCAGCTTGGGCGTTGGATCACCACCGTGGATGGTGGGGCGAAAACCTAAACTCGCCACACCCTGATAGCTGCGCTCTAGGCCGTGGATTTCAACCACGAATATACCAAGAAGCGGCGGGCGGTTGTGTTTGAGCTGGATATTGGCAGTGGGAAAGCCGAACTGCCGCCCCAATTGCTCGCCACCCACTACCCGGCCTGAAATCGCATACGGGCGGCCTAGCAGTTTTTGCGCGAGCGCCATTTCGCCTTGGGCTAAGGCTTCCCGCACTGCGGTGGAGGAAATGCGGTTACTGCCTTCGGCCTGGGTTGGCAGGCTTTCGCATTGTAACTGCGGGTGGGCTTGCAGTAGCGCCAGATCGCCGGCACGCTTGGCGCCAAAGCGAAAATCATCGCCAATTAGCACTTGGCGGGCATTGATTTGCTTTACGATGATGTCATCGCGAAATTGCTCGGCACTGAGCGCCGCAAAGGCGCGACTGAAGCGCTGCACAATCAGGTAATCGATACCACAGGCGCGCAATAATTCGATTTTCTCGCGCAGGCTGGTGAGCCGAGCGGGCGCAGCTTGCGGGGTAAACAGCTCGCGCGGATGCGGCTCGAAGGTCATCACCACCGAGCAGAGCCCTTGCGCGCGGGCCAGCGCGCTTAAGCGCTGCAATACGGCCTGATGCCCCAGGTGCAGGCCATCAAAATTACCGATGGTGAGCGCCGAGGGGGGTAAGGGGCTGGTCGGGGTGCCGCGGATAACTTGCATGCCGTGCTAATAGCTTCGCTAATAAAGTGGGTGACACAGTAAAAAGACCCGGCAAAAGTCGGGTCTGGATAGCACAGATTCTACCTTGGATGGCGCGCTTTGTCAGATGGGCGTGTGGCCATGCTGGCCCGCGCTGGGCTGCTGGCGCGGCCGCGCTTAGGGGGTAGACACCAAAACGCTGCCGTTCGCTTGCGCTATGCCGGAGATAATATTATTACTCCCCACCCGTACCCGTATGATTGCGCCTTCTGCTGCGGCCCCCAGCGCTATACCCTCGTTATTGATTTCCAGCCCGTCTTCACGAAAGATCACTTTCACCCGCTGGTTTTGCTGGATCACCATCGCGGCGCGCAATTGCTCTTTGCGAATCGGCTGGCCGGCGGCAATGGCTGAATTCAAGGTGCGGCCGATGGCTTGGCTAGCGTCCAGAATGACCGAGCCGGGCAAAGTGCCCAAATCGCCTTTTTGCAGCAGTACATCGGCTTCGCTCAGGGTTTGGTTGGCGGCAACCGGGCGGGCGGCGCTGACGTATTGCACCTGCAGGCTAATCTGCGCGGGCAGATTGATGCTCCAGCTGGCACCTGCGACGCAACGCACCCGCAGCATGGTTTTACCCATCAGCCGGTAGCCGCTCGGTAAGCCGATTTCGAGTTGCTGGCAGGCGGGGAGATTAAGTTTGCTATCGGGCTCGCTGAGGGTGAAGCTGGGTATGCCTGGGCTGTTGGCCAATGCTTCATCCAGCCAGGCGCTGGCCGCACGTTGCAAGGCGCCCAAATCCTGGCGCGTATTGGCCACAACCGGCTGGCAAAGACTCAGGGCGAGGGCGCTTAGCAGCGCAGAAGTGTATTTATGCATGCCGTCGATTATAGGCGCATGTGGCTGCATCGCCTACAATCGCGGTTTGGTTCTCTTTGCGGAAAAATACCCGATGTTGGAAGTGCTGTTTGGCGTTACCACGATTTTTGTTTTACTCGGTTGTGCGCTGGTGGTGGTGCGCATGCAGCAGCTGGTGACCCAGCAGCGCGAGGTACTCGATACCTTAACCCAAGATTTGGAAGCCAAGCATCGCGAAATGCTGGGCGATCTGCATCAAGGCTACGCCAAGCAAAGCGAAGCACTGCAGTCGGGGCTGACCCAGCATGGTAGCTTGTTGCATGAAGCGGTTAACCGCAGTGGCGATCGCTTGCGCGACACGATGAGCGAGTCATTTGATCGCCTGCGCGGGGCGGTGGGCGCGGAAATGAAAGATAGCCGCGAGGCGCTTAATCGCCTGCAGGCGGCGCAAACCGATGCGCTCGCTACCTTGCGCCTCACGCTGGTGGCGAGCTTGAGCGAAAGCCGCGAGCAGATTAATAAACAGCTGGCCGAAATTGCGAGCGCATTGCAAACCAAACAGGATGCGCTGCGCGAAGATATGCTGATGAAACTCTCCACCATGCTGGCGGAGCAATCCAAGCGCGAAATGGAGCAAATTGCGGCGGCACTGGCGCAATCTGCGGCTACGCTCACCCAAAGTGTTGCGGAGCTGACCAAGGCCACCGATCAACGCTTGGGCGAGATCTCGGGCAAAGTCACCGAACGGCTGGACGAAGGCTTTAAGAAAACCAATGAAACCTTTGCCAATGTAATGGCGCGCCTGGCGACGATTGATGAGGCGCAAAAGAAAATCGATGGCTTGACCACCAATGTGGTGAGCCTGCAGGAATTGCTGGGTGATAAACGCTCGCGCGGCGCCTTTGGTGAGGTGCAACTGGAACACCTGGTAAGTAATGTCTTGCCGGCGCAAGTGTATGAGCTGCAAGCCGTGCTGCCGGGCGGAGTGCGCGCGGATTGCCTGCTCAAACTACCTGAGCCCACCGGCACGGTGGCGGTGGATTCCAAATTCCCGCTGGAAAACTATCACCGTATGTTTAATGGCGAGTTGGATAAAGTACAAGCGACGCGCCAGTTCAAGCTCGATGTGAAAAAACATATCGATGACATTGCCAGCAAATACATTATCCCGAATGTGACCGCCGATGGCGCGGTGATGTTTATACCGGCCGAGGCCGTATTTGCCGAGATTCATGCCTACCACCCTGAGCTGGTGCAGCATGCGCTGGCCAAGCGGGTGTGGATTGTGTCGCCAACCACGCTGATGGCGGTGCTCAATACCGCTCGGGCGGTGATCAAAGACGTAGAAACCCGCAAGCAAGTGCACATCATTAAAGAAGCGCTGGGCAAGCTGGCGCAGGAATTCACCCGTTTTGACGATAGGATGAAGAAACTGGCCACTCATATCCGCCAGGCGCACGATGATGTGCAGCAGGTGAGCATCACCAGCGAGAAAATCTCCCGTCGCTTTACCGAAATCGAGCAGGTGCGGCTGGCTGGCGAGAGCGAATTGGCTTTGCCTGACGCAGATTAAGCGTGCTGCGTGGGGTATAGGTTGCGAATGATTGTGCCGTTTGGCTTCGGGCTTGATACGGCATAGGGTATGGCGGGGTGGCTGCGCCACGGTGGCGACTATTGCCGCTTTACCCATCAGCGTATGTAGTGATTGACACCTTGCTACGCTTTGATTCACAGCAGCCTAACAAAGGGGTAGAATCGAAAAGATTTGTTGTATATCAAGTTTCATCCCCCTCAATACATATAAAGGTAACGCCGTGTTAGAAGCCTACCGTCAACATGTTGCCGAGCGCGCCGCCCAAGGCATCGCTCCACTACCACTGTCTGCACAACAAACCGCTGATCTGATCACCCTGCTGCAAAACCCACCGAAAGGCGAAGAAGCTTTTCTGGTTGAACTGCTGACTCACCGTGTTCCCGCCGGTGTTGATGATGCAGCTAAAGTTAAAGCCGCGTTTCTGGCCGCTGTAGCCCAAGGCACTGATACCTGTGCGCTGATCAGCCGCGCCAAAGCGACTGAATTGCTTGGCACGATGCTGGGTGGCTTTAATATCAAGCCGCAAATCGATCTGTTGGCCGATGCCGAAGTGGGCGCGATTGCTGCAGAAGGTCTGAAAAAGACCCTGTTGATGTTTGACTACTTCCACGATGTGAAAGAACTGGCGGATGCTGGCAATGCCAATGCCAAAGCGGTACTGCAATCATGGGCAGATGCGGAGTGGTTCACGAGCCGTCCTGAAGTGCCAGCTAAAGTGACTGTCACTGTGTTCAAAGTGACTGGCGAAACCAATACCGATGATCTGTCACCTGCGCCTGATGCATGGTCACGTCCAGACATCCCGCTGCACGCACTGGCGATGCTGAAAAACCCACGCGAAGGCATCAATGCCGATGTGCCAGGCCAAGTTGGCCCGATCAAACAGCTGGTTGAGCTGCAAAAGAAAGGCCACCCAGTGGCCTACGTAGGCGACGTAGTCGGCACTGGCTCTTCACGTAAATCCGCTACCAACTCGGTGCTGTGGTGGACTGGTGAAGACATTCCATTCGTGCCCAACAAACGCTTTGGCGGCTACTGCATTGGCGGGAAAATCGCACCGATCTTCTTTAACACCATGGAAGACGCGGGCGCACTGCCAATCGAATTTGATGTAACCAACCTGAATATGGGCGATGTAATCGACATTTACCCATACGAAGGCAAAGTAGAAAAAGACGGCCAGCTGGTAACCACCTTTAGCCTGAAAACTGAAGTGCTGCTTGACGAAGTGCGCGCGGGTGGCCGGATTAACCTGATTATCGGTCGCGGCCTCACCTCTAAAGCGCGTGAAGCGCTGGGCCTGCCTGTTTCAACGACTTTCCGTCTGCCGCAAAACCCAGCCGATTCAGGCAAAGGTTTCTCGTTGGCACAGAAAATGGTGGGTCGTGCTTGCGGTTTGCCAGAAGGCCAAGGCGTACGCCCAGGTACTTACTGCGAACCGAAAATGACTTCAGTTGGTTCGCAAGATACTACCGGCCCAATGACCCGCGACGAATTGAAAGATCTGGCGTGTCTGGGTTTCTCGGCTGATCTGGTGATGCAATCGTTCTGCCACACTGCCGCGTATCCAAAACCGGTTGACGTAAAAACGCACCACACACTGCCAGAATTCATCCGTAACCGTGGCGGTGTTTCGCTGCGCCCTGGCGACGGTGTTATTCACTCGTGGCTGAACCGCATGCTGATGCCAGATACCGTAGGTACTGGTGGCGACTCGCATACTCGTTTCCCAATTGGTATTTCATTCCCAGCCGGCTCTGGCTTGGTGGCCTTTGCTGCCGCTACCGGCGTGATGCCGCTGGACATGCCAGAATCAGTGCTGGTGCGCTTCAAGGGTGAGCTGCAGCCAGGCATCACCTTGCGTGATCTGGTTAATGCCATTCCACTGTACGCAATTAAGCAGGGTCTGCTGACTGTTGCCAAAGCCGGCAAGAAAAACATCTTCTCGGGCCGTATTCTGGAAATCGAAGGTCTGCCAGACCTGAAAGTTGAGCAAGCCTTCGAGCTGACCGATGCTTCTGCCGAGCGTTCTGCTGCAGGTTGTACCGTACGCCTGAACAAAGAACCGATTGAAGAATATCTGCACTCCAACATTGTGCTGCTCAAATCCATGATCGCAAATGGCTATGGCGATGCGAAAACGCTGGCGCGCCGTGTGAAAAGCATGGAGCAATGGCTGGCGGCACCAAACCTGCTGCAACCGGATGCCGATGCTGAATACGCTGCTGTGATCGAAATCGATCTGGCCGACGTGAAAGAGCCAATCCTGGCTTGCCCGAACGATCCAGATGATGTGAAAGTGCTGTCTGAAGTGGCTGGCACGCAAATCGATGAAGTGTTTATCGGTTCGTGTATGACCAATATTGGTCACTTCCGTGCCGCGGGTAAACTGCTGGAAGGCAAACGTGATTTGCCAACCAAGCTGTGGATTGCGCCACCGACGAAAATGGATGCCCAGCAACTGACCGAAGAGGGCTACTACGGTACCTTCGGCGCAGCGGGTGCCCGTACAGAAATGCCAGGTTGTTCGCTGTGTATGGGTAACCAAGCGCAAGTACGTGAAGGTGCAACCGTGGTTTCTACTTCGACGCGTAACTTCCCGAATCGTCTGGGTAAAAACACCAATGTATTCCTGAGCTCTGCCGAGCTGGCTGCCGTGGCTTCGCGCCTAGGCCGTCTGCCAACTGTGGCTGAATACATGGCGGATGTTGGCGTGCTGGATAGCAAGGCTGGCGAAGTTTACAAGTATCTGAATTTTAACGAGATCGATACTTATCAAGCCGAAGCCGATTCAGTGCAAGTGTAATAGGCACTGAGTAAAAAAGCCCCGCATTGCGGGGCTTTTTTTATTGGCTTTGTCTTGGTTGGTATTGACGGTGCTTAGTTGCTATCGAGCACTGCACGCTCGAATAAAGGCTGCAATGGCCGGGCATTCATGCTGAATTCGCGCTTGAAGCGGCTAATTTGTTTGGCCGAAATATTCAGGGGTTCTTTGAGCACAAACCAGCGTACGCCTTCGCTGCAGGGTGGTGTAGTCAGCGAGCCCATAAAGGTCCAGTAGCTGCTATTGCCGGGCAGGAGGCTGGCGACATTGTATTTGATGTCGTCTTTAATCTTGGTTTCGTTGTGCTCGCTCGGTAGATTTTCCCAGAACTGGGTAAACAGCGGGTTGTCGGCCTTGCCTTGGTTAATCAGTAGCGCAACCACGGCCAGCTGGCCCGCTTCATTTTTATGCACTAAGTGCGCCACCATCGGATAGCGTTTGCCGCCAATGGCTTCTTCGCTGGGGGTATGAAAGTGAAATTGCAACAACTGATAGCGATCTTTACCAACCTCCAGAAAACTGCCTCCATCGTAATTGAGCTGAATCGTGTGGCCATTATTCTGGATATTTAATTTGCTGGGCTGATAGAAAAATTGCAGCCGATCAAGGTTTTGCGCGTAGGCTTCATTAATATTGATTGGTGACTGCTGGGTGCCGCTTTTACAAAGGGCAAACTCGGGTTTCATATTGCCCCAGTTCTCGGCACCGGTGCTACCCTCATAGCTCCAGTGGCTAGGGTCGTGCGGGGCGGCACTGTGGCTTTTTTTGCTATGGCTGGCGGTGTGCCCGCCACTGGCCAAAAGTGGAGTGCTGAAGATGCTAGTGACTAAAGCCAGGCCAAGCCAATGCAGATGTGGGCGCATAATCTTATCTCGATGTCGTCAGAATAAAACCATTTTAGCAATGCCATTTGAATTCACCATCGAAAAAGTCAAATTCAGCGCGCATTGCGTAAAGCCACAGCTCAGTCGCCACAGAAACGACGATATAATGGCCAGCAATTAACCAAGGGGTATTTCGGTGATCCTGAGCGGACCCACATTGACCGCGCAATTGCCCATGCAGTGGTGTCAGAGTTTGCCGCCAGCGGCGGCCAGCGATTGGGAAATGCTGCGCTACTTAATGGTGTTGGCCGATTTCGAGCAGCCGGCGGCGCCGATCGAGCTAGCGCAGGCTAAGCAAGACCTGCAACTTTTATGGCTGGCTCGGCAGCAAGTGGCGGCTTTGCCTGCAGCGCAAACCGTGCAGCTTGGGATGCAGGCCATTGTGTGGACCAGCCAAACGGCCACGCCTCAACCCGGTGAAACGGGCTATGTGGCATTGGCGCTATCCACTCATTTTCCGCGCCTCTTGCATTTGCCTGCCACCATTACGGCCGTGGCGGCGAACCCGGCGGGTGGACAGTGGGTACGGGCGGAGTGGCAATTAGCCGGCCCCTTGCAAGATCAATTTGAGACCACGGTGTTTCGCTATCATCGCCGGGCTATTTCCAATGCTCGGCAAGGACAAGTATGAATTTATTTTCGCAGCTGCCCAGCGCCTGGCAGTTGGCGCTGCCAGAGTTGGCCACGGATGCCAAATTTGCAGCTTTGGGCGAGTTTTTGGCGCAGGAAACGGCGAGTCAGCTCGTGTATCCGCCAGTTGCACAGTGGTTTAGCGCCTTAGAAACGCTGGCGCCCAGTGCAGTGAAAATCGTGATTTTAGGGCAAGACCCTTATCATGGTGCCGGCGAGGCGCATGGCTTGGCGTTTTCGGTGCCGCATGGGGTGAAAGTACCGCCTTCGCTGCGCAATATCTGGCAAGAATTGGCCCGCGATTTGGGCTTAACCCCGCCGCAGCATGGCAATCTCACTGGCTGGGCTGCGCAGGGCGTACTGTTATTAAATACCGCTCTGACCGTACGCGCAGATTGCGCCGGCTCGCACAGCAAACAAGGCTGGGACGTGCTCACCAATGCCATTATTCGCTATCTGGCGCGCCAGCGGCAGCAGCTGGTATTTGTCTTGTGGGGCTCACATGCCCACAAACGGGCCGCATTGATTGATGCTAGCCAGCATTGCGTGTTGCAATCGGTGCATCCATCGCCGCTCTCGGCTTACCGCGGATTTTTGGGGTGTGGGCATTTTTCGCAAGCCAATCGCTATCTTTTAGAAACAGGACAAACGCCCATTGATTGGGCGCAGGCATAACTATGGCACTGATTGCTTTTGATATTGGTGGTACCCAGATTAAATACGGCTTGGTCGAGCGCGATGGCACGGTGCTAAGCGCCGCGCTGTACGACACGCCCAAGCACTGCGGTGGCGAAGGGCTGGTGGCCGCGCTGATTCAGCTGGCGCAAACATTGCAGCAACAGCAGCCTGTTGAAGGCATCGCCATCAGTAGTTTTGGCCTGATTGATGCAGAAAATGGCGTGGTCTTGGGCGCGGCCGAGGCCGTGCCCGGCTACACCGGCACCGCGGTCAAAGCCGCGCTGCAAGCAGCTTTGGGCCTACCCGTGAGCATCGATAATGATGTGAATTGCGTGGCCTTGGCCGAAGGCTGGCGGGGCGCGGCGCAGCAAGTGCGGCATTATATTGCGGTGGCGATTGGTACCGGGATTGGGGGCGGCATTGTGCTCAATGGCCAGATTTACCGTGGCCATCGGGCGGCAGCGGGCGAGTGGGGTTATATGTGGATCGATGGCCTGGTCTGGGAAGACCACGCCTCCATGCGTGGTCTTGTTAATGCCGTGAATGCCGATCTGCAAACCCAGCTGGATGGCCGCGACATCTTTGCCCGCTATGATGCTGGCGATGTGTCGATTGTGCTGCATGTTGAGCGCTGGTTTGGCCTTCTGGGTAAAGGCCTGGCGAATCTGATTTATGCCTTTAACCCGCAACGGCTGGTGATCGGCGGTGGAATTACCGCGCGTGGGGATGCGTTTCACCGTCAGCTGCAAGCAGCGGTACAGGCAGCCTTGCAGCCTGATTTTCAGCAGATGACCGAATTAGTGCTGGCCAGCGCCGGTAATCATGCTGGCATGATTGGCGCGGTGCGCAACTGGCTGGATGAACACGCGCGCGAATAACAACCAAACGTGCGCGGCGGTAAGCGCCGAACAACTGAATTTCAATACTTTCTAGCGATAAGCGAGTGCATTGTGAAGATGATCCTGAATCACCTGGGCTTTGAGCCCCAAGGGCGCAAAGTAGCACTGATCGAGGCTGGCCCCGATCTGCTGGTAGGCAAAACCTATACCGTATATGACGCAAAGACCCGTCAGGCTGTGCTACGCGGGCCGATACTCCCGCAGGGTACGGTAGCGAACTGGACTCGTGATGGTAAAAAACGCCACTACTGGCAGGCCGATTTCAGCGAGCTAAGCCAGCAGGGTGAGTATTTCATCGCAGTGGATGATCTGCTGCCACCGCTGGTGTCGGCGCCTTTTAAAGTGGCCGGCCATTTGCTGGGCGAGCTCTTGATTTCCGACATCGTGCATTACATCAAAGGCCAGCGCTGCACTGGCATTTTTGATAATGCTGATCGCAACGCGCCGATTGAAGGTAGCAACGCTAGCAAAGACGTGCATGGTGGCTGGTACGACGCCTCGGGCGATGTCTCGAAATACCTGTCGCATTTGTCCTTTGCGCAATACATGAATCCGCAGCAAACCCCGCAGGTGGTGTGGAATCTGGTCGATGGGCTGGCGCAGCTGCCCGCGCGCCCCATCTGGCTGGAAAACCATATTGCCTTGGGGCTGATTCCGGATGACGCCGAGAAAATCGCCTTCTTTAATAAATGGTTTTACGAGCGGATTACCGACGAAGCCTGCCACGGCGCGGATTACCTGCTGCGCATGCAGGATGAGAGCGGCTTTTTCTACATGACGCAGTTTGATCAGTGGAGCAAAGACCCAGCTCGCCGTAGCTTATGCGAATATAAAACCAATAAAGGCGACAAATACACCACCTATCAGGCGGCGTACCGGCAAGGTGGCGGCTCGGCAATTGCGGCACTGGCCCGTGCCAGCACCCTGGCGCGCGATGGCGAATTTAGCCGCGCCGAATATCTCGCGGCTGCGCAACGCGGTTTTGCCCATTTGCAAGCGCACAATGTCAGCTACCTCGAAGATGGCGTTGAGAATATCATCGACGACTATTGCGCCTTGCTGGCCGCCTGCGAGCTGCAAGCGGTGGCACCGGCTGCCGAGTACTTAAGCGCGGCAGCCAGCCGTGTTGGCCAATTGCTGGCGCGCCAGCAGGCTGATGGCTGGTTTGTGGCCGATCATCTGGGTGAGCGTAGCTTCTTCCACGCGGCTGAAGCGGGCTTGCTGTATATCGCCCTGATGCGCTTTGTTGAGGTGGCCCCTGATCACGCGCTAGTGGCAGATGTGAAAGCTGCGCTGCGCAAAGCCTATGCGTATGAGCTGCAAATTACCTTTAATGAAGTGAATAACCCTTTCGGGTATCCGCGCCAATACGTTAAGCAGCAAGGCGTAGAGGGCAATACCCAGTTCTTTATCCCGCATGACAATGGCACTGGCTACTGGTGGCAGGGTGAAAATGCGCGTTTGGGCTCGATTGCTGCCGCGGCGGCGCGGGCGCAGCGCCTGTTTGCGGGGGAGGCCGAATTGGTCGCGCAGCTCGCGCGTTATGAGCAGGCCGCGCTGGATTGGGTGTTGGGCAATAATCCGTTTGACGCCTGCATGTTGCAAGGCTGGGGGCGGAATAATCCGCGCTATGAGCCGGGCTTCTTCAATGCTCCGGGTGGCGTGTGTAATGGCATTACCAGCGGGCTAGATGATGAAACGGACATCGATTTCCGTCCATCCGAGATCGCGACCATGGCCAATAGCTGGCGCTGGACCGAACAATGGATGCCGCATGCAGCTTGGCTGTATCTGGCATTGTGTACCCGCTTGGCCACTCAGGCCGCGGCATAAGGAGACAAAATGGCAATTATCGTCACTGGCGCAGCCGGTTTTATCGGCTCGAATATTGTAAAAGCGCTGAACGAGCGCGGTGAAACCGACATCATCGCCGTAGATAACCTCACCCGCGGGGATAAATTCCGCAATTTGGCCGATTTACAGATCGCTCACTATCTGGATAAGCACGATTTTATCGAAGAGCTGGCCGCTGGCACCTTTGATGGCATGGTGTCGGCCGTACTGCATCAGGGCGCGTGCTCTGACACGATGGAGCACAACGGCAAGTACATGATGGATAACAACTATCAGTACACCCTCAGCCTGTTTGACTGGTGCCAGTCAGAAGAAGTGCAGTTTCTGTATGCGTCTTCAGCGGCCACCTATGGCAATGGCGAAAATGGCTTTATCGAAACGCCCGATTGCGAGCGCCCGCTGAATGTCTATGGCTACTCGAAGTTGCTGTTTGATCAGGTCTTGCGCCAGCGCATCGCCGCCGGCGAGATTACCGCGCAAGTAGCTGGTTTCCGTTATTTCAACGTCTACGGCCCGCGCGAATGGCACAAAGAGCGGATGGCCTCGGTGGCTTTCCATCACTTCAATCAGTATCAGGCCACCGGCAAGGTGAAATTGTTTGGCGAATACGGCGGTTATCCGGCCGGTGGCCACACGCGCGATTTCATCTCGGTAGAAGATGTGGTGAAAGTGAACTTGTGGTTCCTTGATAACCCCGAAGTGTGCGGCATTTACAATGTGGGCACCGGCCGGGCGCAGCCGTTTAATGATATTGCTGTCGCGGCGGTTAATACCTGCCGGCTGGCCGAGGGAAAACCCGCGCTGAGCCTGGAAGAGCTGCTGGCGCAGGGCTTGCTGGAATACGTGGATTTTCCAGAGGCACTCAAAGGCAAATATCAGTGCTTTACCGAGGCGGATCTGACCTTGCTACGCGAAGCGGGCTATCAGGAGAAATTCCTGACCGTGGAAGAGGGTGTGGCCCGCTATGTGCAAAGCTTGTTAGGTCAGCGCTAAATCGCGCTGTTCCGGGACATGCCATAACCACGCCATTCCGTCACAGTGGGCCTGCATACTGGCAGGCACCGCTGTGGCGGGCTAAGATGGCAAGCAGAGCAAAAGCCAGAACGCAAAGGACATCAAATGCGCGCAGTAATCGGATTGGCCATCGTGGCCGCAGGCCTTGCCTTAAGTGCACAGGCCCAAGTCTACAAATGGGTAGATTCAACTGGCCGGACCGTCTATTCCGACCAGCCGCCCCCCAAAGAAGCCGGCAAAGCCAAGCCGATCAATATCAAAGAATCTGCAGTCACCACCGTGAGTGCGCCAAAGGCCGATGCTGCCGCCAGCTCGGTGGCTAAACCGGGTGCCGCAGCGGCTTCGCCCGCGTCGCCCACCACGAAGCCCGCGCGCGATGAAGCGGCGTGCAAGGCCGCGCAAGAGCGGCTGAATTTCCTGCAGCAAAGCAAACTCTTTAAAGCTTATCGGCCCGATGGTTCGATTGAATATCTGCCAGCGGAAAAGAAAACAGCAGAAATCGCCGAGAAACAGGCGTATCTGGAGAAAAACTGCAAGTAAGCAGCTCGGTCGTGGTTTAAGTCGCGCGCCGCGCGCTGACCGAACTGCGATACTAAAAAAGGGTGCCATTGGCACCCTTTTTGTTTACATGCGTTAACATGCAAAGCCTTATTGCACCTCACCACGCAGCGCCCGTACTGCATCCTCCAGCCCCTGGCGGTCAGCCTCGGCGGCGGCAATGGCTGGACCAATGCGCAGCGCGATTTTCGAGAACAGGCCCCGTGGCCATTTCATCATCGCCGCGCCATCTTTGCGGCTAAAGAAACTCCCCCACAAGCCTTGCAACGCCATTGGAATAACCGGCACCGGGCTATCGCGCAAAATCCGCTCAATGCCCGGCATAAAGCGATTCATTTCGCCGGTTTTGGTAATGCGCCCCTCAGGGAAAATCACCACCAAATCACCCGCTGCCAGCGCGGCCGCAATGCCCTCAAACGCGGCTTCTTTAATCTGCGCGTCTTCACGTGCGGAAGCAATCGGGATCGTGCCGGCGGTGCGGAAGATAAAATTGATCACCGGCAGATTGTAGATCTGATAATCCATCACAAAGCGGGTGGGGCGGCGGATGGCGCCGGCAATCACCAGCGCATCCATATAGCTAACGTGATTACACACCAGCACCGCGGGGCCACTGGCCGGAATATGCATCAGGCCCTCTTTTTTTACCCGATACAGCGTGTGGGTGAGGATCCAGACCATAAAGCGCATCAAGAATTCGGGGATCAGCGTGTAGATGTAAATCGCCACCAGAATATTCATGATCGCCACGATCAGCAGTAATTCACGGATGCTCACGCCATTGCCCAGCAGTAGCATGCTCATAATCGCGCCAATCACCATAAAGAGGGAATTCAGGATGTTATTGGCGGCGATAGCGCGGGAAGTGTATTCGCGCTCGGTGCGTGTTTGGATGAGGGCATACAGGGGCACAATAAAGAAGCCACCAAACACCCCGATCAGCAAAATATCTGCCAATACACGCCAATGGCTGGGCTCGGCCAGAAAGCTGCTGAGTGTGTAATGGGCGGCAGGCACCGCGCTGGTGGCGAAAAAGAGATCAACCCCAAAAACCGATAAACCAATCGAGCCAAACGGCACTAAGCCCAGCTCAATTTGCCGATCCGAGAGCTTTTCACACAATACCGAGCCCAAGCCTACACCCAGCGAAAACACCGCCATAATCAGCGTGTACACATCGGCGGTGCCATGCAGTACGTTTTTGGCTAGCTCCGGAAACTGGGTCAGATACACGGCGCCAAAAAACCAAAACCAGGAAATCCCCAATAGGCTGTTAAATACGGTTTTGTTGTCTTTTACATGGCGAATAATCGCCATGGTTTCGCTAAAGACATTCCAATTGAGCTTGATATTGGGGGCCGTGGGCGGGGCGGGCGGCATGCTGCGGCTACTGAGGTAACCAATGACCGCCACCGTGACGCAGGCAAACATAATCAGGTTTTCACCGCCGGCGCGACTTTGCACGATCATGGTGCCAGCAATCTGGCCCAGCAAAATCGCCACAAAAGTGCCCATTTCGATCAGACCATTGCCGCCCAAGAGCTCGCGTTCATGCAGGTATTGCGGCAATACCGAGTATTTCAGCGGGCCAAAGAGCGCCGAATGCACGCCCATCATAAAGAGACACGCCATCAGCAAGGTGGCGTTGTGCCAGATAAAGCCAAAGCCAGCCACCAGCATAATGGCGATTTCCAAGAGCTTGATCCAGCGCGCCAGCGTGGCTTTATCGTATTTCTCCGCCAGCTGCCCGGCCAGTGCCGAAAACAGGAAAAACGGCAGCATGAAAATCCCGGCGCTCAGATTCACAATCATCGCGGTATTCATGCCCAGCATCGACAGGCCATGAAAAGTCACCAGCACCAGAAAGGCGTTTTTAAACAGATTGTCGTTAAAAGCGCCAAAAAACTGGGTGATGAAGAGCGGCAGGAAACGGCGCTGGCGAAAGAGACCAAACTGGCTTTCGGGTTGCTGGGTATCGTGCATGGGCATGAGGGCAAAAAGTATAGTGCCGCCAGTCTAATCGAAAGCCGCTCGCAAGCCTATCCCACTGCCATGTGGCTGTACCGCCCCCATGCACCGCTAGTCGGCATGTTGCAGCAGCACATCAGGCGCGCTGCCTATGGTGGGCATAAGTGCACCGCAGGAGTGCCCCATGGACTACCCCACATTCTTTGCCCGGCTTTGGGATGACTATACCCAGCTCAACCCGCAGGCCGCCATTATCCGCGCACGCTTTGGTGGCGCGCAGGTGCCCAATGATCACGTCGCTTTTCGCACTTTTGCGACCCCTGAGCTTGGCATCGCCGTGCTTGAGCCTTGGCTCTTAGAGCTTGGCTACCGGCGCGAGCAGCGCTATGTGTTTCCCGATAAACACCTTCAGGCCTGGGGCTACGTGCATCTCGAGCCTACAGCGCCGCTGGTATTTTTAAGCGAACTGCAGATCAGCGCCTTGCCAGATCCTGCCCAGGGGATCTTGGCGCGGTTACTGGGCCAACTGACCCAGCCGCCAGATTTGGGCTACACATTATTTTGGGCCGGGCGGCTATGGCCGGCCCCGACTTATGCCGAATTTCAGGCGCTGGCGGCCGTGAGCGAATACGCAGCCTGGCTGGCAGTGCATGGCCTGCATGCCAATCATTTTACCATTGCCGTGCATCTCCTAGGGGTATCACTGCAGGAGGTAGTAGATACATTGCTTGCAGATGGATACCCCATGAATACGGCTGGCGGATTGATTAAGGGCCAGCCGGAAGATCTGCTCATTCAGGCCGCGACTTTAGCTAGCCCGGTTGAAGTGGCGCTGGCCGATGGCCGTTATACCGTGCCTGGCTGTTACTACGAATTTGCCCAACGTTTTCGCCAGCCTGATGGGCAGTGGTATTCGGGCTTTGTGGCGGCTAACGCGAATCAAATCTTCACTTCCACGAACCGAGCGACCAATCGCGCCATGAATCAGCCCGCCGCCGGTGCGGCAAGGGGGCAATGATGCAGGTAGTGATCATCGGCGCGGGGAAAATTGGCGCCAGCATTTGTAAGTTACTGCTGCTCAGTGGCGATTATCAGATCGTGTTACTGGATACAGCAGCCGCCGCACTCGCTCGGCTGCAAGCCTATTGGCCCAAAAGCGGGCTACAAACATTGCAACTGCGCGGCGATGAAGATCTCAGCGTGTTATTGCGCGGGCAAGATGCGGTCATTGCCGCTACGGCTTTTGATCAAAACCCGCGCATTGCCCACGCTGCATTGCAGGCAGGCTGCAGTTATTTTGATCTGACCGAAGACACCACCACCACCGCGCTGATACGTGAGCTGGCCCTACAGGCCCGCGCAGGGCAAATCTTCGTGCCGCAATGCGGCCTGGCCCCCGGTTTTATCGGCATCTTGGCCCATGCACTGGCTAGCCGTTTTAGCCGGCTTGATACGCTGAAAATGCGGGTGGGGGCTTTGCCGCAATACCCGAATAACGCGCTGAAATACAACCTCACCTGGTCGACCGACGGGCTGATCAATGAATATTGCAACCCTTGTGCGGCCATCCGCCATGGCGTGCGGCTGGAAGTACAGGCGCTAGAAGGCCTAGAGCATTTCGCCCTCGATGGGATCGAATACGAGGCGTTTAACACCTCGGGCGGGCTGGGTACCTTATGCGAAACCTGGGCCGGGCGGGTTAATCAGCTCGATTACAAAACCGTGCGCTATCTGGGGCACCGCGAACGGATGGATTTTTTGCTCAATGATTTACGCCTAGGCGCCGATCAGGCTAGCCGGCGGCAGCTCAAACAGATCTTGGAAGCCGCCATTCCGGTTACGCTGCAGGATGTGGTGCTGATTATGGTCGCCGCCAGTGGCGAGCTGGATGGCCAATACCGGCAGATTACCGACGCGCGCAAGGTGTATCACCGCGAAATTGCTGGTGAAACCTGGAGCGCCATCCAGCTCACCACCGCCGCGGCGGCGTGTGCCGCAGTCGATCTTTTACTGCCGCAACGCGCCACGCGGCGTGGCTTTGTGGCGCAAGAAGAAATTACGCTGGCCGCTTTGCTGGCCAATCGCTTTGGGCAGTATTACGCGATTGATCGCTATGCGCAGGAGGTGCCGGTATGACGGCCCTGTATACGCTCAGCGAAGTTGCCGCCGAGCTGGGGCTGGCCGATCTCATCCGGCAGGGGCGCTGGCCGGCCGGCTGGATCGATGGGCTGCCAGTGTACCCGGCCTTGGTAGTGGGCGAGCGCGAGTTATCTAGCCCGATTGATTGCGCCAGCCATGGCCGCCAAGCCTATTTTCCGCCCACCGAGCTACCGGCGGCTTTGAATTCTGCGCAGGCGGCGTTTGTACAGTGGCGGCTGCGGCCCGCCCCGCAACGTGGCGCACTGGTGCGCGCCTTGGGCGAGGTGATTCGTGGCCATAAAGCGGCGCTGGCCAAGCTCATCGTGCTGGAAACCGGCAAGGTCGAAAGCGAAGCGCTGGGCGAAGTGCAGGAATGCATCGATATTTGTGATTTTGCGGTGGGGCTTTCTCGGCAGCTGCATGGGCTGGTCATCGCCAGCGAGCGGCCCGAGCATCGCTTGCTCGAGCAATGGCATCCGCTCGGCGTGGTGGGCGTGATTACCGCGTTTAATTTTCCGCTGGCCGTGTGGGCGTGGAATAGCATGCTGGCGCTGGTGTGCGGGGATGCGGTGGTATGGAAACCCAGCGAGAAAACCCCGCTGATTGCGCTAGCGATGCAGCAGCTGGCCCAACCCGTCTTGCAGGCGCATGCCGCACCGGCGGGCTTACTGCAATTGGTGCAGGGCGATGCGCTCGTTGGTGGGGCGCTGGCCGATTCGCCCGTTGTGGCGCTGCTGTCAGCGACTGGCTCAACACGGATGGGGCAGGTTTTGGCGCCACGGGTGGCCGCGCGCTTTGGCCGCAGCCTGCTGGAGCTGGGGGGCAATAATGCGCTGATTCTAACGCCCACCGCCGATTGGGCGCAGGCGCTGCCGGCCATTGTGTTTTCGGCGGTGGGCACTTGCGGGCAGCGTTGCACCAGCTTGCGCCGGCTCCTGGTGCCTCGCAGTATCTTGGCGCAAGTGAGCGAGGCGCTGGTGCAGGCCTATAAAACGCTGGCGATTGGCGACCCGCGTGTGGCTGGTACGCTGGTGGGGCCGATTATCGATAGTATTGCCCTGCAGGCTATGAAAAATAAGATTCAGCAGGCGATACAAGAGGGGGGTACTTTGCTATCCGGCGGCCAAGTGGTGGTTGGGGTGCCGGTGGGGCATTATGTGCAGCCCGCCTTGATCAGTATGCCAACGCAAACCGCCGTGATGCAGGAGGAAACCTTTGCGCCGCTGCTGTATCTGTTGCCCTACGATACGCTCAGCGAAGCCATTGCCTTGAATAATGCCGTGGCCCAGGGCTTGTCTTCGGCGATATTTACCCGTGACCTGCGCGAGGCCGAGTTGTTTATCAGCGCCGCCGGCTCGGATTGTGGCTTGGCGAATGTCAATTGCGGTACCAGCGGGGCTGAGATCGGTGGCGCCTTTGGCGGCGAGAAGGCCACCGGTGGCGGGCGGGAATCGGGCTCGGATGCTTGGAAAAACTATATGCGTCGCAGCACCAATACCATCAATTACGGCCAGAGCCTGCCGCTGGCGCAAGGGGTGCAGTTTGGTCTGGGCACTGACTGAGCGGCCGCGGGTGGTATCATCGCCAGCCTAAGCCCTCTGCGACTGATCTACTGCCCGTTCTACTACCCATTTTCCCTCTGCAATGATGACTACCCCCGTGCTACCCACCCCAAGCCACGATCCCTACTTATGGCTAGAAAATAACGTCGATCCGGCGGTACAGCAGTGGGCGGCAAGCGCCACCGCACACACGCAGCAGCAACTGGAGAGCGACCCTGCTTTCGCCGCCATCAGTGCGGCAGTGCTGCAAACGCGGCGGGATCAGCGGCAGATTCCCTATGGTAATGTGCACGGCGAGTATCTCTATCATTTTGCCCAAAGTGCGGCGCAACCGCTGGGCATCTATCGCCGGTGCCGCGTGGCCGAATATGGACTGGGTCACTGCGAATGGCAGACCCTGCTGGATCTGGATGCGCTGGCCGCAGCCGAAGGCGTGGCCTGGCAGCTGGCGGGCGTGGCGCATTATGTGCTGCAGCCTGAACGTTGCTTGCTGAGCCTGAGCCCCGGCGGTGGCGATGCCTGTGTGGTGCGCGAATATGATCTGGGCGCGCGGGCCTTTGTGGCCGATGGGTTTGCCTTCCCCCTGGGTAAAAGCCAGATCAGCTGGCGTGATCTCGATAGCCTGTGGGTGTGCCCGGCGTGGGATGAAGACCAGCAAACCACCGCCGGCTATTCGCGCGAGCTGGTGCTGTATCGGCGCGGGCAAAGCTGGGCGGAAGCCACCTCGATGCTGGTGCTACCAGAGCAGGTATTGCAAGTTGGCGCGTGGCGCTTTTTAGCGCAGGGCGAGCGTGGCGCAGCGCAGATCGATTTGGCAGAAGTGGCGCTAGATTTACATCGGCGCAGTTATTTCTGGCTACCCGAATGCGCGTGCGACGAGGAAATCGAGCCGGTTCATTTGCCCTTGCCGCCCAAGGCGATGGTCGAAGCCTATAGCCATGGTGATCTGATTGTGCGGCTGGAGGCCGCTTGGGCCTATACCGATCCAGCCGGGCAGGGGTATGAGTTTGTGGCCGGCAGTGTGATTGCGGTAGAACTCGATACCCAGCAAGGTATCTTGGGGCGCGCGCAACTGATTTTCGCGCCTAGCCCGCAGCAGGCGGTGCAGATGGTGGTGGGCAGCTGGCAATGCCTGCTGCTGATTGTGCTGGATCAGGTGCGCTGCGTCGCGCACAGCTGGCGCCATGCTCAGGGGCAGTGGCAAGCTTGCCCCAATCCGCTACCCACGGGCGGGGTGTTGGAAATCATGTGCCAGCCCTGGCAGACCGATACCATCTACTACAGTTACAACGATTTTCTAACCCCCGCGGCGGTCTATGCCTGTGAGCTAGGTTCATTAAGTCCGGCGCAGTGTCTGCGCCAGCAGCCGGCGGAGCTGAACCCGACGGATTATCAAGTGCAGCAATGCTGGGCTACCAGTGCCGATGGCACGCGGGTGCCGTATTTTGTGGTCGAAGCCACTGTGCTGGCAGGGCAGCCAGCCCCCACCTTGCTGTATGCCTATGGCGGTTTTGCCGTGCCGCAGTTGCCGTATTACCTCGATCACCTCGGCCCGCACTGGCTCGCGCCTGGCGGGCGCTATGTGGTGGCCAATGTGCGTGGCGGCGGTGAGTTTGGCGCGCGCTGGCATCAGGCCGCACTGCGCGAGCAGCGGCAATGCAGCGTAGACGATCTACTGGCCATCATGGCCGATCTGCAAGCCAAAGGCTGGCTGCAAGCGCAGCAACTGGCTTTGCAAGGCGGCAGTCACGGTGGGTGGCTGGTGGCACGCACTATGCAGCAGGCCGCGCAGCGGGCAGATTTGCTGCCGCTCGGGGCGGTGGTCTGTGAAATGCCGGTGCTGGATTTACTGCGCTACACGGAGCTCGGCGCGGGCGCCAGCTGGCTGGCTGAATATGGCAACCCGGCCAAGCCCGAACAGGCGAGCTGGCTGGCGGCTTTATCGCCCTATCATTGTATTCAGCCGGCCAGCGCCTATCGCTACCCACCGATCTTGCTCACCACCGCCAGCGATGATGATCGGGTGCACCCCGGCCACGCACGCAAAATGGCAGCGGCGCTGGCGAGTGCGGGTCAGCCGGTATCTTTTTGGGAAAGCCCGCAGGGCGGGCATGGTGGCCGTAGCGGCCAGCAGGTAGTGGCCGCCGACTTTGCCCGCGTGATGGCGTATTTACGCCAGCAGCTGGGGATGTCGGCAGCGGCATAAGTTTAGTTACGTCGCCGCTCTGCTGGCGGCAGGCAGTACAGCGGCAGATCTTCCAGTTGCCGCTGCAGTTGCTGCTGAGCATCCTGCAGCGCACCGTGATACAGCGCCGTGCCAAACTCGCTATGCAGTAAAAAGTCGAGCAGGAGCTGGCATTGCAGCTGGCTGGCTTCGACTTCCATTTCTTGCGCTAAATAATCCTGCACTGCGCTACTGGCGCGCAGCAGCGTGGCTTTATCGATTAGCTCGGCCATGACTTCCCTTTCGATGGTTTAGGCAGGGTAGATCGCGCCCAGAATGCGCTCGCCCCGTGCGCCAGTTACGGCGGGCAAATTGCCGCTTTGCCCTTGCTGGCAGCGCAGCGCCAACCAGGCAAAGGCATAAGCCTCAACCCAGGTAGGTGCGACGCCAAGCGCCGCGGTGGTGCTGATCGGGCAGCCGAGCTGGCGCGCCAGGCGTTGCAGCAGGTCAGTGTTATACGCACCGCCGCCGCAGACAAATACTTCATCGGGTTGGCCTAGCTGCAATATCGCTGCGGCCATGGTCTGGGCGCTTAGCTCGGCCAGCGTGGCCTGAACATCCACCGCGGCCAGCGCGCTAAAGGCACTGAGTTTGTCGTGCAGCCAGGCCGCATCAAATAAATCCCGCCCGGTGGATTTAGGCGCGGGCAGGGCGAAATAGGGCTCAGCCAGTAGCGAGGCTAACAGCGCGGCATCCACCGTGCCAGTGGCCGCCCAAGCGCCATCGGCGTCGTAGCTGGCGCCGTGTTGTTGGGCGATCCAGCTATCGAGCAGCACATTGCCCGGCCCGCTATCAAAGCCAGTGACCCAGCCATCGGCGCCCAGCCAGCTTAAATTGGCCATGCCGCCGATATTGAGCACCACCCGGTTGCGTCCGGGCGCGGCAAACAGTGCGTGATGAAAAGCCGGCACCAGCGGCGCGCCTTGGCCACCGGCTGCCACATCGCGCGAACGAAAATCACCAATCACCGTAATGCCGGTATCTTCCGCCAGCAAAGCATGGTTGCCGATTTGCAGCGTATACCCCAGCTCAGGGCGATGACGGATGGTCTGGCCATGGTTGCCGATGGCTTTGATTTGCGCCGGGCTGAGCTGCGCTTGCGCTAGTAATTGCTGCACCAAGGCCGCTGAAGCCCGGCTATGGCCATTGGCGGCCAGCGCCGCCCTGTGCAGCTCATTCGCGCCGGGGCTTTGCAAGGCTAATAGCTCGGCGCGTAAATCGGCCGGGAGGGGCGCACTTGCGGTGGCAATCAGTTGGGGGGCGGCGGGGGCAAAATCCACCAGCACCGCATCGATCCCATCGAGGCTGGTGCCGGTCATTAAGCCAATGTAATACGCAGTAGCAGTCATGGCGCAGACGCGCCCTGGGCGCGATTAGTCGAGTTGCGCCAATTCTACCTGTCCGGCGATAGAAAGTTGGCGTTTCATGCTGCGCGCCACCGGGCCAAAGGCCAATAGCTGCTGATTGGTCAGCTTTTTACCTTCGGGCAGTTTCACCGCCAGCGGGTCCACTTGCTCGCCATTGATTTTGAATTCGTAATGTAAATGCGGCCCAGTGCTGCGGCCGGTACTGCCTACTTCACCGATGATTTGGCCTTGAGTGACGTTGCTGCCCACTTTCAAGCCCGGCGCAAAGGCATTCATGTGCGCATACAGGGTGCTGTAGCGGCCGTCGTGGCGAATTTCGATCACATTGCCATAGCCGGCTTCGCGCGCCAGCTTGGTAATCACGCCATCGGCGGTAGCCATAATCTCGGTGCCGGTCGGCGCAGCATAATCGACGCCGCGATGCTGTTTCCAGTCAAACATCACCGGATGAAAACGCATGCCAAAGCCAGAGCTCACTCGCGAAAACTTCACTGGCGAGCTGATAAAGCCCTGTTTCAGGCTGGCGCCATCAAGCGTGTAGTAATTGCCGCTGGGGCTGCCATCGGCATACCACATCGCCTCGTGTACCACGCCGTTGCTGATAAATTGCGCCCCCAAGATTTTACCGGGCCGCACTAAGCTGCCCTGATGCACTTCGGCATCGTAAATTACGGTGAACTGATCGCCTTTTTGCAGCTTGTGGTGAAAATCCACGCGGCTGGCAAACAGCTCGATCAATTGCTGGGTAATCGCATCGGGTATATCGGCCGCATCGGTGGCGGCAAAAAACGAGCTATTAATCCGGCCTGATTTCAAAAAGGTTTGGGTCTGCGTTTGCGCCGGGCTGGCTTGCGCGGTGAGGGTGGTGTTTTCGCGGCCGATGCGGACTTCTTCGCCTTTGCTGGTGACATAGCTAATTTCGCGAATCAGCCCATCGGGGCGCGTGCTGGCCTGCAGAAAACGCCCCGGGCTGAGTTCATACAGTTTGCGGGCGGTGGGGTCGGTTTGAATAAACTGCTGCAGCTCGCTATCGATCACGCCCATCCGCGCCAGTAGACGGCTCAGGCTGTCGCCACTGCGGATCACTTCCACATGATTAAGGCTGGCATCGCCATTTTCGGCGCGCAGCTCCGGCGTGGGCAGCGTTTGGGTGACGGTGCTAAAGGTGGTCGTAACCTGAGGTCCGAATTCCACCACGCCATAGGCGGTGAGGGTCATACTCAGGGGGACTAACACAGCGGCGGCCAGCCATTGCTTATGCTGGCGCTGCCAGCTGGCAACAGGGCTACGGTCCGCGCGCGGCGGGTTTTGCGGTAAAATCTCGGCCATTCAAACACCATCTCGACTGCTAAGCGGCTGATCTAACAGCCTTTCCGGGCGCTAGACTACCAGTTTTTACCAAAATGCCAATTTCTAGCGGCTAACTAGGGCTGACTAGATTCGACAGAAATGCGCTGCCGGCCAGGCTGATAGGCCGTGAGCGTAGGCAGGGATTGCAGCTGGCAGACTGTCGCCGCTGATCGGCAGTTCCGCGGTGGTACTTTTACCAAACTGATCAAAGGTTTGGCTTTTGATTTTTAAAGTGGGTATCTGGCTAGACGTGCTAATTTAATTTGGCCTTAGCCTTATACCCCTGGAGAGTATTTTATGAGCACGATTCCTGAAATTCGCCCCGGCCAATCGGTGGAGCTACTAAAAGCCCTGCATATCCTGACTCGGGATGGCAAGCTCAACCAAGATAGCCGTCGCAAGCTCAAGCAGGTGTATCACCTGTTTAATTTCATCGAGCCGCTGCTCAACGATGTGCTCAGCCAGCACGAGCACGTCACGCTGGTGGATCATGGCGCGGGCAAATCGTATCTGGGCTTTATCATTTACGATCTGTTTTTCAAAGACAAAGCCGCAGGCCACATCTACGGCACCGAGTTTCGCGCCGAGCTGGTACAGAAATCACGAGAACTAGCGCAAAACTGCGGCTTTAGCCGGATGACATTCCTCGATATGCTGGTCGAGCAGGCCGCCGCAGCCAAAGAAATGCCGGCCGAGATCGATATCGTAACGGCGCTGCACGCCTGCGATACCGCGACCGACGATGCGATTCGCTTTGGCCTCGAAAAAAATGCCCAGCACATGGTATTGGTGCCGTGCTGCCAGGCCGAAGTGGCCAGCGTGCTGCGCAAACACAAAAGCCAGTCGCTCTCGCGCACGCCCTTGGCCGAGCTTTGGCGCCATCCGATTCATACCCGCGAATTTGGTAGCCAACTGACCAACGTGTTGCGCTGCTTGCTGTTGCAATCGAAAGGCTATCAAGTCACCGTGACCGAGCTGGTGGGCTGGGAGCACTCGATGAAAAACGAGCTGATTATTGCTAGCCGCAATAGCAGTGTGGCGTGCAAGCAAGCGCGCGAGCGCATGGCGCAAATCCTAGATGAGCTCAATCTGCAAGAAATGACCAACCGCTTTATGTACGAGGTATAAAGCGACGGGTATGAGCAGTTTCGCGACACCCTCGGCGCTGGTATTGACCATATAAATTATGTGGGAATATGCTGGCGCCATACCTTACATCGACTTTGAGTGTATTCCTGTGCCGAATTAATTTGCCCCCAACTCAGCAAGCTGATCGCGCCTAAGGCGCCATCGGGCTCGCTATTTCCTTGGCAAGCAGCTTAGTTCTGAGCTGGCTTGCGGCAAATTTGAATTCGCTATTTCAGGTACACTCATGCTCTCTTCTCTGACGACAGCGCGGCTGGTGCTGCGCCGTTTTTCCCTCGCTGATCTTGACGCAATGCTGGCGCTGATCGCGCAAGCTGAAATCCTGGCCGTTTTGCCCGATTGGGCCATGAGCCGGCCTCAACTTACTGATTATCTCAACTGGTGGATTGCCCATTACGCCGAGTTTGATCCACAAGCCCCCGAATGGCTGGCCGCCATCTGCCTGCGTGACAGCGGTGAGCTTATCGGCTGGCTAGGGATCTGGCCCAAAATTGGTCTGAATGAAACGGGGCCGGAAATCGCTTACGCCCTTTCCCCTGCGCACTGGGGGCAGGGGCTGATGACCGAGGCGGTGCGGGCGTTTACGCAAGCCATCTTTGCGCAATGTCCGCAACTGGCCGCCGTGCTGGCGATTGTGAAAGACTGGAATCAGGGCTCGCTGCGGGTGGTGCAAAAGGCTGGCTTTATCGCACGCGGCGAAGTAACGCTGGATGATGGTGAGCCATTCACCTTCTGGCGGTTACCGCGGCCTGATCTACTGGCATGGCCGCTGCAACTCCGCCGCGCGACCCAGGCCGATGCGCGTGAGCTGGCAGCCATGCAAACTGCGGCCTATGTAGAGCACGCCAAGCGTTGGGGGCCATGGAATGCACTTGATAACTCCGCCGCGGGCCCCGGTGGATACAACTCGGCCGAGATGATCCGCTACTTGATTGAGGCGGCGCAATATTGGGTGGTGAGTCTGGGCGAGGTCCTGGTTGGCGGTATCTGCGTGGAAGGGCCGTTTGCGGGCGATATCAGCATCAACTGGTTTTTTATCGATCCAGCCTTCGGGCGCAAGGGGCTAGGGCAGCGCGCGTTGCAGCTCCTTGAGGCGCAATACCCTACGGCGCAAAGCTGGAGTCTGGGTACGTCAGCGGCCAGTGCCGATAATGCGCGTTTTTATCAGCGCTGCGGCTATCAAGAGACTGATTGCAGTGGCGGCTATCGCTATTTTCGCAAAGAGGTGGCCGCGGCGGTGCCAGAGGCGCCTAGCCAACCGCATGGCTTTTTAGGCGAATATCGGCCTGAATTACATGTGGTCGATTGTGGCTGGCCAGATTTGCAGATCGTCAATAGCTCAATCGAGCGCGCGCGACTGCACAATGTGAATGCCACGGGCCTGCGTATCGGTGACGCGCGCCTGGCTGGGCTGGAGATTTGTCATGCCTCTTGGGGTGGCGCCCATTTGCATGATCTGGCGCTGGGATGGCACGGTGATGTGCAGCCGGTGATGCTAAGCCGAGTGGACCTATCGGGCGCAAGGCTGGAAGATTGTGATTGGCAAGGTGCCCAGATACAGGGCGGGCAGCTGGATGGGCTAGTGATTGAGGGCGTTCCGTATGCTGAGTTACGCGCGGCGTGGTTGGCCCAGCAAAGATGAGTTTCAGCTGGGTTTACGGTAGGTTGTGATAGCGGCCGCCAAACAGCAATAGCAACTGCCGGTAAGGACAGGGGTAAGGTGGTGGTTCACGTTGCCCCTGCCTTTTAGCAAGTCTTTAATACGTAGAGCGCGCTGATACGCATCAGTGCAGATACCTTGCTCGCCTGGCTCAAGCTCAAGGCCATGACGGCGCAATTGTCTGAAGTGGATGTCCTAGCCATCAATGCTTTTCTGCAACCCATCACCACACTCAAACAATAAAGTAGATGTGATTTGCTGCTGGGCTCATTTAAGCACGATCAGCCTCGCGTCTAGACAGACGTTCCTAAGCCTTTGCCAGTGATACTAAGTGCGCAGCAGCCTAGTTCAACAGCTTCTGCTGCGCACCGAGGTCTACAGGCTTCAGCCGCCAGACGCAGCGAGCGGCTATACCTTGAAGCAGCTTAGTTTGGCTTTCAATCCTTTCGCAATTTCATCCACCTGGGCTGCATTGTCAGCGGTGTGGCTGATCGAGGCCGTGGTTTCTTCGACCATTTGCGAGATATCCTCAACCCTTGCCGCGATATTATTGCTTGCCACGCCTTGCTCGCGTGTTGCATTGGCTACTTCATTTAGATGAATTAAGGTGCCGCTTGCCCCTGCATAAATCTGCTCTAGCGATTTGGTCGCTAGGCCACTCAGCTGTACCCCTTGCATGACTTGCGGTAAAGCGCTTTCCATCACGCTGACGATTGAGACAGTTTCGCCCTGCACGCTAGCCAACATCTGCTCAATATCAATGGTGGCATGAGCCGTACGCTCGGCGAGTTTTCGTACTTCATCGGCTACCACGGCAAATCCACGGCCTTGCTCACCTGCACGTGCAGCCTCAATGGCGGCATTGAGTGCTAAGAGATTGGTTTGTCCGGCGATATCTTTGATCACCGCCGCAATCCCGGAGATTTCTCTGGCTTTGCTATCCAGCTGACGAATCTGTGTAGTAGCGCCGGTGACGGTGTGTGCAATTTGTTCCATTGCCCGAGAGGCCGCCGATACCTGATTCACACCTGCGTCGGCTAGCTCGGTGGCCTGCTTCGATGTGTACTGGGTTAATTGCGAATGATCGGAGATATGGTTGATGCTCACCGTGAGTTCTTCCATGGCCGCAGCCATCGATGTTGTGGCATCGGCCTGACTATGCGCTGCTTGTGCGATTTGCTGACTGGCGCCGGCAATATGTGCTGCTTGGCGGTAGAGCTCATCAGCATCAAGACGAATCTGGCTGATGATCTGTTGTAGTCCTTTGGCCATACCATCGAGCGTGGCCAACAAGCTCCCCGCCGGCGCGTGATTGACTCGCACCTGTAAATCGCCAGCCGCAATTCGCTGCATAATCAGGATGGCTTGTTTAGGCTCACCACCGAGTTGATGCACGATGCTATGCGTAATTAGCCAGGCCAAGGCACTGATGAGTAGCGCCATCCCGATTAATTGGGCGATGCCCAACCAAAGACTTTGCTGAAAATCCTGTTCAATATCATCAATATATACTCCAGTACCCAGCACCCAATTCCAGCCCTCAATTAAAACGGCATATGAGAGTTTGGGCTCTGGCTTAGTGGCGCCTGCTTTCGGGAAGAAATAATCAACATAGCCGCCTCCTTGGCGGGCAACTTGATGCATTTCCCGAATCAAGTATTTGCCATTGGTATCTTGCAAATCACCCTTGTATTGCCCCTCGACCTCAGGTTTACTCGGCTGGAGCACATATACCAGTTGCGTATCAAAAATGAAGAAATAGTCTGTCTGGTTGTAGCGAACCTGCCGCAAGGCGGCTACGGCAGCTTGCTTGGCGGCTGTTTCGCTCAGTAGACCCTGTTGGCTTAGCTGTTGGTAGTGCTTAATCAGACTGCTGGCGGTTTCAACCTCATGCCTGATTTGTAGTTTTCGACTTTCTAATAGCTGTGTGTGTTGGGTATTTAGTTGCAAAATGCATAAGCTGGCCATTCCTAGTAAGGCCACAATGCTTAAGATTAATAAGCGAAATTTCACATCCAAATTCATAATCCACTGCATTTTATTATTCCTATGTTTTGTTTTTTATTGCGCGGATTTAAATTACATAATATTACCGTTTGCTGATATGACTTTGGCGCTCAGAAATATGACATTACCTAGACATGGGTGATTTGAATTACAGCTCAGTCGAGCTTAAAAGAAAGGATGCCTAACGTGCATAGGCTACTTCGCCGGCGACAGTGTGGTGCCGGTGTTAAGAGTAGACGGGCAGGATGTGATCAGCGCCTTTATATCGCAGACTTGCCGCATCGATTAAAAGACGTAAAAAAACCCTTGCGCAATCAGCACTAGCTGATCGATCAAGGGCTTATAAAAACTGGCGGAAAGAGGGGGATTCGAACCCCCGATAGGCTATTAACCTATACACGCTTTCCAGGCGTGCGACTTAAACCACTCATCCATCTTTCCGCAATGGAAGTTGCGCATCATACGCAAAAGCCGCCAGACTGACAAGCGGGCGAGTGGTGGCATGGTTAGGTTGGTACGACAGTAAAAGCAACATACCCCGCCATGTATATCAATCAATTCATCGAATTAATTAGGCTATAAAGCTATACCCGCCAATTCCTGCTTGAGATATTGTTCTGCACTGGCTAAGGCTGCGTGTAAGTCGGGGCTAAGCCATTGCGCACCCAGCTGCTGCGTGAAACCCGAACGTTGCATCAGCGAGGCTGGCTGCGGCAGTACCCCGCAGCACAGTAGCTGGCAGCCTTGCTTGTGTAATTGCCGCTGCAGATTTTGTAGCGCTTCCAGCCCGCTGGTATCGAGCTGAAACAGCTGAGAGAGATCTAGAATCAGCACCTTTTTTAGCGCTAGCCCAGGCTGGATAAGGGCTTCGATTTTGTTCACCGCGCCAAAAAACAGCGAGCCAGATAGCCGCCAGGCACTGATTTCGGGGCTGGCGTTGCTTGGTAAGGGCAGCAGCTCGAGCCGGGTGAGATCGGCAATGCGATAGATAAACAGCAGGCAAGCCAGCACCATGCCGATCTCGACCGCAATCGTGAGATCAAACAGCACCGTGAGGATAAAGGTGCTGAGTAAAATGCTGCGATAATTCCACGAATAGCGGTGTAATTCGCGCAACGCCGCCCAATCGCCCATATGCAGCGCCACCGCCATCACAATCGCGGCCAGCACCGCCAACGGTACATGAGCGGCCAGTGGTGCGGCGAGTACAACTATCAGCAGTAGCACCACGGCATGCACGATACCGGCAATAGGGGTGCGCCCACCGCAGCGGATGTTGGTTGACGTGCGGGCAATGGCGCCGGTGGCGGCAATCCCGCCAAAAAGGGGGGCGCAGAGATTGGCCAGCCCCTGCGCCATCAGTTCTTGATTGGGGTCATGCTGATCATCAATTTGCCCATCGGCCACTCTGGCCGACAGCAGTGATTCAATCGCACCGAGCAGGGCAATGGTGATGGCGGGGGAAATCAGCGCACCGATCAGATGCAGACTAATGCTGGGCAAGGCGGGGGCGGGTAGCTCGGCGCTGATCCCGCCAAAGCGGCTGCCGATGGTGGCGACCGGTAAATCGAGCACGATCGCCGCTAGCGTACCGAGCACGAGCGTGGTCAGTGGCCCCGGAATACGCGCCAGCCACGGTAGAAATACCGTAAGGCGATTGTAGAGCAGCAGAAAAACCAAGCAGCCGCTGGCGAGCAAGGTGGTGACCGGATCAAACTGCGGTGCGACCTGCAGCAAAACCTGCGCGCGCTGAAAAAACTCGGCTGGCACTTGCGCCACTGGTAGGCCGAAAAAGTCTTTAATCTGGGCTAGGAAAATCACTACGGCGATGCCATTGGTAAAGCCAATAACCACCGTCACCGGGATAAAGCGAATCAGTTGCCCCAGCCGGCTCAGGCCCATTAGTAACAAGATGGCGCCGGCCAGCATGGTGGCGGCTTGCAGTTGCCCCATGCCGTGCACGGTGACGATGCCGTACACAATCGGAATAAAAGCCCCAGTGGGCCCGCCGATTTGCACACGCGAGCCACCCAGCAGCGAGATTAATAAACCGGCGACGATGGCCGTCCAGATGCCGCTACTGGGGCTGCAGCCACTGGCGATGGCAAAGGCCATGGCGAGCGGTAAAGCCAGCACACCCACAGTGAGCCCGGCGGCGAGATCCAGCCCGAATTGCTGGCGGCTATAGCCGCGCAGGCTAGATAAAAGTTTGGGCTGAAAAAGTTGGCTTAGCATGCTGGGCTCCGGCGATGATCTTCAGCATAGCCAATCTCGCCCACACAAAGCTTGCGCTAGATCGAAGGGCTTACAATCTGCGTTGGCAAAACTTCGTTAGCCTGCAATATCAGTGCCTTATGATGCTGCCGTTGAATGCTTGTTTGCCCTGAAACGGATTGCCCCATGCATCGCCAGCCTGAATATCTTGCCCGCATTTATAACAAAACCGCCGAAGGTCAGGCCGCCTTGCGCGAGCGTAGCCAAGATCTGCCGGCTCAGCTGCGGCATTTGCTGATTCTGATCGATGGTGAGAAAAATGTGGCCTCCTTGATGCGCATGCTCAATAGCCCATCCGTCGGGCAACGGCTCAGCCAATTGGCCGAGCGGGGGCTGATTGTGCAGCTGAGCCAAACAGGGCAAGTGCTGCCCAAATACAGTGCCGAGCAACAAACCCAGTTGGCTGCGGCCGTCGCCGCTTGGCAAGCGCCGGCGAGCGTCGAAACTACGTCGAGCAATCTCACGATCGCAGAGCCAGTGGTGGAACCTGAAACCAGCCCACTCGAAGCCCCTCTAGCGGCCGCCCCCGAACAGCTCGCTCAAGTCAAAACACTGATGATCAATAGCAGCAGCGCCTGCTTAGGGCTGATGGCCAAACCGCTGATCCGCGAGATAGAAGCCATCAGCTGCCCGCGCGCATTACGCGCCACCATGGCGCGCTGGAATATGGCGCTGCGCGAATCGCGCCAAGCGGCGCAAGTGGCCGATTTATATCTCGAGCAAGCCAAGGCGATGCTAGCAGGCTAGGGTATAGCCCTGAAATTCAAGCTAAATAAAGCCCGTAGAGCAATACCCGTGTTGGTATCTTTAAACCGCGCTATTTAATAAACCTAGGCTGTCAATTTCAAGCTCCAGCCGCACCATGCTTGGCAGCTCAAGGGTATGGCTCATGCGTGCGCAGAGCTGCGCCGGGCTGCGGACGATTTGCTCATCGGGAATCGCATATTTGCGATGCAGGCGCTGATAGTCTTCAAAACCATAACTGACAATCACTGGATTGAGCCCTGCCGCCAGGGCCGCCTGATAGTCTTTGTGCTCATCGCCGCAGACCCAGACCCGCGATGGATTGATGCCCAAGTCTTCACGCGCGCGGCGAAAATGCCAGGTTTTTTCCATTTTGAGCGGAATGCAGGCCAGAAAATCCAGCTGCTCCAGCGCCACACCATGGCGGGCAAACAAGTGCTGCAAGGTGTATTCCGGCTGATGGGTGATATTGCGGGTGACCATGCCCACTCGCAGGCCTGGGGTATCTAGCGCCTGTTGTAACAGCGCCGCCACTCCGGGGTAGAGCTGGGCGCTATCGCGATAGACTTCGGTCAGGGTATTAATCAGCTCTTTGCGCTGCTGCGGCGTGCTTTGCCGCACCAAATTTTTGGGAAACTCTTTCAGTCCGCCAAAATACTTGAATAGATTACGACGCTTTTGAAACCGCGCCAGATCCCCAATATCCATGCCGCGCAGGCGAAAAGTCTGGGCAATGGCATCAAAGGCGTCGATCAGCGTGCCATCGGCATCAAAGATCACCAATTTATCGTGGCTGGCGTACATGGGCGTCCAAGGGGCGGGCGTCATCAAAATTTCATCGTTGCCAGCAGCATAAACGGCAAATGCTGCAATTCGATGATGGCCAGGTTCGAGACTCATTTAGCACCACAAAGCCGTTTGGCTGTGCACAAACTGATGTCACAATTCTTTCTGTATAATGTCAATCAATTACAAATAGCAAAAGGATTGGTCCAGTATGGCGGATCTATTCCTCCCTGCGACTGCGCAGCACCGCTGCGGGCATAAACCGATATTGCAGGCATTCACTGAGCTGGAAGCACATTTGCAGCATCTGGTTTTTCAGTCGCTGGCGTTTGCCTGCCCGACATGTTGCCGGGACGGATTTATCGCCCTGGATTTAAATTGCCAAACCTACGCGAATTTACAGGTGCAGAATGAGCAGATGTCAGCGTTTGTGCTGGAAGTCTCGCAAGTAATCAGCCCGCTCGATGAGCTGTTAGCCATGGTGGGTTATCAGCAAGCCAGCGCAGCGATTGATGAATACCAACAGCCCGCCGAGCCACTGGATATCGAACACGCCGTGTGGCGCAAAGAATATTGGTTTGCTACTAACGCATCCCCAGAGTTGGTGTTGCAGTTAATGCATCTGGTGAAGCAAGAGTTAAGCTGGCTAGCCATGTACCTGCCGGCTGGCAAAGCAGCCGTTCATTTCGGTTCCTTCATGCCTCGCTAGCAAAACCCCGGTCAGCGGCTATGGTGGAATGTAGCCAACCCGTAAGGCCGGTGTATGCAACTTTCGCTCAATACCATCCTTGATGCACTGGAAGCCCAGATCGCGGTGATTGATGCCGCGGGCTGCATTGTGTATGTCAATGCGGCATGGCAGCTGTTTGGCGAAGAAAACGGCATGCCGGCCGGATACAATTGGCTCGGCTGCAATTACCTGCAAGTGTGTCAGCAAAGTACTGATCCCGATGCTACGCAGGCCGCTGCTTTAATCATGGCCATGCTGCAAGGTCAGCAGGAGAGCGGGGAAATGGAGTATCCCTGCCACAGCCTCACGGTAGAGCGCTGGTTTATGATGCAGCTCAGTCGCAGTGGCGATGGGCAGCATGTGGTGATCTCGCATCACAATATCACCATGCGCAAACGGGCTGAGGCTGCGGTGGAGCATCTCTCATTGCATGATCCGCTGACGGGGCTGGGCAATCGCCGGCTGCTCACGACGGAGCTGCCACGGCTTTGGCAATAGCATGCGCGGCATCATGCCTGCATGTCGGTACTGCTCTTGGATATCGATCATTTCAAGCAATACAACGATCATTTTGGCCATCAAGTGGGCGATCAGTGTTTGCAGGCCGTGGCGCAGGTCTTGCGGACCTATGCGCAGCGGGCTGATGATGTGCTGATTCGGTATGGTGGTGAAGAGTTTCTGGTTTTGCTGGGCTTTACGCCAGCGCCGACGGCAATTCAAATCGCGCAGGCCATCCAGACTTCGCTGGGCAATTTGCCGCTGCGCAGCCCACAGGGCGGGCCGGTCACGGTCAGTATTGGTTATGCCTGCACTCAGCCTAACCCGTGGTTGCAACCCGAGGGCATGTTGGCAATTGCAGATCAACATTTGTATGCCGCCAAGCTCGCCGGGCGCAATCGGGTGTGCGGCGAGCTGGCGGCCCGCCCCGCCAATTTAGCCACGACATCGAGTCGGATTGGCAGATACCCAGCCACGTATTTGCAGCTAATAACTGAAAAATAAAGCTTTCAGGGCAATACCCCTTAGGCTTGTAATTCGGCTAGCAGCTCTTTCACCCGCACCGCGCGCAGCACGGCTTCCGGCCAGTTGCCTTCAATGCGCAATTTATCCTGCCCAGCCAGTTTGTAGTTTTTCTTGCTTTGAATCAGCGAAATGATCTTCATCGGCTCAACTGGGGTTTTGGGCAGGAAATGAATAATGATCGCGGTATCGGCCGCATCAATTTTGCTAATTCCCAGCGGCCCGGCCAATAGCCGCAGACGGTGGCAATCGAGTAAGACTTTGGTGGCATCGGGCAGCAGGCCAAAGCGGTCGATCAGCTCCTGATGAATATCGCTCAGCTCATCGGCATTTTCTACGCTGGCGAGGCGCTTATACAGGCTCAGGCGCTCGTTGACATCCGGGCAATATTCATTCGGCAATAAGGCTGGCGCATGCAGATTAATCTCGGTCGTTACGCCCAATGGCTGCGATAAATCGGGCTCGCGGCCGGCTTTTAAGGCTTTGACGGCTTCTTTGAGCATTTGTGAGTACAGCGCAAAGCCGATTTCCTGCATTTCGCCCGATTGCGAGTCACCCAGAACTTCACCCGCCCCGCGGATTTCCAGATCATGCATGGCCAGATAAAAGCCCGAACCCAGCTCTTCCATCATCTGGATGGCTTCTAGGCGTTTTTTCGCATCGGTGGTGAGGCCTTCCGGATCGGGCACCAGCAAATAGGCATAGGCTTGATGGTGCGAACGGCCCACCCGCCCGCGCATCTGGTGCAGCTGCGCCAGGCCGAATTTATCGGCGCGATTCATCACGATGGTATTGGCATTCGGGATATCGATCCCGGTTTCGATAATGGTGGTACACAGCAGCACATTAAAGCGCTGCTGGTGAAAATCGCGCATCACATGCTCAAGTTCGCGCTCGCGCATTTGCCCGTGTGCAACGCCGATGCGCGCCTCCGGCAACAAACTGGCCAGTTTTTCGCGCATATTGTCGATGGTGTCGACTTCATTGTGCAGGAAGAACACCTGCCCACCGCGTTTCAGCTCGCGCAGTACCGCTTCGCGGATAATGCCATCACCGTATTTGGCCACAAAGGTTTTCACCGCCAGGCGTTTGCTTGGCGCCGTGGCAATCACCGAGAAATCGCGCAGGCCTTCCAGGCTCATCGCCAGCGTACGCGGGATTGGCGTGGCGGTGAGGGTGAGCACATCCACATTGGCGCGCAGGGCTTTCAGTTGCTCTTTCTGCCGCACGCCAAAGCGGTGTTCCTCGTCGATAATCACCAAACCCAGCTTGGCAAATTCGATATCCGGCTGCACCAGTTTATGCGTGCCGATCACGATATCCACCGTGCCTTCGGCCAAGCCTTTGAGGGCGGCGGCGGTTTCTTTGCCTGAGCGGAAACGGCTGAGCTCGGCAATTTTGATCGGCCAATCGGCAAAGCGGTCGCTAAAGGTTTGAAAATGTTGCTCGGCCAGCAGGGTAGTCGGCACCAGCACGGCCACCTGTTTGCCACCCGCCACCGCGCAAAACGCCGCGCGCAGCGCCACTTCGGTTTTACCAAAGCCCACATCGCCGCACACCAGCCGATCCATTGGCTGTTTCACCCGCATATCCACCAGTACCGCCTCAATGGCCGCCGCCTGATCAGGGGTTTCATCGAAGCCAAAACCGGCCGCGAAGGCTTCGTAATCATGCGCTGTCCATTCAAAGGCATGGCCTTCACGGGCGGCACGGCGGGCGTAAAGGTTAAGCAACTCGGCTGCGGTATCGCGTACCTGCTCGGCAGCTTTGCGTTTGGCTTTTTCCCAGTGGCCCGAGCCGAGTTTATGCACCTGAATGCTATCGGCCGCACCGCCGGAATAGCGTGAGATCACATGCAGCTGGCTTACCGGCACATACAGTTTATCGCCGCCGGCGTATTCGATCAGCAAGAGCTCGGTATCCCCATCGCCCAGATCCATGGAGGTAAGACCCATATAGCGGCCGATGCCGTGCGCTTCGTGCACCACCGGGTCGCCGATTTTTAGCTCGGATAGATCGCGCAGCATACTGTCGGTATTGCTGCGTTTTTGCTGTTTTTTGCCGCGCGATTGCGCCACAGCCGGGTAGAGGTCGGCTTCGGTAATCAGCGCAATACCGTCGTCCTGCCAGATAAAGCCACGATACAGCGGCGCCACGATCAGTTGCACGCCCGCGCCGCTCTGCAGCGCGTCGGCCCAGCTGTCGCCTAATTGTGCGCTGAGGCCATATTCGGCAAAAAACTGCGCCATGGTTTCGCGCCGGCCGAGGCTTTCGGCCACCAAGATCACTTTGCCGGCGTAGGTGCTCAGGTACTGCTGCAGTTTTTGCAATGGGTTTTCGCTGCGGCGATCAACATCCAGCGCGGGTAGGGCGCTGGTCACAAGACTACTGCCGGCGGTGAGCTCTAGCCGGCGGTATTTTTTGAGCTGGCCAAAGAGTATATCTGGCGCTAGAAACAGATCGCGTGGCGGCAGTAAAGGGCGATCTTTGTCGCCGATATTCAGTTTGTGCCGCTCGGCGATATCTTGCCAGTATTGCTCGGCAGCCCCCGCCAAATCACCGTGCAGGGCCAATACCCCCTCGCTGGCAAAGTCGGCGCGCAGATAATCAAACAAGGTGGCAGTCTGATCAAAAAACAGCGGCAGGTAGTATTCGATGCCGGCCGGAATGATGCCATTGCTAATGTCTTTGTACAGCCGGGCATTGCTGGGCGCGCCTTCAAATACTTCGCGAAAGCGCTGGCGAAATTTGGTTTTGCCCGCATCATCGGTCGGAAATTCGCGCGCTGGTAACAGCCGGATTTCCGGTACCGGATATAAGCTGCGCTGCGTGTCGACATCGAAGGTGCGGATGGTTTCGATTTCGTCATCAAATAGATCAATCCGGTAGGGCAGCGGGCTGCCCATCGGAAACAAATCAATCAAGCCACCGCGAATCGAAAATTCGCCCGGGCTATACACCTGCGTCACATGGCTGTAGCCCGCCAGCGCCATATCGGCGCGCAGCTGCTCGGCATCGAGCTTTTCGCCTTTTTTAAGGAAAAAAGTCGTACCGGTCAGAAACTCGACCGGTGGCAGTACACCCATCGCGGTTTGCAGTGGCACCACCAGTACGTCGGCCTGACCCTGGCGCAGCTGCCACAGCGCCGCCAGCCGTTGGCTGATCAGATCGCTATGGGGCGAGAAATGATCGTAGGGCAGGGTTTCCCAATCGGGGAGCTGCACTACGTTTTTGCCCGGCAGGAAAAACGCCAGCTCATCGCGCAGGCGGCTCGCCTCTTGCGCGCTGGCGGTGATCACAACCAGCGTTGCCACTTGCTGTGCATATTCGGCCAGCAGGCGGGCATCGCCCGAGCCATGCGGCAGCGGCAATTGCAAACGTTCAGAGGCACGAGGCAGGGCAGGCAAAGTCATAAGTCGATACAGCGCCGGACAAACAAAACGGCAATTATACCAGCGGCGGCGCATCGGCTCAGTACTGCGCTGCACGGCTTGCGCGTGAAAATGCACTCATAGGTATCTGCAGCTAGCCCTTATCAAGCATGACTTAGCAGCTGATACGGCGAGTGGTATATGGAGGTAAAGCCGCTATGCCTGGGTAGATTGGGCTTGCCGACGGTTTGGGTTAGAATAGTCAGCTTTGATTAGCCAGCTAAGCCTTCGCGCGAGCTGGCTGTGTTTTCCCCTTTGGAGCCCCGTATGCCCACGCCTCATCTGTTACAGGATTTGCAAGACCGCGGCCTGATCGCGCAATGCACCGATCAAGCGACCTTGACCGAACTCTTGGATAAAGAGGCTGTGACCTTGTATTGCGGCTTTGATCCCACCGCCGATAGCCTGCACATTGGTTCTCTGGTACCCATTCTGGTGCTCAAGCGTTTCCAGCAGTTCGGCCACAAACCGATCGCCCTGGTGGGCGGCGCCACCGGCATGATTGGCGACCCCAGCTTTAAAGCCACCGAGCGTAAACTGAATACGCCGGATGTGATCGCCGGCTGGGTCGAGAAAATCCGCGCGCAAGTGTCGCCATTTTTAAGCTTTGAAGGTGACAACGCTGCCCTGATGGCCAACAACTACGACTGGTTTGGCGGCATGGGCGCGCTGGAATTCCTGCGTGACATTGGCAAGTATTTCTCCGTTAACCAAATGATCAAAAAAGAAGCCGTGCAGCAGCGCATTGCGCGGGAAGATCAGGGTATTTCGTATACCGAATTTTCCTACAGCCTGCTGCAAGGCTATGATTTTACCGAGCTGAATCGTCGCTACGGTTGTGCACTGCAGATCGGCGGCTCGGACCAGTGGGGCAATATCACCGCCGGCACCGATCTCACCCGCCGCCTGAATCAACAACAAGTGTATGGCCTGACTTTGCCACTGGTGACTAAATCGGACGGCACTAAATTCGGCAAAACCGAAACCGGCACCATCTGGCTGGACGCTAGCAAAACCTCGCCGTACGCCTTCTACCAATTCTGGCTCAATACGGCCGATGCGGACGTGTATAAGTTCCTGAAGTACTTTACCTTCCTGTCTGTGGCCGAGATTGATGCGCTGGAAGAAAGTGACAAAACCAGTGGCCAAAAACCACAGGCCCAGCGCGTACTGGCCGAGCAGGTGACTGCGATTGTGCACGGTCAGGCTGCCGTTGAAGCCGCGCAGCGGATTTCGCAAAACCTGTTTAGCGACTCGCTGGCCGCGCTGACCGAATCGGATTTTGCCCAGCTGGCGCAAGACGGCATGCCAAGCATTCAGCTGGATAGCGCTGCTAGTGGCTTGCTGGACGCCATGGTGGCCGGTGGTCTTGCCAAATCGAAATCCGAAGCCCGCACCTTTGTGCAAAGCGGGGCGGTGCTGATCAATGGCCAGAAAGTTGAAGCCGCCGACCATGCCTTAAGCGCAGCAGATCGCTTGTTTGACCGCTACACACTGCTGCGTCGTGGCAAGAAAAACTACGTGCTGCTGTGCTGGAACTAATAGCTGGCGAGTTTAGCTTAATCAGCGCAATAAAAAACCCGCCGATTGGCGGGTTTTATTTTTTCAGCGACTTATGATTTGCTTGGCTTTTGCCAGCCACCACCCAGCGCCTTATACAGCTGCACCCGGCTAATTAGCAGATCACTTTGGGCCTGCGTGTAGTTAAGCTGACTGGTAAACAGGCTACGCTGCGCATCCAGCACTTCCAGATAGCTGGAAAAACCATTGTCGTAGCGCAGGGTAGCCAGTTTCAATTGCCGCTCCAGCGCGGTCACTTGTTGCTGCTCGGCTTTAAGCTTATCGAGCGCCACTTGGTCGGCCACAATCGCCGCCCGCGTTTCACTGAAGGCATTTTGCACCGCCAGCTGGTATGCGGCGGCGGCTTGCTGTTCGCGTGCTTTGGCTTGATCCACTTGCGCGGCAGTCAGGCCATTATCAAACAGCGGCATGGCCAGATTGCCGGCAAAAGACCAAGCTTTGGCGCTGCCCTGAAAGAGATTGCTTAGCTCCATGCTCTCTAAACCTAAGAGGCCAGTGAGCGAAATGCGCGGATAGTAGGCCGCGCGAGCCGCTTGAATGCTGGCTCGGCTGCCTAGCAAGACACTCTCGGCTTGAGCAATATCAGGCCGGCGCAGCAGTAGATCGCTATCCAGCGCCGCTGGCAGTGGCGCTGGCGCACTAAACTGCCCCATGGCCGTGCCGCGCTCGATATTTTGCTCGATCAGCTGGCGCGGCGATGCGCCAGTCAGCACCGCCAAGGCGCCTTCGGCTTTGGCGATGGCCTTCACCAGCGCAGGGCGCGAAGCTTGCGCTGCCGCCAGCTCCACTTCGGCTTGGCGCACATCCAATTCCGAGGTCATGCCGCCTTTAAAGCGTTTCTGGCGTAAATCCAGCGCTTCCTGCCGCGACTGGATGGTGGCATCGGTGATGGCCAATTGCCGATCCAGCGTGCGCAGGTTGAAATAGGTTTGCGCCACATCAGCTTGCAGCGCGAGCTGCACGGCATCGCGGTTGTATTGATTGGCAAGCAGGCTTTGCTGCGCCGCAGCCGCGGTATTGCGCACCCGGCCCCACAAATCCAGCTCCCAGCTCACGCTGCCAGCGAGCTTGTAATAGTCGTAGGTTTGGCTGGGTTTACCGGTGCCTTCTTGGGAGGTGCGCTGGCGGGCAGCGCCGCCGCCCAGATCCACCCGCGGCAGCTGTTCTGCCGAGGCAATGCCCAGCACGGCCCGCGCTTCGGCTAGTTTTGCAGTCGCCATAGCCAGATTTTGGTTATTAGCCACAGCGGCCGCAATCAGCTGATCAAGGGTTGGATCGGCAAAGGTATGCCACCATTGGGCATCCACCGCAGCACTAGCAGTGGTAGCGGGGATATCTGTATTAGGCAGGGTATAGTCCGGCATGTTCACACACGCCGAGAGTAGCGAGGCGATACCCAGGGCTAGTATCGTTTTACGCATGATGTTCTCCTTCAGCTGCCGCAGTGCTGGCAGCCTGTTTTTTCTTCATTTCATCGCGCTTCATAATCAAACGGAAGAACAGCGGAATAAAGAAAATCGCAATAAAGGTGGCAGCCAACATCCCGCCAATCACCGGCATACCCAATGAGGCGCGGCTGGCGCGGCCAGCACCGCTGGAAATCACCAACGGTACACAACCCAAGATAAAGGCCAGCGAGGTCATCACGATCGGGCGGAAGCGCAGGCGGGCGGCTTCAAGTGCGGAATCGAGCAGGCTCATGCCTTCTTCGTACTTCAGCACGGCAAACTCCACGATCAGAATCGCATTTTTCGCCGCCAGCGCCACCAGCGTGACCAAACCAATCTGGAAGTAGACGTTATTGGTCATTCCAGCCAGCCACACCGCCAGCAATGCGCCAAACAGCGCAAATGGCACGGCAGTAATCACCGCGAACGGCAAGCTCCAGCGCTCGTACTGCGCCGCCAGAATCAGGAACACCATTACAATCCCGAACACAAAAGCCATCAGCGCGGTTGAGCCGGCTTCTTTTTCCTGGAAGGCCGAGCCGGTCCATTCCAGTTTGAAGTCATTGCTCAGCACTTCATTGGCCACTTCTTCCATGGCTTTGATGGCCTGTCCCGAGCTCACGCCCGGCGCCGGCTGGATCATCAGCTTGGCCGCCTGGAAGATATTGAAACGTTCCGCCAGCTCTGGGCCGACCGAGCTTTTTACTTTCACCAGACTAGTCAGTGGAATCATCGTGCCATTGGCCGAGCGCACATAGACATTGGCAATGTCTTCTGGCCGCGCCCGGTAATCGGCTTCCGATTGCAGCTGCACGCGATAAGTACGACCAAACTGATTGAAATCATTCACATAGACCTGACCAAAAGTCGCCTGCATGGTGTCAAACACCGAGTTAATGCTCACACCCAACGCTTTGGCTTTTTCGCGATCCAGATCGACATAGATCTGCGGTACGTTGGCACGGAAGGTGGTGGAGACATTGGCAAACTCAGGGCGTTTTTTGGCTTCCTCCACGAAACGCTGTACTTCCGCCGCGAATTGCTTGGTGTCGCCCGATCCGCGATTTTGCAGATAACCTTCCAAACCACCGGTGGTTGACATCCCGGTAATGGCTGGTGGGTTAAAGGTGGCGGCAAAACCATCTTGCAGCTTCATATACGCCTGACCTTGCAGGATTTTGGTTAGCGCAAACGAGCTATCCATCCGGTCTGGGCGTTCTTTCCAGTCTTTTAGGGTAATAAAGGTAATGCCGCTATTACTTAAAACCGCCCCCGATAGGATGTCGTAGCCCACAAACGAAACGACGTTTTCAATGTTTTTGTTTTGCAGCAGCATCGCGTCGTATTGCGCGGACACAGCTTCAGTGCGCTTGAGTGAAGCGGCATCAGGCAGCATCACCGCCGAGAGCAGATAGCCCTGATCTTCATCAGGCACCAGTCCACCCGGCACGGCTTTCAGCAGGTAAACCAGCCCACCAATCATCAGCGCGAAAATCACAAAGGCTATGCCCACGCGGCGATTGAGGAAAGCCACACCATTCACATAGCCATTGGTCAGACGATCGAAGCTATGGTTGAACCAGACGAAGAATTTGGCCGGTTGATGGTGGCCACTCTTGAGCAAAATCGCGCACAGAGCTGGCGTGAGGGTAAGGGCCACCAAGCCAGAAATCGCCACCGATACGGCAATAGTGATCGCAAATTGCTTATACATCACCCCGGTCATGCCGCCCATAAAGGCCACCGGCAGGAATACCGCGCATAAGACCAAGACAATCGCGACTACGGGGCCGGCGACTTCTTCCATCGCCAGAATCGCGGCTTCCTTGGCCGAGCATTTCTTCTCGGCCATGATCCGCTCGACGTTTTCAAGTACCACGATGGCGTCATCCACCACGATACCAATCGCCAGTACCATCCCCAACAGGGTGAGCAAGTTGATCGAGAAGCCCAAGACCAGCATGCCGGCAAAGGTACCAATCAACGAAATTGGCACGGCAATACACGGAATCAGGGTGGCGCGGAAATTCTGCAGGAACAGATAAACCACAATAAACACCAGCACAATCGCTTCAAACAGCGTGTGCACCACTTTTTCGATCGATACTTTCACGAAGACGGTGGTGTCATAGGGAATATCGTACTGAATACCCTGCGGGAAACGGGTTTTGAGCTGATCCATCTTGGTGCGAATCGCTTCGGCCACCGCTACGGCATTAGCACCAGGCTGCAGATAAATCCCCATGGCCACAGCTTTTTTGCCGTTCAGATTGGCTAAGAGGTCGTAATCCTTACCCCCCATCTCGATCCGTGCAACGTCTTTCAGGCGGGTTTTGGCGCCATCTGCGCTGGCTTTGATGATGATATTGCCAAAGTCTTCAGCAGTTTTCAGCCGGCCTTGCGTATTGACCGTAAAGGTGAAATCGACCTGTTTACTGGTAGGCTGCGCACCGATTTTACCGGCGGCAAATTGGGCATTCTGTTCACGAATGGCCGAAATGATGTCGGAAGTCGTGATACCCAGTTGCGCAATCCGGTCTGGCCGCAACCACACCCGCATGGCGTAGTCGGTGCCACCAAACATCGACAGGTCACCCACCCCTGGAATCCGCTTTAGCTCATCCACGATATTCAACAGCGCATAGTTGGATAGGTAAGTGGTGTCGTAGGTGTTGTCCGGCGAGCTGAGAGTAATCACGTTCAGAATCGAGGTGGATTTCTTTTTCACCGTCACGCCCTGGCGTTTTACTTCTTCGGGCAACTGCGCCATCGCCGCAGAAACGCGGTTATTGACGTTAATCGTGGCCTGATCAGGGTCGGTGCCGATTTCAAAGTACACGTTCAGCGACATCTGCCCATTCGAGGCTGAGCCGGACTGCACATAAATCATTTTTTCCACGCCATTGATCTGCTGCTCCAACGGGGCAGCGACCGTCTGGGCAATCACTTCTGGGGTGGCGCCAGGGTAAAACGCGGTAACCGAAACCACGGGCGGGGTAATGCCGGGGTATTGCTCCACCGGCAAAGAGCGCATCGCGGCCAAGCCGGCGAGCACAATAATGATCGAGATGACCGAGGCGAAGATCGGTCGTTCGATAAAGAATTTCGAAAACATGGCGATCCTCGCTTAGGATTTGGCGACGGCTGAGGCGCTGCTGGCGGCGACGGGTTTCACCACTGCGCCCGGTTTGGCCTTGATCAGGCCTTCCACAATCACGGTGTCACCCACATTCAGGCCAGACTCCACCCGCACCATGCCGGCGGTGGTACTCGGCTGCACTTTCACTGGGCGCGGATTGACTTTGTTGTCTTTATCTACCGTCATCACCAGTTTGTCGGCTTGCGACTGCACAATCGCGCGTTCCGGAATCAAGATCGCGTTCTGGTAGGTACCAAAATCAAGGTGCAAGCGCACAAACTGGCCTGGCAGCAATTTGCCTTGCGGGTTGCTAAAGATCGCCCGGGCGCGAATGGTGCCGGTTTTGGAATCCACCCGGTTATCCGAGAAATCGAGCTTACCACTGTGCTCATACGCGCTACCATCGGCAAGCCGAAGCGTGGTTTTGATATTGCGCTGATCGTTCAGATTCACCTGCTTGCTTTTGGCCATCTGCTCCAGGCGCTGGCGGTCTTCTTCTGAATACGAGAAGGTGACATACAGCGGATCAAGCTGCGAAATGGTGGTCAGCCGGCCTGATTCGCCCGATGGCGAGATCAAGCTCCCCTCTGATTGCGCTACCGTACTGGTCATGCCTGAAATCGGCGCCACCACTTTGGTGTATCCCAGATTTAGCTCGGCTTCGCGCACTTTGGCTTCGGCAGCTGAATTACTAGCCACTGCCGCGGCGTAGCTGGCCATTGCATCATCGTAATCTTTACGGCTAACTGCGTTTTCTTTAAATAACGGAATAATCCGGTCGCGATCGGCGCGGGCTTTTTCCAGCTTGGCTACTTCAATGGCCAGATTGCCTTTGGCCTGATCCAGTGCTGCTTTGTAGGGCTCGGGGTCGATTTCAAACAACACTTGCCCGGCGGCAACATTCTGGCCTTCCACATAGGTGCGTTTTTGCAAAATGCCGCTCACGCGTGAGCGCACTTCCACATCGCGATAGCCTGCGGTTTCACCCAAGACTTCGTAGCTCAGTGGCGCAGAGCCGCTGGTCACCTTAATCACGGTAACGGGGGCCGGTGGGATTTCCCGTTGTTGTGGCTTTTCACCGCAGGCGGTCAGTAAGCCAGCCAAGGCCAGCGAAGCCAGCAAAATGCGGCTGGATTGAGGTTTAAAAGCGTGGGTCATGGCCAGCTCCGTAGGGGTATATGATGAAAAGTATCGCTAATTATGATTTATATACGCATACCTGCCTGGGTATTCTTCTTTTGCAGGCAAGTTTACTAAGTGATTTTCAGTGTATCGCTAGGGCGCATAATTATGCTTGAACAATATTACGCGACCGTATGTATTTATACCTAAAGCTAGGCGTTGGTTCGTGTAATTTTTGCTAGAAAAAAGGGCCGCCAATCTGGTAGCCCTTTGTAAGTTTAATGCGATTGGCATTTAGCAGGTATGCTGACCACCATTGATGGCCAGATTAGCTCCGGTCATAAAACCGGAAATATCGCTCGCCAAATAGCTGATCAAGCCCGCGATTTCTTCCGGTTTACCTAGGCGTGCCACCGGAATTTGCGCCACAATTTTCTCGCGTACATCTTCGGGCACCGCCATCACCATTTCCGTTGCGATATAGCCTGGGGAAATCGTATTCACGGTTACGCCTTTGCGCGCCACTTCTTGTGCCAGCGCCATGGTGAAGCCATGCATGCCGGCTTTCGCTGCCGAGTAATTGGTCTGACCAAACTGGCCTTTCTGGCCATTGATCGAAGAAATATTCACCACTCGGCCCCAGCCGCGCTCAACCATGCCATCCACAAATTGTTTCGACACGTTAAACACCGAATCGAGGTTGGTGCCAATCACCGCATCCCAATCGGTTTTGCCGAGCTTTTTGAAGGTGGCATCACGGGTAATGCCGGCGTTATTGACCAGCACATCAACCGGGCCAATCTGGGCATCGACGGTGGCTTTGAGCGCCACGCAGGCGTCAAAATTGGTGACATCGCATTCAAACGCTGCAAAATCGTAGCCAGCCGCTTTGTTGTCGGCGAGCCAAGCCTCTTGTTTGCCTGGTTTGGAATAGGTGGTGATCACTTTAAAACCGTCGTCGGCCAGTTTGCGGCAGATTGCCGTCCCGATGCCGCCCATACCACCTGTAACGAGAGCTACTTTTGCCATACTTCGTATATCCTTGATGTTTGAATGAATGCCTCTGCCGCTGGTGGGCAGAATATTGTTGTTCTTGCGCAAGACCCTTGTGAGGCTGGGCAAGCGTAGCTAAGGGCTATCCCCTATGTAAATTGGAATATTGCCTTAAGTGACATAATGGATACACTTTCATGAATAGTAATCAACCGGTGGTGCTCATTTCTGGCTGTTCGAGCGGTATTGGGCTATATGCTGCGCAATTTATGCAACAGCATGGCTGGCAAGTGATTGCCACAGCGAGAAAAAATGACCATGTCTTATATTTGCAATCGCTAGGGCTTACTGCCTTACAACTGGATGTCGCCGACAGCGAGTCGATTGCTTTTTGTGTGGCGGCCACCTTGGCGCTCACTGGCGGGCGTTTGGATGCGGTGTTTAACAACGCTGGCTTTGGTGTGCCGGGCGCGGTGGAAGATTTAAGCCGCGCCGCGATGCGGCATCAATTTGAAACCAATGTGTTTGGCGCGATAGAACTCACCAATGCGGTATTGCCACTCTTTCGCCGCCAGGGCCACGGCCGGATTGTGTTTAATAGCTCGGTACTTGGCTTTGCGGCGATGCCGTATCGGGGGGCGTACAACGCCAGCAAATTTGCGCTCGAGGGTTTTGCCGATACTTTGCGGCAGGAATTAATCGGCACTCAGATAAAAGTGAGCCTGATTGAGCCCGGCCCGATTGTGAGTCGCTTTCGCGCCAATGCGTTTGAAGAATTTAAGCGCTGGATCAATAGTGAGGCGAGTTTTCACGCCCCGGCTTATGCCGCCATGGCGCGGCGCCTACTCAAAAGCGGGCCACCCGCGCCATTTACGCTACCAGAGAGCGCCGTGGCCGAGGTATTGCTCGCGGCGCTAACAAGTGCAAGGCCTCGCGCCCGATACCGCGTCACCAAACCCACGCAGTGGTTCTGGTATTTGAAGCGCATCTTGCCCAGCGCGTGGCTTGATCGTGTGTTACTGAAAGCTTCGGGTGATGAACCAGGCGTCGCCTATGGTCGCCGCAGCGAATAAAGGCGGTTAAAGTCAGTGCTAAATGCGAAATGCACAATAATGGCCCCTTGTCCAGAATTGAGCTTCGCCTTGTGGTTCGGGTAGAATAGGGGATTCAAACTTGTGCGCTCTTAACATGACCAAGTATATCTTCGTAACCGGTGGCGTTGTGTCTTCGCTCGGCAAAGGCATCGCCGCCGCGTCTCTGGCTTCGATTCTCGAATCGCGCGGCCTCAATGTCACCATGATGAAACTGGATCCGTACATCAACGTCGATCCGGGCACCATGAGCCCCATGCAGCACGGTGAAGTCTTCGTTACCGAAGATGGTGCGGAAACTGACCTCGATCTCGGTCACTATGAGCGCTTCATTACCGCCAAAATGGCGAAACGCAATAACTTCACGACCGGTCAGATTTATGACTCGGTGATCAAGAAAGAGCGTCGTGGCGATTATCTGGGCAAAACCGTACAGGTTATCCCGCACATTACCGATGAAATCCGTCTGTTTGTTGAGCGTGGCTCAAGCGGTGCGCAGGTGGCGGTGATTGAGGTGGGCGGCACGGTGGGTGATATTGAATCGTTGCCATTCCTGGAAGCCATTCGCCAGATGGGCGTCTTGCTGGGCAAGGAAAACACCTGCTTTGTGCATCTATCCTACGTGCCGTATATCGCGGCTGCAGGTGAGATCAAAACCAAACCCACCCAGCACAGCGTGAAAGAGCTGCGCGAAATCGGTATTCAGCCCGATGTACTGATCTGCCGCGCCGATCGCATGGTGCCGGATGAAGAGCGCCGCAAAATTGCGCTGTTCACCAATGTGTCGGAAAAAGCCGTGATTTCGTGTCCGGATCTGGATTCGATTTATAAAATTCCGCGTGCGCTGTCTGAGCAAGGCATTGATGACATCATCTGTCGCCAGTTTGGCCTCGATTTGCCTCCAGCTAATCTATCGGTTTGGGATGGCATCGTCGATGCGATTCAAAACCCTCAGCAGACCGTGAATATTGCCATGGTTGGCAAATACGTCGAACTGACCGAATCGTACAAATCGCTGATCGAAGCGCTGAAACACGCAGGCATTCATACGCGCTCGGAAGTCAAAATCCATTTCGTGGATTCCGAGTCGCTGGAAACCGAAGGCCCAGGCTGCCTGAAAGACATGGACGCGATCTTGGTGCCAGGCGGTTTTGGTAAACGCGGCGTTGAAGGCAAGATTGTGGCGGTGCGCTTTGCGCGCGAAAACAATATCCCATATATGGGGATTTGTTTGGGTATGCAGATCGCGCTGATCGAATTTGCGCGTGATCTGGCCAATATGCCGGGCGCTAACTCGACCGAGTTTGATCTGGAAACCGAATATCCGGTGGTGGCGCTGATCGACGAGTGGGTGAACCACGACGGTAAAGTTGAAAAACGCGACGAAAACTCAAATATGGGTGGCACCATGCGCTTGGGTGCGCAGCAATGTCGCTTGGAAACTGGTACGCTCGCCGCCAAAATTTATGGCAATGAGCTGATTACCGAGCGTCATCGTCATCGCTACGAAGTGAATAACTACTATCTGGATCGCCTGCAAGCAGCCGGTCTGAAAATCAGTGGTAAATCCGTGGGCGCCGAGCAGTTGGTGGAAACTATTGAGCTGGCTGAACATCGTTGGTTCTTTGCTTGTCAGTTCCACCCCGAGTTCACCTCAACGCCACGTGATGGCCATCCGCTGTTCAAGTCGTACATTGAGGCGGCGATCGCCTATGCGCGCGAAAACGGCCGTGAAGGTCTGAGCTGCTAAGCAATACTGCAGGATCTTTGATCCTGATCTACAGGGTATAGCCTGCAAAGCTATACCCTGTCTATTTCCCAAGGCAATACAAAGAAGGGGTATCTCATGAAGCTGTGTGGCTTTGAAGTTGGATTGGATCAGCCATTTTTCCTGATTGCCGGTCCATGTGTCATCGAAAGCGAGCAACTTGCCATTGATACCGCTGGCCAACTGAAAGAGTTGACCAGCGCGCTGAATATCCCGTTTATCTACAAATCTAGCTTTGATAAAGCCAATCGCTCGTCAGGCAAATCATTCCGTGGCTTGGGGATTGATGAAGGTCTGCGTATTCTGAGCGAAGTAAAAAAACAAATCGGCGTGCCGGTGCTGACCGATGTGCATACCGAGGCGGAAGCGCCCATCGTGGCGCAAGTGGTTGATGTGCTGCAAACCCCAGCCTTTTTGGCCCGCCAAACTGATTTTATCCACGCGGTCTGCGCCACTGGCAAACCGGTGAATATCAAAAAAGGTCAGTTCATGGCCCCGTGGGACATGAAACATGTGATTGCCAAAGGCAAAGAAGCCAATGGTGGTCTGGATAATCTAATGGTCTGCGATCGCGGCACCTCATTTGGCTACAACACGCTGATTAGCGATATGCGCGGCCTGATGGTGATGCGCGAAACCGGTTGCCCGGTGGTCTTTGATGCCACCCACTCAGTGCAGCAGCCAGGCGGGCAGGGCGATCGCTCCGGCGGTCAGCGCGAAATGGTGCCGGTCTTGGCGCGCGCAGCGGTAGCCTCGGGGATTGCGGGCCTCTTTATGGAAACCCATCCTAATCCGTGCGAAGCGTTATCTGATGGCCCTAATGCCTTCCCATTGCCACGGATGCAGGAATTGCTGATTACGCTCAAGGAAATTGATCGTGCGGTTAAGGCACACTCTTTCATTGAGCATACCTTGTAATTTCTTTGCGATATGCGGTGGGATTAATTCACCGCAGCTGTCATATTTATTGTATATATTCGTACCTATCTTCAAACCAACTGAGGTATAACGCCCATGAGCGCGATTGTTGAAGTGATCGCCCGCGAGATTTTGGACTCGCGTGGTAACCCGACTGTAGAAGCCGATGTATTGCTGGAATCAGGTGTTATGGGCCGCGCTGCGGTTCCATCTGGTGCCTCTACCGGCGAGCGCGAAGCGCTGGAACTGCGTGATGGCGATAAATCACGCTATCTGGGTAAAGGTGTTCTGAAAGCGGTTGAAAACATCAACACCGAAATCTGTGAAGCCATTATCGGCCTGGACGCTGCAGATCAAGCCTTCATCGATCAAACCATGTTGGATCTGGACGGCACTGAAGACAAGAGCCGTATGGGCGCTAACGCGATCCTGGCCGTATCTATGGCTGTTGCCAAAGCTGCCGCCGAAGAAGCCGGTCTGCCACTGTACCGCTACGTAGGTGGTTCAGGCCCAATGTCTCTGCCAGTACCAATGATGAACGTAATCAACGGTGGTGAGCACGCTTCGAACAGCCTGGATTTCCAAGAGTTGATGATTGTGCCAGTTGGCGCGCCAACCTTCCGTGAAGCACTGCGTTATGGCGCAGAAGTCTTCCACAACCTGAAAAAAATCCTGCACGACAAACACCTGCCAACTCAAGTGGGCGATGAAGGTGGTTTCGCGCCGGACGTAGCTGGCCCAGAAGATGCGCTGGATCTCTTGATGGCTGCGATTGAGAAAGCAGGCTACAAAGCCGGTACCGATTTCCGTATCGCACTGGATTGCGCGGCTTCTGAATACTTCGACAAAGAAACCGGTAACTACGTATTCAAGAAATCAGGCGGCCGTACTTTCACGTCGCTGGAAATGGTTGATTACCTGGAAAGCTTGGTTAACAAATACCCAATCATCTCGATTGAAGACGGTATGGGCGAGCGCGACTGGGATGGTTGGAAACTGCTGACCGACCGTCTGGGCAAGCGTGTACAGCTGGTGGGTGACGATCTGTTTGTGACCAACACCAAAATTCTGGCCGAAGGGATCAAAAAAGGCATTTGTAATTCGATCCTGATCAAAGTAAACCAAATCGGTTCACTGTCAGAAACTCTGGCTGCGGTTGATCTGGCTAAACGCCATGGTTACACCTCGGTAATGAGCCACCGCTCAGGCGAAACCGAGGATTCAACCATCGCCGATCTGGCTGTGGCCACCAACTGCATGCAGATCAAAACAGGTTCTCTGAGCCGTTCTGATCGTATCGCTAAATACAACCAGATCCTGCGTATCGAAGAGGAACTGGGCGATGCAGCGGTTTACCCAGGTGTGAACGCGTTCTACCAGCTGAAAGGCTAAGACGCGTTGTGTTATGGCTGCAGCGCTGATGTCAGCTCGACCTTGGCCGCGCAGCCATAGTAAGATCAAAACCGGAGTATGTACTCCGGTTTTTTCTATGAATGGTCTGTTTCGGTTTCCTGAATGCGTATTCTTGCTTTAGTTTTGGCTGTGCTGATTATTGCTTTGCAATGGCCGCTTTGGATTGGCAAAGGCAGCTGGATGCGCGTATGGCAACTGGATGAACAGCTGGTGCAACGCCAAGCTGAAAATGCCAAACTCAAAGAGCGCAATGAAGCACTGGATGCCGAGGTGAGCGACTTAAAAACCGGCTCGGAAGCTATCGAAGAGCGGGCCCGCAATGAGCTGGGTATGATTCGCCAAGATGAAGTGTTCTTCCAGGTGCTTGATCATAGCAAGCCAGCGATCATTAGTAGCAGTCCAACTAAAACTACATCACAAAAGTAAACTGTACCGGTACATTTTCCTAGGTACTGCACCCTAGGTCAATCTGTTATGCATTTGCGATATCGGCTATAGTACTCCTTACCCAAGGAGAGCCCGATGAGCGAACAAATCACCCCACCTCGCAAAACCCTGTATCTGCAATTGGCCGATGAAATGGCCGAGGCGATTAGTACGGGTGTGCTGCGCGTCGGGGAGAAAATGCCATCGATTCGCAAGCTGTCTGGTCAGCGCCAGCTGAGCTTATCCACGGTGATGGAAGCCTATCGGGAGCTGGAAGATCGTGGCTTGATTGAGGCGCGTCCACAGTCAGGTTTTTATGTGCGGCAGCGGCTTAGTTTTGCCACGCCCGAGCTCACAACGCCACCTAAAAATCCCTCACATGTCTTTATCGACCCTCTGCTTACCCCATCCGCAGTGAATCGCACCAATAAAGAAATTCGCGTCGATTTTGGCATGGCGATACTCTCGCCCAAATTATTCCCGAATGCGCAAATCCAGCGCATGCTCTCGCAAATCACCCGCCAATTCCCTGATCTGGTGGCTGACTACGGCGAACCACAAGGCGATTTGGAATTACGCCGGCAGATTTCTCGCCGCTCACTGATCTGGGGTGGCAAAGTGGAAGCGGACGAAATCATTATCACTCAGGGTGGGATTGAGGCACTGAATTTGTGCCTGCGCGCTGTGACCCAGCCGGGTGATGTGGTGGCGATTGAATCACCAGCCTATTTTGGCTTATTGCAGATTTTGGAGAGTTTTAAGCTCAAAGCCTTGGAAATCCCGACCCACGCTAAAACCGGTATTTCGATTGAAGCGCTGGAACTGGCCACGCGCAATGGCGAAGTCAAAGCTTGTGTGTTGCTGCCTAACTTTGCCAACCCATTAGGCAGCCTAATGCCCGATGAAAACAAGCAAAAATTGGTGCAGCTACTTGAAGAGCGCAATATCCCGCTAATTGAAGATGATATCTACGGCGAGTTTTGCTATCAGGGCGATCGGCCGATTCCGGCCAAAGCATTTGATAAAACCGGCAATGTCATGTTGATGTCCTCGTTTACCAAAATAGTGGCCCCGGGTTTTCGGATTGGCTGGGTGGTAGCCGGCAAATGGCAAAAGCAGATCGAGCAGCTGAAATTTATTAATACCTATTCCACGCCATCGCTGTTACAGCGGGCCATGGCGCGTTTTCTGGAAACCGGTGGGTATGATCATCACTTGCGCCGCTTGCGCAAAAGCTGCGCCGAGCAAGTGAATCACGCGGTGAATGCCATTCAACGCTATTTCCCGGCAGATACCCGACTCAATGTGCCACAGGGGGGGTATATCCTCTGGGTTGAGCTTAATAGCCGCATAGACACCATTACCCTGCTGCAAGACGCACTTGCCGAAGGGATTAGCTTCACACCTGGCTCGCTATTTTCACCTAGCAATAGCTACCGCAACTGTTTGCGCATCTGCTGTGTTGAGGAATGGACCACACGGCACGAAAAAGCCATCGCCCGCTTGGGCGAATTGGCCCGCAAACAGCTGGGCGCACCGGAAAGCGTGCCGCTAGCAGCACACTAAGTCCAGCACGCGCAGCGGAGTTGGCAAAGCTAGGGCCGCTCAAGCCAAGACCCAAGCCGAACCAGCCCCCGCTATTCGCTGGCCACGCTGCGGATTACCGTCGAGCAGCTATACGGGCCAGCGGCTTGGGCTTCGACACAGGCCGCGGAATAAGACATCTGGCAGGGGGGATTATCGCCTTTTTCATCCACCCACAGCACTTGCAGCCGCTCGCCGCAGCGCTGTTCGATCAGGGTGTTGATGTGCAATAGGTCTTCGACCAGCTCGCCAGCTTGAACGCTAGCGGCGCCAACGCATAAAGCGCCGGCCAGTAGGATAGAGCGCAGCATAGTGCCTCCTCGGCTAGCGAGGAGGATGCACCGTGCATCAAACGCCAACCTGTAATTGCACTATTGCTCCTCAAGCGGCGCTGGCAAGCGCTATTGCCTGAAAGGTTGAAACTTACAGACTAGCGGCAGAGTAACCTTACTGTTAGCAGGGTTAAGCGTGGCGGGGCTGGCTACCTGCATGCAGCCATTGCTGGGCCCACTGCAGCAGTGGCTGCCAGCGCGAGGTGCTGGGTTGGCTTGCGCCAATGCGCAATTGGCTATCGCTCAAGGCCTCGACCAGCACTGCTTCCCAGCCTTGTACTTGCCAGGCTTCGCCGGCCTGAAGCACGACATCATGGCCATCGTCGGTGAGCCAGATGGTGCCATGGTCACAGTGGATCCAGGCAAATTGTTGCTGATTCAGGCTGAGTAATTGTGAGCGGGTAAGGGTGGTCTGAGCCATGATCGTACTCCTGCGAGGTTTTAGCTAGAATACGCCGCCACCAGAGTACGCTACAGAGGCACAACTGTACTGTATTTAGGTGTACAGGCAGGTTGAACAGATGAACTGTTATGCTGTTTTCGGGCTCACACTGTCTGCTGCTGACAGCTTTAGCCGGCTTTGCGCAATTGCCGCAACTTAAATCGCGCCGGATCAATTGCATTCAATAAGCTTTTTTCGATGGGCTGTGGCTCAGCATTGAGCTGGCAAGCCAAAACTTCCGCCGCCAGTGCATGCCAAGTAATGCCGCGCGAGCCAAAGCCCACGCAGCAATACAGCCCAGATTGACGGGGCATTTGAAACAGTTGGTGCACAGGCTCATCGATTTCTCCCGCCACGTGCAGCTGCCCGACCAAGGGCAGGCGATCAAGCGAATTGGGGCGCGCGCAGGTGCGCGTGCTGGCCTCGGGGCTGGTAATTTCATGCCCGAGCAAATCGGCCGCGCCCGCCAGATTGCTGGCCGTGAGCTCGGCAAGGCTGGCCGCGCCTACCTCGGCTGCACCGGTGCAACGCCAGCCTGCTAGCGCAGGGGTAAGGTAGCGGGCCGCGGAGAGGCTAGGCACATGCTCAGATACGGCAACAGCGGGGATTTTCGTCACCGAACGCCAGCTTTCACTCAGCGGTAACTCGCCTGCCGGCCACAATTGCTGAACAGAGTGCGCATTGGCGAGGATAAGTACTTCGGTGCGGGCCAGTAACGTATTGTCCGCGCCGAAAATGTGCCATGCGTGCTCGTGTTGCTCGATACGGCTAACAAAGGTATTGACCTGTATGCTAATTAGATCAATCGCCGTAGCGATATACCCCTGACACAAACTATAAGGGTTCACCCACAGCGACTTTTCCAGCCACCACGCACCATAGCTGACCGGATAGCCTAACTGTACGGAACAGGTGGCGGCATCCAGATATTGCAACACGTCAGGTGGAAATTGCAGGGTAGCGGCGGTGCTCGTTAGCAGGGCGTCTTGTTCGGCGTCTTTGGCCAATTGCAGATGGGGCCCGCAGCCCGCAAGTACAGTTGAGCCCAGCTGCCCAATCCGCTGCCGGCTCAGCGCCAAGCCCGCCCGGCTCAGACGGGCGAGGGCGTTATCATCCTTGCTAAAGGTAGCGTGGCACAGGCCCACATGATTGCCCGAGGCGCGCTGGGCTACATCCGCTTCGGCCTCAAAGATTTCAACCTGCCAGCCACGCTGCGCCAATGCCGCAGCCGTCGCGCAGCCGGCCATGCCGGCGCCAATAATCACCGCACGTTTTGGGTGTGGGCGCGCGGGATGAGGACGAAACACGCGGGGCGGCTTGGGGATGCGCGCACAGCGCCCCACCAGCATTTGCCGTTTACTGGCAAAGCCCGCGACTTTTTCAACAGCAAAGCCCGCTTCGGTAAGCCCACGGCGAACTGCGCCGGCCACCGTGTACGTAGCGAGCGTGGTATCGGTATGGGCCAGTCGCCACAGCGCCTTAAACACGGGCAGGCACCACATCTCGGGGTTTTTGCTTGGGGCAAAGCCATCGAGGTAGATCGCATCCACCTTGGCCTGCAGCTCGTGCAGCATGCTTTGCACCTCACCCAACAGCAAGGTGAGAATGACCCGTCCACCCGCCAGCTCCAGCCGATGAAAGCCTGGGGTGAGCGCTGGCCAGATAGCCAACAGCTCGCTGGTGAAGGTACTTAGCTCAGGGTAGCGCTGATACAGCTGGCTTAAATCGGCGCGACTAAACGGATGTTGCTCTACCGAGATGAAATGCAAGCGCGCCGAGCGGTGCGGATCATTGGCCCAGGCCTGCCAGGTGGCTAAAAAACTTAAACCCTGCCCAAAACCAGTTTCAAGAATGGTGAAGCATTCGCGCTGCTGCCAGCGAGCAGGTAAGCCGTTGCCCGCCATAAACACGGCTTGCGCTTGCGCCAAGGCGCCATGCGCGGAATGGTAAACATCGGCATAGCGGCTGGAATACAAAGTACCATCAGCGGCGAAATCAAGCGTAGCGGCTTGCAGCGGGGTATAGACCATGGCAAAACAGCAGGGTTAGGCGGACGCAACGGGCGGATGCAGTGGTTCCCCGCGCAAAAAGGCTCGTCGTGCGGCAATGCCAAGGCTAATTGCCAGCACGCACAGCACCACAAAACTACGATTGCCCCACTGAGCATGGCCCCATTTTAACAGCTCGATGCCACCAGCAAACACCGCCATATTCAGCATGCCGAGCGCCGCGGCCACTACGCCTTTGGCTTGCTCACTACTAAATAAAGTCAGGCGATACAGTGCAGCATTAATCATGCCCATGCCAAACGCCGCAACGGCCAGCGACCAGGCCAGCCAGCGCCAAGCGGTGGGCTCGGCCAGCAGATACAAGCCCGCCAGCGCCCCAGCCAGCAAAGGGATCGAGCCGATGGTAATCAGCCGCTGTATCGGCAATTGGCTAATCAATTTGGCCAAAGCGATATTGCCGAGGATCAGGCCACCAAACACCGGAAATTGCCACCAGCCGTATTCCAGCGTGCTAAGCCCGGCATCCTGCATCAAAATCACCGGCGCCAGCGCAATCCAGCCCAGCAAGGGCACCGCATTCAGGCTGAGCGCCACCGCGCCCAGTACAAAGCGGCGATTGGTGTAGATTTGGCGATAATCTTGCCAGAGCTGGCGTGGATGCAATGGTTCGGCGAGCTTGGGTGAGGTTTCCGGCATTTTGTACCACAGGCCCAGGCAAGAAATCGCCGACACCACGGCCACTACGCCAAAAATCCAGCGCCAATCACCCAGCTGTAACACTGCAGCACCGGCTACCGGGCCAACTAGAGGTGCAATCAGTGCCACATTGGCCATCAGCGCCATCACCCGCACGGCCATGGTTTCGGTGAAGCTTTCCTGAATGGTGGCATAGCCCACAGCGCCGATAAAGCACAGGCCAATCCCCTGCAAAAAGCGGAAAGTGAGAAACAGCCAGAAACTATGCACCCAGATAATGCCAATACAGCTCAGGGTGAAAAACACGGCGCCGGCCAACATCACTGGCCGCCGGCCAAGGCGATCAGATAAAGGCCCCAGCAGCCATTGCAGGCTAGCGCCACCCAGCAGGCACAAGGTCATCGCCGTCGGTATCCAGGCGGGGTCGGCGGCAAACTCGCGCACCACGGCTGGCATGCCGGGCAAGATCATGTCATTGGAAATGTAGGTGGCAAACTCAAAGAGCACCAGAGCCAGCGGGAACAATAAAGTCGCCCAGCTCAGCTGGCTAATTGGGGCAGGGCGTGCAACAGACATGCAGTATTCGCTCGCAAAACCTGTATTGTCGCAGGCTGGCGGGCAGAAAGATTGGTAAAAATACACTGGCATGCGCATTTGCGCAGGCTGGGGCCAAGATTTATCCCCGCGCCAGCCTCACTGCGGCATAATGAAAGCATTCTTCCATGGGGGTCGTACAATGACAAAAACCGAATTGATTGCCATCATCCATAACCTGGCCAGCATCGAGCACCCGGATCTCAACAAAAAGACCGTTGCGGCTTTGCTCGACACCCTGTCGGAAGTGATTACCGCCACGGTAAGCGGCGGCGGCGAAGTAACCCTGCCGAATGTCGGCAAAATTGCGCTGAAATCGCGCGATGCGCGTGTGGGCCGCAACCCACGAACCGGTGAAGCGGTGCAAATCCCAGCCAAGAAAGTGCTGAAATTTACCCCAGCCAAAGCGCTGAAAGATGCGGTAGCAGGCGAGCAGAAATAAGCAGCGCACCGCGCGCTTTGCGCAGCCAATAAAAAACCGGCTTTAAGCCGGTTTTTTATTGATACCTACTGATTACTGATTGATACCTACTGCTAGTATAGGGCTGTAGCGCAGATTAAAAATAGCCTATAGCCCGATACCGCCGCTAAATCAGTCTTCGCGACGCATTTGCGGGAAAAGAAAAAATAAATTAAGTCTTTGAATTAAATGGATATATTGATTTTTTATATTTTAACATACCCCCATTGATACCCCCAGAAAAGTAAAACCCATTCCTTATTGTTAAAGATCGTTGCCTTCCTACCGCTTTAGAAGCGGCATCACTCGGCTTTGGCCTGCTGCGCAAGAACATCCAGAGGTTGAGTTTGCGCGATGAAATCAAGAATTTTTCCCACCGTAAGGCCGTGCTGTGTGGCCATATTTCGAAATGTAGCCCGGGTATTTTCGTCCACTTCCGTGTTCATCTGTACCGGAACCCATACATTTTTGTCGCCGGCGGCCTTGGCTGCTTGGGCGGCTTCGTAGCGGCTCTGGCGTGACTTTCGTTTGCGCGCTGCTGATCCGGGCATGGGTTTTCCTTGAGTGACTAGCGGCAGAGGATAGCGAGACAGGCGCGGCAGAGCAACGGGGTCAGAAATGGGGTGGTATTGCCTTCTCGATGCTGGAGTGAGTCGGGTGGTTATGGGGGCTGTTTGGCGGGGGTATCGCAGAGAAATAAGGGGGCTTTGTAAGGTCTTGATTTTGCGGTCGCTGGGAGGGCACACAGAGAAAAAAACAGGGTTTTTTGTAGTAGATTGCTGCTAAGTGATTGAATACAAAAGAATGTGCTTGCTCTATTTCGCTGGAAATCTACTACGTTTCGCTGCAAATCTACTACATTTCATTTTCGCCTTTTGGAGTAAATCGGGCGAAAAGCCAATGCTGCCGCGGGTTTGAGCGGTGAAAAGCAAAAAAGCCAAAACTACTACGTTTTGGAGTAGTTTTGCCGCGAAATGTAGTAGTTCGAAAAAAGGCCATTTTTGAAATGTAGTAGTTGCCTATTTTTTAATCTTTTCACTTTTCTTCTCTTTCTCTTTGAAAAATAAAGAAAAAAGAAGAAATATAGAAAGTGTTGCAAAAAAGACACGTAGTAGATTTTGGCCGAAATGTAGTAGATTTGGGGGGAAGTGTAGTAGATTTTAGAGGGTAGTGTAGTAGGGGGTTGCCTTAGATAATCAATGACTTAGCGCAAAGCTACTACAAACTACTACAGTTTTTTCACCTCCCTGTGACTTCCCAATGGGATTTTTAAGGGGAGAGAACCACTTATCCACAACAAAAAATAGGCAAATGGGCCTGATGGCCATTTTGATCCATTTCCCTTTTCATCGCGGTATTTCACGCCCTGTAACCAAAAATGCCGGATTCTGGCTTGTTCGTAAGATTTTCAAAGTGTATAAGTACGGGTACTCATACAAGCATGGGCTTTTTCTAATCGTGAAATACATTCGGAAAACCGCTAAAAAATTGATGGCTGAGTGTGACATTCAGACGGACGGCAGGGTGACTGACTTTGCCGAGAAGGCGCAAAACGCCTTAGAAAGAGTTGCTGATGCCAAAGCCGCAGGCGATAGCTGCGAGATGAGGGCTGCTGCGGCTGCTTATGGCGGCTTGGTGAAGCGTTGGCGGCGTTACGTGATTCAGCAGCTCACTGAAGCGGCTTTTCTCGGTTTGGATACCAGCCGGGTAAAAGTGCGGGAATGGCAACTGGGCTGTTTCGGGCAATCGTTGGCGTCCGCCGAACTAGCCCGCTATGCAAAACCCGCCCGTAGTGGAGGCGGGCGGGTGGATGCCAGCTTGCCGCAGGCGGTTATTGCACGGGAATGCGCCCGCCAATTCGAGGCGCTACGCGATGAACTGCGCCGGATCGGCAATTAGCCAGAATAAATCAGGCTGATTGCTTCTGCTGCTGATAGCCCCATGAAATGAATCATCAGCGGAGAAACGACTCAATTATCCTGCCTGTTCATGGCTCGGTGACAGATGGATGTTGAACTGTCCCAAGCGGTTTAGGCTGATTTCTTGCAGTTTTTGAACCCGTCGCCCAGCAATCACCTTAGTGGCTTCATCGCCAATGACCGCGCCGCTGGACAACAGTTGCTGCTTGAATACCCGACTAGTTTTAATCGGCATGGCGTCAAATTTGGAACGTAAATGGCTGGCTGTAGACAGGTGATCCATGATGTGGCTAGCGCGGACGCACAATACGGGTTCACCGTCTCGATTACTCCAGCAGAAGGGATAATCGAAACGCCCAGCCTCCAGCTCAGAGGCGAATATTTCCATGATCCACACCCAAGGTTGCCGATCACTATCGGTTTCCGTGATGTGGCGGTTCATTTCCGCCAGCAAGTCATTGACGAAATTGCCCTCGTCCTGGTCCAGCCCGGTAAAGTCGCACAGCAGCGTCCAAGCGGTCAAAATGGCCGCATAGTTCTCCCGCATCCGGGCTGCGGTCGGGTCTTGCAGGCTGGCACGGCTGTAATTGCTGCAAGTGGTCAGCCAGCGCTGAAAACTCTCCCGGATCGCGCTTGGTGCCGTCTTGGCCAGAAACTGCAGCCACTGCCAAAGTGGAAATTGTGACAAGTCACGTGGCAGCAACGGGCCTTGTTTGGCCACTGACAGCGTGGTGCGGCAAATCTTGGATTGCAGCGATTGCACATCCACTTCTTCACCGGCCAGCAGTACAGGGGCGCACATCAGGTAAGGCAGGGCGCTGGAGCCGACCTTGGTGTAACTACTACGGCAAGTGCTTTGCAGTAGCTCGTCGATATCACCCAGCACAACACGTGGCAGCTTGGAAAATTCATCCCAGGCAACCGGCTGTGAGGTGTACGACACTGACATGCGGCGGCGGTGATCTGTCTTGAGCGATTGCCCTGAAAACACCGTGAAAGCGGTATGGCGCTCCAGTGATTCCATCAGTTTGGACTTGCCCGCGCCTTTTTCTGCCTGCATCTGAAAGTGTGGGTAAAAATCTAGCACGTTTTTCAGGTGTGCGCCCAGTAGCCATACCAGCGCTATGCTGGCCGCGTTCTGCTTGAAGGTCTGCTGATAGGCGCGAATCACCCGCGCCGCCTGCTCTGGCGTACCACGTGGGAAAGTGAGCGTGGAATAGGGGCATTGCTTGTCCGGATCGAGAAAAAAGCAATCCTTGCCTTCCCGCGCCGTCAGTTCGCCATTATTCCAGGCGAGCCCGACGAAATTCACCACGTTTTGCTGATTCAGGCTGGCCGTGCGCTCCAGAATATTCACCATGCGCTTGAATTCGCCAGGTTTCCAGATTGCGCCAAAGCGCTGCCCCCACCAGTCCAGATTGTGCAGCTTGTCTTCGGTTGCCACATGGCGGCATAGCTGATCGCCATGCCGTGCTGTTTGTGCGCTGACGCCGAACAGTAGCTCATAACTGGTGTCCGGCATCCCGGAAAGTGTGGCCTGATGCCCCTGGATGCGCAGGCGGTTTAGCGCGGCAATACGGAATGAGCATAGATCACCCAATGTTTCCCGTTTCGGCTCTTCACCTTCATTGCTTTGCTCGAATTTTTCCACGTACTGGGTAAAGTCGGGGCGGCAGCGGAAACGCCAGTAAACGCTTAGATCGTGCGTGGGTAGGAAAATCCGGCGCCGACCTTCCAGTTTGCTGCGGTCTCCTTCGCCCCCAGCTGGCATACCAGCGATCAGCCAGGGTTCTAGTCTCTTCAGGCGTTTGGTCAATTCCGCTGCGCCATGCTGCTGAAGCACATCGTTGATGTCCTCGCCATCCTCCCAGTCCATCATATCGACAAGCTGTGCCGCGATACCATGACGTACCAGTTCATCGTTCAGTGCCCAAGCCGCCTTCAGCCCTGCACGCTCCCCACTGGCGGGGTTTACTGCATCGGCGTGATCCAGCGCCACAATCACACGCTTGCCATGTAGAAATGCCCAATCAATTTTGGTCGCATTGCTGGTGCCACGCAGCGCCAACACGGCAAAGCCATTGCCAAGCCCGTGCTCGGCGCAGCTTTCAATCGAAAGCGCATTGATCGGGCTTTCTACCAGATACACGACTCGCGCCCGCTGCAGGCGTTGTAGATCGCTAGTCCAGCCAATGCCGTCGCGCTCGCCCTGGCAACTGGTTTTGCTTCCGCCATTCAGTTCAGGATCGGCGTAACGCAGATCAACCGCCGCCACGCGTGCCGGGCTTTGCCGGCGGACGATAAAAGCCACCGCCGCGCCGCCGTGCCCAACCTGGCCAGCGGCGATGCTGCCGCTTTGCCAGCTATTCCAACCCAGTGATTTTTGTTGGATGGCATGCCTTATTACGCTCTCGGTAATGCCTCGCCCTTTGAGGTAATCCACAGCAGATTCCGGTTTTTCCAGGCAACGATCGGCGATGAACTCTGCTCGAGTTTTTTCAAGCGGTTTGCCGACAGGGCGGCTCTGTCCACTGGGCATCGGCAGACCGTACCAGTCGCCGAGCAAGCGAGCGGCTTCCACGGGGGTTCGCAGCTCCGGTTTGCAGAAAAGGGTCAGATCAATGCAACTGCCTTGCGCTTCGCCGGAATGGTCTTTCCAGGCTCGCCCACCATTGAAGACAGACAGCGATGCGCCTTTGTCTGGGTGATGCGGACTGTGGTAATTGCCATTCTTGCCTTGGCGTTTTAGACCTAGCTTCCCAGCCAGATCATGCAGGTCAATATGTTCTTTCAGGCTGGCAAAGTATCCGCCCAACTGGCCGGTTTCGTGTGTACCCGGAGTCATGATTGGTCTCCCCAACGAAACATTCCATAGGCGCGCTCCAGATAGTCATTCGCCATCATGCGTTCATCACTGCCATTACTGCTAAAGTGGTCGGCACGCGGCTTGGCGATGTAGTTCTGCAGCTCGGAGGCATCAGCAATGAAGCCTCGCAAAACACTTTCAGCACTCATGCGGTAACTGTTACAAAGCTCAACGAACTCAGGGGGGATTTGCAGGGTGAGTGGTTCTGTTTCATCCGGGATAAATGAGCCTTCAGCACCAGGTATAATCTCGGATGGAGCGCTGAATTCGGTCAGTTGATCGCACCACCAGCCTAGGTGTTGTTTATCCTCATCGCGCCAATCTAGGCCAGGCCTGCGCCGGAGAGTCGGCTCCAGATAGGGGGTGAAGCGCCAGAAGCCCTCATCATTGACGTATTGCTCAGCAATGCCTATTTTGCCTATTTGCTGGCATTGCCAATCATCACTGACAGGGGCACAAGGCAAGGTCAATTGCTGTTCGGTTTCGCCTAGAATCAGCGATATGGTCAGCTGCCCATCGGCTACGGCACGCAAGGTGGCGTCATAAAGCTTATTCATTGCACACCTCCGGAAGTAGATACAGCCTGCTGCACCATTGCGTGTAGGCGATTCAAGACAAGAGCGGCCTCTTGGTCGTCCAAAGCCACACCATTGAGCTGCAGCAAGAGTCCTTCCAGCACACCACGGGCATAAGCTGCCGCCGTATCAATCTGCAGGTCTGCGTTTTTACTCGTTAAGTCTCGGTCAATGCGAGCAAAGCTCTGCAGGCACTCACCCAGTTCCAGTCCAAGATTGCGTCCTTGCTGCTTTGCCAGATTGGCCATTTCATCCGCCATTGCTTTTTTGCGATTCATTATCTCGTCCCCCTCAGTCGATTAAGCTGTGTAGTGCAGTTGTGGTTTTCTCAAGACGTGCCACGATGGGCATCAGAAGACACTGCAGAATCGCGCAATTGATGGATTGGGTTTCCGAGTGTCCAAGCAGGGTGAGCAAGGCGCGTAATCCATCCTCCTGATCGACCAAGGCTTGATGTACATGGTGCAATTGCTCGCTCAGGGACTTCAGAGCCTCTGCCTGGGCAGGGGATTTGGCGCTGGCCAGTAGCTCGCTTAGTGGTAGTTCCACCACGTTGCATTCTGGGAGCGATGGGATAGTGTAGAGATCGCGCTTCATGCTACCACCCCCACTGCAAAGCCATTCGCTGTGGCGTGGTAGATGGCGCGCTGGCCTTTGGCGGTCAGCAATGCGGCCAAGGCGCGGGCTTCGGGCTCACTGGCCACGATGGAAACAAGGGAAGCAGAAACAGGGAATAGCGTGCGCAGGGCGCGGCGGAACTTGGACATGGGTAGTCCTCCAGTGTGATGAGCATGTAGCCCACCGCTCCGTCGCCAAACGGAGGAGGCAGGCGCGTGGCGGGGTTGGCGAACCGGCACACTGGAACCGGCATACCCGAAGGTATCCCCACCACGGCCCGCCATTGAAGACGTACCTGTAGTGTTGCAGACGGACGTAAAAATAGCCGCAAGGCGGCTGTCCGCCAGTGTAATCGGGTCGCCAAACCCGGCTGCACGATTGAGTGCAGCTGCTGCATTCTTGGTTGAACTGAAGGGCGTGTCAAGCCAGATGAGTGAAAAACGTTCTTGCTCACCCACACGCTGTGATGCAAAATGCAATTTCTTCTTACTCCGCGCTGATATGGGTTGGGTGAGGGGATTGAAAAATTGATTTGAGCCCCGTTCGCGGGGCTTTTCTTTTGACTGCTGCATAGCAAATTCCTTGATGATGAGCGGCATTGCCGCGTGTTATGTCCTCTTCGCTGTCCCGGTGAATGGTCAATTCGGTTGGCGATTGAATACGTACCCCACGCGTTCAATCCCGTTTAGCAATCGGCTGTTATGTATCCTTGTGCGTTGTATTGCACCCCGGCTGAATCAGCGACATAACTCATGACTTGATTGCGTTCAGTACTGACGTATTTGAATTTCTGCTTATTCAGAAACTTGATGCAGTCCTCGCAGATTTTTCCGGTGTTTTCATCGATGCGAATGGCGATATTGTCGAAAATAAGAACCAGATCGCCGTCTTTGGCGTTGGTGATTTTCAAGCCGCCAATCCCGTTGTCATCTAGCCAGCGTTGAATCAGCGGTATTTGCTGACTGTCTGCCGCGCGTCCGGTGAAAATGCGCACCTCATATTTGCCGTCATCCACCCACTTTTTAACGCGGGTCAGCATGCTGGCAATCGGGTTGCCAATCTGCCGTGCGGCAAGACCGCCGTACACGCTTTCTGCCAAGGTGCCGTCCAGATCGACACCAATCCATTTTTTGTTTGACATAGCATTCCTCCAAGCTGCAGAACACGGGCGCAGCAATCCCCGCACACTGGTAGCCAGTGCGAAAAAAATGAATGAGTTTTTGCTGTTAAACCGGCGGAGCTGCCGGGTCGGGCTTGACCACGGGCAAAGCACAGTTTGGGTTAGGGTGGTTGGCAGGAACTACTGTCCGTATTAGTTCGGTAACGCCGATCGCGATATGGCCACAATGGTCATTGCTGCAACGGTAGTAGGATTCCTTGCTGAGTAGCGAAGCAGTTTTGCTGGTGCGGATATGCATGGCTTTTCCGCAATGGGGGCAGAGCATGGACATGGCAAACCCTCATTTCAGACCAAGCTCTACCATGGCGCGGTGTCTAGCCGTTGCACTCAGCCATTCATATTCATTGCAGCTGGGTACCGCCGCAGCCAGGTCAGTGATCGAGTCCGGGATTTTCGGCGCAATATCCGGCATGGCTTTCCGGATTTCGAAAAGGGTCGACTCAAGATCCTTGCTGTGAATGCCGCCGGAAAACCAATCTTTCTCGGCATTGGTTTGCAGTAGTCGTGCGATAGCGGCAGGTGGCAATTCCTGATAATCCGGCAGCTGAATTCGCATCGCACTGACCAATAATCCCATTGCTTGGCTCTGGCATAGTACCTGGATGGCATGATCCCGTAGGATCTCGGCAATACGATTTTTGGCCAAATTACGCTGCTCTGCGGCATTGTCGCGCGCAGTCATGGTCTCGAAAACCAGCAACTGTTTTTCCTTGATCAGATCGGCGCGAAGCTCTTGATAATCTTCCAGCAGCGCGTAGGCACTGCGCTCTTTCGCTTTGGCTGCTTTCAGTGGCTTGGTGTCGCCGCCCAAAATCGAAGTAATCAGCGATTTACGCTCTGTGCGAGTGGCTTCGGCTTCACCTTCTGCGGCGGCAATCGTTTTGTCGATGGCCGTTAGCTTTTCATTCAGTCCCTGGACTACATCATGCTTGGCGAGAAAATCTGCTAAGGCGGACTGGTAATTAGCCTTCAGCATGTTGATCTCAACCTGCTGTTCTTGAGTTAAAAAATCCATTTCACACCTCATCAATTTTTGTGTACTTGCTGTTTCAGAATGCGTTGTTGCCAGGCAATCAAATCGCTTTCAAGCCAGGCGATGGCACGACCACCGCAGCTGATTTGCTTCGGAAACTCGTTCCGGGCCATGCGGGTGTAGATGGTCGTTGTGCAAAGTCCGGTGATGCGGCGTACTTCGGGGAGTCGTACAAACCGATCCAGTTTGGGTGATTGGGTAGGAGTGTCTGATTGAGCAGCGCTCGCCATGATTTACCTCTCGCTGTTGTTTACCAATAACCGCTGGCATGCATTGCCTTGCGGTATGGACTAACAATGCCGGATGGCGAAACGGTGGTCATTTGTTTGCTGTTGTGCCAGAGGCGGCACAACAAGAACTTTTAAATTGGCATCTTCCGGCATGTCAGCGCATATCGTTGAAACCCGAAAGCGGTATCTCGCTAAAACTATCCGTAACCATCGGCAGTGGAGGCTGCCGGGGCAAAAACGCCGGTTTTGCAGGTGCGCTGGCAGTTAAAAGCGGTCTGCGTGCCTTGGTGGAAGTCTGTTTTGCAGTTGCTCAGCTTGGCGTGTGCTGACAACTGGTTTGAAGTCCAAACACCACCTATGACATTGCATAAATCCGCAAGCTTTTTCCGAGCCTTTTACCTCCGTGCCACGCCAGCGCTTCTGCGGGCTGGCGCGTTTTATGCCGCTGCATTGAAAACGAAGGAGGAAGAGCGGGGGTGAGGCGGGGCTTCAATCGCGCGCCGGGAGTGCAGAAGGGTAGTGGCCTTAAAATGCCCCCTACTGGCGAGCCAGATGCCTTATTTGCATCGCATGAATGTCACGCCTACCTGTGCTAGTGTTCGAAGTGAGACGCGTCAGAGCGCGTTTATGTGCCAAACAACGGCAATCAAAGGAGAGGACAATATGGGTAAGTGGATTGGTGTAGATCTTGACGGAACACTGGCAGTGCATCACGGCTATATGTGCGGGGGGATTGGTGAGCCTATCAAACCGATGCTGGATCGAGTACGTGAATTGATCGACACCGGTAGAGAGGTGAGAATTTTTACCGCTCGCGCTTCTGACCCTAGTCAGTTGCAGCACGTAAAACAATGGTTATCCGCACAAGGTCTTGGCGGCCTTGCCATTACCAACATCAAAGATTTTGACATGGTGGCGCTATACGATGACAAAGCCATGAGGGTAAAGCGCAATACCGGCTACATCTGCCCAGGATGTTACCGAATGAAGTATCAACATGCATAAAGGCGCCCATTTTTTAAGCAGGGTGGTTGGCCGCCCAATTTACAAGAGTGCGCCCAACTAGTTTGCATGCTTATCCACACAATTCGGGGATAACTTTGTTCGGTGCCAACAGGGGCAAGGACACACCTTCCTTACGAACCCTGTCCAGATAATCCGCCCAGCACTGCAGCATCGCCAAGCGTTCCGGCATGTAGTATGCACGGTTATAGGCTGCGCGAACCTGATTGGGCTCACCGTGCGACAATTGGCGCTCCACTGCATCTGGGTTAAAGCCTGCTTCATTCAGAATTGTTGAAGCAGTTGCCCTAAAGCCATGTGTGACGAGATGGCCGTTGCTTTTATCCTTCCCTGCATACCCCATACGTTCAAAAGTTTTAAGCGGCGTAGCGGCACTCATGTGTTTGTGTTTTTTTCGAGCCATAGCGGGAAATACATATGGGTTTCCATCTTGCCTAAACTTCTGCAACTCGGAAAAAATAGCTAACACTTGGGTGGGGAGTGGCACGACGTGTGGGCTGCCCGCCGCTTTAAGCTTGTGTTTCAGCTTTCGATTTTCTGGTGGAATTGTCCATTCCGCCTTATCAAAGTCTATGTGCGCCCATTCAGCCATCACTGTTTCTCCAATCCGAGTAAAGCAGATCATTACCACCTGGATCAGAAGTCGCGTCTGAAGTGCGCAGTCTTCGCTTGAAAAGAGCCGCTGTAAAAAAGCCGGTAGCTGCTCGCGTGAAAGCGCCGCCCGCGCTTTACTGACTGGCGCTTGCAATGCCCGAACCAAAGGAGCGGCAGGATCTGACTCCGCGAGACCTGAAGCAATCGCAAGCGCAAAAATTGCCGAACAACGTTCGCGTAGTCGTTTAGCGGTATCCCGCTTGCCCGTCTGTTCAATACGTCGCAATACAGTCAGCAACTCAGCGGATGTCAATGCTCGGATTGGCCTTGTACCTATGGATGGGAAAAGATGAATTTCCAGTGAGCGCAACACGCCACGTGCATGACCTGGAGCCCATTGTGCGGCCTCAATCCGGTGCCACTCCCTTGCAACAACTTCAAAGCTGTCGCGCGCGGCCATCTGACGCGCAAGTTTTACTGCCTTGCGAGCAGCTCCAGGGTCAGTGCCTTGAGCTAACAGCAGGCGGGCGGCATCACGCTGTTGGCGGGCCTCTTTGAGCGTTACCTCGGGATAAACGCCTAGAGCCAATAATTTTTCCTTGCCCCCCCACCGGTATTTCCAGCGCCAGTATTTTGCACCAGTCGGCATTACCCAGAGAGATAGCCCCAAGGAGTCGGACAACTTCAGGGGCTTGCCATCATTTCTTGGCTTAGCATTGTCTGCCTGTAACTTGGTTAGAGACATAAAACCTTAACTGGGGGTATCTGTTGATGGAGATGAACGAAATATACCCCTAAATATACCCCCAAAGATACCCGGTTTTTGCTAAAAGTTAGCGAAACTTGGCGAAAGAAAAAGCCCGCTTAAACCTAAGTTTTTCGCGGGCTTTTTGGGTCTTGATGGAAGATTTCGATTAATCTTCGCGACGCATTTGCGGGAACAGGATCACGTCACGAATACTTGGCGCGTCGGTCAGCAGCATCACCAAGCGATCGATACCGATACCGCAGCCGCCAGTTGGCGCCAGACCGTATTCCAGTGCGCGGATATAGTCGGCATCGAAGTGCATGGCTTCATCGTCGCCAGCTTCTTTCAGATCCACCTGCGCCTGGAAACGCGCGGCTTGATCTTCCGGATCATTCAACTCGGAATAGCCATTGGCGTGCTCACGGCCCACGATAAACAACTCGAAGCGCTCGGTAATGCCCGCTTGCGTATCCGATGCGCGCGCCAGCGGTGATACCTCCGCCGGGTAATCGATGATGAAGGTCGGTTCCCACAATTTCGCTTCGGTGTTTTCTTCAAACAGGCTCAGCTGCAGGCCGCCGATGCCATCGGTCAGCACGGGCTTACCACCCAGACGCGCGATTTCGGCTTTCAGGAAGGCGCGGTCGTGCAGTTGCTCGTCGGTGTATTCTGGGTTGTAGTGCTTGATGGCATCCACGATGGTGAAGCGGGCAAAGGGCTTAGACAGATCCACCGTTTTGCCTTGATATTCCACGACCGCATGGCCGGTGGCTTCGATCGCGCACGCACGGATAATGCCTTCGGTCATTTCCATCATGCGCTGGTAATCCGCATAGGCCTCGTAGAATTCCACCATGGTGAATTCTGGATTGTGGCGAGTACTCATGCCTTCGTTGCGGAAGTTGCGGTTGACTTCAAATACCCGCTCCAGACCGCCCACAACCAGACGTTTCAGATACAGTTCAGGCGCAATCCGCAGGTACAGCGGCATATCCAGCGCATTGTGGTGCGTCTGGAATGGCTTGGCCGAAGCGCCGCCCGGAATCGGGTGCATCATCGGGGTTTCCACTTCCAGATAACCTTCGCCCGTCATAAATTCGCGCAGGCGTTGCACGATTTTGCTGCGTTTAATGAAGGTGTTACGGCTGTTTTCGTTGGTGATCAGATCCACATAGCGCTGGCGGTATTTGGTTTCTTGATCGGTCAGGCCGTGGAATTTCTCTGGCAGTGGGCGCAGTGATTTGGTCAGCAGACGCAGCTCGGTCACATGGACGGACAATTCACCGGTTTTGGTTTTCATCAGCGTACCGCGTGCGGCGACGATATCGCCCAAATCCCAGGTTTTAAAGTCGCTGTATACGTCTTCACCCACGGCTTGGCCGCTGATGTAGAACTGAATGCGGCCAGAGCCATCCTGAATCGTGATAAAGCTGGCTTTCCCCATTACCCGCTTGAGCATAATCCGGCCGGCCACACTAACCGCAATGGCTTGCGCTTCCAGCGGCTCTTTCTCGAAGTGACCATATTCAGCGGCCAGATCGGCAGCCAGGTGTTCACGTTTGAAGTCGTTCGGGAAAGCAACGCCTTTGCTGCGGATCGCAGCCAGTTTGGCGCGACGCTCGGCAATGATCTGATTTTCGTCTTGCGGGAGGATTTGTTCTTCTGACATGGGTATGTGCCTGCAGTTTAGATCTGGGTTTATTTCGGGCAGATACCCCTGAGGGTATCTGCGTAATCACTTATACGCCCTGTTTCAGGCTGGCCTCGATAAAGCCTTCAAGGTCGCCATCCATGACCGCCTTGATATTGCCAACCTCGTAGTTGGTGCGCAAATCTTTGATCCGGCTCTGGTCGAAGACATACGAGCGAATCTGATGTCCCCAGCCGATGTCGGATTTGCTGGCTTCCAGCGATTGCTGGGCTTCCATCCGTTTGCGCAATTCCAGCTCATACAATTTCGCGCGCAGCATTTTCCAGGCTTCGTCGCGGTTTTTGTGCTGCGAGCGGTCGTTCTGACATTGCACCACGGTATTGGTCGGGATGTGGGTCAAACGCACGGCTGAATCGGTTTTATTAATGTGCTGACCACCCGCACCCGAGGCGCGATAGGTGTCGGTACGTACATCCGCCGGATTGATTTCGATCTCGAAGCTGTCATCCACCTCGGGGTAAACGAAGACCGAGGCAAACGAGGTATGGCGGCGGTTATTCGAATCATAGGGCGAGCAGCGCACCAGGCGGTGTACGCCGGTTTCAGTCCGCAAGAAACCATAGGCATAGTCACCGGTCAGCTTGATGGTGGCCTGGCTGATACCCACGATATCGCCATCGGATTGCTCCATCACTTCTACACTAAAGCCTTTGCGCTCGCCGTAACGCACGTACATGCGCAGCAGCATGCCGGCCCAATCTTGAGCCTCAGTACCACCCGCACCCGATTGAATATCGATAAAGCATGGGCTTGGATCCATCGGATTATTAAACATCCGGCGAAATTCCAGCTTGGCCACTTCGGCTTCCAGCGTGGTGTAGTCGTCGTTGATGGCGCCGATGGTGTCGAAATCGTCTTCCAGCTTGGCCATCTCGAAGAGTTCCAGCGCGTCAGTCACCGCGCCACTGACTCGGTCAAGCACATGCACCACGTCTTCCAGTGATTTGCGTTCGCGGCCGATTTCTTGGGCTTTTTTCGGGTCGTTCCAGATTTCCGGATCTTCCGACAGGCGCACGACTTCTTCCAGGCGATCGACTTTGCCGGGGTAATCGAGGTAACGTTTCAGTTCATCAGCGCGCTGGCCGAGTTCTTTAAGCTGGTTTTCAATCTGGTTGAGCTGTTCGCTTTCCATGCGATGTTCCGCGTCCATGCTGATGCAAAACATCAAATTATATCAGTCCGCCCCCGCTTTGGGGGCGGAATTTCAGCGCCACTCAGACGTTCAGCCGCTGGCGTAGCTCGCGGATCGCCGCCGAAATCATTGCAAGGTCAGCCGGGCAGGCGCGTAACTCGGCAAACATATGCTGCACACGGCCAATGGCCGCTTGCTCGCTCGCCAGCCACTCGCCCAGTGCATCACTGCGCTGTTCGCGCTCGGCCCACACGCGGCGGGTCAGGGCGATTTGCACGGCGCTCAGATCATCGCGCACCGCCATGCGTGCCAGTGTTTGCCAGCGATTATCGCGCGGCAGCTGCTCGATCAGGCTATGCAACCATGGCAGATCCAGTGCTTCGCCCACGGCCAGATGCAACTGCAATTGCTCGGCCAGCTGGCCGCTGTCGTTGGCCGCCAGTGCCAGCTCCAGCAAGGCTTGGATTTCTTGCAGCACCAACACCTGCATCGCAAGTCCCGCCGGTACTTTGGCCGCGAGCCACTGAGCTTTTTGCTCGGCGTGACGCTCGCTGGCGGCCAGCCATTCTGGCGCTTTGGGCAGGGCCAGCGCAGCGCAAGTGCGCAAATGATCGTGCTGCGCAGTGGTGAGCGGGGTTTGGATCAGCCAGCGCGCGACACGCTCGGTATAGCGGCGTATGTGCAGCAAGAGCTCGCCCTGCGTTTCGGCATCCACACTGCCATCGGTGGCTTCAATCGCCCGTGCCAGCGTTTCTGCATCGAGCAGCGTTTCGGCCAGCAGCAGCGCAGCCACGACTTCGCTGGCGCTATGCTCGGTTTCTTCCTGCAGCCGATAGGCCACAGTCATGCCGTAGCGATTAATTACATGATTGGTGAGGACGGTGGCGACGATTTCGCGGCGCAGCGGATGCTCGGCAATTGCACTGGCATAGCGCTCAGCCAATACCCCTGGGAAGTATTTGCCTAGCAGGCCGTTCCATTGGGGATCATCGATCAATACCTCGGCGAGCAAGGCTTGCTTGAGCACAATCTTGGCATAGGCTAGCAAGACCGCAAGCTCGGGGCGATACAAACCTAACCCAGCTTGCTGACGTTCCAGTAGCTGGCTATCGCTGGGCAGGTATTCGATCCGCCGCGAGAGTTTGCCCGCGGCTTCCAGTGCCTGCATCATCCGGCCATGCACGCTCAGTAGTGAACGCGCTTGCCGATGTTCCAGCGAAATGGCCAGCGTTTGCAGGCTATTGTCGCGCAAGACCAGCTGGCCCACTTCGTCGGTCATGCTGGCGAGCAGCTCATTGCGCTGCTTGAGGGTGAGATCGCCCGCGGCAATCAGCCGACCGAGCAGGATTTTGATGTTCACCTCGTGATCCGAGCAATCTACGCCTGCCGAGTTATCAATGGCATCGGTATGAATCCGCCCGCCCTTGGCCGCGTATTCAATCCGCCCCAACTGGGTAAAGCCCAGATTACCGCCTTCGGCCACCACTTTGCAGCGCAAATCGCGGCCATCAATGCGTACCGCATCGTTGCTGCGATCATTGGCTTCGGCGTGGGTTTGGCTGCTGGCCTTCACATAGGTACCAATGCCGCCGTTGTAAACCAGATCGACCGGCGCCTGCAAAATCGCCTGAATCAAGGCGTTCGGTTCCAATTCAGTCGCCTCGATCGCGAGCAGGGCTTGCACCTGTGGGCTAAGGCGGATGGTTTTGGCATTGCGCGGCCAAATCCCGCCACCAGCCGAAATTAGCTCGGCCGTATAATCAGCCCACGATGAGCGCGGCAGAGCAAAGAGGCGCTCACGCTCGGCGAAACTGGCAACCGGATCAGGGTTCGGGTCGAGGAAAATATGTCGATGATCAAATGCGGCCACCAGTCGGGTATGTGGCGAGCGCAGCAAACCGTTACCAAATACGTCACCCGACATATCGCCAATCCCCACCACCGTAAACGCTTCACGGCGGGTATCCAGCCCTTGCTCCATAAAGGCGCGCTCGACTGAAACCCAAGCGCCGCGGGCGGTAATGCCCATTTTTTTATGGTCGTAGCCTACCGAGCCACCGCTGGCAAAGGCATCATCCAGCCAGAAGCCATATTCTTGCGAAATCTGATTGGCGATGTCTGAGAAGGTAGCCGTGCCTTTATCGGCGGCCACCACCAGATAGGGGTCATCTTCATCGCGACGCAAAACATCGAGCGGCGGCACAATCTGCCCATTGACGAGGTTGTCGGTTAAATCCAGTAGCCCACGGATAAAGGTCTGGTAGCAGGCGATACCGCTGGCGAGCCAGGCTTCGCGCTCGGCGGGCGGATTTTTAACGATAAAGCCGCCTTTTGAGCCCACCGGCACAATCACGGTGTTTTTCACCATTTGCGCTTTCACCAGGCCCAGCACCTCGGTGCGGAAATCCTCACGCCGATCCGACCAGCGCAGCCCGCCGCGCGCAACTTTGCCACCGCGCAAATGCACACCTTCCATCGCGGGTGAATACACAAAAATCTCGTACAGCGGCACCGGCTGCGGCATAAAGCTGATCCGGCCCGAGGCGATTTTGAAAGAGAGATAGCCCTTGGGTTGGCCATGCTGCCGTTGATAATGGTTGGTACGCAGCGTGGCGCGTATCGCTTGCACATAGGCAGTCAGAATGCGTTCTTCATCCAGATTGGGCAGCGCTTTGGCCGCTTGCTCGACTTCTTCGAGCACAATATCGGCCACGGCCGGCTGGGCGTTGGCGGGGTTGAGCAGGTGATCAAAGGCATTCACCAGCTGTTTGCTCAGCAAGGGGTATTTGAGCAGGCAATCGCCGATCGATTCCATCGCAAATTTCAGCGCAACCTGCTTCAGATAGCGCGCATAGGCGCGCAGCAATAATACTTCGCGCCAGACGAGGCCGGCTTGCAATATCAGCCGATTGAAATGGTCGTTCTCGGCTAAACCTGCAAACAGTGCCAAAAACGCCTCGACCACACGCGCCCGTTCTTCCGGTTTTTCTAGCGAGGTATTGGCCGGCAAGCGTACGCCGATATCCATGATGCAAAAACTACTGTCATCAGCGAGTTGTAGCAGATACGGCCGCTCATCCAATACCCGTAAGCCCAGATTTTCCAGCAAGGGCAGGCAATCCGAGAGCTCGATCGCCTGACTGCGGAACAGCTTAATCCGCCAAATATCCGCCCGCAGCGGGTCGCCAGCTTGCAAGGTCACCACCAGCCGGTTTTCCAGTCGGCACTGCTCTAGCGCTTCAATATCATGGGTAGCCACTCGCGGGCTGAAGTCGGCGCAATAGGCGCTGCCAAAGGCATTTTGATAGCGCTGAAAAAGCTCGGCCGCACGCTCTTCGCCATTGGCCAGAATCAGCTCGCGTTGCAGGCTATCTGGCCAGCGCTGTGCTAATTCGGCTATCTGCGTTTCAATTGCTTGACCATCATAAAGGCCGCGCTGTTCGGCCGGCCGGCGCACAATAAACTGAATCCGTGCGAGGCTGGCATCGCCCAGCAATACAGTGTATTCGACGCTGCTGCCACCCAAGCGCTGCAACAGCAGCTTTTCAATTTTGACTCGTACCTCGGTGCTGTAATTATCACGCGGTACAAACACCATCACCGACACGTAGCGCTGATAAATATCATCACGGAAAAACGCCCGTACCCGTGAACGCTCATGCAGCGAAACAATCCCCAGCGCAATGCGCTGCAGCTCGGGCACTTCGATTTCGATTAGTTCATCCCGTGGGTAGGTGTCCAGCGTATTCAGTAGCGCCTTGCCGCGGTAGCCGCTTAAATCGGCCTTGCTCAATTGCAGCACGGCATCGATTTTTTGCCGTAGCAACGGGATTTTGCGCGGCTGTAGCATATAGGCGCTGGCGGAATAAAGCCCCACAATCCGCGTTTCGCCGCACAGCACGCCATTGGCGTCAAATTGGCGAACCAAAATCGTATCGAGATATACCGGCCGGTGGATGCTGGAGCGGCGATCCGATTTCGTGAGCATCAGTAGGCGATCTGGCGCATAAGCAATCGCGCGTAATTCGGGGCTAAGGCTGCGCCAGATTTTGGATGGCGTAGTTTCACCCGCATCGCGCAAAATACCAAGGCCGCTATTGGCTTGTAGCGTGAGCTCGTCGCTCGCAAACTGATATTGCCGCATCCCCAGAAACACAAAATGCCCAGCCAGCAGCCATTCGAGAAAGGCCACGCTTTCTTTGACGGCAGGGGCGGGCAAGGGCGGCGGCTGATGGCGTAGTACTTCCAGTAAATCAACAACGTGTTCGGCCATGCGGCTCCAATCCGCGACACAAGCCGTGATTTGCGCTAATACATTTTCGATGCGCTGCTGCAACTCGGCCAGCCTAGCCGGCTGACTAATGCGGGTGATCTCAAAATGCATCCATGATTCTTTGCACACCAGCGCATCATCTTGCTCGGTAAAATGACCTTGTTCGTCTCGATGCACGGTAATTACCGGATGTATCACCATGGAAGCCTGATATTTCAAAGCATTCAGCGCCATACCCACCGAATCAACTAGAAATGGCATGTCATTGATCACGATCTCGACAATCGTATGCATGCTTTGCCAGCCATGCTCGGCCTGATTGGGGTTGTAGATGCGGACTACGGCTTGTCCCGCTGGGCGCTGCTGGGCCAAGCGCCAATGCGCCAATAGTGCGCCACCCCAATCGCTGATTTGCCGCTGCGGCCAGTCTTCGTCCGGTACGTCGGCAAAATAGCGCTCAGCAAACAGCTGCTGTTCAGTTTGACCATGCTGGGCTAACCAGCTGCTTAATTCGTGCGGTAAGGCCATGACCGGCTCCGGGGTGAACTGATCTTTGCACTGTAGAACGCCGGCGCGGCTTTCTCTAGCTGGGGGAAGGCTTTACGTTTGACGGCTCAGATGTGGGATTTGCCACAATCAGCAAGCTGGATGCAGTAAATTGAATGACCAACGGTGTTGGCTTGTATATTATGGAATGCTAATATAGTCAAGTGAAGCAGTGCCATTTAAACAGGTGAGATCATGAGCCAGCCGCATATCCAGCGCCCCAGCACCGCACCATCGAGTAGTGCGCATGATCCCATGCTGCGCGCCTGTCGCGATATCGCCGTAAAAATGCTCACCGAGTCACTCGAGCAATTTTTTGTACGGCTAGAAGAAACCTATTTCCAGCTAGCCGACACCAGTTTTGACCGCCGCCTGCGCGATGATTTTTTTGCCGCCCGCATCGAAACACACAATAAACGCCAGCAACTAGCTAGCCAGTTTAAAACGCTAATCACCGAAGCGTTCGAGCAGCGGGTGAGCAATCCGGCCACTCAGCCCGAGCAAAAATTCTATTTTGTGAATGCCAACCTTGATCAGCTTAGCCTCGTCGCCAATGAAGAGTACGAAGAAAGCATTGCCGCAGATCAGGTCGTCAAAAGCATTAAACATCAAGGCGGCGAAGAGCTTGATCAGCTGGAGCAGCGCTTTGCTCGCCTGCTCGCCGACAAAAACCCCGATTTTGCCAACCCAATGGCCCCCGAAGCGATTTGCGATGCGTTTTTGCAGGCCTGCAAACAGCTTGAAACCGGCGTAGAAGCGCGCATGGTGGCGATGAAAGCCTTTGAAAAAGAGCTTTCTAGCCAGGTGGCGAATGTGTATCACCAAGTTAACCAGTATTTAATTAAGCAGAACGTGCAACCGTTGGTGGTACGCAGCGCGCCACGTCGCAGCCCTAGCCGCCAAGGTGAAGCCGGGGAAACCAGCGAACGCACGGTGAAGCCAGTGAATCACAGCCCCAGCGCGCTGGCTGATCACCTTAGCGAACTTACTTTGCCGGCTAGCTCGCCCGCCCTGCAGGCGCCGGTCGCGCAGAATGTGACTGAACTGGGCGCAAGTCTTGCCGTACCCAGTACCGCTGCACTGAGTTTGGAAGGGCAGACGCCCGAGTGGAAAACCTTTCTTGATTTGCTGCAACACAAAGGCAGCAGCGAGTTGGCACAGCTCAGCCAAGATCCGCTAGAGCAGGGCATTAATCTGATCGCGATGCTGCGCGAAAGTGGCTGGGCCAAACAGCTGCCCCAACTCAATGCCATGACGCTGGAACTGGTGGCGATGCTCTTCGAGCATATCTTTGATGATCCGCGCCTCAATTCTGTGATGAAAAGCTTGATCGGTCGTTTACAGATTCCGATCTTAAAAGTCGCGATGCTCGACGCGAGTTTTTTTGCGCAAAAAAACCACCCGGCACGGCTGCTCGTAGATCAGCTCGCACTGTGTGCGATGGATGATGAAACCCTGCAGCCAGGGCAGCCGCATTACGAAAAGCTAGCAGAGATTGTGCAACATCTGATCAAGCATTTTGATCAGGATGTGGGGGTATTTGCACAGAGCTACCAAGCGCTACAAGACTATTTGCAAAGCCTGGAAGCTGCGGCGATTGCCACCTTGAGCGAAGAGCTGGATCACTTGGCTGCGAATGAGCGGGCCGAATTGGCGCAAGTCACCGCTGAGCAATTGATTCAAGCTCGCTTGCAGGGGTATAGCGATCTAGCCCAAGTCATTCAAGACTTTCTGGCTATTACCTGGCAAGAGGCGTTACGCCTAGCCTATGGTACCGAAGCAGAAAACACCCCAATGTTTGTCACCCGTCTACAGGCTATGGATGATTTACTCTGGAGTGTGCAGCCCAAAGCCACGCCGGAAGAACGATTCAAAATGGTGAATCTACTCACCCCCATGTTGAAAACCCTGGAGGAGGGGGCATTGGCCGCGGGGCTGGATAAGACCGCCGCCAATGCGTTTTTTGCTGAGCTGGTGCAATGTCATGCCGCAGCAATCCGCAATGGCATCAAACCCGCAGCTAGGGTGGAAGTGCACGCTCCGGTTGAGCCCACACCAATTAGCGTTGCGCCAGTCATCGTCAGCACTTCACCAGCCGTCCCAGTGCAACCTGCAGCTGCAGTTTCTCAGCCTGAAGTCACAACAACTGCCACCACTGAGCTGGTCGAGCAGCTCAGTGGTGAGTTGGATAGCGCCAGCGATGAAGAAGTAAGCCCCGATATCACCCCAGAGTCCACCTTGCCCCGCAAAGGCGAATGGGTCGATTGGCAAACGCCAGAAGGGCATTTCATCCGCTTGCGGCTCTCGTGGATTAGCCCGCAGGGCACTCGGTATGTGTTTACCAATCGCACCGAAAAAGGTCGGGCCTTTTTGCAGGCCGAATTGTTAAATGAACTCTACAGTGGCCGCATGCAACGGCTGGATCAGCAGGCGACGTTGACTGATCGGGCAATGCAGGAGCTGATGAGTGATCTTAGGGCTTAAATTTTGATCTAAGCTTGGCAATCGACAATAAAAAAACCCGCTGTCAAGGCGGGTTTATTTATTCAAATATTGCACAGGATTACGCCACATTAGCCAGTGCTTGTGCCTGCTTTTGCAGCAGTTGCCCAATACCGTGCTCGGCCAAATCCAAGAGCTGATTCATTTCTTGGCGGCTAAAGGCCTTGCCCTCGGCAGTGCCCTGAATTTCAATAAACGCCCCACCCGCCGTCATCACCACATTCATGTCGGTTTCGCAGGCGGAGTCTTCCAGATAATCCAGATCCAGCACGGGCGTATCGCCATATACGCCAACCGAAATCGCGGCCACGGCTTCACGAATCGGATTCTGGCTCAGTTTACCGGCAGCAATCAGTGATTGAATCGCGTCTTGCAGTGCCACATAGGCACCAGTAATGCTGGCAGTACGGGTGCCACCATCGGCCTGAATCACATCGCAATCGATGGTAATTTGCCGCTCGCCCAAGGCTGCTAAATCAACCACGGCGCGCAGGCTACGCCCGATCAGGCGCTGAATTTCTTGAGTACGGCCACTTTGCTTCCCAGCCGCAGCTTCGCGTTTCATGCGGCTACCGGTCGAGCGGGGTAGCATGCCATATTCGGCAGTAACCCAGCCTTCACCTTTGCCTTTTAAAAAAGGCGGTACTTTTTCTTCAACGCTGGCGGTACAGATGACTTTGGTATTGCCAAATTCGACCAATACGCTACCTTCGGCGTGGCAGGTATAGTGGCGGGTAAGGGTAACCTGGCGCAGCTCATTGGGCTGGCGTTGAGAAGGGCGCATGGCATGTATCCGAAAGCGAAAAGTTAAGCCGCAGTATACCGCGCTAGCGGGCTTGCTGGCTCATGTTTGGCATGGCGGTTAGATTTAGCAGCGGTAATTGTTCTTGCTGCCAGGCAAAGAGTGCCTCGGCGGCCATCGGCTTGGCGATGAAATAACCCTGCACCTCATCACAGCCCATCACCGATAGAGCTTGCCAACAGCTCAAGGTTTCAACCCCCTCGGCCACCACGGTTAAGCCCAAAATATGGCCAAGCTCAATCATCGAGCTCACGATCGAGATGCTCTCAAAAGTATGACTCATCGACATCACAAAACTCTGGTCGATCTTGAGCTCATTAATTGGCATTTTGGCCAGATATGCAAACGAAGAATAACCGGTACCGAAATCATCCATTGAAATCTTTACCCCCAGCTGGCGCAGGCGCAGTAAATTTTGTAGCAGCTGATCAGCATGGCGCATAACCCCGGTTTCGGTGATCTCTAGGCACAGATTAACCGGCGCAGGGCAATAGCGAATTTGTGTCTCGATGAAATCGATAAACAGTGGGTCTTCCACATCCGCCACCCCTACATTCACCGAAATACACCAATCTAGGCCTTGCGCCTGCCAGGCTACTTGTTGCGCTAGCGCAGCTTTAATCACCCATTCAGTAATCAGCCGCAGCTTGCCCGATTGCTCGGCAAAGGCAATAAACGCGCCGGGAGGGATCCAGCCGCGTTGTGGATGTTGCCAGCGAACCAGCGCCTCTACCGAGTGCACTTGTGTGCTTTGCATATTCAGCTTGGGCTGAAAATGCAGCACAAGCTGATTATGATCGATGGCTTCGCGCAAATCCCCCATCAGCCGGAACTGATTTTGCCGATCCACTTCACGGCTGGGGTCATAACACACGCACAGTTGGCAGTGCTCTTTGGCGCTAAACAGCGCAATTTCAGCCTGCCGAAGCAAAGCTTCGGCATCGGTCGCATGCAATGGATGGCAGCTGAGGCCAAAACGCATGGCGAGATTGAGGCGATGCTCATCGATGGCGATCGCCGCCGAAATGCTCTGCTCGATATACACAATCATTTCATTCAGCTGAATGCTATTGGTGAAAGGGATTTGCAGTAGAAAATCATTCCCAGACACTCGGCCAATTTGGCGCACGACATTAGGCTGCATTTGCTGCAGCCGATCCGCCACCGTGCGCAGCACATTGTCACCCTCGGCAAAGCCAAAGCAATCGTTCACATAATGAAAATCGGCAAGATTCAGTAGTACTACCGCAAAACTACCTTTGCCATGGCGGATATCGGCGTCGATTTCTTCAACAAAGCGGGTGCGATTGGCCAGCCCGGTAATGCGATCAACAAACGCCAGCTGCTTGAGTAAGTGTTCCCGTGCGTGGATGGCGTCGCCCATCGCATTAAATGCTGTCGCCAGATTGCCCAGCTCATCGTACGAATGGACCGGCATCCGGATATCAAACTCGCCAAGGGTGAAACGCTGCACCGCATGACTAAAATGCCGCAACGGGGCAGTTAGCCTTGAGGCCAGTAACCAGCTCAAAGCACTGCCGATAATCAGCAAGGCCAAGCCAAGTCCAATGGTTTTTGCGCCCACCCACCACAGCTGGGATTGCACCTGCTGCTGCTCCATGTCGGCCCCCAGCAGATAGGGAGTACCATCTGCTGCCGTTCGAAACAAAAGAATGGAGCGAAAATCACCATAGGCATCATGCAATACCCCGCGATAATTTTCTCGACTCAGTAACGTATTGCGCACCCGACCATCATGATCGGCATACGGCTGCATAAAGTGACCAAATTTCCCGGCTGCCAGCTCGATTTCGGGGGCCGAATCCGCCAGATAGACTACCCGGCCATTAATCAGCGCCAAAAGATAAACGTAACGCAAGCCGCTTTGCTGGGCAAATTGGGCCATTTGCCGGGCATGACCGACGTAATCGCCTAATAGTACGGGAGGCTTGGCCAAAGCCTGATCGATGTAAGCCGGTGGCAGGATATAAGGAATGGCCGCGGCCGCAGTTTGCAAACGGCCATCTAGCTCGGCAAATAATGCTTCGCTTAGCTGCTTGTAAATACTGAAGGTAAGAACGACGCTAATCAGCAGATTAAGCGATAGCAGCACCAATAAAACCTTGGCACGGGCACTGCGTAAACGTTCGAGCGTGAATGCAGCCATGCGGGCAACAGGGGCTAGAAATTGAAAACTGCTTTGTTCTAGCCCAATCTGCTGCGCTGCGCAATTACTTAATTACAAAGGCATTGCGATTTATTTCTTCAGCTTGACCCAACTCTGATTTCAATCTAAAGCCCCAAGTGTCACAACGGGCTTTTTGCGGCAGCAAGGTCAATTGCAGCAATTCATCCCGCCGAAAAGCATGAATCTGCACCGGTGTGTTGGCGGTAAAGGCCTGCTGCAAACCATCAAATTGCGCCGCATTCACCCGTAGGTGATCAACGGCCACAATCACATCTCCAGCCGCTAAGCCTGCCGTGGCGGCGGCTTCGCCGCGCAGAACGTGCGTGAGTTTGATCCCAGCTGGATCGGCGCTGTAGCGCACACCCCAGCTCAGTTTTTCGATGAGACCATCCTGCCAGCCGCCTTTATCTTGCGCATTGAGCGCCGGACGGCATTGGCTGTCGATGCCCAGATAGGCAAGGCTTTCGGCTAATGGCAAGGGCTGCGTAGAGCGCAAGGCACGGTCGAAAAATGCGCTTAAATCAAGGCCGCTGGCCTCGCAAGCCAGCGCTTCCCACTGCGCTTCGCCAACGCCAACACCTTTGTGCTCAAAGTCGCGGCCAAAGCGAGCCCACAAGAGTTGCATTACATCATCCAGCGAGCGCTGATTGTGGGTGTGCTGGCGAATATGCATATCTAAACACAATGCCACCAGCGCGCCTTTGGTGTAATAGCTCACCAGCTCATTGGGCGCATTTTCATCTTGCCGATAATACTTCACCCAGGTATCTAAGCTGGAGTCTTCCAGTGTCTGACGTTGGGCGCCATACCCCCGCTCAACCTGCGTTGCCGTTTGTGCCAGCAATTGTAGATATTGCGTCCAATCTATCAGCCCAGTACGCAGTAGCGTTAAATCGTCGTAGTAGGAAGTGATGCCCTCAAAGGCCCACAGCAAGCGCGTATAGTTTTCCTGCTGCAAATCATACGGGGCAAAGACCGCAGGTTTAATGCGCTTTACATTCCAGCTATGGAAATATTCATGGCTACACAGGCCCAAAAACTGCCGATAGCCGGTGCTTTGTTCGGTCTCGCCCATTTTGGGCAAATCGCCGCGCGAGCAAATCAAGGCGGTCGAATTACGGTGCTCTAAGCCACCGTAACCATCCCCAACGGCCACCGTCATAAAGGTGTAATCGTTAAACGGTGCGGGCTCACCGAAAAGACGAATCTGATACTCACAGATGGCTTTTAGGTCTTGCGCCAAACGTGCTAAATCCCCCTGATGGCGGCCGCTAATCACCAAGCGATGTGGCACCCCGCAAGCGGTAAAGCGCACATCACTAAATGGCGCGATCTCTACCGGACAATCAATCAGTTCGTCATAGTTTGCCGCCTGATAGCGGCCAAAACCTTGTGTATCCACGGTGATGGCCGTTAAGCCAGTGGCCACCTGCCAATCGGCAGCGGGCCAGCTGGCGGCGGCGAGGCTCAGCTGATGGGCTTGCTGCTCTGCACCGAGCACTTGCAAGCAAACACTGGTGCCGTTAAAAAACGCCCGCGTCTGATCCAGATACGCTCCGCGCACCGATAAATCAAAGGCATACACTTCGTAATTAATCTGAATCGCCCCGGCAAATTGCGCCACTTGCCAGCTCGATTTATTCAGCTTTTGTACGCGCAATGGCACTAAATGGCCATCCGGCTGGACGCCATGAGCCTGTATCTGCACCACATTGCGGGCGAATTCACGGATGAGATAACTGCCAGGAATCCAAACGGGGAGTTGCAGCTGCTGGCCAGCGGGATCTGGGTGCGCAATCTCAAGTTGAACGGCAAACACATGCGCGCCAATGTCTTGCGGGCGCACTTGATAATGAATAGTCATGCAAATTCCTGAAAACTAGCGTTTGGCGAGGCCAACTTGATTGCGGCCTGCGGCTTTGGCTTCATACAGTGCCTGATCGGCGGCATCGATGAGATTTTGGGCACTCATACCATCAATCAGCTGGGCTACACCGGCGCTGAGCGAGGCCACAAACTGCGCATCATGGCCGCACTGGAGCAGGGCATTAAAGCGCTCGCGCAATTCATCCGTACGCTGGGCGGCTTTGATTAGCGTGTGGTCGCGCCAAATTACGGCAAACTCTTCCCCGCCATAACGGCCAACCAGCTCGGCATTGGGGCTAAATTCCTTCAACAAGCGCGACAAACTCTTGATCACCAGATCACCCACCGAGTGGCCATACTGATCGTTAATGCGCTTGAAATGATCAATATCGATCATGGAATAAGAGAGCTGGCGCGATTCTTTGCTGGCCCGCGCGACTTCCCGGCCGAGTGCGTCGATTAGATTGGTGTGATTGAGTAAACCCGTAAGGCTATCGCGGGTCATCCAGCGGCGCAGAGTGCGGTAACGCTCAACCGTGATGCTGACGGCAGCGATGAGTTCGTCGGGCTCCATATTCTTGACGAGAAAGTCATCGCCGCCCATGCTGCGCGCCATCAGTTGGCGGCCCCGGTGGGTTTCGGTCGAAAGAAACACAATCGGAATCGAATCAAACTGCGGGTGCTGACGAATCACCTTGGCAATTTCATCGCCATGGCACTGCGGCATATAGACATCGAGTAGCAAAATATCCGGCTGATCGGCTTCCAGTCGCTTCAAAATTTGCAAAGGATCGGCCAGATGCTTCACCACCATGCCCGCGCCATGCAGCACCGATTGCGCCCACTTGGCCACCATTTCCGAATCATCTACCAGCAAAATACGGTAGGGCGGTGGGTTACGCTGCTCATCATGATGATCAAGCCGATCAATCAGCGCCTGAATATTAAGCGGATACTCAAAAAAATCAGTAACCCCCGCGCGCAAAAACTCCAGCTGTTTGACGATATCTAGCGCAAATGAGGCGAGGAAAATCGGCCCCTCAAACAAGCGGCGGATTAAGGGCAGGCACTGCAGGGCGCTAAAATCGTTTAGCCCATGCTCATCCAGCACAACGGCGAAGGGTTGCGCACTGTGCATCGCAGCCAGCAGGGCGCTATTGCGATCAAACACCCGGTAATCAAAGCCGAAAAATGCCAGCTGGGCGCCAATTTTGGCCAGCGTGTCTTGATTCGGCGCCACAAAATAAATCAGGCGAGGGGTGGCAGACATGAACAGGTCTCGGTCTTATTCTTGTTGGTAAAGTTGATTGAGTTCGCGGCGCATTTTTTTCGTGGGCCGACCTTTGATATGGGCGTGATCAAACTGCGGTTGCATCGCGCGCATAAATTGCTCACGTTCACGCTGCGCAATACTCTCAGCGGTTTCTGCATACAAAGTGCGGGCCAGCTCGGCTGCGCGACGCTGTTCGCTCAGCGCCAGCACTTGCACCACAAAGCGCCCATGCTCGGTGCGTATTTCGAGGGTTTCCGCTGCTTTCAGGCTACGCGATGGTTTTGCCCGTTCGCCATTCACGTTAACATGCCCGGCAGCAATCGCTTGCACCGCCAAAGAGCGGGTTTTAAAAAAACGTGCGGCCCACAGCCATTTGTCCAGACGGACTTTATCCTGCGTCAATTTCGGCTTTCTCCCAAATCGATGCTTCAATTATATCGTTCAGTTGGCCACTAGCCATGGATAAAAAAACAATCGAGCAATTAAAACAACTGCGCAAAAATCTGCGTAGTGCCAAAGCCACCCCCATTAGCCCGCCCAAACCAAGCGAGGCCGAATTATTTGCCCGCGCCATGCAGGGGGTGCAACCATTAGCGCAGCAGTATATTCAGCATCCGCCACGGCATCCTAGCCCCTGGCCACGGCAACAAGCGGCTGGGCTTACTGAAGTCATCGCTGACATGAGCGACTTCTGGCCTTGGGATGAGCTAGAGCCGGGCGAAAGCCTGCATTTTGTGCGCCCCGGCTTGCGCGTAGAAACGATCCGAAAACTGCGGCGTGGCGATTGGCCGGTGGAGAGTGAATTGGATCTGCATGGTGAAAACATTGATAGCGCTCGCCCCAAAGTCGCGCAGTTTTTGAGCCAGAGCGTGGCGCGGCGTTTGAAATGTGTGCGCATTATTCATGGCAAAGGTCTGAGCTCTCCTGCCGGCCAACCCATTTTGAAACTGAAGCTTAAAAACTGGCTCGCGCAGCGCGATGAAGTGCTGGCCTACACTCAAGCCAGCCCGCAGCTCGGCAGCGCCGGAGCGGTGCTTATTTTGCTGCGCAGCGCCAAAAAATAAGGTGAAGTACATGCAAGCATTTTGGTGGTATTGGCAACATCCGCGCACAAAACAGAGCCTATTTGCGCTGTGGACGCTGGCCATTTGGGTAGGATCATTAGGGCCTGCCGCGCCGCAAGTGGTCGATCAGGGCGACAAAATTCAGCACTTCATAGGGTATGCCACGCTAGCCATTCTGGCATATAGGCTTTGGCCATATACCCTAAGAGTGTGGCTCTTTACTGCGACGATGGGGGTCTTGGTCGAGATCGCACAATCGTTCACCCCTAATCGCAGCTTTGATCCGCACGACATGCTTGCCAACGCGCTCGGCGCCGCGCTGGGCTTGCTGTTCATCCGCTGCTACTCGCGCTGGCGTCAAAGTTGACTAGGCTGGGGTAAACCAATCTGGAGGAATGCCCCATGTCTATGCCCCGCAGCAGTGTCATTAGCGCCATCAGCGCCCAGCTAGAACAGCTTAGCCCCGCCGAATTAGAAGCGCTGTATAACCGGCTATACCCGCAAACGCCCATCGTGCAAGTGGGCCCAGCCTTATTCGAACATCAAGATATGGATGATTGATTTAAAGCAAAAAACCCCGGCATCGACCGCTAATCTGCGCTGTAAATATTAACCGGCCAAAATGCCAAAAATGAATATCCGCTTGTGCGGGAAAGGCATAGAATATTTTCATGCATTCGGAATACCCAAACCCGAATGTCAGTCAGGAATCGAGTATGTAGCAAGCAAATCATTACAACACCGGCTAGAAACTGATCCAGATCAATTTTTTCCGCTGGCGTGGTGATTAGCATAATTGGATGTAATTTTTTTGTATCGGCCGATGCCTGAACGACGTTTGCCGAACAGCGGTAGAACAGCCAAAAGCGGTTTTGGCACAGGATGTCCAGCCGACATCGCCACAAGGAGATACTCATGAACGCCCCAATCGATAAAGCTCTGGATCAATCACAACTGGACGCCTGGCGCGGGTTTGCCGCCGGCGAGTGGCAACAGCAAGTTGCTGTACGTGATTTCATTCAGGCTAACTACACCCCATACGAAGGGGATGATCAATTCTTGGCGGGGCCGACTGAACGTACGACCCAATTGTGGAATGAACTGTCAGCCTTGCTGAAAGAAGAGCGTAAACGCGGCGTGCTGGAAGTATCCGCCCAGTTTGGCTCAACCATCACCGCCCACGATGCCGGTTATATCAATAAAGACCTGGAAACCATCGTTGGTCTGCAAACCGACGCGCCACTGCGCCGCGCGATTATGCCTAATGGCGGTTTGCGCATGGTGCAAAACGGCCTGAAAGCGTATCACTTCGAAATGAACCCGCAAATCGAAGAGATTTACACCAACTACCGCAAAGACCATAACAACGCTGTATTTGATGCCTACACTCCCGAAATCATGGCCTGCCGTAGCTCAGGCGTGATTACCGGTTTGCCAGATTCATATGGCCGCGGCCGGATTATCGGTGACTATCGCCGCGTGGCGCTGTATGGCGTAGATTTTCTGATTGCCGACAAAAAACGCGAAAAAGCCGAGCTCGATGATGTTGCATTCAGCGAAAACGTGATTCGCCTGCGTGAAGAATTGGCCGAGCAAATCAAAGCGCTGAATGAATTGAAAGTCATGGCCAAAAAATATGGCTTTGATCTGAGCCGCCCAGCCGCCACAGCGCAAGAGGCGGTGCAATGGCTGTACTTTGGTTACCTTGCTGCAGTAAAAGAGCAAAACGGTGCGGCAATGTCGATCGGTCGGATTTCGACTTTCCTCGATATTTACTTCGAACGCGATATCAAAGAAGGGCGCATTACCGAATCGCAAGCCCAGGAATACATCGACCATCTGGTAATGAAGCTGCGGATCGTACGTTTCCTGCGCACCCCAGAATACGATGATCTGTTCTCAGGTGACCCAACTTGGGTGACTGAATCAATCGGCGGTATGAGCGAAGATGGCCGTACTTTGGTCACCAAATCAAGCTTCCGTGTACTCAACACCCTGTACAACCTCGGTCCAGCGCCAGAGCCTAATCTGACCGTACTGTGGTCAACGTCATTCCCACAAGGCTTTAAAGAATTCTGCGCAAAAGTATCGATCGACACTTCGGCGATTCAGTACGAAAACGATGACTTGATGCGGCCAAAATGGGGTGATGACTACGCCATCGCCTGCTGCGTATCCGCGATGCGCGTGGGTAAACAAATGCAGTTTTTTGGCGCTCGGGTCAATCTGGCCAAAGCCATGCTTTACGCGATCAACGGCGGTGTGGACGAGAAAACCGGCAAGCTGGTAGCCAAAGGCTTTGAGCCAATTACAGGCGACGTGCTCAATTACGACGAGCTGATGGCCAAATACGACAAAATGCTCGATTGGCTGGCCAAAACCTACGTCACTGCACTCAATTGCATCCACTATATGCACGACAAATACGCTTACGAGCGGATCGAAATGGCGCTGCACGACCGCGATATCCTGCGCACGATGGCCTGCGGGATTGCCGGCCTGTCAGTGGCGGCCGATTCGCTGTCCGCCGTGAAACACGCCAAAGTGCATATCAAACGTAACGAAGCCGGTCTGGCGGTTGATTATGTAATTGAAGGTGAATACCCAGCCTACGGTAACAACGACGATCGCGCTGATGATATTGCGGTGTGGCTGTCGACCACGTTCATGGACAAAATCAAAGCCCAGCCGGTGTTCTACCGTGACTCGATGCCAACGCAATCGGTACTGACCATCACTTCAAACGTGGTCTACGGCAAGAAAACCGGTAACACGCCAGATGGCCGTCGTGCCGGCGCGCCGTTCTCACCAGGTGCAAACCCGATGAATGGCCGCGATAAAAATGGCTTTGTGGCTGCGGGCTTCTCCGTGTCGAAAATCCCGTACGAATCAGCACTGGATGGGGTGTCTTGGACTGCGTCTATGACGCCAGATGCGCTGGGTCACAATGCCAGCGATCGCGTCAAAACCCTGGCTGCGTCGATCGATGGTCTGTTTGGTCCGCACGGCGATGAGTGCCCAACTTGCCAAAGCGCGGAACGCGTAGACCAAGCACTGGCCGAGCTGGAAGAAGGCCCGGATCAGTTGTTCCACCTGAATATGAACGTGCTGAATAAAGACACGCTCCTGGATGCGATGGAACACCCAGAGAACTATCCGCAGCTGACTATCCGCGTTTCAGGCTATGCCGTGAACTTTGTCAAACTGACCCGCGAACAGCAGCTGGACGTGATTAACCGGACTTTCCACGCGAAGTGCTAAACCCAGCTTGGCGATACACCACCCGTGTATCGCCAGCTCAGCAAAGCGTATCAAAGCTTTGTAGCCTATACCCCACAAGGAGAAATCATGGCCCAGTTATTTCATCTGAATATGAACGTGCTGAACAAAGAAACCCTGCTCGATGCGATGGAAAACCCGGACAAATATCCGCAGCTCACTATCCGCGTTTCAGGCTATGCCGTGAATTTTGTGAAACTGACTCGCGAGCAGCAGCTGGATGTCATCAATCGGACATTCCACGAGCAGTGTTAAGCTACAATCCGGAGTAACCCCCAACGGATCGCCGGGCGCGATCCGTTTTTTTTGCATCATTTTTTGCCGCGAGTACCCATATGGAAGCCAATAAACCCCTAGGTGAAATTATCGCACCGGCCTTCGATGCCGAAGGGCGGCAATATGGCTATGTTCATTCCATCGAAACCGGCGCCGCGGTTGATGGCCCCGGCATGCGCTTTGCGCTGTTTGTATCGGGCTGTCAGTTTCGCTGCCTGTATTGCCACAACCCCGACACCTGGAAGCTGCATACCGGCAAGCAATGGACAGTGGATGACATCGTGGCCGAGATTGGCAAATACGCGAGTTTTTTGCGAGTAGCCGGTGGCCTGACGATTTCAGGTGGCGAGCCGCTGATGCAGGCGCATTTTATCGGCGAGATTTTCCGCCGCGCCAAACAAGATTTACGCATCCATACCGCACTGGATACCCAGGGCTTTCTGGCGGCGCATTTGCCGGATGACTATTTCGACAATATCGATTTGGTCTTGCTCGACATCAAGCAAATGAACCCAGAGAAATACGAGGCCCTTACGGGTAAACCACTGCAACCTACGCTCGATTTTGCCCAGCGCCTGTTTAAAATGGGCAAAAAAATCTGGCTCCGTTATGTGCTGGTGCCGGGGTGGTCGGATGATGAAGCAGATGTGCAGGCTTTAGCCGATTATCTCGGTGACATGTCACGCCAATATCCAAATGTGCTGGAGCGAGTCGAAGTACTGCCATTTCACAAAATGGGTGAGAACAAATGGGCAGAGCTAGGGCTGAAATATGAATTGGCCGACACCCAGCCACCGAGCCAAGCTGTGGTGCATCGGGTCCGCGAGCAGTTTCGAGCGCAAGGTATATTTTGCTGTTAAGGGGGTATCAGCCCCTGAAGCATAATTAATAAGAGCTACAGAAATATACCTCCGCCGCAATATTCAGCATCCAAATGCAATGCCAATAAATAACCTCGCCGCAGCGAGGTTTTTTATTGTGCGAGCAACAGCCTGGGACGGCTTATTTTTCGCTCAGTGCTTCTACGCCTGGCAGCGCCTTGCCTTCCAGGAATTCGAGCGATGCACCGCCACCAGTCGACACATGCGATACTTTGTCTTCCAGACCTGCTTTTTCAACTGCCGCAACAGAATCACCACCACCCACAACGGTGATCGCGCCATTGGCAGTAGCATCCACCAGGGCGTGCGCCACGGCGAAAGTACCTGCCGCAGATGCGTCGATCTCGAATACACCCATTGGGCCGTTCCACAGGACAGTTTTGGCTGATTTGATGATATCAGCGTACGCAGCGCGCGTTGCAGAGCCAATATCCACGCCTTCTTGGTCGGCAGGAATCGCAGTAGACGGTACTTCTACCAGACCATCTAAGGTGCGAGCATCAAAATTCAGTGCGCGTGTCACCATGGTATCGCTTGGCAATACTAATTTGTCACCCGCTTGCGCCATCAAATCTCGTGCCAGATCAACTTTGTCGTTTTCACACAGTGATTTGCCGATTTCTAGGCCTTGAGCTTTGAGGAAGGTAAAGGCCATGCCGCCGCCGATGATCAGCTTGTCCACTTTAGGCAGCAGCGCTTGAATCACATCGATTTTGCCCGAGATTTTCGAGCCGCCGATGATGGCCACCAGTGGGCGTACCGGGTTGTTCACGGCTTCGCCGAGGAAATCCAGCTCTTTTTTCAGCAGGTAGCCGGCCGCGCGTGGCAGCTCAACGCCCACCATCGACGAATGTGCGCGGTGGGCAGTACCAAACGCATCATTAATAAATACATCGCCCAGTTTTGACAGGCTGGCGCGGAAGGCGGCCACTTGCGCAGGCTCAGCTTTCACGCTGTTGCCATCGGCATCTTTGGCTTTGCCTTCTTCGGCGATATGGAAACGCACGTTTTCTAGCAACACCACGCTACCCGCAGCCAGCGTCGCGCAAGCGGCTTCTACTTCAGGGCCGACGCAGTCAGCCAGAAACTGTACTGGCTTGCCCAGCAGCTCTTCCAGGCGTTTAGCTACAGGCGCCAAGCTATATTTTTCGACTTTCTGACCGTTTGGACGACCCAGATGCGACATCAGTACAACCGAAGCGCCTTGATCCAGCGCGTAGCGGATGGTTGGCAGCGCGGCGCGAATGCGCTTATCGCTTTCCACTACACCATTTTTCACTGGCACGTTAAAGTCCACGCGCATCAGCACGCGCTTGCCGGCAAGATCCAAGTCTTCGATAAACAGTTTGGCCATAGCTTCCTCAGAAACAGGGGTAGTGAAAAAAGCTTATTGTAGCAAGAGTGGCTGCCTTGAAGCTGACGACGGTTAAAGTTTCTGCTGCTAGTTTGGGTAAAAATGCAGGAAAAGCTGGCCTTGGGTAGAATGAGGGCACTTTCATTGCACCCAAAGCTCGGTTATGTCCCGTTATTTGCCTGAACCTGAATTTGCCCACCGCAATCCATCCAAGATCGGCGTTTTGCTGGTGAATCTGGGCTCCCCGGATGCGCCTACGGCCAAAGCTGTTCGCCCCTATCTGAAGCAGTTTTTATCTGATCCGCGCGTGGTCGAAATCCCCCGACCAATTTGGTGGTTGATTCTCAACGGCATTATTTTAAATATTCGCCCCGCCAAGAGCGCGGCCAAATACGCCAGCATCTGGCAAAAAGAAGGCTCACCCCTGCGGGTGTGGACTGAACGTCAGGCTCAACTGGTGAAAGGCCTGCTGGGCGAGCGTCACCGCGGGCAGCTGGTGGTCGACTATGCCATGCGCTACGGCAACCCATCGATTGCGAGCCAAATCCAAGCCTTGAAAGCGCAAAACTGCCAGCATCTGCTGGTGGTGCCCCTGTATCCGCAGTATGCCGCCAGTACGACCGCCAGTGTGTTCGATGAGGTGAGCAGGGTACTGCAACAAACCCGCTTTATGCCCACGCTGAAAATGCTGGCCCCGTTTTACGATGAAGCAGCCTACATCAATGCGCTAGCTCAACGCGTTCGGGAACACTGGCAGCAAAATGGCCGCGGAGAACATCTATTGATGAGTTTTCATGGCGTGCCACGCTACACGCTCGACAAAGGTGATCCGTATTTCTGCCACGCCCAGAAAACCGGACGCTTACTCGCTGAAGCGCTGCAGCTAGATAAAACCCAATACACAATCGCGTTTCAATCACGCTTTGGGAAAGCTGAATGGCTTAAACCCTACACCACCGACGAGCTCACCCGACTGGCCAAAGCCCAAACTGGCAAGCTAGATGTTATTTGCCCCGGTTTTGTGGCTGATTGCCTGGAAACACTGGAAGAAATTGCCATGGAAGGCAAAGCCGATTTTCTGCAGCACGGCGGTGGTGAATACCGGTTTATCCCGTGTTTAAACGATCATCCAGCCTGGATTAGTGGTCTTTCGGAGCTGATTGAGCGCGAGCTGACAAGCTGGCTGACAAACGGTCATTTTGCCAAAAATGAAAAAAATGCACTAGAACAAAGAGATAGATTAAGTAAGGATTTATTCTTACAAAAATGATCTTGGGCTTTGGCGAAATAACCGCTAAACTCTGCGGTAAGTTTATTCTTACAAAAATGAGGAAGCTGAAATGGCGACTCGACTGTTCCTGGCTGAAGATGATCTGATTCTGGCCGACGCGCTGAAAACTAGCTTGTCGCAAGCTGAATTCCAATGTGATTGTGTGAACGATGGCGCGCTGGCGCTGCAAATCTTGCTGCACAATGACTACGACGCGGTAGTGCTGGATATCGGTCTGCCCAATATGGATGGCCTGACAGTGCTGAAAAACGTTCGCCAGCACAAACCGTCGCTGCCTATCCTGATTCTGACTGCGCTGGATGGCCTGGATGAGCGCGTAGCCGGTCTGGATGCCGGTGCCGATGATTATCTGACCAAACCATTTGAATTCTCTGAGCTGGAAGCCCGCCTGCGCGCCTTGCTGCGCCGTAGCCAAATTCTGCCGCAATCTGTGCAGCAACTGGGCAATCTGCGTCTGGATCGTGCCGGCCAGCGCGCTTGGTGCAATGATTCGCCACTAGATCTGTCTGCGCGTGAACTGACCGTGCTGGAAATCCTGATGTCCAATATCGACCGCGTGGTGACCAAAGAACAGATCGTGAGCGAGCTGGGCAACGAGAACGCGGAAGTAGGTCTGAACGCCATCGAGGTGTATGTACACCGCCTACGTAAAAAACTGGAACCATGCGGTGTAGTGATCCGCACCATCCGTGGTCTGGGCTACCTCCTCGAGAAACAACAACCTCTGGCTACGGATGCTGCTAACTAAGCGTTCACTGCAACGTCGTATCGTTTTATGGACCGTTTTGCCGTTGCTGGCCTTGTGGCTGGCGGCGGCGGCGGTCATTTATTTTGTCTCGTTTCATTACCTGACCGATAACAACGATGCCACGCTGGCACGATTTCAAATCGAGCTCACCAAAACGCTGCAACAGGATGTACAGCAGGGCAATGAGCTGACTGCGGGCCTGATCCGGCAGCGCACAACCCAATTGCTGGCATTAAGTCAGCCTGAGCATTTTCATTTTGCCGCGCTAATCGATCATCAGCAGGCCATCAATACCCCACTGCAAGCCTTTGATAGCCACCCGAGCGCACAAGCTCAGCAGCGCCTTTTTGATCACAGCGTTCAGCATCATGCTTATCGGGTACTGCATGCCAATATCCCGCCTTCCGGCCAACACCCGGGTTGGCAAATCGAAATTGCCAAATCCCTAGATAGCCAGATCGATGCCCTGCATGCGTTTATGCTGCGCATTGCCTTGCCCCTGATCGCCATTTTGCTGCTGATTAGCATTTTGATCTGGTATGGCATTAAAAATAGCCTTAAGCCATTGCTGACCTTAAAGCAAATGGTAGAAACCCGCCAACCACAAGACTTATCACCCTTGGTCTTGCCCAATGCACCGGAAGAGCTCGAAGCACTCTCCAGCGCATTGAATCAGCTACTGACCAGCACCGAAGAAAGTATGAACCGGCAGCGGCGCTTTATTGCCGATGCGGCACATCAACTGCGCACCCCCTTAGCGGGCCTAAAATCGCAAACCGAGCTCGCCATGCGTGAAAACAGCCCGGAAGGGCTGCGCGAGCGGCTGAATATGGTCCACACCAGCGCCACCCGCAGTATTCACTTAGTGAATCAGCTGCTCACGCTGGCCCGCTCTGAGCCGGGTAGCCTTAATGGCATTCCGAAGGTGAAAATGGATTTGGCGCGGATTATCCGCGACCTGACCAGTGAGTTGGTACCACGGGCTTTGGCGGCAAGGATTGATCTGGGATGCGATTGCCTTGTGAATGAGGCGTGGATTGAAGGTAACTCTGCGCTGCTGCGCGAGCTATTTATCAATCTGGTCGAAAATGCCATTAAATATATTCCGCGCGATGGCAGCGTGACGGTACGTCTGACCGAGACCCCAACTCAATACGTGGTAGATGTAGAAGACAATGGCCCCGGCATTCCCGATGCGGATAAGCAGCGGGTATTCGAGCGTTTCTTCCGCCGCGAGCAAACCGGCAATGGCTGTGGCTTGGGGATGGCGATTGTGAAAGAAATTGTCGAGCGGCATGACGGCACGGTAGAGCTGCTGGATGCTGACCCATCAGGCCTGATCGTGCAGGTGGTATTGCCAAAGAACCTAATCAATTCATAGCACTCAGGGCAATACCCTGGATGGGTATATTGCTTTTACAGAGTGCTAAAGTTAAAAAGCCATCCAGCCCTGATCGACAGGGGCTGGATGGCTTTTTTATTGGCTCGCCGTCAGGCTAGCAGTAGGGGCTGCGCTTAAAACAAGCGAGCAAGTAGGGCTTTATCGTACTGGGCGGCCAGCGGAATTTGCACCTGAATGCCATTACCTGGCGCTACTTCGATGGCATTGCCGCGCTTGTCACGCATAGCTTCTACTTGCACATTGATATTGCCACTGGGGTGGATCACTTCCAGCGTGTCACCGAGCGAAAATTTGTTTTTCACTTCGATGCGCGCCCAGCCATCTTCGATGCTCACGATTTCACCCACAAACTGGCTACGTTTGGCTTTGGAATGACCATCCATATAGTTCTGGTATTCGTGCGTGTGGTGACGCTGATAGAAACCATCGGTGTAACCACGATTGGCCAAGCCTTCCAGATCGGCGAGCAGAGCCGGATTAAATGGACGACCGGCCACCGCATCATCAATTGCTTGCCGGTAAACCTGCGCCGTGCGCGCCACGTAATAGAGTGATTTGGTACGGCCTTCGATTTTCAGCGAATCGACGCCAATTTTAACCAGCCGCTCCACATGCTCCAGCGCACGCAAGTCTTTGCTGTTCATGATGTAGGTGCCGTGCTCGTCTTCCATAATCGGCATCAACTCACCCGGGCGATTACCTTCTTCGATCAGATAGGTTTTATCGGCCAGCGGGTGACGTTCGGCGCCACCGCAGGCGGCAAAGCTCTGATTGGCGTCGCTCATTGCTTGATTGAAATCAAACTGAATCACCTGCGCTTTTGGCGCGACATCACCAGCGTCATCAGTCACGGTGTCATGGGTTTTGTAATCCCAGCGGCAAGCATTGGTACAGGTGCCTTGATTCGGGTCACGATGATTAAAATAGCCCGAGAGCAAGCAACGGCCCGAATACGCAATACACAGCGCCCCGTGCACAAAGACTTCCAGTTCCATGTCCGGGCACAGTTGGCGTATTTCTTCAACTTCATCCAGGCTCAGCTCGCGCGACAAAATCACGCGCTCCAAGCCCAACGATTGCCAGAATTTCACCCCGGCGTAGTTCACGGTATTGGCTTGCACCGACAAGTGAATCACTTGCTCCGGCCATTTTTCGCGCACCATCATAATCAAACCCGGGTCGGCCATGATCAGGGCATCCGGTTTCATCGCGATCACCGGTTCCATATCCGCCAGATAGGTTTTGACTTTGGCGTTGTGCGGCAGAATATTGCTGGCCACAAAGAATTTCTTGCCCCGAGCGTGCGCCTCGGCAATCCCGACCCCGATTTCTTCGAGGCCAAAATCGTTATTCCGTGCCCGCAGGCTGTAACGGGGCTGACCGGCATACACCGCATCAGCACCAAAATCATAAGCGGCACGCATCCGGTCTAGCGTACCGGCCGGCAGCAGTAATTCAGGCGCTTTTAGCATCTTGATTTCCCAAATAAAAAACCTCGCAAGGGCGAGGTTGTAGGCCGCGACAAAAGCCGGCCAGATCAATAACTTAGCGCGATTATAGCAAAAATGCCCCCACAACGAATAGGGGGAAGCAGGCAATAATTAGCACGCCTCATTTTCCTGCGCCGCCAGCAAGCTATGCGCCGTGACGAGGCCAGCATCCCAGGTCATTTCTGGCAGCCGCGCGATCGTGTCGGCAGCGCTAAACCGCTGAAAACCGGCCACTTCGCCATCCTGATTATTGGGGGTCACGCCTTCGGGCACGACGAGATCGTAGCAATACAGCACCTCATGGTGCGTGCCATCGCTTTCGTTACGCAGGGTGCGTAGCGTAGCGGTCGGGATGGCTTGGGCGGCCAAGGCAGGGGCGATGCCTGCTTCCTCACCCAGCTCGCGGATCACGCACTCGCCTGGTGATTCATCATGGGGTATACCGCCAGCAGCCAGATTATCTAAGCGATTGGGGTCTATACCCTTGGTAGAAGCGCGCCGGCCTAGCCAATAATCGCCATTGACCGTACGGCCATTGATATGCGCCGCCTGACTACACAAACCCAGCCGCCGAAACGCACCGCGCTCGAGGGTAAATAGGGCCGTACCTAAATCTGGCGCATCGTCAGCGAGTAGCGGGTGCACGCTGTAGCGCTCGTTGCGCCACACTTTGATGAGGCCCGCCGCGCGCAACGCCAACGCCGCCTCATCAAGCAGCGCCTGCACCTCAGACTCGCTGCAGTCAAGCCGCAACTGGCCGGCTTGTAGTTGAAAATGGGGTGACCAGCTAGTTAAAAAGGCCAGTGTCGGCGCCTCTAGCCAACCCAACCGGTGTTCTTGCCAATACCAGGGGGTCAGCCCCGCCGAAGAAAAGACGGGCTGGCTAGCCAGATAAGCAGTAATTGCGTCGCGCAGCGGCATTTTGGGTACCTGTTCACCGGGAAAGTGTCGGTCAAAGCGGCAATTTTGCTACAATCGCGCCATAACACGCTACCGCAAAACAAGAACCTATCCTTGGAGTCACCACGATGAGCAAGATTCGCCAGGACGATCTGATCGCCAGTATCGCCGACAGCCTGCAATACATCAGCTACTACCACCCCAAAGACTACATTCAGGCCTTGGGCCGCGCCTACGAGCTGGAAGAAAGCCCTGCCGCGAAAGACGCTATTGCGCAAATTCTGACCAATAGCCGCATGTGTGCCGAAGGCCATCGCCCGATTTGCCAAGATACCGGCATCGTCACCTGTTTTGTGCGGGTTGGGATGGATGTGCAGTGGGAAGGCGCTACCATGTCGGTCACCGATATGATCAATGAAGGCGTACGCCGGGCTTATCTGCACCCCGATAACAAGCTGCGCGCCTCAATCTTGATGGACCCAGCTGGCGGGCGCAAAAACACCAAAGACAACACCCCGGCCGTAATTCACTATGAAATCGTGCCGGGCAATACCGTTGAAGTCGATATCGCGGCCAAAGGCGGCGGCTCGGAAAACAAAACCAAATTCGTGATGCTCAATCCATCGGATTCGATTGTGGATTGGGTGCTGAAAACCGTGCCGTTGATGGGCGCGGGCTGGTGCCCACCCGGCATGCTCGGCATCGGTATCGGCGGCACGGCCGAAAAAGCCATGGTGATGGCCAAAGAAGCGTTGATGGAAGAAATCGATATCCATGAGCTGATCGCCCGCGGCCCGCAAAATCGGGTTGAAGAACTGCGTATCGAGCTGTACGAAAAAGTGAATGCGCTGGGGATCGGCGCGCAAGGCCTGGGTGGCTTGGCCACCGTGCTGGACGTAAAAATCAAAGACTACCCAACCCATGCTGCCAGCCTGCCGGTGGCAATGATTCCAAACTGTGCCGCCACACGCCATGTGCACTTTATCCTGGATGGCTCAGGCCCGGCCGAGCTGGAAGCGCCCAAACTCGAAGACTGGCCAGCCGTCACTTGGACACCATCTGCTGCAGCCACCCGCGTGGACCTCAACACCGTAACCCGTGCAGATGTAGCCAACTGGAAACCCGGCCAAACGCTGCTGTTGAACGGCAAAATGCTCACCGGTCGCGATGCGGCGCATAAGCGCATCGTCGATATGCTCAATAAAGGCGAGCAATTGCCCGTGGATTTCACCAATCGCTTTATCTATTACGTGGGCCCGGTTGATCCAGTACGCGATGAAGTGGTCGGCCCCGCGGGCCCAACCACCGCTACGCGGATGGATAAATTTACCGATCAAGTGCTCGAGCAAACGGGCTTGCTGGGCATGATTGGTAAAGCCGAGCGCGGCCCAGCGGCCTGTGAGTCGATCAAAAAACATCAATCGGTGTATTTGATGGCCGTAGGTGGCGCAGCCTATCTGGTCTCAAAGGCCATTAAAGCCAGCCAAGTCGTCGGCTTTGCCGATTTGGGCATGGAAGCAATCTACGAATTTGAAGTAGTAGATATGCCAGTGACCGTGGCGGTGGATTCTTCGGGAACTTCTGTGCACGCCATCGCACCGAAGGAGTGGCAAGCGAAGATTGGCAAAATTCCGGTGAATGCCGGCTAAGACCGCCCACTCTGCGCAACGCCACCTTCGGGTGGCGTTTTTGTCGGCATGACTTAGTTAAGGTCTTCAATATTAAGACAAAAACGGCGAAAAATTGCCTCGGAATAAAAAATCTGCAATAATCGCCGCCTTTTCGGGCTGAAGTAGCCGCGCTACTTTGGCAATTGATTGATTTGATGGCTTGCCCACCCATCGTTGCAGCGCATTTTGACTGCACAAAGTGGCAAGACCTTCTAGCCCAGGGGGTATTGGACATGTCCAATCTGGCTACAGCTACCAACGCCATTGCACGTAAAATGGCCGAGCTGGATTTAACTTCACCGCTGCCAGTTGCCGCCTATTTTGATGAGCAGCTGTATCAGCTCGAAATGGAAACCCTGTTCGCACAAGGCCCACGCTATATTGGCCACGAACTGATGGTGCCCAATCTGAATGACTATCACGTCCTCGAATCGTCGCACGGTGCGCGTTACCTGAAACGCACCGACCAAGGCGTGAAACTCTTTTCCAATGTGTGCCGCCATCGCCAAGCCGAAATGCTCAGCGGGCGTGGCAATGCCAGCCATACGGTCTGCCCGCTGCATCGCTGGACTTACGATCAGCATGGCCAATTGGTCGGCGCGCCGCACTTTAGCGCCAACCCGTGTCTGCATCTACCGCAAACCGAGCTAACGCACTGGAATGGCCTGCTGTTTGAAAACAATGGCCGCGACATCGAGGGCGACTTGAAAAACCTCGGCGTGCGCAAAGACTTGGATTTTTCCAAGTATGTCTTGCACAGCGTGCAGGTAGATGAATACCAAGGTAACTGGAAAACCTTTATCGAGGTGTATCTGGAAGACTACCACGTGGTGCCATTTCACCCTGGGCTGGGCCGCTTTGTGGAATGCAATGAGCTGAACTGGGAATTTGGTGACTGGTATTCGGTGCAAACAGTAGGCGTGCATCACGAATTATCGCGCCCCGGCTCGAAAATTTATGACGAGTGGAGCAAGCAGGTTAAACGCTATGAAGCAGGCAAAAACCCAAAATATGGCGCGATCTGGCTAACTTACTACCCCAATATCACGGTGGAGTGGTATCCGCATACTTTGGTAATCTCTACCATTATTCCAACCGGGCCACGTAGCTATAAAAACGTGGTGGAATTTTATTACCCAGAAGACATTGCCTACTTCGAGCCGGAGTTTGTCGCCGCCGAGCAGGCCGCCTACGCCGAAACGGCGGTGGAAGATGTGGAAATCATCAACCGGATGGAAGCAGGCCGTACCGCGCTGTTTAAGGCTGGCCGCAATGAAGTTGGGCCTTATCAAAGCCCAATGGAAGATGGCATGCGGCATTTTCATCAGTTCCTGCGCCGGGAGCTGGGCGAGGCCATCGACCGCTTAGCGAAGTAAGCTTAACCCCAACAAGGCAGCGCAAGCTGCCTTGTTGCTTTATAGGGTATTGCCTGCAAAGCTCGATCATTTGATCGTCTCAGGCACATACCCCAGGATGTATTTTGTCTTTAATTGAACGCTGTAAACAATCCGGCCCATTCTGGATGGTGCTCGCCGGCCTGTCATTTGCCATCATGGGTGTTTTTGTTAAATTGGGTAGCGCCCAATTTAGCACCGCGGAGCTGGTGTTTTATCGCTGCGCAGCCGGCTTGCTAGGCATTGCCGCCGTGGTGCTGCCGCAAGGGCAAACGCTAAAAGTGGCCGGCCCTCAGCTACGCCTGCATTTAACGCGTAGTATTTCCGGCTTTTTGGCGCTAATGCTGTATTTCTACGCCATCGGCCACCTACCACTGGCAACCGCAGTCACGCTCAATTACACCTCGCCCATTTTCTTTGTGCTGGTCTTGAGTCTGCATCGGCGCGCCTGGCCACAGTGGCAGCAGGCCGCAAGTGTGGGGTTGGGTTTTTTGGGGGTAACGCTACTCTTGCAACCCACCCTCAATAGTCGGGCGTGGCTGGCCGGGCTAATGGGGCTGGGCTCGGGGATGCTGGCGAGCATTGCCTATCTGGGCGTGAGTGAACTAGGCAAAAGCGGCGAGCCCGAGTGGCGGACGGTGTTTTATTTCTCGCTGGTTTCAACCGTAGGGGCCGGGGCATGGATGCTGCTACAAAGTCAGCCCTTGCATCTGCCCAACTGGCACGAAGCCGGCATTTTGCTGGCCATGGGCATCGCCGCCACGCTCGCCCAACTGGCCATGACCCGCGCCTATCGCAAAGGGCGTTCGCTGGTGGTGGTGAGCCTTGCCTATCTCACCGTGGTGTTTTCTACCTTGTTTACCTGGCTGTGGTGGGGCGAGGCAGGCAACGGCCTCTCGCTCTTGGGGATGCTGATTATCGTGCTGGCAGGGATCTGGGCAGGTGCTACACGGCTGCAACGGCAATAAGGCGCTTGTTTGCGGCATGTCCGGATCATATTAGAATGCGATCAAGAGAGAGGTTTTGATGCGTTTTCTGTTAAGTAATGATGATGGTTATTTCGCCCCAGGCATCGCCGCTTTGGCCATGGCGTTGGGCGAGGAAGGCGACGCCTTAGTTTGTGCGCCCGAACGTGATCGCAGCGGCGCGAGCAACTCCCTCACCCTGGATCGCCCTTTGCAAGTACGGGTTGCACCATCAGGCTTTCATTACGTCAACGGCACGCCCACCGATTGCGTACATCTGGCCGCCACCGGGCTGATGGATGAACTACCCGACATGGTAGTGTCCGGCATCAACCATGGCCCCAATATGGGCGACGATACGATTTATTCCGGTACCGTCGCCGCCGCCACGGAAGGGTTTTTGCTAGGCATTCCGGCCATGGCCATTTCACTGGCTTCGCACAACCCCCAGCATTTTGAAACCGCCGCCAAAATCGCCCGCGAGTTGGTGCAGCGTTTTAAAGCCAAGCCATTAACTGGCCCAATCTTACTGAATGTGAATGTCCCTGATCTGCCCTATGAGCAATTGCGTGGCATTCGCATCACTCGTCTTGGGCGCCGCCACAAATCTGCACCGGTGATCCGCAGCGCAAATCCGCGGGGCGATACCATCTGGTGGGTGGGGCCCATCGGCAAGGTGGCCGATGCCAGCGATGGCACTGATTTTGCCGCTGTCGAGGCGGGGTATGTGTCTGTAACCCCGTTGCAGATTGATCTTACCAATCATACCCAGCTTGGGCAGGTCGAGACATGGCTGAGTCATTCATGATCAGTCACGGCAGCGGAATGACCTCGGCCCGCACGCGGGCGCGCTTGGTCGAGCGTTTACGCCAGCAGGGCATAGGCGATGAAACCGTGCTGGCGATCATCGGCCAGATCCCGCGGCATCAGTTTGTGGATGAAGCTTTATCGCACAAAGCCTATGACGACACCTCATTGCCGATCGGCTTTGGGCAAACGATCTCCCAGCCTTATATCGTTGCGCGCATGAGCGAGCTGGCAGCGCAAGTGCCGCAACGGCAGCAGGTATTAGAAATTGGCACCGGTTGCGGCTACCAGACTGCCGTGCTCGCTAAGCTCTTTAAAACCGTGCACAGTATTGAACGCATTGGCGGCTTGGTACGCCAAACACGCGAGCGTTTGAGTGGCTTAGGCATTCATAATGCCCGCCTGCGCCATGCCGATGGCTTGCCTGGCCTGCCTGAGCTGGCTCCATTTGATGCCATTGTAATTACCGCCGCGGCACCCATCGTCCCAGAAAACCTCAGTGCACAGCTGAGCGATGGGGGCAGGCTGATTTTCCCGGTGGGCAGCCAGCAGCAAGAGCTGCGCATGATCGAGCGCCGTGGGCAAGAGCTGTTTGAAAGTCGGCTCGAAAAAGTCAATTTTGTGCCTTTGCTGCCGGGCATTGCCTAATAAGCACGTCGCATTGCAACAGGATGCTGATAATTACCTGCCGTTTCTCCATAGCTGCCGTGTAAACTAATGCCTTTCGGATCGTCTGCGCACCGCGCAGCGAGGCCCTCATTTGTTTTTGCGGAGAGATGACGTGCGCGTCCCATCCTTGCTGATTGTCTTGCTAAGTACTCTATTGGCCGCCTGCGCCAGCCCACGCACCAGCCCAGCCCCGATTATTGATGGCCAGCAGACACCGACGCCGGCCCCCGTGGCCACCCCCATAGCCGCAGTAGCGACACCATCTCCGGCGCAAATGGGCAATAAAACGCATACCGTTCAAAAGGGCGATACGCTCTACCGGATTGCCACTTTGTATGGGGTAACCACCGCTGAGGTGCAACGCTGGAATCAGCTCAGTGACAGTGGCATCAAAATTGGCCAGGTGCTGGTAGTCGCAGCGCCATTGGGCGAGGGTGGCGTAACCGTGACGCCACTGCAAGATGCCGCACCGAGTAAGGTACAAACCTTCGCGACACCACAGCCGCCGGTCGGTAGTAATACGCCGGTCATCACCAAAACGCATCCCAAAGCCGTCAAGGAAGTCTATAGCCCTCAAGCAGCTAGCCAAGTCGCTAAACTGGCAGACGGCAACACAGTTGCAACAAAACAACAAGCAATTGCAAGCTCCGCGACAGCATCTATAACAAAACCAGTTGCTGCTTCTGCTGTCGCAAATTCAACACCAAACCCCAATAAAGCTGCGGCTTCAGTGGCATCATCTGCGACGCAAAGCAATACCAACGGCACCGAGTTTGGCATGCCAACCAGCGGAAAAGTGATCCGCAAGTTCAGTGAAGAAAGCAAAGGCATTGATATTGCAGGAAAACTTGGGCAATCTATTGTTGCGTCAGCACAAGGAAAGGTAGTTTACGCGGGCGCCGGATTGCGCGGCTATGGCAAGATGATCATATTGCAGCACAGCAATGGTTATCTGACGGCCTATGCTCATAACGATAAATTGCTAGTTAAAGAGGGAGATGTCGTTAAAAAAGGTGAAAAGATCGCCGAAATGGGCAAGTCCGATGCCGATCAAGTGAAGTTACACTTCGAAGTCCGCAAAGGAGGCAAGCCCGTCGATCCGGCGAAGTTCATCGCGACAGAATAGACCATGAGCGAACAGATCGAAGCCATTGAGCAAGACCTCATCGACGAAGTTGAAACACTGGATGAAGAAGCGCAACTGGGCGAGGACAGCGAGGACCTCGACAGCGAAGCCAAGGAAGAAACCGAACGCTACACCAGCGAAAGCACCGGCGATGTTACGCAGATTTATCTGAATGAAATCGGCCAGTGCAAACTACTCACTCCGGATGAAGAGCGCGAATTATCTCGGCAAGTGGTGAAGGGTGATTTTGCGGCGCGGCAAAAGATGATTGAGCACAATTTGCGCTTGGTGGTGAACATCGCCAAGCACTACATCAACCGCGGCATGACCTTGCTTGATCTGATCGAGGAAGGGAACATCGGCTTGATGCATGCGCTGGAAAAATTCGACCCTGAGCGTGGCTTTCGCTTCTCGACCTACGCCACATGGTGGATCCGCCAAAGTATCGAGCGCGCGATCATGAATCAATCCCGCACCATCCGCTTGCCAGTGCATGTGATTAAAGAGCTGAACGTCTATCTGCGCGCGCAACGCCATCTGGAAGCCACACTCGGGCACGACCCAAGCATTGAAGATATTGCCCATCTGCTGGGTAAAGATGTCGAAGATGTGCGCCGCGTCATGGGGCTAAATGAGCGGGTGGCCTCACTGGATGCGCCGCTGGATATTGACCCGATGCTGACTATTGGTGAGTCAATCCCGGATGATCAGCATGATGGCCCCGAATCGACGCTGCAAAATGCCGAAGTCGAGCGCTATGTACGCGAATGGATGAAGCAGCTGAATGAAAAGCAGCGCATGGTGATCGAGCGCCGCTACGGCCTGAATGGCTATGAGATCTGTACTTTAGAGGACCTAGCCGCCAGCCTAGGTCTGACACGGGAGCGGGTACGCCAGATCCAGATCGAGGCCCTGGATCAACTGCGGCGCATCTTACGCCGCTACGGGGTGACGCGTGAAGTTGTGCTCTAAATGCACTCAATGCTAATGTTCAGCCATAATCGTCCATGGCGAGCACCGCAGAAATGAAAAAGCCAGTCAACCGACTGGCTTTTTTACTAGAGATATATCGCTTAACAGCAAGCCAACCGGCTTTGCAGCCAGATACCCCTATGGCGTATTAGATACCGCGCAGCAACTCGTTGATACCAACTTTAGAGCGCGTTTTGGCGTCAACCTTTTTCACGATTACAGCGCAATACAGGCTGTATTTGCCATCGGCACTTGGCAGATTGCCTGATACCACCACCGAGCCGGCTGGAATGCGGCCGTAGCTCACTTCGCCAGTTTCGCGGTCATAAATGCGGGTAGATTGGCCGATGTAGACGCCCATTGAAATCACCGAGCCTTCTTCGACGATTACGCCTTCTACCACTTCCGAACGTGCGCCGATAAAGCAGTTGTCTTCAATGATGGTCGGGCCGGCTTGCAGTGGCTCCAGTACCCCACCGATACCCACACCACCTGACAGATGCACGTTTTTACCGATCTGTGCGCAAGAACCCACAGTGGCCCAAGTGTCGACCATCGTGCCTTCATCGACAAAAGCGCCGATATTGACATATGAGGGCATCAGCACCACGTTTTTGGCAATAAACGAGCCTTTACGCGCGATCGCATTAGGCACCACGCGGAAACCGCCGGCGCGGAAATCCGCTTCGGTGTAATCAGCAAATTTGCTAGGTACTTTGTCGAAATAGTTGGTGCAGCCACCGTCGAGCACCACATTGTCATTGATCCGGAATGACAGCAAAACGGCTTTTTTCACCCATTGATTGGTGATCCATTCGCCACCATTTTTTTCCGCAACACGCAGCTGGCCTTTATCCAGCGCGTTGATCACTTCATTGATGGCATCACGCAGCTCGGCGGATACATTGCTGGGGGTGATATCGGCGCGATTTTCAAACGCGGTTTCAATAACAGTTTGCAAATTACTCATCTGAACTCTCTCAAAAAAACGAGTGCTGGTTGCTCACTCTGAAACAAAAATTTTAAACAGCCGCAGTTTTCCATTGCTGACAGAACGCAACAATCCGCTCTGCTGCGGCGACACATTCATCCAGTGGCGCGACTAGCGCAATGCGCACGTAGCCTTTACCCGGGTTCACTCCATGCGCCTCACGGGCTAGATATGAGCCGGGTAAAACGGTGACGTGCTGCTCGGCAAATAGGCGTGCGGCAAAGTCTTCGTCATCGATCGGAGTCTTGGCCCACAAATAAAACGCTGCATCCGGCAAACCAACCTCTAACACCGAAGCCAGGCGCTCGGTCACCGCAGCAAATTTAGCCGTGTATTGCGCGCGGTTTTCAATCACATGCGCCTCATCGCGCCAGGCTGCAGCGCTAGCCGCCATCACCATGGGGCTCATCGCACAACCATGGTAGGTACGATACAGCAAAAACTTAGCCAAAATCTGCGCATCACCGGCCACAAAGCCTGAGCGCATCCCCGGTACGTTCGAGCGTTTGGACAGCGACGAGAACATCACCAGATTACGGTAATCGCGCCCAAGTTTTTGAGCCGCTTCCAAGCCACCGAGCGGTTTTTCTTCGCCAAAATAGATTTCCGAATAGCACTCATCCGAGGCAATCACAAAGCCATATTGGTCAGAAAGCGCAAACAGCCGCTCCCAATCAGCCAGCGAAGCCACCGCGCCAGTCGGGTTACCCGGTGAGCAAACAAAAACTACCTGAGTCCGTGCCCAAACCTCGGCGGGTACGGAGTCCCAATCGGGTTGGAAGCGATTTTCTGCCACGCAATTGACATACCAAGGCTCTGCGCCCGCCAAGAGCGCCGCACCTTCATAAATCTGATAAAACGGGTTGGGGGACAGTACCACGGGCTGCGCAACCGCACTGGTATCAACCACCGCCTGCACGAAGGCAAACAGAGCCTCGCGACTACCGTTCACCGGCAAGACCTCGGTAGCCGGGTTCAAAGCCACCAAACCATACCGCGCCTTTGCCCAATCCGCGATGCTCTCGCGCAGTTCATCCGAGCCCAATGTGGCCGGATAGCTGGATAAGCCCGCCATGTGACTAAGCAGCGCATCTTTCACCAATTGTGGCGCTGGATGTTTAGGCTCGCCGATCGATAAATTGATATGGGACAACGCCGCAGAGGGGGTAATGCCAGCAAATAGCTGACGCAATTTTTGAAACGGGTAGGGGTGGAGCAGTTCTAGGCGCGGTGACATAAATGGCACGGGCAAAGTAAGGGAAAGCCGCAATTATAGCGGATTGGCGCGCCCTTGCGGCGCGCACCACCGAAGAAATCGGGCTGATTTAGGCGAGTAATTCGTTAAAACTGTGCATGAATTTCTGCACTTTCGGTCCGACCACGGCCATGCAGTAGGGCTGAAATGGATGCTGATTGTAGTAATCGGCATGCTCGATTTCGGCGGGGTAAAACTCGGTTGCAGCCACAATCTCGGTCACGATTGACGCCGGCCAATCGGCTTGTGCTGCCGCGACGGCCGCTCGAGCCAGCTCGGCCTGCGCTTCGTCTTGATAAAAGATTGCAGACCGATACTGGCTACCGACATCGTGCCCTTGGCGATTGAGCGTAGTAGGGTCGTGAATCGCAAAAAACACCGTTAGCAAGGTGGTGTAGCTCACTACTTCAGGGTCATAACTGATCATAACCGCTTCGGCATGACCGGTATTGCCGGTACAAACAGCCTGATAGCTGGGTTCAGGCACATCCCCCCCGATGTATCCAGACTGAACAGCACTCACCCCGCGTACGCGCTGAAAAACCGCTTCCAGGCACCAGAAGCAGCCACCGGCCAAAATTGCTGTTGCGCTTGTTGCCATCAGATTCTCCTGATTTTATTGCCGTGCTGTACGTACGTTGAGCGGCAGATCGGCATTAAAATTAGCCCGATAAGGATTGATATCTAGTCCACCACGGCGGGTATAGCGAGCGTATACCGCCAGTTTTAATGGTTTGCAGGCCTGTTGCAGATCGACAAAAATGCGCTCGACGCACTGCTCGTGAAACTCATTGTGGTTGCGAAATGAAATCAGGTAGCGCAACAAGCTTTCACGATTAATTGGCTGACCCGTGTATTGAATCTGGACACTGGCCCAATCGGGTTGACCGGTAACCAAGCAGTTGGATTTGAGCAAATTAGAACACAGGGTTTCGGTCACCGTGGTGGTGGAGGCATCACAGCGCAAGAGATTGGGCTGGGGTGAATAATCACTCACCTCGATATCGAGGTTGTCGAGATAAAAACCGGGCAGTTCAACAATTTTTTGCTCGGCAAACCGTTCGGTTTCGATCAATTTAACCTGAATATTCGCCCCCACCGCCGCACCAATATCTTGCTTTAGCAGCGCAAGCAGCGCTTCGCCATCAGCGAGCTTGGTCTGGTTAAAGCTATTGAGATAAAGCTTAAACGACTTAGACTCAACAATATTTGGGCTGTCAGCCGGGATTTGAAAACTGACCAGTGCGACCTGCGGTTTGCCGCGAAGATTGAGCCACGACACCTCGTAGGCATTCCAATAATCAAAGCCAAAAAAAGGCAGGGCGCTGGTGATGCCAATCTCGGCGCGCTTACCGCTGCGCGGGATGGGGAACAACAACTCGGGCGCATATTCGGTGATGTAGGAAACTGTTTTGCCCAAGGGCGAAGCGTTAACGTCAGACACAGGCGAGCCTTTTTTGTTCAGCAAAGGATAATTTTAGCGGGAGCGAGGCACAGATGTAGCGCTGTTTAGCGGTATTTACGCATCAGCCCTACCACCACGCCGTAAATCTCTAAGCTTTCGCTGGGACGAATAATGGCAAAATCGGGGTTGTGCGGAATCAGGTAATAGCCCTGTTTATCGCGCCCTAACTCTTTCAAGGTGTATTCGCCATCGACTACGGCCACCACCAAGTCGCCAACATGCGCGGCATGGCGTTTTTCAATGACGGCCAGATCGCCATCATAAATGCCGGCATTCATCATCGAATCGCCGCGCACCTTGATCAAAATTGAATTGGAAGGGCGCGGCATCAGATATTCGTCAAGCGAGATCGCCTCGCTCATCGCATCATTGGCGGCCGCAGGTAAGCCCGCTGGCACATTAAAATCAGCCAACTCACGCTCAAAAAAACGCTTGGTGGGGGCAAGGCGTTTATCCGGCGTCATTTCTAGATACCCCGCCAGGGTAAGGCGCTTAACAAGCGCTGAAACCGCGGACTTCGAGGCCATACCCAGCAGTTCGCCAATAACAGCGTAAGAGGGGAGACTGCGATATTCGCTGTAATAATCCTGCAGTTTGCCCAGATATTCGTGGTCGCGATTTGGATTGGCCATGGCGGCACCCTATGGAACATTCGTTCTTTTAGGTTATTGAACGATCGTTCCGCTGTCAAGCGCCACGGCGGCCAATCTGGTAAACTGCGCTGTTGATTTGCGAATGTGGAAATACAACTGTGCGGATTTTGCTCGCGCCCATGGAAGGCCTGCTCGATTGCGTATTACGCGACGTGATTACTCGCGCTGGCGGGATTGATGAATGCGTAACCGAATTTGTGCGGGTCAGTGGCAGCGTATTGCCCGGGCACACCTTTGAACGGATTGCCCCCGAAATACTCACCCAAAGTCAGACCGCCTGCGGCGTGCCTGTGAAAGTACAGCTACTGGGCTCTGACCCGGCTATGTTAGCGGCCAACGCGGGCAGATTAGCGAGCTACAATCCATTTGGGATTGATCTGAACTTTGGCTGCCCGGCCAAAACGGTGAATCGCCACCGCGGTGGCGCCGTCTTGCTCAATGAACCTGAACTTATCTATCAGATTGTGAAGGCAGTTCGGGAGGCTACCCCGGCGCATATCCCTATTACCACCAAAATGCGCTTGGGCTATGAAGATAAATCGCCAGCTATTGAATGTGCGCAAGCCATGGAAAGTGCAGGGGCCCAAGAAGTGGTGGTGCATGCACGGACCAAAGTTGAGGGCTATAAACCGCCAGCCTACTGGGAACACATCGCTTTAATCCGCCAGGCCGTAAAATTTAATGTGGTGGCCAATGGGGAAATCTGGACCGTCGACGATTTAAAACGCTGCCTAGCGATTTCAGAATGCACCGATGTAATGTTGGGACGCGGCATTGTGGCCAATCCCGGCTTGGCGCTGGAAGCTAAAACTGGGCAAGCGTTAAGCTGGGAAGGTTTGCAGCCGCTGTTTACGGTGTTCTGGCAACAAGTAAAAACGCATTGCTATGCCAAGTATCAGGCTGGCCGCTTAAAACAATGGCTGAACTATCTGCGCCGGCATTACCCAGAAGCCGAGCAGCTATTTGCGCAAATCCGGACTTTGAATACAGCCGAAGAAATCGAACAGCAGTATCCCGCATTGGTCTTGGGGGCAAAATAATGCTGTGCCCAATTTTTATTCCAAAACCAAGGCAGCGAGAATTTTCTCGAGTGCTTCAGCTTGCGTGAGCTGCTGTTGCTGGCAATAGGTGCGGAACTTCTGATGCAAGCTAGCATCGATTTCTACTGACAATGCTTTCGGTAGACGCAACTGATGGTTTTGCGTGGCGCGCTTAATCTGCAACGCCCGCGAGCGGCGCTTGCGTTCAGCAACGCTCATCGCTTGCCCATGCAAAGGGCGCCGGCCGCGGGGCTTTTTATCTTTGCTTTGCTCCATACTGCACCAAGTCATCGTGACAAGTCGCGATAATAACAGCCAACGTGACTAGCGTGGTGGGGCTTCATGGATTTTCAGGCTTAAATGGACATGACATGAAGCCACACCCAGCTCATACTCGCGAGTGTACTTTACATAATATACATTATGCGTATTTTAGATGAAGTGCGTTTGAAAACATGAGAAATATCAACTTTTCATATCCATACTGCATCTACCATGCTTCCATCACCTGAAGATGTTGGCATCACTCAGCAAGTTTGGTCTTTTTTACACCGTTTCATGACGCGTAAATAAAGCACAGACAAGATTAGTTGTCAGACATAAGATGATTACCACAGAAATCCACTTAGTAAGTCAGGAGCACAAAATGGCTGTTACCAATGTTCAAGAACTGGATGCACTGGTCGCTCGAGTAAAAAAAGCTCAGCAACTGTTCTCAACTTTCACCCAGCAACAAGTGGACGAGATTTTCCGTGTAGCGGCGCTGGCAGCTGCTGATGCCCGTTTGCCACTCTCAAAAATGGCTGTGGCCGAAACCGGCATGGGGATCGTCGAAGACAAAGTAATCAAAAATCACTTTGCTTCTGAATATATCTACAACGCCTACAAAACCGAAAAAACTTGTGGCGTACTCGAAGAAGACGAAGCTTTCGGCACCATTACCATCGCCGAGCCAATTGGCCTGATTTGCGGGATTGTGCCAACAACCAATCCAACCTCAACCGCTATTTTTAAAGCCCTTATCTCGCTGAAAACGCGTAACGGTATTATCTTCAGCCCACACCCACGTGCTCGCAAATCAACTTGCGAAGCTGCCCGCATCGTTCTGGAAGCCGCAGTTTCAGCTGGCGCACCACGCGATATTATTGGCTGGATTGATGAGCCCACTGTAGAGCTATCTAACCACCTGATGAAACACCCAGACCTGAATCTGATTCTGGCAACCGGTGGCCCAGGCATGGTGCGTGCGGCGTATAGCTCAGGTAAACCTGCCATTGGTGTGGGTGCCGGTAATACCCCAGTGGTAATTGATGAAACAGCCGACATCAAACGTGCTGTAGCATCGATTCTGATGTCAAAAACCTTCGACAACGGCGTGGTCTGTGCGTCTGAGCAATCCGTTATCATCGTTGATAGCATCTACGAGCAAGTCAAAGAGCGCTTTAACAGCAACGGCGGCTACATTCTGAACAAGAAAGAAACCGAAGCGGTACGTAAAGTCATCCTGATCGATGGCAACCTGAATGCAGGTATCGTGGGGCAATCAGCGCTGAAAATCGCCGAAATGGCCGGCATCAAAGTGCCGCCGTACACCAAGGTGTTGATCGGTGAAGTGGCATCTGTGGGTGAAGAAGAAGCCTTCGCGCACGAGAAACTCTCCCCTACTCTGGCCATGTATCGCGCCAAAGATTTCTTCGATGCCGTGCATAAAGCAGAAGCACTGGTGGCATTGGGCGGGATTGGTCACACCTCATCGCTGTACACCGACCAAGACTTGCAGAAAGAACGTATCGTCTACTTCGGTGACAAAATGAAAACCGCCCGGATTCTGATCAATACCCCTTCATCGCAAGGTGGTATCGGTGACCTGTATAACTTCAAGCTGGCGCCTTCGCTGACACTGGGTTGCGGCTCTTGGGGTGGGAACTCGATTTCCGAGAACGTGGGCCCGAAACACTTGATCAACAAGAAAACTGTGGCGAAGCGAGCTGAAAATATGTTGTGGCATAAACTTCCGAAAAGCATTTACTTCCGTCGCGGTAGTCTGTCTGTGGCTCTGGAAGAGTTGTCGAACAAAAAACGCGCAGCCATCGTGACTGACCGCTATCTGTTCAACAACGGCTATGTGGATGAAACCATCCGCATCCTGAAACAGAATGGCCTGGAAGTTGAAGTGTTTTATGAAGTAGAAGCTGACCCAACTCTGGCCGTCGTGCGCAAAGGCGTGGCAATGCTCAATAGCTTCAAACCTGACGTGATCGTAGCCTTGGGTGGTGGTTCGCCCATGGATGCAGCGAAAATCATGTGGGTTATGTACGAGCACCCAGAAGTACACTTCGAAGATTTGGCCCTGCGCTTTATGGATATCCGTAAACGGATTTATAAATTCCCGAAAATGGGCGTTAAAGCCGAGCTGATCGCGATTCCAACCACTTCAGGTACTGGTTCGGAAGTAACCCCATTCGCGGTGGTAACCGATGAAAAAACCGGCATGAAATACCCTATCGCCGACTATGAGCTGACCCCTAATATGGCGATTGTCGATGCGAACTTGGTAATGAATATGCCAAAATCGCTGACTGCCTTCGGTGGGATCGATGCGGTGACTCACGCACTGGAAGCTTATGTCTCGGTACTGGCGAACGAGTTTAGCGACCCACAAGCACTGCAAGCGCTGAAACTGTTGAAACAGCACTTGCCATCAGCCTACAGCAACGGTGCGAATGACCCTGCGGCTCGTGAAGGCGTACACAACGCCGCCACCATCGCCGGTGTGGCCTTTGCCAATGCCTTCCTGGGTGTTTGCCACTCAATGGCGCACAAAATCGGTGCCGAGTTCCACCTCGCCCACGGTTTGGCCAATGCCCTGCTGATCAGCAATGTGATTCGTTACAACGCGGTGGATATTCCGACTAAACAAACGGCCTTTAGTCAGTACGACCGCCCACAAGCGAAATGCCGTTATGCTGATATCGCCGAGCATCTGGGCTTGCCAGGCAAAAACGATGATCAGAAAGTCGCCGCACTGGTGGCTTGGGTGGACGAGTTGAAAGCTGCGCTGAACATTCCGCAATCGATCAAAGATGCCGGCGTGAACGAAGCAGACTTCCTGGCTAAAGTAGATCGTATCGCCGAAGAAGCCTTCGACGATCAGTGTACCGGCGCCAACCCACGCTTCCCGCTGATCAGCGAGCTGAAACAGCTGTTGCTCGATAGCTTCTACGGTCGCGAATACAAAGAAACCTACGGCCAAGCCTAATCTAGGGTCGCCAACACAAAGCCCCGCACTAGCGGGGCTTTTTTTGTTCTAGATCAATTTATTGGCGCGTTTTGTTCAGTAATGTGCTCAAGTTAGTGCCTGCTATGCCGATAACATCAATAGTGGCTAATGCACTTGCCACCTGTGATGACAACCCAGAGCCAGACCATGCCGATTCGCCCGATTAACTACGCTGATGATTTGAGCACCGCGATTGCCCAGTATCTCGCCAATGCCAGCGAAGTACTCAAACGCGTGGACAGCCTACTGGCCGTCGAGCTCAAAAGCCAAGTCAACCCGCCCCATCACCCAGCCCGCGGCTAATTTCCCGTAGCCACCCATACCTCATCGTGAGTCGCAAGCCGGCTAGTGGCTGGACTTTTCGAGTGGACTTAACTGCAGCTGTTCACCCTGTATCTCCAGTTTAAAACGCCGCAGCACATTCATCCCCAGTAAGATCTCATCCCCCAAACGTGGCACCACTGCAGCAGACACCTGCCGCAAGGTAAATGGCCCTAAGCGCAATTCAGCCAGCACAGTGGCATAGGCCTCAACAGGGCCATTGGCCGTTTGCGTGGTAAAGCGCTCGCCCACCGGTAAATTCAGCTGCCGGGCCAGATCTTCATCCAGCGTCACGCTACTGGCACCGGTATCCATCATTAAAATGGCCGGCACACCATTGAGGGTACCGGGCAGGCGAAAATGTCCATCCCGCCCTTTGCGTACCTGCAGTACTTGGCCGCTCGTGGCTTCTAGCGTCGTGGCGGCCGGCTGACGGCTAAATACAAAATGCTCAAATGCCCCATACACACAGGCCAAAACTAACAGCCAAAACAGCCATAAACCCAGATTGCTACGCAGAAAATTCACAGGGGTATTACCCTCAAAGTTAGATATAAAAAAGGCTAGAGCAATATACCCTAGCCTTTGTTTGACACACTACACGATTTCTTCGAGCTCGCTACTGAGCTCTAACCATTGCAGCTCCAGCTCTTCCAACTGCGCTTTAACTTCGGCATCTTGCCGCAAGGCAGTTTGCAGCTCGTCTTTACGCTCAGCGCTATAGATGCTTTCCTCGGCCAGCAAAGTATTCAGCTCACTTTGCTGCGCTTGTAGCTGCGCCAGGCTTTTTTCAACTTTGGCGAGCTTTTGCTCTAGGGGTTTGCGCAGCGCAGCCAAGCGTTGCCGCTCTTGCGCCTCTTGCCGCTTTTGCTCTTTGCGATTATTGCTCTCACCTGAAGCTGCCGGCTGGGCGCTTGCCGCCTGCTCACCACGTTTTTCCTGGCTGTATCGGCTGTAATCGTCCAGATCGCCATCAAATGGCCGCACGCGGCCACCTTCAATCAGCCAGAAATCATCTACGGTGGCGCGCAATAAATGCCGATCGTGCGACACCACCAATAAGGCGCCTTCGAAATCCTGTAGCGCAAAGGTCAGCGCCTCGCGCATTTCGATGTCCAAGTGGTTGGTAGGCTCATCGAGCAGCAATAAATTCGGTTTTTGCCAGATCAGCAGCGCCAAGGCCAAGCGGGCCTTCTCGCCGCCAGAGAACGGCGCCACCGGGCAAGTGGCCATATCGCCGACAAAATTAAAGCCACCCAAGAAATTGCGATGCTCTTGCTCACGCGTGGTTGGGTCGAGCTTTTGCAAGTGCCACAGTGCGGATTCTTCCAACCGCAGATATTCGAGCTGATGCTGGGCAAAGTAACCCACGCGCAGGCCTTTGCCTTCGGTGCGAACACCTGCCAGCAGGGGCTGCTCGCCGGCCAGCGAGCGTATAAAGGTCGACTTCCCTGCCCCGTTCACGCCCAATAGGCCTAAGCGGGCTTTGTTTTCGAGGCTGAGGTTCAGCCCTTGCAACACCGGCGCAGCGGCCTGATAGCCTGCCACGCCATTTTCCAGCCGTACCAAGGGACTAGGCGACGATTCGGGCTCACGGAAGGCAAAACTAAATGGCGAATCGACATGCGCCGCAGCAATCCGCTCCATTTTTTCCAAGGCTTTCACCCGGCTTTGTGCCTGTTTGGCCTTGCTGGCCTTGGCCTTAAAGCGGGTAATAAAGCTTTCTAGGTGGGCGATCTGCCGTTGCTGTTTTTCAAAGGCCTGGTTTTGCTGGGCCAGTTTCTCGGCGCGCTGGGCTTCAAAATCGGCATAGTTACCGGTATAGAGCTGCATCCCTTGCTGCTCGATATGTAAGATCTGCCCCACGGTCGCATCGAGAAAATCACGATCATGCGAGATCACCAGCAACATGCCGCGATAGGATTTAAGCCAGCCTTCCAGCCAGACTACGGTTTCCAGATCCAAGTGATTGGTTGGCTCATCCAAAAGCAGCAGATCCGAGCGGCACATTAGCGCCTGCGCCAGATTCAAGCGCATACGCCAGCCCCCCGAGAAACTACTCACGGGCCGCTGCATTTCATCGCTGCTAAAACCCAAGCCGGCCAGCAATTTACCAGCCCGCGCAGGCGCAGCGTAGCCATCAATCGCTTCCAGCTGGGCCAGTAGTTCACCATGGCGCACGCCATCCCCCGCCACAGCTGCAAGCGCTGCCTCCACCCGGCGCAACTCCACATCGCCATCCAGCACATAATCTAGCGCTGAGCAGGGCAAAGCTGGTGTTTCCTGCGCCACATGGGCAATCGCCGCCCGCGGGGGCATTAAGAGATCGCCGGTATCCGGGTGGATTTCATCGCGCAGCAAGGCAAAAAAGCTGGATTTACCGGCGCCATTGGCACCGACCACGCCGGTTTTACTGCCGGGATTGAGGGTCAGATCTACGCTATCTAGCAGTACTTTCACCCCACGCCGCAGCGTGAGTGACTTTAATCGAATCATGTATACACCAAGAGGGTAGTAAGCCGCAGCCATTATTAGAAAAAAGCTACAGAGCCATACCCATTAAGAAATCCAGGGGCTAATCACCAATAAAACAGCTATCGCCATCGCGGCTGCCAAAATGTCGTCCACCATCACGCCTAAGCCACCTTTGATCTGGCGATCACACCAGCGAATGGGCCAGGGTTTGACGATATCAAATAAGCGAAACAGCGCAAAAGCCATCAGCCAGCCCAGCCAGCTCTCCGGCGCAAAACACAGCACCATCAACATAGCGACGATCTCGTCCCAGACGATGCCGCCATAATCACTGACGCCAAGCGCCCGGCCTGTGACCTCACAAAACCAGATACCCGCCGCAAACAAGGGCCAACATAGGGCAAAAATAATCGGTGCTGGCAGCCAGATATGCAAAAGCGCAAACAGCGGCAAAGCCACCAGTGTGCCCCATGTGCCCGGCGCGCGCCGAGCCAAACCAGCGCCAAAGCCAAAGGCCAGCCAGTGGGCGGGATGGCGCATTAAAAACGCCCAATCGGGCGTTAGTAATGGCGGCTGTTTTTTATCCTGCGTCATCGTCATCTCAAACTGTGCTCAGCGGCTTTAGGGGGCGCGAAAATGATCAAAGCCACCCAAGCCCAAATCCAGAGTTTCCCCAGCGGCACCCACAAACTGCACGCCTGCGCCCGCGGTTATCTGCCCGATCCGGCTTAGCGCCAAGCCTAGATCCTGGCCAATGGCGGCCAATTGCGGGCGGGCGCTGGTGGGGGCGGTAAAGAGTAGCTCGTAATCATCGCCACCGGCCAGTTTGGCTTCCAAAGCCAGCTCGGCAGGTAAAGCAGCCAATTCGGGTGCAGCAGGAACTGCGTCAACTTCAATTCTGGCCCCGCACTGCGAGCGCTGGCAAATATGGCGCAGATCACCCGCTAGGCCATCAGAAATATCCATCGCTGCATGCACCAGGGGGCGGATCGCCCGGCCTAAGGCCACACGCGGCTGCGGTAAATCCAGTCGCAGATCACAGCGCGCCGCGACCTCAGCCGCTAGATTGACTCGCCCGGTGCGATACATCACCGCCGCGGCGGCCGCGCCCAATGGGCCACTCACCCAGATATCATCCCCTAGCTGCGCCTGTGAGCGCAGCATACGGGCACCAGTTTCTACTTCACCAGCAATCTGGATTGCAATGGTCAACGGGCCCTTGGTGGTGTCGCCCCCCACCAGCTCGATCCCATGCGCATCGGCCAAGGCAAACATGCCGCGGCTAAAAGCGGCCAACCAGTCGGCATCGACACTGGGCAAGGCCAGCGAGAGCGTAAACCAGCTGGGCTTTGCTCCCATGGCAGCCAGATCAGATAGATTGACCGCCAAGGCTTTGTGCCCAAGCCGCTCCGGGTCAGCATCGGCAAAAAAATGCCGGCCGGCCACCAACATATCGGCTGACACGGCCAGCTGATGCCCGGGGCTGAGGCTAAGTAGCGCTGCATCATCGCCAATCCCCACCACCGCCCGCGGTGTGGGGCGAGTGAAATACTGGCGAATCAGATCAAACTCGTTCAAACCACGCCCTCGTTAGCCCTGACGTTTGGCACGAATCGCGGCAAACTCTTCGGCGCGCACTTGCTCGGCCACTTTATCCAGCACGCCATTCACAAAACGGTGGCCATCTGAGCCCCCGTAAGTTTTGGTGAGCTCAATGGCTTCGTTGATGATGACCGGATATGGGGTTTCTGGCATCGAGATAATTTCGAACGCGCCGGTATACAGCACGGCCAGCTCCACGGTACTCACTTCTTCCAACGGGCGATCCACATGCGGCTCGATGGCCTTGGTCAGGCTGGCGGCATCTTTAATCACGCCGAACAAAATCGCGCGGTACAGATTGGCATCGGCTTTACCAAAATAAGTACTGCTCGAGCGCAGATACAGGTCGATGTTGTTCACGGTTTCGTGACTCATCAGGTATTGATATACCCCTTGCACCGCAAACTCACGCGCCCGGCGGCGGGCGGATTTCATTGGGCCTTTTTTGGCCGGGGCTTTTTGTTCTTCGCTCATGCTACTGCCTTTAACAAATTAGCGGTTTCTACCGCAACACGCGCGGCTTCGCGCGCTTTTTCTACAACACGCACTTCGGCCTGTTCGTCGTTTTCGGTGGTCAGAATGCAGTTGGCGATCGGCATTTTGCTATCTAGCGTAATGCGCGTTACACCCGCACCGGATTCATTGGCCACCAGTTCAAAATGGTAAGTTTCACCGCGGATAATCGCACCCAGCGCGATCAGCGCGTCGTAACGACCGCTATTGGCCATCTTTTGCAATACCACCGGAATTTCCAGCGCGCCGGCCACACTGCCCAGCACGATATCGGCGGGCGCTACGCCCAGTTTCACCAGCTCATCCAGGCAGTTGTCGCGCAAGCCTTCGCACACCGGCGTATTAAAACGGCTCATTACCACGCCAATTTTCATGCCTTGGCCATTCAGATTCGGGGCAATTTGCTGGATACCTGCAGGTACACTCATGATTGATCCTTTAGTCTTTTATTGATTCGGTTGGGCAAAACCGGTGATTTCCAAACCAAAACCGGTCATGCTCGGAATTTTGCGCTCAGGCGACATCAGGCGCATGGCGCCCACGCCTAAGTCTTTCAGCATTTGTGCGCCAATCCCATAGGTGCGCATATCCCATTTCTGGGTTTTATTCAGCTGCAGTTCTGGCAAGGCGCGGGCCAGCAGATCTTCGCCAGATTCAGTCCGGTGCAGCAAGATCATCACGCCTTTACCGGCCTGATTGATGGCCTGCAAGCTCGCTTCCACCGACCAAGAATGCCGGCGGCCATCCAGATCTAGCCAATCCATGAGCGAGGCAGGCTCATGCACCCGCACCAAGGTTTCTTCTGTGGGGCAAGGCTGACCTTTAACCAGCGCCAGATGCGTCGATTTGGTGAGTTTATCGCGGTACACCGCCAGCTCGAATTCACCGGCAAAGGTGCGCACGGGGCGGCGGCCCACGCATTCCACCAACGATTCGGTACGGCTGCGGTAATTAATTAGATCGGCGATAGTGCCGATTTTCAGGCCATGCTGCGCCGCGAATTCCAATAGCTCAGGCAGGCGCGCCATGGTGCCATCGTCATTCATAATCTCGCAGATCACCGACGCAGGCGTTAAGCCCGCCATCATGGCCAGATCACAGCCAGCTTCGGTGTGCCCGGCGCGCACCAAAACCCCGCCAGGCTGCGCCATGACCGGGAAGACATGCCCAGGTGAAACCACATCGGCAGCCTTGGCATCAAATGCCACCGCTTTGCGGATCGTTAGCGCGCGATCATGCGCGGAAATGCCGGTGCTGACGCCTTCGGCGGCTTCAATCGAGGCGGTAAAATTAGTACCAAACGACGAGCTATTACTCTGCACCATGGTGGTGAGATTCAGCAGTTTGCAGCGCTCGGGAGTTAGCGTCAGGCAAACCAAACCACGGCCATATTTGGCCATGAAGTTGATCGCCTCGGGCGTCACAAAATCCGCAGCCAGAACCAGATCGCCTTCATTTTCGCGATCTTCTTCATCCACCAACACCACCATGCGGCCGGCTTTTAGCTCGGCGATGATTTCCTGTACCGGGGCAATCTGGCTCATGCGGCGCTCCCTTGCTGCTCTAGCGATACCATCCGTTCAACATAGCGGGCAATCAGGTCGATTTCGAGATTTACCTGCGCGCCAGCTTGCAGCTGGCCAAGCGTGGTCACCGACAAGGTGTGCGGGATTAGATTGATTTCAAATTCGCAACCTGCGGCAGTATCACGCACGGTATTGGTGGTAAGCGAGACGCCATTGACCACCACCGAGCCCTTCGCGGCAAGATAACGCGCCAGCGTGGCCGGCGCAGCAATGCGCAGCAGGCGATTTTCCCCGACCGGATCAAACGCCAGCACGGTGCCAACGCCATCCACGTGGCCGGATACCATATGTCCACCCAACATATCGCCCAAACGCATGGCTTTTTCCAGGTTCACCGGGCCTGGCCGATCAAGGCCAACGGTACAGCGTAGCGATTCATTGGAAACATCAATTTTATATTTGCGCGGGGGTATCTGCTCAATCACGGTCATGCATGCGCCGTTGTGAGCAATACTATCCCCCAGTACTACATTGGAAAGGTCTAATTCGCCTGCATCCACGGTGAGGCGTACGCCCCCGTCAAAGGCGTCCACTGCTTCGATCTGCCCGATGGCCTGAATAATGCCGGTAAACATGTTTAGTCCTTAGGTGCGGTGAATTGGGCCGGATTTGCCTCTTTCACCCGTTGCGAAGATTTCAGTTCATTACAGTGATTGCAGAAATAACTTTTCGCGCCACAAGCAGCGAGAATCTCAAGGGCTTGGCCACAATCGGGGCAACGCAGGGTCGTTGATTCAGTCATGATGAGGCTCCGGCTCAAGCCACCGCGGTGGCTTGAGCAAAGGCGATGTGCGGCTGTGTTAAACGCAAGGTTAGGCGCTGATCGGCGCCCACGCGGCGTTGCTCCAGTAGTGTTAGGCGGTGCTGATCAGCCAAGTCGCTTAAGGTAAAGTCGGCCATGCCGCGCCCTTTGCCCAGCAAGGTCATCGCCTGATAAAGAATGATTTCATCAACCAAACCCGCCTGCAGCAAAGCGCCTACCAGCGTACCTCCCGCCTCGACCAAGACCTGATTAAAGCCTTGCTGCCCCAGATATGCCATGGCGGCATGTAGGTCGAGCTCGCCATCGCACAGCGGTAACTGCACGGCGCAGGATTGCTCACTGTGAAAATGCTGCAGTTCCGCAGGCCCAGCGCCACTGAGCACATGGGTATAACCACCGCTGCTGGTGAGCACCTTTGCAGCATGCGGCGTACGACCTCGGCTATCGAGCACCACCCGTTGTGGCTGCCGGCTTACTGCCAGCTCGCGTACATTCAGCTGCGGATCATCGGCCAGCACCGTACCAACACCAGTGAGCACTGCACAGGCTTGCGCGCGCAAACGCTGTACATCCAGCCGCGCCTCAGCGCCGGTAATCCATTGGGATTGCCCATTCTCTAGGGCAATGCGGCCATCTAAGCTCGCGGCCAATTTAACTGTAACCCACGGGCGCTGGCGGATCATGCGGCTGAGAAAACCTTTGTGTAGCTCGCGCGCCTGCTCGGCCAGCAAGCCATGGGCCACTTCAATGCCATGGTTGGCCAGTCGCGCCAAGCCCTGCCCGGCCACCAAGGGATTGGGGTCACGTAAAGCGGTGATGACGCGGTCGATGCCAGCCCCAATCAACGCATTGGCGCACGGCGGGGTGCGGCCAAAGTGGCTGCAAGGCTCCAGGGTGACATAGGCCGTTGCGCCGACTAATTGACCCGGTGCTTTGGCCTTGGCCATTTTCAACGCCATGATTTCGGCATGTGCGCCGCCCGCTGCTTGGCTATGACCGTAGCCGATGATGTCTTCACCGGCCACAATCACTGCGCCCACACAAGGGTTTGGGCTCGTAAGTGCGGCACCTTGCGCCGCCACTTGCAGCGCTTTGGCCATCATGGCCTGATCAAAGGCGGAAAAACTCATTATTGCTTGCTCACTTCGCGAATCACATCGCGGAAGTCTTCCACATCCTGGAAGGAACGATAGACCGAGGCGAAGCGGATATAGGCGACTTTATCCAACTTGGCGAGTTCAGCAATCACCATCTCACCGATCTGACGGGACATGATTTCGCGCTCACCGATGGTGAGAACACGTTGAATAATGCGGGAAATCGCTTCGTCCACCAGCGGTGTGGGGACCGGACGTTTATGCAGGGCGCGCAGGAAACTGGTGCGTACTTTTTCGCGATCAAACTCAACCCGCTGGCCGGTTTGTTTCACCACCTGCGGCATACGGACTTCGGCGGTTTCGTAGGTGGTAAAGCGCTTATCGCAGATCGCGCAGCGACGCCGGCGACGCACGACATCCCCTTCGTCGGACACTCGCGAATCAACCACCTGCGTATCAGGTGAACCACAAAATGGGCACTTCATGCACGAACCCCGTAAAGATCAACAAAGAACATCAATTAGATCAGTGCTGCGGCGCAAAATACAAGCACCCCAAATACACCGAGTAGGTATATGGTGCCAAAGCTTGTGATAAAACAAGATTCGGGATATACCCTAGAGCACGCAAAAAGTGAATTGTTTGCTCTGTAAATAGAAAAAGGTGGCGCAGCGGCGCCACCTGTCTTCTGAGTACCGCTAAAACTTAGTCGCCGTAAACCGGGAAGCGCGCGGTCAGCGCTTTTACTTTCTCGGCCACTGCTGCGATATTAGCTTCGTCTTCTGGATTATCCAGCACATCGGCGATCAGATTAGCGACTTGAATCGCTTCTTCTTCCTTAAAGCCGCGCGTGGTAATCGCTGGGGCACCGATACGGATACCTGAAGTCACGAATGGGCTTTCTGGATCATTCGGGATCGCATTTTTGTTCACGGTAATGTGGGCTTTACCCAAGAAGGCGTCAGCAGCTTTACCTGTCAGGTTTTTCGGACGCAGATCAACCAGGAACACGTGCGACTCGGTGCGACCAGAAATAATGCGCAGACCACGCTCAGCCAGAGTTTTGGCCATTGCTGCAGCGTTTTTCAGCACTTGCGCTTGGTAAGCTTTGAATTCAGGCGTCGCAGCTTCTTTAAAGGCCACGGCTTTGGCCGCAATCACGTGCATCAGCGGGCCACCTTGCAGTGTTGGGAACACGTTTGAATTCAGGCTCTTTTCAAATTCAGCTTTGGCCAGAATGATACCGCCACGTGGACCACGCAGGGTTTTGTGGGTAGTTGAGGTCACGAAATGCGCGTGTGGCACAGGGTTTGGATACACGCCCGCCGCGATCAGACCGGCGTAGTGAGCCATATCCACCATGAAGTAGGCGCCGACTTTGTCGGCGATTTCACGCATGCGCGCCCAGTCAAAACGCAGCGCATAGGCCGAAGCACCACCGATCAGCAGTTTTGGCTTGGTTTCCAGCGCTACGCGCTCCATATCGTCGTAATCGATTTCTTCGTTTTCGTTCAGACCGTAGGCCACGATATTGAACAATTTGCCGGAAAGATTAGCTGGCGAACCATGCGTCAAGTGACCGCCATGACCGAGGTTCATACCCATTACGGTGTCGCCCGGCTTCAGGATCGAGAAATACACAGCCTGGTTGGCTTGCGAGCCAGAGTGTGGCTGTACGTTGGCGTATTCAGCACCAAACAGCGCTTTGATGCGATCGATGGCAAGTTGCTCGATCACGTCCACATGTTCGCAACCGCCGTAGAAACGTTTGCCAGGATAGCCTTCCGCGTATTTATTGGTCAGCTGCGAGCCCTGCGCTTCCATCACGGCTGGGCTGGTGTAGTTTTCCGAAGCGATCAGCTCGATGTGTTCGTGCTGACGCACGACTTCGCCGGCAATGGCAGCAGCGAGTTCTGGATCATATTGGGCAATGGTTTGTGACTTCGAGAACATGAGCGGGAAGCATCCGTGGCCGTTAAAAGATAGGTAATTCTACCATGACTTAGCGCAAAGCGAGATGCGCTCCAGTCAGGCTGCCACGCAAGATTTTCATACCGGTGGCTGGGCTTTCTTTTTGCGCCAGACATTGCGTAGCGCGACGAAAGCTTGCTTATTGCTCACCCGTTCATCGGACATGGCATCCAGAAACTCGGACAAACTCTTTGAGCGCGCCACGGTATAAAAAATCAGCCCTGCGGTTGGTAGCGATACCGCAGCAAAATACAGCAATTTCATCCACCCCGATTCGGCGGCCAAATCAAATAGATTCATGCCGAGAAAACCGGTGATAGTGGTGCCCAACAAGCCAAAGATAGTCACCACCGTAAGTCGCACCACGGTATCGGCCTGCCGGCGTAAATCATCGTTTTCAAGGTACTGATTCATACTCTGCACCGATTCACGGACTTCTTCATGTTGGCGCACAGTATCAAGGTGACGATTCATCATGCCAAACAGCTGGCTAGAAACGATTTGATGCGAGACTTCGCGAAACCAGTAGCGCTGGTTAAAGCGCAAAAAACTCTCCAGCAACAAGCGGATTTCACGCTTAAAGTGCCGAATCGATAGCGGGTCCTTTAAATTCAGCGCCGACAGCGCCGCCGCCATCCGATCAGAAAACAAAAGCAAAGCCGATTTATGAAAATGCGCAATCAGCACCAACAGAAAGTGCTGATGCCGAAACTGGCCCAGCACGCCGGTATACGGATTACTGTAAAACTCGTTGCCATGCTGCCCCACCATAATAAAGGCATGCCCAGAGCACATCATGCGGGTTGAGGCTGAGCGATGGCGCTGCTCAGGCGCCCAGAAGCGATCAAAGCAACAGTCAGCTTCAAAATCAGCCAACAGTTTCGGTGTAAGGGGCAAAATCTGATCTTCGCCAGGCTTGCCAACCGTACCTAGCGCGTAAAAATCTTCATCCCGTAGCGCAAACGGATCATCCACCGCGATATAGGCCATCAGTGGCATGCGGTGATATTCGATCTGGCGGTAGCGTACTTCTCCTTCAAGGCCGGAATGGTGTGGCACTAAGGGGTTGAGTAAATACGCCCAATGCTCGGCCATACGCGGCGCACGATATTGACCCATATGGCTCAGATAGGCCTGCCGCTCTTCATAGTCGGATTCTGCCAGCACTTCGCCATCTGCATCTAGCCAGGCGACTTTGCGCAAGCAATTGGCCGCCTCGCGCGGACCATCCCATTGCGCCGGGTAGGCGCGACCAAAGCGGAACAAGGCATCTTGCACCCTGCGCAACGGCAGGTCATTGCCCATGATCTCAAACGCTAGAATCACGACATCGACGTCATAAAAGAAATAAAGATCGATGTGCGCCACTTTGAAATGATGGGTAGCGCCATCTTTGAACACCATCAGCACCTGCTGAATGTCGCTACGGCGAAAAACATGCAAGGGAGAGCGACCATAGCTGGCAATATCGCCAGCCATACTCACTTGCTCGCCATACAAAAACCGCTGTACATAAGGCAGAAAGGTGATGAATTCGCGGTAGTGCCGCTCTTCAAATTGTTCAGGAGAAGTATCGAATTCAGTGGCGCGAGGCTGCCACGGCGAGCCTTCGCTGGCGGCGCGCTGCAAGATTTCCCACTGCCGCCCCATGGCTTTGAGTTCGCCGGGCAGGTGGGACATCGGCATTAATTGCAAGGGCCAGATCAGAATCTGGCGAAAATGCCGGACGAGAATATCGCTAGTTGGGGCCATGCCAATTCTCCCGCACGGGGAACTGGCATGGCGGCTGACTTACAAGCCTTTCACGGCGTAGATGGCCAGCGTATTGCGCCAGTAACCCTGGTAATCCATCCCGCAACCGAAGAGGAAACGATCTTCCACCTCTAGGCCCACAAAATCAGCCTTAATGCCTTCGGCTTTGCGATTGTGTTTTTTATCGATCAGCACGGCCACGTGCACGGCACTCGCGCCCTGCTGCTTGCAGTAGTCAACAATGGCAGCCAGCGTGTGGCCTTCATCCAGAATATCGTCAACGATGACCACAGTGCGGCCACGCATGTCTTCGCGCGGCTTCACTTTCCAGTCCAGCTCGCCACCGGAAGTTTCGTGACGATAACGGGTGGCATGCAGATACGCCATTTCCAGCGGAAACTTCAATCGTGGTAGCAAATGCCCAGCCACAATCAAACCACCGTTCAATACGGTATACACCACCGGATTGGTGTGCGCCAAAGCGGCACACATCTCTTGCCCCATGCGATCCAGCGCAGCCACTACTTCGCTCTCCGGATGCAGACAATCGGCGTTATCTAAAATCGTACGTGCCTCTGGCAATTCCATCGTCACAATTCTTTCCTCTACCCAGGCTTAATACCCGGCAAAATCACACACAGTAAACAACTCGATCCCTTGCTGGCGCACCAATTGCGATCCACCCAGCTCGGGCAAATCAACAATGGCCGCGGCCTCAACCACATTGGCACCAATCCGCCGCAGCAAATTGGCCGCCGCAATCATGGTGCCGCCAGTGGCGACCAGATCATCAATCAACAACACACGATCACCGGCTTTACAAGCGTCAGCGTGTAGTTCTACGGTGGCAGAACCATACTCCAGCTCGTATTCCTCGGCAATTGTGTCAAATGGCAACTTACCCTTCTTGCGAACAGGCACAAAGCCCAGATTCAGCTCATAAGCCACCACGGCCCCCAAGATAAACCCGCGCGCATCAACCCCGGCAACCACGTCCAGCTGCTGATCCATGTAACGATGCACAAAGATATCAACCAGCAGGCGAAAGGTTTTCGGGTCTTGCAGCAAGGGAGTAATGTCACGAAACATCACCCCTTCTTGCGGCCAGTTCGGCACCGTACGAATCCGCTCACGAATGTAGTCGGCGTATGGCAGCTCAGACACGGGTTTAGTCATGGCTTAGACTCCGTTTTAGTGGAACAGGGCGAACTTCACCACCCACAATGCAGCAATAATCACTACCGCCAGGCTCAAATCTTTAAAGCGGCCAGCCAATGCTTTGATCGCCACATAGCTAATAAAGCCGAACGCGATACCATCGGCAATCGAGAACGTGAACGGCATCGCCAGTGCAGTCATGACAGCCGGCGCAGATTCAGTCAGATCATCCCAATTGATTTCAGCCAGGCCACGACTCATCAGCACCGCTACGTAGCACAGCGCAGGCGCAGTCGCATACGCTGGTACTGACGCAGCCAGTGGCGACAGGAACAGCGCCAGCATAAACAGCACGGCCACGACAACAGCAGTCAGACCGGTGCGACCACCTACCGCCGTACCTGCGGCAGATTCGATGTAGGCTGTGGTTGAAGAAGTACCCAAAGCGGCACCCGCAGTAATGGCTACCGAATCAGCCAGCAGCGCTTTTTTCAGGCGCGGCAGTTTGCCATCTTTATCCAGCAAGCCGGCGCGGTGCGACACGCCCACCAGCGTACCGGTAGTGTCAAACAGATCAACAAAAAAGAAGACAAAAATCACCCCCAGCAGCGCGCCATTAAAGATGCCAGCTGGCGTCATCAAGGCACTGAAATCCATCTGCATAAAGGTAGGTGCCAGCGATGGGATTGGGGCGAAAACGCCTTTGAACTCTTGCAAGCCCATGGCAATCGCCAGAACGGTAACCGCCAGTACACCAATGATGATCGAGCCTGGCACACGGCGATATTCCAGCGCCACAATCAGGAAGAAGCCCAAAATCGCCAGCAGCACTTTGGGATCAGCCAGGTTGCCCAGCGTAACCAAAGTGGCCGGATGATCCACCACCACACCGGCGTTTTTCAGCGCGATAATGGCAAGAAACATCCCCACACCGGCCGAAATCGCCAGCTTGAGTGAGTGCGGAATGGCATTAACCAGCGCTTCCCGCACTTTAAACAAACTCACCACGAGGAAAATCAGGCCAGACACAAACACGGCACCCAGTGCGGTTTGCCAGCTCATGCCCATACCTTTTACCACGGTAAAAGTGAAATAGGCATTCAGACCCATGCCTGGCGCCAAAGCGATAGGATAATTGGCCACCAGCCCCATAATCGCCGTACCCAGCGCTGCCGCCAAACACGTGGCGACGAACACCGCATTAAAGTCCATCCCGGTAATCGACAAGATCGCCGGATTAACAAATACGATGTAGGCCATGGTCAGGAATGTCGTAAACCCGGCAATCACCTCGGTTTTAACACTCGTCCCATGCTCTTTGAGCTTAAAAAAAGCATCCAGCATGACTCTTCCCCAAACTAAGTTGATGTTATCGTGCATACGCACGTTGCTTTAAATACAAATACGAGCCGGCAGGTGCAACCACACCTGCCGGCTCGTATCGGCATCTCACTGCAAACCGGGCTTTACTGCCCGAAACCGACCAGTGCCAACACACCAATCAGCGCAAAAATCGCGGCGGCCACAAAGCGCACCATACGCAGCACATGCATACGCTTGGCAATCCAATCGCCCAGATACACGGCGGGCACATTGGCCAGCATCATGCCGATGGTAGTGCCAAACACCACCTGCCACAGCGGCTGATATTTTACGGCCAGCGCAACGGTGGCAATTTGCGTTTTATCACCCATTTCGGCCAAAAAGAAGGCCACACAGGTTGCCAAGAAGGCGCCATACGGTTTCACCGTCGCCTCCTCTTCATCCATTTCGTCCGGGATAAGTGCCCAGGCAGCAATCGCCAAAAAGCCGATGCCGACGACCCAGCGTAGCACATCCGCCGAAATGAGCCCGGCCACCTGCTGTCCGATCCAACCCGCTGCAAAGTGATTTAGCACGGTAGCAACAAAAATGCCCGCAACAATCGGTAGCGGGCGTCGGAATTTGGCCGCCAGAATCAGGGACAGCAGCTGGGTTTTATCGCCCATTTCTGCAATCGCTACGACTCCAGTCGAAATCAACAAAGCATCAAACATCATCATCTCCAGGGCAGGCGTAAGACACGAGGCTAGGCGCACGGCCCACCCTCTGAGCATGCGCATAACCTCGGGTCTCATCAGGTGACACTGGGTCACTGCCTGAACCATAAAGCCGCAGGGCTTCAAGTTTGTTGATTCAGGCTCGGCTCACTGCATCGGCCGACGATTACTCCCCCGAAGGAACATCGAATTTTAAAGCCTTCGCCACCTCCTTACAAGTAGGGGTTTGCCGCGATTAGCTTGGCGTGCGAGCAGCTAGTTGGTGTTGCACATGGGCCAAGACCCCGCGGCAACCGTCCTCCACTAAATCCAGCACGTGTTCAAAGCCTTCGGCCCCGCCATAGTAGGGATCGGGCACCTCGTCTTCCTGAAACGCGGCGGCATAGTCCAGAAAGAGCTGGATCTTGCTATGAAACTCAGCCGGGCAACGTTGGCGTAAAGCCGCAAAATGGCCTTTATCCATCGCCAAGATCAGATCAAAACGACTAAAGTCGCTGGCGGCCACCTGCCGCGCCCGCAAATTGGAAAGATCATAACCACGCTTGCGCGCATGCTGCTGCGCTCGGCGGTCCGGCGCCTCACCCACGTGATAATCATACGTGCCGGCTGAGTCGACCTCGATCACATCTTGCAGCCCTTGCACTGCCACCAGTTGCCGGAGCACGCCATCGGCAGTGGGGCTGCGACAAATATTGCCAGTGCAAACCATCAGCACAGAATAAGCTTGACCCATCAATATACCCCCTTCATGTATGAGCTTGAAATCAATACAAATAAATAATCACAGAGCAATACCCAACGCAAAAAATAGAAAAGCCGCCCCAAGGCGGCTTTTTTGCACCCCGAACATGAGCTTAACTAATCTGACCCACACTTGCCTAGCGCCAGATCAAGTCACGCTAATGTCGTACTTTGCTTAAAACTCAGCCCAATCCGCATCCTCGCTGGCTTGTGGCACACTAATTGCGGCCGGCTTTTTACTGGCCAGTTTCACCGGTTTGCTAGCCTTAGCGCTGGCGGCGGTCGGAACCGGTTTATGTACCGGCTCCACCGGTTTGCGGCTGAGCAGCATATGCGAAGTGCGATTCAGTTTAAACGAGCCAATCGCCTGCGCCATGGTTTGCGCCTGTTCTTGCAGGGCTTCGGCGGCCGCCGAGGCTTCTTCCACCAGCGCTGCATTTTGCTGGGTGGTTTCGTCCATCTGAATGACAGCCTGATTGATTTGGGCGATCCCGGCACTTTGCTCAACAGACGCGGCCGAGATCTCGCTCATGATGTCGGTGACCCGCTGAATACTCGACTCAATTTCGCTCATGGTGCTGCCAGCTTCGGCCACCAATTTGGCACCATCATCCACTTTGCTGACCGAATCATTGATCAGATGCTTGATCTCTTTGGCCGCTGAAGCTGAGCGCTGCGCCAGATTACGCACTTCGGCCGCCACCACCGCAAAGCCACGGCCTTGCTCACCAGCGCGGGCGGCCTCTACCGCCGCATTCAGCGCCAAGATATTGGTTTGGAATGCGATGCCGTCAATCACGCTAATGATGTCGACAATTTTACGCGACGATTCATTAATCGAGCTCATGGTTTCCACCACTCGCCCGACTACTTGCGCGCCTTTGGTGGCGACTTCAGACGAGGAGCGCGCCAGCTTGCTGGCAACCTGTGCATTGTCAGCATTCTGTTTCACCGTGCCGGTAATTTCTTCCATGCTGGATGCAGTTTCTTCCAGGCTGGCGGCCTGCCCTTCGGTACGGCGTGACAAGTCACTATTACCTTGGGCAATTTCACTAGCTGCCGCATTAATGGCCATGCCGGCATCCTGAATCTCACTCACCAGCTGCTGCAGATTTTCGACCGTGGTATTCACCCCCTGCTTGGTTTCGCCAAACAGCCCCGGATAATCTTTACTAATGGTCTGGGTGAGATCGCCGCCCGCCAAGGCATTGGCCACCCGCATTACATCGCGCAGCCCGGTTTCGGTCACGGTAGAGAGCTGATTCAGTAATTCACTCAAGCGACGGGTATAGCCCTGTTTTTGCTCAAGGCTAAGCCGCCGGCTAAAGTCGCCCCGCTCGGCGGCGGCTTCGACCACTTGCTCGATTTCTTGCACAATCGCATTGAGCGAGGCCACAGTTTGGTTCACGCCAGCTTTGGTCGCCCCAAACATACCCGGATAATCTTTGGTAATCGTCTGGCTCAGATCCCCCGCCGCCAATGCGCTAGATACGCGCAGCACATCATTAAACCCAACCTCGCAGGTCTCGATCAGCAAGTTCAGATCGGTGATCATCTCGCGGAACATAAATTGATATTGCTCGGCATGGGCCCGCTGGCTGAAATCGCCTTGCGCACCGTCTGCCGCCAGTTTTTTGATATCGCTGCTGATGCTGAGCAATGCGCTTTTCACTTGATCCAGCGCCGCCGTGATCTTGGCTTTGTCGCCGGGTAGGCGCGCCATATCTTGGCTGAAATCACCACGTGAATAGGCGGAGACGATTTCAACAATTTGCATTTTCACACTAATGTGCGAATTCACTAGCTGGTTGATCTCGGTCGCCATTTGCCCGAAACGGCCTTTGAAGGCTTCCGCATTCATTTGCTCCTTAATCCACCCTTTGTCATGCTCGCTGGCCATGCGCGCTTGCTCGGCGATAAAGGCCTGTATCGTTTGCTGCATTTGCTGCATGGCAAACATCACGCTGCGCTGATCACCCGGCTGCAAGTGAATTGGATTATCAATTTTACCCTCCGCCACCGCTAAGGCGACGGCCGCAGCATCGCTGGGCTCCCCGCCCAGCTGCACCATCAAGCGCTTAACGATCTGCCAGGTAATCACGAGGCCAAGTACGATGGCGGCCAGGGACAAATACAAAATCTGATTTTTGGCACTTTCGGCCATTTTCTCGGCCGCGGCCCCCTCCGACTTCATTAAATCTGATTGATAAGTAATGAGCGCATCAATTTTGTCGATGTAATTAAGCTGTGTGGCGCGCATCGAGCCGATCAATAATGCCTTGGCTTCATCGATGCGTTTTTCTTGATAGAGCTGCATGAATTTTTCTAGCTCTTGCACATATTCACCGCGAGCCAAGGTCACCTCTTTCATCAGCAAGCGGCCTTGCTCACTTTTGACGGTGCTATCTAGCTTTTCTAGATTTTCGCTGATCGCTTTACGAGCCTGCGCAATTTGCTCTAGCTGTTTGGATAACTCATTGGGGTCAGTCATCAACATTAAATTGCGCGTTGAACGTGCAACAAGGTTCATATTATTGATGATGGCGTTGGCCTGCACCGTTTTCGGATAACGGTCATTAACCATTTTATTCACGCTTTCATCCAGCAAATCCAGCCGGCTAAAGGCAATCGCGCCGATCACAATCATCAGCAGCAAAATTACGCCAAATCCAAGGCCTAGTTGCGTGCGCACACGCAGTGTTCGAGACGGTGACATGAGTATCTCCCCAAAGCAGCATTCAGCGCAGTCAGGCGGCTGCACGTTTGCATGCTAGACCGCCCTCTTGGGCGCCGCCGCCAAAAGTTGACATAGATCATGTTTTTAACTGTCTGATTCCGACATCTGGCAGTTAGGGCACACGCAAGCAATTTGGCATCGTCAGCGAGCATCGCCTATCTTTAAGCTGTATTACTAACTCCTGACGAGAATCATGTCAGCCTCCAGCGATCCAATGCTCAACACTGTCAGCGCGGCACCGTTATGCAGCGCGGCCTTGTTGCGTCTATTGGGGCAAGTTAGCGGCATGGTATATCGCTGTCGCCTTGATTCGGAGCGCACTGTCGATTTTGCAGCTGAAGCTGCGCTACGCCTGACGGGCTATCCCGCAAGCACGCCATGCCAAGAACTCCCCGGCGGTTGGTTAAGCCTGATTCACCCGGAAGATCGCCCCACTTTTGGGCAACAAAGCCTGGACCGGCTGCAAACACAGCAAGGCTATCAGCTGGAATATCGCTTGGTGCGCAGCGATGGCGCGACGGTATGGGTGCAGGATCAAGGTTATGGGATTTACGACGAAGCCGGGCAATTAATTGGTATTGAGGCACTGGTGCTCGATATTGCTGCGCGCAAAGAGCGCGAGCAGCATTTACTGAGTCACCAGCATCATCTGCAAGCACTGTACGATCAGTCGCCAGATTTATTACTAACCATCGACTGGCAACAGCAGATTATCCTCGACTGCAATCAGACTCTACTCAATACCCTGGGGTACTATAAGCACGAAATCATTGGCCAGAATTGGCTGCAGCTCTATACCCCCGAATCTGCCGCCCTATTTACCGAAAGCTGGCAGCCCTTGCTCTTAAGCAAGCAGGAATTACAGGATGTTGCGCTGGATTTACGCAGCAAACAGCAGCGGGTAATCAATGTTTTATTGCATGCGCACTTTGCCACACCAGAACAAGAAACCACGCCAATCCTGTCAGTCACTTGGCGTGACATCAGCAAACTGAAAAACACCCTGCATGAATTAGCCCGTAGCGAACAAAGGTTGGGCGCCCTACTGGAAAGCAGCGCCGTACCCACAATGATCTGCAGTGGTTTACGCGGTATTAATTATCTCAACCCGGCTTTTATCGAACTGTTTGGTTATAGCAGTGTGGATTTAATCGATCTCACTCAGTGGTGGCAGCAAGCATTTCCTGATCCACACTACCGTACCCACGTTGAGCAGGAATGGAATCAGCGCATCCAGCAGGCACAACAAGGCCAAAGTGCCTTTAGCCGTTTTGTGGCGCATGTTTGCGCTAAAAATGGTCAATACAAGAGCGTGGCGCTGCATTGCACGCCACTCGAAGACGATTGGCAAGATGAAATCGTACTGACCTTCACCGATCTGGGCGCGCAGCTGGCACAGCAAAACGAGCTGGTGGAGCGGGAATTACGCTACCGCTCGCTGTTTGATGCTGCACATTTATCGATCTGGCATGAGGATATGTCCGAGCTGGTGGCCATGCTGGACGAATTGCGCTTAAGCGGCATTAGCGATATCGACGCCTATCTGCGCGACAAACCCGAAGCGCTTTACAGCTTACTGAGCGGCATGAAGGTCACCGATGTCAATCCGGCAACGCTCATCTTGTTTGAAACCAGCAAAGAAGCGCTCTTGCAAGGATTTAGCCAGCTGTTTGGTGAGGGCGCACTGGATGTGGCGCGCGAGGAAATCCGCGCTTTCTGGCGCAAGGAAGAGCGCTTTCGCTCGGAAGTAAATTTAATCACCGCCACCGGCAAACCATTTAAGGCGATTTTGGCCTTCCCGATTCCAGCCAACGTGACCACGGCCAAATATGTCCCGGTGACAGTACAGGATTTAAGCAACCCGCTGGAGCTTAAAAACGAGCTGGCCCTACATGCCGAGATTGTCGAAAACCTGCAGCAAGCCGTGCATCTGATTTCAGCCCGTGATGGCCGCGTGGTGTATGCCAACCCCACCGCTGAAGCGATGTTTGGTTTTGCCGCGGAAGAAATGCTGGGGGTTTCGGTGGCCGAGCTCATCGTGAGTGATGAATCCGCCAGCCCGCATAACAGTCAGCGCCTGCTGCAACTGTTACAAGAACAGGGGCACTGGGAAGGTGAGCTACTGAATCGTCGCAAAGACGGCAGCCAATTCTGGAGCCGCTTAAGTAGCAGCAGCTTCGAACATATGCACTACGGGCCGGTCTGGGTGAGCGTGCAGCGCGACATCACCGAAGAACGCCATGCCCGTGAAGAACTCGATCTGCGCAATCTGCAGCTCAACGCGATTGTTGATATTCAGGGCGACTTTATTAGTAGTCAGAATGAGCGGCAAGCCTTTAACCTTATCCTGCTTGAGCTTCAGCGCTTAAGCCAGAGCGGTTTTACCCTGATCGCCGAAGTCTTGGGGCAAGGCGAACAACGGCAACTCAAAATAAACGCCATCCGCCACCAGCAGTGGGATGCCGCCACAGTGGCACTGTTTGAGCAAAATACCAGTTCAGGCTGGGAGTTTGACTGCACGCTCTGCCCGAGTGCAGCCGAAGTAGTGCAGCAGGGGATGGCTCAGTTCTTGCCACACATCCCCGCCCTTTTGGGCAAGACCGGAGAGCAACTGGGGCTGCCGGCCTTAGGCGCGAGCTGGCTCATTCCCATTCATTATGGCAATCGGGTTAATGGCCTGGTGATTTTGGGCGACCTGCCCACCGGCGGTCTGCAGGTATTAGCTACACTGGAACCGCTGCTGCTGACCTACAGTCAGCTGCTGACGGCGATGCAGAGCAAGCGTGAATTTCGCCGAGCGAACGAGGCCTTGTTTCAACGTGATCAGCTGTGGAAAGCCGCGATCGAGGGCTCCGGGCATGGCGTGTGGGATTGGGATTTGCGCAATCAGCAGATGACCTTCACCGAAACCTGGGCCAATCTCTTGGGCCTACATATTAATGAGCTGGCCAATACCTTTAGCGAGTGGGAGCAGCGCCTGCATCCGGATGATCGTCGCCAGGCGCTTGAACAACTGAACGATTACCTGCAAGGCCGCAGCCAGGCCTACGCTAGCGAATATCGCCTGCGTGGTAAATCGGGCCAGTATGTGTGGATTTTGGGGCGCGGCACGATTGTGCAGCGTGATGAGCAAGGCCAGCCACTACGCATGATCGGCACCAGCACCGACATCACCCAGCGTAAAGCCACCGAAGAGCAATTACTGGCCAATCGGGCGCAGCTGGCGGGCATGATTGATGGCGCTATGGATGCCATTGTCACCACCGATACCGAATTCAATATTATTTTGTTTAACCGCGCGGCCGAGCAGATGTTTGGCTTTCCAGCGAGCCAGATCTTAGGTTGCCCGATCGAGGCTTTGATTCCGGTGCGGCACACCCTCACCCACCGCGAATACATGCACCAATTTGCCCGCGAAGGTGACCACACGCGCAAAATGCGCAGCTACAACGTGCGCCAAGTGCACGGCCGCCGCGCCAATGGCGAAGAATTTCCGGTCGAAGTGTCGATTTCGTATTCGGATAATTACGGCAACCCGATCTACACCGCCATGGTGCGGGATATCACTGAACGCATCGAGCACGAACACAATATGGTTGAGCTCAATGTCAAGCTCGAAGAGCGAGTGATTGAACGTACGCGTGAGCTCGATGCCGCCCGCCACCTGGCCGAAAGTGCCAATCGGGCGAAAAGCGCTTTCGTCGCCAATATGAGCCATGAAATCCGCACCCCGCTCAATAGCGTGTTGGGCATGGCGCATCTGGCGCTGCAAACCGAACTTAATCCGAAACAACGTGATTATCTGCAAAAAATCACCGCCTCAGGCCAACATTTGCTCGGGCTGATTAATGACATTCTCGACTTTTCCAAGATCGAGGCTGGCAAGCTGGAAATCGAACATTGCCCGTTTAACCTAGCCGATATGCTGGCGGAAATTCGCGACATTATGGAGCCGCGCGCCAGCGAAAAACACCTGGCTTTTGATCTCTTTCACGATCAGCTTGAACTGCGCACGGTGGAAGGTGATGCACTGCGCCTGAAACAGGTGTTGCTCAATCTTTTAAGCAATGCCATTAAATTTACCGAACATGGCCGGGTTAGCCTTTGTCTCGCTAGCGATCCGGCCGAGCCAGAGCGGTTGGAATTTAAAGTCTGCGACACCGGTATCGGTATCCCGCAGCATGCGCAGCAACGCCTGTTTGAGCCCTTTGATCAGGCCGATAGCTCAACCACCCGTAAATATGGGGGCACCGGGCTTGGGCTGGCGATTAGTCGGCAGCTAGTTGGGCTGATGGGGGGTGAGCTCAAGCTGCGCAGCCAGCTGCATCTGGGCAGTGAATTTAGTTTTGCCATTCGCCTGCCCATCAGTGCCGAGCAACTCCCCGCCAGCACCACGCATGGCTCTGCACAGCAAACCTTGCCCAAGCTGGCTGGCAAGCGCGTACTCTTGGCGGATGATCATCCGTTTAACCAGCAAGTGGGGGCCGATCTACTTAGCCAGGTGGGTATTCAGGTGGTGATTGCCAACGATGGCCGCGAAGCCGTACGCCTCGCCGAGGCCGAGCTATTTGATGCGATTTTGCTCGACATCCAGATGCCCGAAATGGATGGCTACACCGCGTGCAAAATCCTGCGCCAGAATCCGCGCTTTAAAGACTTGCCCATCATCGCAATGACGGCGAATGTCTCGACCGAAGATCGGCAGCTGTGTCGGGAAGCGGGGATGAATGACTTTCTTGGCAAACCGGTCCAGCCTGACAAACTCTACCAGACCCTGACGTATTGGCTGCAAAGCAATACTATGATTGACCTGCCAAGCTATACCCCTACTCCTACAGATCGACATCCATTGTTTGATCCAGCCGTTTTAAACGCCATGTTTGGGGCTGACCCGCAGCGGCAACACAAATATCTGCAGAAATTTGCTGATACGCTGCGCGAGGGTTTGGCGAACCTGGCCCCAGAGCTGGCCGCCGGCAATTTGCATAAAATCAGCGCCGAATGTCATCGGCTGAAATCTGTGGCCCGCACCGTGGGCGCCATGGCCTTAGGCGAACGTTTGGCCGACCTGGATACCCACCAAACCACGCTACCGCTAGACGTAATGCGCGAAAAAATCGCGGAACTACAGCGCTTATTTACGCAAACCTGTGCCCATCTGCAAACCCAAGGGCTGCTTGCAGCCAGCTGCGAAGCGGAGCCACAGCTGAGTATCCATAATGTTGATCCGGAATTGCGGGTCATGCTGCTGGATGACGATGTATTTATGCTGGATTTACTGGCCCAGCATCTGCAAGACCTTGGCCTGGTGCACATTACCCGCTGCCTAGATGCCCATGCCGCCCTAGCTCAGCTGGAGCAAATGGAAACGCCAGACTGGATTTTGTGTGATCTGCAAATGCCGGATATGGATGGCATCGCATTTTTGCGCCAACTGGGCCAACAGGCCTTTACCGGCCAAGTGGCGATTTTGTCGGGGCTGGATGACAACGTTCTCAAAGCCACCGAGAAACTCGCCCATTCGTTCCGCCTGAATATCCATGGTGCGCTGAGTAAACCGATCCGCAAAGAGGATCTGGCGCGCTTGCTCAGTGAATCTGCGCAATTACAGCCACGGCTGCAGCATGCTGCCGGCTCGCAAACCATGCAGCTTGAGCGCAGTGAGCTGGAATGGGGGCTGGCGAATGGCGCGATTGAGCTCTTTTATCAGCCTAAAGTCAGTACCCGCACGCATACCGTCGTGGGGGCGGAATGCTTGGCGCGCTGGCGCCATCCGCAGCGTGGCCTGCTGGGTCCCTATACCTTTGTGCCCGCGCTGGAGCAACATGGCTTGGTGGATGAACTGACCTTTCAAGTATTGCGTCTGGCCGTGAGCCAGCTGCGGCAATGGCAAGCCGCTGGCATGCAGATCAAGTTGTCAGTCAATGTGTCGATGGACAATCTACACCGCTTGGAGCTGCCTGAGCTCTTTTGCCAAGTGCTGGACGACAATGACATCGCCCCGGAATCCATCACGCTGGAAATCACCGAAACCCAGCTCTCGCATGATTATGTATTGAGCCTCGACATCCTGACCCGGCTGCGGATCAAAGGGTTTGGGCTATCGATTGATGATTTCGGGACAGGGTTTTCCACCATGGAACATTTGATGCAAACCCCCTTTACTGAATTGAAGATTGATCGGGCCTTTGTGCGTGGCGCCAGCCAAGATCAATCTGCCCGCACCATTCTGGAACACAGCGTCACCTTGGGCAGTAAATTCAACCTCAATCTGGTCGCCGAAGGCGTGGAAACCCAAGAGGACTGGGATTTAGTGGTCTCAGCGGGTTGCCATGAGGTGCAAGGCTATCTGGTGGCCGAGCCGATGGCAGCTGCCGACTTTTTGGTCTGGAAGCAAAACTGGGAAGCGCACCATTAAGCGCATTAACGAAAAATAGGATCACACCATGTCGCAAGCAGAGCAACCAAGTGTACTGATCGTTGATGATGACCTTTTCATGCTGGATTTTCTGCATGATGCCCTGAGCGAAAGCTGCCAGCTGATTACCGCCGAATCCGGGCAAGAAGCGCTCGATAAAGCGCGACAACAGCATCCGCAGCTCATCATTGCCGATGTGCAAATGCCCGGCATGGATGGCTATACGCTATGCCGAGAGCTAAAAGACGATTTTGATACCTGCGATATTCCGGTGATTTTTTTATCGGCGCTCGATAGTATCGATGATCGGCTGCAAGGCTTTGAAATTGGTGGCGAAGATTACCTGCTCAAGCCGATCAATCCGAAGGTGCTGGAAGCCAAGGTGATCCAGACTTTGCGCCGGGTACAAGAGCGCCAGCAGCTCAAATCCCAAAGTCAATACGCCACCAATACCGCCATGGTGGCCATGACCAGCATGAGCGAAACTGGCATGGTGATTGAAGCCATCAAGCGCTTCAATTTATGCCAAACACCGCTGGCCTTGGCTAGCGAGCTGGTCAATGCGCAAGCGATGTTTGAGGTCAATAGCGTGGTGCAGTTGCTGCTGCCCAATGGTGACTCTTTGATTGTGAATCAGCATGGTCCAGCTTCGGAGCTTGAATCCTCCATCTTGCAGCATATGGCGGGCATGGACCGGATCACCCAATACCGCAATCGCCTCGCCATCACCTACCCGCATACCCGCACCCTGATTACCAATTTACCGCAAGACGACCCCGAGCGTTGCGGGCGGCTACGCGATCACCTTGCCATGCTGGTGGAGGCCGCCGAAGTACGGCTGGATTCGCTTAACACCTCCGCCGAATCCGAATCACGCGGCTCGGTCATTGAGCAAACCATCCAGCAGCTGACCGAAACGCTGGCCAATATTGATGAGCTACAACGCACTGGCCGGGCGTCGGCTTCGCTGATTCTGAATAACATCATCATGCGGGTGGAAGTCGCGCTGGTAGGGCTGCAGCTCACCGACAGCCAAGAAAACGCCCTGATGAGCATCATTCACGATGGGATGGAAGATGTTTCGAGCACCCTATTGGTGGAGGCGCATTTTCAAGATCAGCTCAGCGCCGCTATTCGTGATTTGCAAAAGGCGGTGGGCACTTACCCCACCACCGCGCTGCATAAACAGCAGCAATAAGCGCTACTCTGTACATAAAACAATGCCCCGGATTAACGGGGCATTGTTTTTTTGGGGACTACCGCTGGCACGTTCAATCACTGGCGCTGACTTCAGCGGCTGTTGCCATTACGTACGGTCTCAATTACATAATCCGCCAACGATCGCGCAAGCGCTCCAGGGTTTCTTCCTCGCAGCACAGCGGCCGCCGGCGTTGTGGCTGTTGCCAGTGGCTATTTAAATAGAAAGGTGAGTGCGAAAAAGCATCGTAAGCGGGGGTACGCGCGCCTTCTCGTAAGCGACGAACAAGCTCAGTAAGAAACCGTAGCATGATCAGCTCCTTTTGTTTTTGATATTGCATTAATGTCTCGATGCACTCATCATAGACGGGCGCTAATCCGCCGATAAGCGTTAAAAAACAAACACTCCGTTCTCTCATGAAAACAATCCTGCCACCCGATTCCTTACTTGCCTTTGAAGCACTGGCCCGTCTTGGCAGCTTTACCGCTGCCGCCGCTGAGCGTGGGTGCGCCAAAAGTCATATCAGCCAATTAATCCGTGAATTAGAGCAAGAGCTCGCCACCGTGCTGGTGCTGCGTAGTACCCGGCGGATGACGCTGACCGAGAGCGGGCAAAAACTCTTACCTCATGCGGTGGCCTTGCGCGAGCTGCTCGGCCAGGTCCGGCTGGATATTGAAGACACCCAGCAAGGCCTGGATGGCGATTTATGGATCAGCACCACGCCATCGCTATCGCAGTATGCAGTCGGCCCTTTGATGGCCGAGCTGGCGCGTTTACACCCGGGCTTGCGGATTCGGGTGGATTCCAATAACCGGCTGATTTCGCCTGGGGCGGACGGGGTGGATTTTTGTATTCGGGTCGGCCGGGTGGGCGATGAACGACTGGTGGCCAAAACGCTGGGCTATGCCCATGATAAGCTGTATGCCTCGCCCCGCTATCTGGCCAGCGCGCCACCGCTGACGCATCCGGATCAGCTATTGCAGCACACCACGCTGATTAATGATGATTACCAACATTCGCGCGCATGGCGCTTGCTCAATGGCGAGCAAGAGCTGACCGCCCCACTGCAACCGATTTTATGTAGCGACACCAACCCCACGCTGGCGGTCAGCGCAATCTGTGGTTATGGCATTGCGTTGTTGCCCCAATTTGTGGGGCAAACCTATTGCGAGCTCGGGCTACTGGAGCCCTTACTGCCTGAGTGGCATGCCAACCCCACCCCGGTATACCTCGTCTACCCTTTTCGCGCTTCGGTTCCACGTAAATACCGGGTGTTCATTGATTTTATTGTCGAAGCGCTACGCGAGCGCTTGGCCCCTGGCTAAGGTTTGGGGGCGGTGGCGACCTGGCCAATCGCGCTGGGCGCCGGATTGTCTGGCAATTTCAGCGCGGCATTAATCCCGCGGCTGGTTTGATATTGCTGATAAATATCGGCATACCAGCGTACTTTCTCGCCCTCCAGCTGAGCGGGCCAATACACAAAATACACTTTCACCGGCGCGGCCACCGCTTCGGTGTAGGTTTTTTTGCTCGCCACCCGCTGGCCAATGGTGCCGGCATTCACCCCCAGCACCCAAGCCGCCAACTGCTGCCATTGCTGTACCCGCACGCAGCCCGACGACGCTGCACGGTTTTCCCGGCCGAATAGCCCCTTGCTGGGCGTATCGTGCAAGTAAATGCCATTGCTGGCGGTTAGCTCGAATTTCAGCCGCCCCAAGGCATTATTCGCGCCGGGGTCTTGCACAAAGCGATAGCGCCCCAAGCCGCCTTCAGCCGATACGGTGGCCGGATCGACGGCATTGCCGTCCGCATCGAGCATGCGCAATTTATGCTTCTGGATTTTGGCCAGATTCAGTTTGCCGCCCTGCTGCAGATCATGTTTGATCACCACCGGCGGCACACTCCAGTTCGGGTTGTATTTAATCGCGGCAATCTGGGTGGCCAGCAGCGGCGTTTCGCGATCGGTTTTGCCAATGACAATCCGCGAGCTTAAAACTTGCTGCCCGCCCTGATAGGCCGTGAGGGTATAGGCTGGAATATTAATTACTACATAGCGTTCAGGCGCATGCTGTAGCAGGGTATACATTTGCGGTAATTGCCATTGCAGCAAAGCGGCCCGCTTGGAATCGGTGAGATTGAGATTAAAGCGGGTTTGTTTATCCAGCACCCCATCTTCTTTCATGCTCAGGCCCAGCTGAAACTCACGCAAAGTAGCATCTAGCTCGGGGCCAAATTGCTCATCCAGCGGCAGCGGAAAACCCAGCTCGGTCAGCCGCTGCTTGGCCAATTTCACGTCTTCACCCTGCATACCACGGCGTAATGGCCGCTCACCCGGCACCAGCGTCGCCGTGCTGGCGGCGGACGGGTTAAGCTGTTGGGCATAGTGCTGCAAGGCGGCATATTCCTGCGCCGTCACCGCGTTAGCCGATTGCACCCCAACCAGCCCTAAGCCCCCTAACGCCAACAGCCTGATTTTAAACACGCTCTTACCCGCCTTATTCGTCATCAGCTTTTCATCATGCCATTGTCTGCACGCTCGTTCATCAATGCGTAAGCATATCGAAATCAAATACAACAATTCGCCGCTCAAGCAGCGTTGCTGCCGGCGCTGCGCCGAAACCGGTATAATTTGCCAATGCATACGCTGATACGCCCGCTGCAAAGCAGCGATTTAGCCCCACTCGCCGAGATCGTGCGCGATAGCTTGCTCGCCTGCGATGAGCTGGATTTACAGGATTTAAGCGCCGAAGACATGGCCCGCTGGCAAGAGGAGATTTTGTATCTGCTCACCCATCCGCCGGCGGCCCAATTGGTGAGCCTCGTTGCGACGCAAGCGGGTGTGCTGCAAGGCGTGGCGCAACTGAATAACGATGGCGAAATCAATGTGCTCCTGGTGGCCCCCGCCTGGCAAGATCAGGGCATTGGCGCCGCGCTGTTGCAAGAAATCGCCCTGCATGGTCATTGCGCGCAGCTGGCACAATTGCAAGTGCACAGCACTCACACCGCCTATGGTTTTTTTTATCGCTATGGCTTTCGCCCCGGCAGTCGGGAATTTAACGAATGGCTGATCGCCGATCTTCATCAATGGAAATTCAATCATGAGCAACACCTTACTCACTAACGATCAGCTCGAAGCACTCGATGGCTTTCTGATGTCGCCCCGTACACCCGGCGAAACCATGGACGTGGAAATGCTTGATGGCTTTCTGGTGGCCCTCGCCATCGGCCCGGACGAAGTCGCCGAAGACGAATGGCTGCCCGCCGTTTTTGCCGGGACGCCCCCCGAATTTGACTCGCACGCCGAAGCGGACGAGATCTTTAGCCTGATTCGCCAGCATATGGCTAGCATCAAGGCCGCATTTTCCATCAGCCGCCGCGATAATCCAGGCGAAAATCCACTGTATGTGCCGGTGATTTTGTCGGATGAAGAACAAGACGAGCGCTGGCAAAAAACCATGGGGGCCTACTGGGCGTCCGGTTTTTATGCCGGGATTGAAGCCCGCGCCGAGGCTTGGGATAAGCTCTTAAGCCAGAGCGAAGAGCTCGATAGCGCCGTGGATAAAATTCTGGCACTGGCCCTGACCGATGAAGAAGACCTTGAAGAGGGCCAGAGTCTGCTGGGCATCAAGGAGCGCGAAGAGCGAATTTCCGAGCTGCCATGGCACATCGAAGACGTAATGTACTACGTGTTGGAAAATAAATTCGGCAAGGTTGAGCAAGTGGTTCGCGAAGAGCCGAAAGTGGGCCGCAACGACCCTTGCCATTGCGGCTCGGGTAAAAAATTCAAAAAGTGCCACGGCGCTTGAGCCTCGCCTAATGCTTGCCCAGCTGCTGGCCCCGCTTAAACCCCAGCTCAAAGCCTTTCACCCCTCGCGCATGTTGCTGGGGGCAATGGCGTTTGCTTTGCCACTCGGGGTTTTATTGTGGCTGGGGCAGCCGATGCAAGCCGGCATGCTGGGCTTTGCTGTTTTTTATACGCTGATTAGCGATATTGGCCATCGCCGCCGTGTACGGCTGGAAAGCATGCTACTGGGCAATCTGGCCATTCTGGCCGCCGCTACGCTCAGTATGAGCCTCAATGAGCACTGGGGCTGGTGGCTCAGCGGCATTGTGGTGCTCATTAGCCTCATTGGCGCCAATATGGCAGCGGGTTTTACGTTAGATATCACCCTGCGCTCGATGGCCAGCGCTTATCTGGTGGGGTATCCGGGCTCTTTTATCACCGCGGATTTTTTACCGATGTATGTGCTGGGCGCGGTGCTAACCATGGCGCTGAGTATGGCGTTTGCGCCGCGGATGAATAACCCGCTCAATCTAGTAAAGCCACCGAATTGGCGGCGTGAGTATCATTCACTGCGCAAAGGCGAACGGGCTGGGCTGACTTTTGGCATTTTGCTGGCCTTTGCCTGCACCTTTAGCTTTTTTATTGCCCATCAAGCGGGCCTATCGGTGCCTAGCATCGCGGCGATTACCACCTTGATGGTATTCAAACCCGAACACGCCCAAACCATGACCAATATCTGGCTGCGGATCGTGGGGGTGTTGCTAGCTTCATTGCTAGCCTGGTGGCTGATTTTTCCCTTACATAATTTGTGGCTACTGCTGGCGCTCATTTCGCTGGTGGCCGCCCTACTGCCGATCGCCTTTGCCAATGGGCTGATGTACATCGCTGCCGTTAGTACCCTGCTGATTTATATATTGCTGGCCTTTTTTGGCCTGCATGGCCAACTCGCGAAGCAGGCCGCTGAAAATCGCCTGCTTGAAACCCTGCTCGGGGTGCTGGTGGCTGCGATTTTTGCCATGATTTTTCAAAGCCTCAAACCGGCCAATCCGCCTGAGGCGCCTTTTTAATCCACGAGAAGATCCGCATGCACCGTCTTGTTATTCAGGCTCCGCACATTGAAACCCAGCACCTCAAGCAATTGGCCCGCCTTGCTGGCGCGCACAGCATCGAGGCTATCCATCAGCAAGGCTTTCGCCTGCAGGGCGCCGACATCGCCAATGAAGAGGCAGTAGCTGATTTTTGCCAATCCAATGCGCTGGATTTTGCGTTTATTCCCGAAGACATCCGCGTCACTGACATTGGTCTGGTGGTGATGGACATGGATTCCACCCTGATCACCATCGAGTGCATTGATGAAATTGCCGACATGGTCGGCATTAAGCCAGAGGTCGCTGCCATTACCGCTGCCGCAATGCGCGGTGAGCTGGATTTCAATGCCAGCCTCACCCGTCGGGTGGCCCTACTAGCCGGGCTAGAAGAAAGCGCCTTGGAGCGCGTGTACAGCGAGCGCTTGCGCCTGATGCCAGGTGCCGAGGCCATGCTGAAAGGCTTTCAGGCGGCCGGCGCCAAAACCTTGCTGATCTCGGGCGGTTTTACTTTCTTTACTGAAAAACTACAGGCTCGGCTGGGCCTGACCACCACCATTGCCAATGTGCTGGAAGTCGAAAACGGCAAGCTCACCGGCCGCGTGGTGGGCGATATTATCAATGCCGAGCGCAAGAAAACCGAGCTGATTGCCCACCGCGAAACGCTGGGTCTGCGCCCCGAGCAAGTGGTGGCCATGGGCGATGGGGCCAATGACTTGCCGATGCTGCACGCCGCTGGCTTTGGCGTGGCGCTGCATGCCAAGCCCAAAGTTCAGGCTGAAGCCCCGTACGTGATCAACACCGTGGGTATGGATGGTGTACTCAATTATTTCCTTTAATTGGGAGCAATACCCACTAAGGGTATATTGCAAGGCATCAAGAAAAACGGCACCCAAGGTGCCGTTTTTTACGTGGAGTGCTTAGCATCAGCGCCGCTGTTTAGAGGCCCTGCTGCAAATCGCGAATCAGATCATCCACGTGTTCCAAGCCCACCGAAATACGCACCAAACCATCGCCAATACCCGCAGCGGCGCGGGCTTCCGGTGTCAGGCGGCCATGCGAGGTGGTCGCCGGATGCGTGATGGTGGTGCGCGTGTCGCCCAGATTAGCGGTGCGGCTCATCAGTTGCACGCGATCAATCAAGGCCCAAGCAGCCGCTTTGCCCCCCACCAGATCAAAAGACACCACCCCGCCGCCGCCGGTTTGCTGGCGCTGCGCTAGCTCGTATTGCGGATGACTGGTCAGCCCCGGATAGTAGACTTTGCTCACTTGCGGCTGCGCCTCTAGCCACGTAGCCAATTTGAGTGCGTTTTCGCAATGCGCTTTCATACGGATACCCAAGGTTTCTAGGCCTTTGAGTAGCACCCAGGCATTAAATGGCGACAAAGTCGGGCCGGCAGTGCGCAGGAACAGATATATCGGCTCCAGCATCGCGTGACTGCCCACCACCGCGCCACCCAGCACACGCCCTTGCCCGTCGATGTATTTGGTAGCCGAATGCACAACGATGTCTGCCCCCAGTTTCAAAGGCTGCTGCAAGGCCGGTGAGCAGAAACAATTGTCCACCACCAACAAAGCACCATGCTGATGAGCAATCGCACTAATCGCAGCCAAATCGGCAATTTCAGTCAGTGGATTGGACGGCGTTTCGAGGAAAAACAGCTTGGTGTTCGGCGTAACGGCAGCGGCCCACGCCGCGGGCTCGGTAGGTGACACATAGCTCACCGTAACGCCAAACTTACCCAGGTAGGCATTAAACAGCTGAATCGTCGCGCCAAATAGGCTATTGGACGACACGATATGATCGCCTGCCTTCAAAAGTCCCATGCATAACGCCAAAATCGCGCTCATGCCGGAAGCGGTCGCCACCGCGCGCTCACCCCCTTCCAGCGCCGCCAAGCGTTGCTCAAAGGCGCTCACGGTCGGATTGGTAAAGCGTGAATAAATGTAGCCTGGCATTTGCCCGGTGAATTTGAGTGCGGCTTCTTCGGCCGAGCCCACCACAAAACTTGAAGTCAGATGTATGGCATCGGAGTGTTCGCCAAACTCGGTACGCAGCGTGCCCGCGCGCACGGCCAGGGTTTCGGGGTGCAGATCATCCAGGTCAAACATCAGTATTCCTTTGTCTTTTTATTCAACTGCGGCGCCAAGAAAAACGGGAGCCAAAGCTCCCGTTGCATGGCGTTCTCAGGCCATTAAATCAAATTTTGCTCACCAACACCAATATTGAGGTCGACTACCGAGCCCGTGTTATCGGCTTTGGTCGAGAGCGGCGACAGGCGTTTGGCTTCCAGTTCATCCAGATAAGCATCGGTGATGTCGCCGGTGATATAGCGGCCATCAAAGCAGGAAGTTTCAAACACGCTAATTTTGCCACCGCTGGCATCACTACAGGCTTGAATCAGCGCGCTAAGATCTTGATAAATCACGCCATCAGCACCGATTTCGGCGGCTATTTGTACTTCATCACGGCCAGTGGCAATCAGCTCATTACGGGTTGGCATATCAATGCCATACACGTGAGGGAATTTCACCGGTGGCGCAGCTGAAGCCAGGTACACCTTTTTCGCCCCCGAATCGCGCACCATCTGCACGATTTCTTTCGAGGTAGTACCGCGCACGATCGAGTCATCCACCAGCAGCACGTTTTTGCCACGGAATTCGACTGCAATCGGGTTCAATTTCTGGCGCACCGATTTTTTACGGCTAGCCTGCCCCGGCATGATGAAGGTACGGCCGATATAGCGGTTCTTCATAAAGCCTTCACGATACGGCAGGCCCAGCGCGTCGGCCAATTGCAGTGCGGCATCACGGCTGGTATCCGGAATCGGAATCACCACATCGATATCCAGCGCCGGCACTTGCTGGCGTACTTTCTCGGCCAGCTGCTCGCCCATTTTCAGGCGTGCTTCGTGCACAGAGATGCCATCGATGATGGTATCAGGGCGGGCAAAGTACACATGCTCGAAAATACATGGAATCAGTTGCGGGCTGCTGTGGCATTGCTGGCTATAAAACTCGCCATCAAAAGTCACATAAATCGCTTCGCCGGGGGCAATATCGCGCTCAAATTTAAAGCCCAAGACATCCAAGGCCACCGATTCGCTGGCGACCATATATTCGCGCCCTTCCGGCGTTTCATGCACGCCCAGTGTCAGCGGGCGGATGCCATGCGGATCACGGAAGGCCACCATACCAAAGCCGGCAATGATCGCCACCACTGCATAAGCGCCTTTCACACGGCCGTGTACGGCTTTAATTGCCTCGAAGATGGTCGCCGCATCCACTTGCGGGCCACTCACGCGACGTGAAATTTCGTGCGCGAATACATTACAGAGTGCTTCGGAATCTGAATTGGTGTTGATGTGACGCAGGTCGGTGCGATACATCTCTTCTTTCAGCTGCTTGTCGTTGGTCAGATTGCCGTTGTGGGCCAACACAATCCCGAACGGGCTATTGACGTAAAACGGCTGCGCCTCGGCCAGACTAGAGGCAGAACCTGCAGTTGGATAGCGCACATGGCCAATCCCCGCGTTGCCTTGCAAAGAGCGCATATTGCGGGTGCGAAATACATCGCGCACCAGACCCTGCCCTTTATGCATATGCAGCACATGCTGCTCGGCGGTTACGATACCGGCTGCATCTTGGCCGCGGTGCTGAAGCACCAGAAGGCCATCGTACAACATTTGATTAACCGGCGTTTTGGCGACCACACCTAGAATGCCACACATTGGTCAGAGCCCCTTCGACTTGCAAAAATTCATTCAAATTTGACCTTGCTGGCCAGCACCGGCGGCAGCAATGGTTTGACTAATTCGGCGCTACGCTCAAACAGCGGGCTAAACATGGCATTTCGCCATTCCGGCGAGCGCGGATAGCTCGTTAGTCCCGCCAGCATCACTAAGGTGAGCAACAGCAAAAAGCCACGCGCAATGCCAAACAATGCCCCAAGCAGGCGATCCACCGGCTTGAGGCCAGTGGCCGTAATAAACTGATTCAAGGTGATGCGCACAATGGCCGACAGCAGCCACGTCACAAAAAACACCACCACGAAAGCCGCAATATAGCGCAGGCTCTCAATCTGCAAGCTTGCCGGCAGCCAAGCGGCAACGGTTTCGGCAAAATGACTAGCAGCCCAGAAAGCCAGCACCCAAGCCAGCAGCGCCATGATCTCTTGCGTTAAACCGCGCAACACCGATAGCAGCATGGATAAACCAAGCACGCTAAGCACAATGTAATCAAACTGGGTCATGGTGCAGGTTTGCTAACCAGAGTACCTTGCACACCCAGCGACTCCAGCCGCTTGAGCCAGACTTTGGCCTTGGCCTCATCATTACCCGGGCCAATGCGCACGCGGGTTAGCTCGCCTTTGCTGGTCGTTACAACTTCGCTGCGTGCCGGAATACCAGCGTCTTTCAGTTTTTTCACGGTTTGCGCGGCTTTTTCAGCGTCAGCAAACGCACCAATCTGAATGTAATAGATTTTATCGCTACTACTGCTTGCAGGTGGCAAACCGCCGCCTTCGAGAATTGCTTTGGGATCGGCAGCCGGGGCTTTGGTGGCTTGCGGCTTTTTGGTGCTCAGCGGTGTGGGCTTAGCCGTGGGTTTGGGGGTTGGCGCAGGTTTAGCACTTGGTTTAGGGCTTGGCGCTTTGACAACTTCCACGGGCTGGGCAGGCTCGACCGCTTTCGGCGCGTTTTCCTGATGCGTCACCAATTTACCTGGCAAGGCCACCGGCGCAACACGTGAGGCATCCGCAACCGGCTCGGCAGGCAGTGACTCGGCTTCGATGGCGGCACTTGCCTCTGCGACTACAGCGCTGGCGACCTGACTGCTAGCGGGCTGTGGTGAGTTGAGACTGACGACCGACGATAAAGCCGGTGCGCTGGAAATGATTTCGACGGTTTGTTGCTCAAGTAAGGATTTAGGTGGCTCGCCATCCAGTGCCGTCCACAGCACGGTTAATGCAAAAACCACCAAGGCGATCGCCCCAACCAAACGTCGCCGCGCTCGTTTACGCAGCTGCAACAATTCGTCGCTTACATTCGCCATAAAATTATCCGCGTGCCTGCAGCACTTCCGACACGGTGAAGAAAGATCCAAAGACCAAGATTCTATCAGCTTCGGCAGCGCTCTCACAGGCGGCACGGTAAGCTTTTTCAACACTTTCGTATTGCACTACCCGTGCCCGTGGTGCCCGTTGCAAGATAAGCTCGGCCAGCTGCGCGGCTGGCAGCGCACGCGGCAATTGCGGGGCAGCCACATGCCAAACATCAATCCGGTCGGCCACAATGTCGAGCACACCCGCGACATCTTTATCCTGCATCATACCCAGCACAGCATGTGTCACCGGGTGATACGCCATCTGGTCAAGGCAGCTTTTAAAAACCAATGCCGCATGGGGGTTATGCGCTACATCCAGCACCACAACTGGCCTGCCGGGCAATACCTGGAAACGAGCCGGCCACTCGACTTCAAGCAGGCCACGTTTGATGTCGTTTAAGCTCACAGGAAGCTGCGGCTTGAGCGCCTCGAGCAAGGCGATGACCAAGCTGGCGTTTGCCAGTTGATATTTGCCGCGCAAAGCCGGAATGGGCAAGGCGTTTTTACGAATACCATTGGCCCCTTGCCAGCTCCACTGCTGACCTTCTGCCTGCAGTGCGTAGCCAAAATCACGGCCAATCAGCTGCAATGGCGCGCCGATCTGCGCAGCATGTTCAAGCAAGGTGTGGGGTGGCTGCGGATCAGCACAAAAGGCCGGCACAGCCGCGCGATAGACGCCGGCTTTTTCTAGCGCAATGGCTTCGCGCGTGTCACCCAAATAGGCTTGATGGTCGATCCCGATGGTCACCACCGCCGAGGCGGTGGGCTCAAAGATATTCACGGCATCCAGACGACCACCTAAACCCACTTCCAGCACCATGACATCTACTGCCGATTGCATAAAGTGGTGCACGGCCGCTAAGGTGCCAAATTCGAAATAGCTCAGAGATACATCGCCGCGGGCGGCTTCAATCTGGGCAAAGCTGGCCACGATGTCGTGATCCGCCGCGGGCTGGCCATTGATAGCAATCCGCTCGTTGTAATACAGCAGATGCGGCGAGGTATAAGTGCCCACTTTGTAGCCCGCCAAGCTCAGAATTTTACTGAGCATGGCGCAGACCGAGCCCTTGCCATTGGTTCCCGCCACGGTGATGACCGGACAAGTTGGCACCAAGGCCATTTGCTGCTGTACCGCTTGCACCCGTGCCAGCCCCATATCGATGGCCATAGGGTGCAAACCTTCAAGGTAGCTCAGCCATTCGGCCAGCGAATTGGCCTCACTTAACCTTGCAGCAGTCATTAATTCACAGCAGCCTGATTGTTCAAGAGGGTCAACACATCAGCCAGACGCTGACGCAGCTCGCGCCGATCGACGATCATATCGATAGCGCCTTTTTCCAGCAGGAATTCCGAGCGCTGAAAGCCTTCCGGCAGTTTTTCGCGCACGGTTTGCTCGATCACACGCGGCCCGGCAAAGCCAATCAGCGCGCCCGGCTCGGCCATCACCACATCACCTAGGAAGGCAAATGAGGCCGATACCCCACCCATGGTCGGGTCGGTGAGCAGGGATACAAACGGCAGGTTTTTCTCTGACAGTTTGGTGAGAATGGCATTGGTTTTGGCCATCTGCATCAGGGAATTCAAGCCTTCCATCATCCGCGCGCCACCGGAAGCGGCCACACAAATAAACGGCAGATCGTTTTCCAGCGCCACTTTTACGCCACGCACAAAACGCTCGCCCACCACCGAGCCCATCGAGCCGCCGATGAACTTGTATTCAAACGCCGCTACTACCACTGGCACGGTCAGAATACTGCCCTGCATCACCACCAGCGCATCATCTTCACCTGTACTGGCGGCCGATGCGGTCAGCTGGTCGCTATAGCGCTTGTTGGCCTTGAATTTCAGAATGTCGATCGGTTTAACTTCCGAGCCGATTTCATAGCGGCCTTCGGCATCGAGCAGCTGGTTGAGCCGCGCTCGTGCAGAAACGGCATTATGAAAGCCGCACTTCGGGCACACTTCCAGGTTGTTTTCCAGATCCGAGCGATACAGCACCGCACTGCAGGCCGAGCATTTGCTCCACAGGCCTTCTGGCACTGCCGAGGTATTCGGCGTGGTACGGCTCTTGATCTTGGGGGGTAAAAGTTTCTGCAACCAGCTCATTGTGTACTCCTGCGTCCTCAGACGCGCGCGCTATCCATCGCCGCACGCACTGCGGACAAAAATTCGGTCAGACGTTGCGCAAGCCCCGCCTCACCCTGTTCAACTTCCTGCACCAAGCGTGAGCCAATCACCACCGCATCGGCCACACGGGCCACCTGCTGGGCGGATTGCGGATCACGAATCCCGAAGCCAACGCCAATCGGAATCTGCAGATATTGTTTCAAAAAGGCCAATTTCTCAGCCACATTGGCAACGTCCAGATTGGCCGAGCCTGTTACGCCTTTCAGCGACACGTAGTACACATAGCCACTGGCCATGCGTGCGACTTCTTTTACCCGCTCTTCTGGCGTTGTGGGCGCCAAGAGGAAAATCGGGTCTAGACCGTGTCGTTTGTAAACGGCGACGGATTCTTCCGCTTCTTCGGGGGGCATGTCAACTGTTAATACACCATCCACACCGGCGGCGACCGCCGCTTGGGCGAAAACTTCATAGCCCATCGCCTCAACCGGATTGGCATAACCCATCAAAACCACAGGGGTCGTGGTATTGGTTTGGCGAAATTGCGCCACCAATTCCAGCACCGTGCGCAGTGAGACTTTGTGCGCTAGCGCTCGCTCAGAAGCACGCTGAATAACTGGGCCATCGGCCATCGGATCCGAAAATGGCACGCCCAGCTCAAGGATGTCGGCACCACCAGCGACCAGTGCATGCATCAGCTCTACGGTCAGGCCGGGCTTAGGATCACCAGCGGTAATAAATGGAATCAGAGCCTGACGCTGTTGCGCCTGCAGTTGCTGCATTACTGAATCAATACGTGACATGAGGGTATATCTACCAAACCTATGAATTAATTAGCCTACAGGGCAATACCCTGGCGATTAGAGTTGAATCCCCAATTTGCGGGCAATGGTTGGAATGTCTTTATCGCCACGACCAGACAAGTTCACCAGCAGTACTTGGTCTTTACTCATGGTCTTGGCCATTTTGGCTGCTTGCGCCAGCGCGTGGCTTGATTCCAGCGCCGGGATAATCCCTTCGTACTTACACAGATCATGGAAGCCCTGCATGGCTTCATCATCATTAATCGCCACATATTCGGCGCGACCAATGTCTTTCAGATGGCTATGCTCAGGGCCAACGCCAGGGTAGTCGAGGCCGGCAGAAATCGAGTGCGTTTCGCTGATCTGACCATCGGCATCGTGCATCAGATACGAGCGCTGGCCGTGCAGTACACCCACTTTGGCGTTGGAAGTCAGCGGCGCCGCGTGACGGCCGGTTTCAACCCCATCACCGCCCGCCTCTACGCCAATCAGGCGCACGCCAGGCACTTGGATATACGGATGGAAAATACCAATCGCGTTCGAGCCACCACCTACGCAAGCAATCACCGCATCCGGTTGGCGGCCAAGCATTTCCTGCATTTGTACTTTACATTCTTCGCCAATCACCACCTGGAAATCACGCACCAGCTGTGGGTATGGGTGTGGGCCGGCAGCAGTGCCGATGATGTAGTAAGTAGAATCGACGTTGGTTACCCAATCCCGCATCGCTTCATTCATAGCGTCTTTGAGCGTGCGCGTCCCGGATTCAACCGCAACCACTTTGGCGCCCAAGAGCTTCATGCGGAAAACATTCGGTGCCTGACGGGCCACGTCTTCGGCCCCCATGTACACCACGCACTCCATGCCATAGCGCGCGGCAACGGTGGCCGAAGCCACGCCATGCTGGCCAGCGCCAGTTTCGGCAATCACTCGTTTTTTACCCATCCGCCGAGCCAGCAAGGCCTGACCGATGGTGTTATTGACCTTATGCGCACCCGTGTGATTCAAATCTTCACGTTTCAGATAAATCTGTGCGCCGCCCAGTGCTTCCGACCAGCGCTGTGCATGATAAATCGGGCTTGGACGACCCACATAATGCTTCAAATCATGGCGATATTCGGCCATAAACGCCGGATCTTGAATGGCGGCTTCGAACTCGCGCTTGAGCTCTTCCAACGCAGGCATCAAGGTTTCGGCGACATAGATACCGCCATGTTGACCAAAGTGACCACGTGCATCCGGCTGCTGATATCTGTCGTTCATTTTTTTCTCACACTATGTACGGCATCAATAAATGCCTGAACCCGATCCAAATCCTTGATTCCCTTACTGCGCTCCACCCCGCTGGACACATCGACCGCCCAAGGGCTAACCCGCTCGATGGCCATCGCGACGTTATCTGGATGCAATCCGCCGGACAAAATCAGCGGCAGCGGCAAATCGGCAGGCAGTAACTGCCAGTCAAATGCTTCACCGGTACCGCCCGGCACACCATCCACCCAAGCATCGACCAAAAGGCCACGACACAAGGGATGCGCATATTGCTGGGCATATTCTACCAAATTTATGTCAGGTTTAACCCTGACAGCCTTGATAAATGCGCGCCCGTATTGCACACACTCGGCCAAGCTCTCATCGCCATGAAATTGCAGCAAATCGAGCGGCACTTTCTCCAGCACCGCCCGCACCTGAGCTGGAGTTGGGTTCACAAACAAGCCCACTAAACTCACAAACGCCGGTAAGCCCGAGCACAGCGCCGCAGCTTCCTCGACTGTGACACAACGAGGACTAGGTGGATAAAACACTAGGCCAATCGCATCTGCGCCAAGCGCAATGGTCTGTAACAAGGTCTCGCGATCGCGCAAACCACAGATTTTAATTCGGGTCTTCATTGGCACCCCATCAGATCAAGCCATAGCGGCGGTCTGGCTCGGTCGCCAAACCAAACTCGGCGGGATATGAAACCCCGGTCAGATACAGACCATCAGGCATAAAAGTCGGCGGCGCGACCGCGCGATTTTGCTGAGCGAGCAGCCACGCCATCCAGTCTGGCGATTCATTGCCTTTGCCGATATGCAGTAAGGCCCCCATGATGTTGCGCACCATATGGTGCAGGAACGCCGTCGCGGAGAAATCGAAATACAGCATATTCGCCTGCTGGCCGATTTCGACTCGCAGCATCTGCTTCACAGGCGAGAGGGCCTGGCATTCAGCCGCACGAAAACTGGAAAAATCATGTTCGCCCAATAGATAAGCCGAAGCGGCTTGCATCGCCTCTATACTCACCGGCTGATGCAGCCAGCCCACCTTACCCGCCAGTAGGCTTGGGCGAATGGGGTGTTGCAACAAGAGATAGCGATAATGCCGGGCAGTGGCGACAAAACGCGAGTGAAAGTGTTCGGGCACTTCCTGCGCCCACAAGACCGAAACCCCCGCCGGCAGGAAGCTATTTACCCCACGCACCCAAGCGGTTACAGGGCGATTGGCATCGGTATCAAAGTGAACAATTTGCCGCGTGGCATGCACCCCTGCGTCAGTGCGCCCGGCGGCATGGACTCGCAATGGATGACCAGCCATTTTGCCAACAGCCTGCTCCATGACGCCCTGCACCGTCTGGCGATCGGGCTGGATTTGCCAACCATTGAATGCCTGCCCGTCATACTCGACCGCCAGTGCAAATCGTTTCATACCCACTTTTTAATTCCATTTCAGCAACGTTAAGACACAAGCGCTTAACAGCAGGCATTGTACACCCCATTGCCACGGCTTTAACGTTGGCAGCGCTGGCAAAGGCTGATTTTCCGTTGCCGGCGCTTCGTTAGGCGTATGGAGCTGCGCAAGTAACTGCGCAAAAGTGTGTCGTGTTTCGAGCAACTGCTCTGCAGCCTCTATGGTCAGCGCCAAACGCACTGCAAAACGCTCAATCGGCACACGTAAAAACGACAGCGGCCAAAGTAAATGAACCAAGCCAATCACCAAGTCACGACGCGACAAGTAATGCAAAACGATCTGCAAACTGAGGATCACCGCCGACAAACGCAAGATTTGATCCAGCGCCAGCTTAATACCCTCTTGCGTGGGTGACCAGCTACTTGCCCAGATGTACTCTCCCGGCGTGGTCCAGCCGTAAATCAGCGCCGTAGCCAATAGCAACCACTTGATACGCGGCAGGCTGCGTCTAACACGCTCACGCGCAAGGCACCAAGCCGCAGGCAATAGCAGTGCCAGCAAGGCTAGCAATAAAAAACGCCCTGAATTTGGCAAGCAACAAAGCAGCCAAAGCCAGAGCGTGATTGAATGTACTGCAGGCAAAAATTAACCGTAGCGCTTAGAGTTCGTCCAGCAAACCTTTGGCGGTTGCTTGTTGCTCGCCATTACCTTCTTGCAGTGCTTCTTGCAAGATTTCACGCGCGCCCTCAACGTCACCCATATCGATATAGGCTTTGGCTAGGTCGATTTTAGTTTGCACCGGATCATCCGCCGCAAAATCAAGCTCGCCCGCGGCCGCCGCCTGAGAAAGATCCAAGCTAATATCACCGAAGGTGGTATCTGCTTCCAGCGACGTAGCCACAGCGCCAAGCTCAGGCGCAGCTTCGGCCGCGGATGAACCCAGATCAAAATCAAAATCCAAATCCAATGCGGAAGCATCATCCAAAGCCGCAGCCTCAAGTGCAGTTTCCGGCGCACCGGCTGCTGGCAGATCCAAATCGAAGGATTCAATTTCCTCAACAGCCGGAGCCGCGATATCCAGCGCAGATTCAAGCGGCGCCTCAACGGCCGGCAACTCAAACGACAGATCGTCTTTAATATCGGCCAATGCGGTCTCAGACAAATCCGCACCCAAATCGATCGGCAAATCGAGCGACAGCATGCCATCATCCATAGCGCCTGGCTCAACCGCCGCTTGCGGCTCGAACGCAGTATCTGCACCAAAATCACTTTCAATCAGTGAGTCAATCGCAGCCTCTACATTCTGCTCCGCATCCAGATCCAGATCAAAATCGGCAACCGCATTGTCAGCCGGCGACAAATCTAGTGCGCTAGCAGGCTCAACCACTGCCGCAGCGGCAATTGGCTCGGCAACGGCTGCGACTTCCTTGTCCAGATCCAGCTCAAAATCCAGGTCGTTATTGGCAAACAACTGTGCATCGGGTGCGGTAGGTTCATCCAGCGCCACCGCAGGCTCGCTCAGCGCAGCCGCAGCAACTGCAGCAGGTGCCGCCACAGCGGCTAGTTTGCTGGTATCCACCATACCTGCAGGTTCTTTTTGATACAGTGGATTTTCCGGATCAATTGCGCGGCCATTCATCGCCGCATCACGCCAGAACTCACCCTGACCATTGGTAATCGCAAACAAGGTCGAGGCATGCTCTTCGTAAGACGAAGTATCTTTGCGCGCAGCATAGATATCCAACAACTTCATCCGAATTTCAAGTCGCGACGGATCTTTTTGCAGCGCATCTTTCAAGATTTCTTCAGCTTGCGCATCACGACCATAGGCCATATACACTTCGGCCTCGGCAATAGGATCAACCTCATCGGTATCAATTGTGCCCAGCCCTTGGCGACTAAAGTCAGTCAGAAAAGAGTTTTCGGTTGCCTGCGTGCTAATTACGCCACCACCGGTACTTCCCAGCACAGTGTTGGCCTTTAAATCGCCGCCAGTAATGATGCTGTCTTCAAACACACTTGGCTGCTTGCGGCGGCGCGAATACCACACCCCACCTAGACCCAATGCCAGCGCCAATGCGCCCCCACCCAACACCAGCGGGTTACCGAGTAAGTCGTCAACCAAGCTCGTTTCTTCTTCAACTGGCGCTTCAATTTGCACGCGGCGTTTTGGCTTAGCCGTCGCAACAGCGCTGGCCACGGCTGAAGCAGCCACTGGCTCGCTGGCTGCGACCTCACTCGCCGCCACCGCTGTGGCCGAGGCTGCTGCAGTCGGGGCCGAGGTTGGCGCCGCAGTGGCTGCGGCAGCAGCAGAAGCTTTCATCGCGGCGAGCTTTTCCATGTCCGTGACATTCTTTTGCAGCATCGCGACGCGCTGATTCGCCTCGTCGAGTGCCTTTTGCCGTGCGGCAATTTCTTCTTCCAGCGCCTTCACCTTGGCCCGATCACCGGCTTTTTTGGCTGCATCAGCTGCCTTGGAAAGTTTCAGCACATCTTTGTTGGCATCTGCAGCGGTCTGGCCTTGATCTTGCACCTTAGCCGTAATCTTGCCGCCGCTCGCCTGCTCGCCCAGCTCTTTCGCCGGCGCTTTCGCTGCAGATTCAGCTAGCTTTGTTCGATACGACTTCCAGTCTGCCGCTTGCACCGCCACTTCTTTGCTGGCTTCTTGCCTTGAGATTTGCTGCATTTGCTCAGCAGCAGGCACATTCAGAATTTTGCCGCTTTTTAGGCGGTTCAAATTGCCATCAAACGCACTTGGATTGTTTTTGTAGAGACTGACCAGCACTTGCTCGAGACTCACGCCAGCTGGCTGCACCTCGCGAGCGATCGCACCCAGCGTTTCGCCACTTTTCACTTTATGCTGGCCCGAAGCCGCTGCACCTGCATCACCGTCGGCAGCACGCGATTCTTTCTTCGGTGCCTCACTAGGCGCTTTCGTTTCAGCCGAGCTGTCTGCTACGCGAGCTTTCTTTGCCTTTGCCCCTTTAATCGCACCCTTTGTTTGCGTACCTGGCAGATCGCTACTGGCATAACGTGCCGCGCGATCGGCATTAGCACCACCGGTGTAATCAGCTGGATCGATTAAAGCCGTGTATTCACGCTGAATCCGGCCAGCAGCCCAGTTGAGCTCAACCAGAAGATCAATAAAGGGCTCAGTAATCGGCTGTGACGAATTTACCACCACGTAATACTGGCCATTGGCCCGCTTTTCGATATTAAAACGCAGCCCCAACGATGCAGGTGGATAAGGAATCTGGGCGTTGGAGTAGCTCTCAGGCGGGGCCAAGCTCACCACCAAAGAATCAGCTTCATTTGGCTGCACAGAAACCAGATCGATTTCGCCACGCAGCGGCTGCCCCAGTCCGGACATGACATTCAAACGCCCCAAACCAGCGGCATGACTCATGATTGGCAGCGTGGCCATGGCAACGGCCAACACACAAGCTTTGAATCGAGGTGATTTATGCACGAGCAATCTCCGAAGCGGGCAAACCACAAGTTGCGTCGAGCAGCACACTTGTGGCAACAGGCGTCCCTGTCAGTCTACAAATTTTACTAAAAACAGCCTTCAGACCATCCATCAAGCATCGACAGTCTGGGCACAGTAAATCAGCTTTAAATAAATAATACGGACATTTCAATCATCTATTGAAATTTATATTCGTTTTTCTCGTCAAACGTAACAGCTACGCTACGTTTTTGCGGCATTTTGCCTGCATGCCAATGCGCAAATGCCCATGCCCACAACTCCGGCAAAGAAACTTTACGCAAGTATTCAGGCGGCTCTTGCCAAAGCAAATACAAAGCCTGCCACAGCTGCAAGACCTCGTTCTCCGCCAGCAGCGCCGGCGCCAATGTCTGCTTGCTTAATTTTTCACCACTGGAATTTGTAATCACTGGGATATGCAGATAGGCAGGCGTAGAAAAACCGAGAATTTGTTGCAAATAACATTGTCGCGTTGTCGAGTCTAGCAAATCAGCACCACGAACAATATGAGTCACCCCACAATCGGCATCATCCACCACCACCGCCAATTGATAGGCCCAAAAACCATCCGCGCGTAGCACCGTAAAATCACCAAGTTCACGCCAGAGGTTATGCGCAATAAGCCCTTGCACCGCATCTTGCACCGAGGTCACTTCATCTGGCACTTTGACGCGAATGGCATGTTGCACATCTATGGGCACCAGCAAGTCGCGGCAGCGCCCTACATAGCGAAAGCCATCGATTCCGAACTGCCCATCAGCCTGCAATAATTTCCGACTGCAACTACAGCGGTACGCCAGCTGACTGGCGAGCAGCTCGTCCAACACCTGCTGATATCGATCATGACGCTGGCTCTGCCTAATAACCTCGCCATCCCATTGCATACCGAACCGCAGCATTTCTCGCGAAAAAGTCTCTGCCGCCCCCGGCATTTCTCGTGGCGGATCTAAATCTTCAATCCGCAACAACCAGCGCCCACCACGAGTGCGCACCTCCAAAAAGCTCGCCACGGCAGCCATCAACGAGCCCATATGCAACAACCCCGTTGGACTTGGTGCAAAACGCCCAACATACTCCTTAGACAATATCGACTCCATCTACCGCAAACCAGATCGCGCAAGGGCAATCCAAGCTCTGTTAAAATATGCGCCTAGTTTACTAACCTTCGCCCTCAAGGACCAAGCCATGACCTATGTAGTGACCGACGCCTGTGTAAAGTGCAAATACACTGATTGCGTAGATGTCTGTCCAGTGGACTGTTTTCGGGAAGGGCCTAATTTCCTAGTGATTGACCCAGACGAATGCATTGATTGCTCGCTCTGCGTGGCCGAATGCCCAGTCGAAGCCATCTACCCCGAAGATGATGTGCCCGCCGAAATGCAAGAATACATCAGCCTGAATGCAGAGCTTGCCCAAAGCTGGCCAGCCATCGTGCAAAAGAAAGAGCCACTCCCTGATCATGCTGAATGGGCGGCAGTTCAAGGCAAGATCGATCAAATCGACAAATAAACTTACCTTGCTCAAGCAGAATCAAAGCGTTATACTCTTTGGTTCTTATCCCTTGCCTGACCGTGGTCGCTAACGGCAGGCTGCAAACCACAAGGAGCAACACATGCGACATTATGAAATCGTGTTTATCGTGCACCCAGATCAAAGCGAGCAAGTGCCTGCAATGATCGAGCGCTACAAATCACTGATTACGACTGGTAACGGTCAGATTCATCGCCTGGAAGACTGGGGCCGCCGTCAACTGGCTTACCCAATCCAGAAAATCCACAAAGCACACTATGTTCTGATGAACATCGAGTGCGGCCAAGACACTTTGGCTGAACTGGAACACGCATTCAAATTCAATGACGCCGTACTGCGTCACCTGACTCTGAAAACTGAAGCTGCCATCACCGAAGCATCACCAATGATGAAGGAAGAGAAATCAAAATCTCTGACTCAATCAGCTGGTGAAGGTCAAGCCGCTTAATTTTCGGACTTTGAATTCTGCGTAATCACGTTTTAATCGAAGGACTTCTACTCAACCGGCAAGCTTTACGAACTACCCCAGCTGGCGTTGCAATCATTGAGGGCACAATTAGCCATCAATCAGAGCAAACCGAAGCCGGGCAAAAACGTAAAGTCGATTGTGAAATTCTCTTTGTTGCCCTCGGCAACATCGCGCAGCAAATTGCTCAAGTACCGATTGGTACTGCAATTAAAAGCAAAGGGTTTCTCGCCGCTCGCAGTATGAAATTTCGACAAAGCCTGATTTTCCATCTCGAAGCTTTTGATTTTTTGAATTGAGGATTAAACCATGTCCCGCCAACTCTTCAAGCGCAGAAAGTTCTGCCGCTTTACCACTGAAGGCATCGCTCAAGTTGACTACAAAGACGTAGCCATCCTGAAAGATTTTATCGCTGAAAACGGCAAGATCATTCCTGCCCGCATCACCGGTACTAAAGCCAAATATCAGCGCCAACTGTCGACTGCCATCAAACTGGCTCGCTTCCTGGCTCTGCTGCCTTACACTGACCAACACTAATCGGGAAAGGAGATATCAACATGCAAATTATCCTGCTCGAAAAAGTGGCTAACCTGGGCCAACTGGGTGACGTAGTTAAAGTGAAAGACGGCTACGCTCGTAACTTCCTGATCCCTCAAGGCAAAGCGAAACGCGCGAATGCAGCTAACTTGGCTGACTTCGAAGCTCGCCGCGTTGAACTGGAAGCCAAGCAAGCTGAAATCCTGGCTGAAGCTCAAGCCCGTGCCGCCAAACTGGAAGGCGCTTCATTCACCATCGCGCAAAAAGCCGGTGTTGATGGCCGTCTGTTCGGTTCAGTAACCAACCACGACATCGCCGAAGCCATCAGCGCTTCAGGTGTTGCAGTGAAGAAATTCGAAGTACGTCTGCCAAACGGCCCATTCAAGGCAATTGGCGAGTACGAAGTTGCTCTGGCTCTGCACCACGACGTTGTTGTGAACGTTACTCTGCAAGTTGTTGGCGCCGCTTAATCTCGGCCCACAGCAGCAGCAGAAAAGCCACGCTTAGCGTGGCTTTTCTTTTTTCCGCAGCGAAAAATCTATTTCGCCAATTTCGCCAACACACGCGACACTGCTACCAAACCAAATGTCGCGGTCACTGTCATGGCAGCGCCGAAGCCACCCGCGCAATCCAGGCGCACACCCTCTCCCGCCTGTGGCTTAGCCGCACACACCGAGCCATCGGCCTGCGGATACATCAATTGTTCAGTTGAATAAACACATTCCACGCCCATTTTCTTGCCACTTTTGGCAAAGCCATACTCACGGCGCAATAAATTCCGCACCTTGGCCGCCAGCGGGTCCTGGATCGTTCGGCTTAAATCATCCACTTTAATTTGCGTCGGATCGATTTGGCCACCCGCACCACCCACCGTAATAACCGGCAATTTATTGCGCCGGCAATAGGCCAGCAAGGCTGCCTTCGTCTTAACGCTATCAATACAGTCGAGCACATAATCATGCCCAGCCAGATATTCAGCAAAATTCTCTGGCGCAATGAAATCTTCAATGCTGCGCACCTCTAGCTGCGGGTTAATCGCCAGCAAACGCTCAGCCACTGCCGCCACTTTCATCCGTCCAAACTGCCCCTCTAGCGCCGGCAACTGCCGATTGGTATTGGAAACGCAAATATCATCCAAATCGATCAACGTAACTTGCCCGATCCCAGAGCGCGCCAACGCTTCCGCCACCCACGATCCAACCCCGCCAATGCCGATCACGCATACATTAGCCTGCGCAAACCGGCGCAAAGCGGCTTGGCCATACAAACGGCCGATGCCGGCAAACCGGCGCAAATAGTCATCGCTCAAAGGCGTTTCAAACGCAGAATCTTCAATCACCATATTTTCACTTAAAACAAATCAGCCCCAAATGGGGCTGAGGGGTATATCTATACAAACCAATCAATCTAAGCGCTAGAGAGCAATACCCTATTCAACTTTACGTGGTGCCCGCTTGCGCGTAGCCGCTGGTTTAGGTTCAGCCACCGGTGTTTCTGCGGGAACCGCCGACGGCGGCGTAGTGGGATGCAAATCATCGCTAGCCGCCGCTTTCGGACCGCCGGGCATGCCAAATCCAGTGAATAAATGCTTCGCGCGCTCTTGCAGCTGCTGCTGCATTTCCACAAACATATTGGTACTGCTTTCCAAGTAGTTGCCCATCATATTCTGAATGGCCGGCCCTTGGAATTTCATAAATTCGCCCCAGAGATTGGCATTGCTGAACATCGGGTTGTCGGCCGACATAGTAGATTTGGCCTGATCTTGCAGCCGCCGCTGCATCTCGGCAAACAGTTGCATATTCTTTTCAAGGTAGTTCCCCATCAAGCCCTGCATAGCATGGCCATAGAAGCGGATGATTTGGGTTAGCACATCATACGAGAACATCGGCATGCCGCCGGCTTCTTCTTCCAGAATGATCTGCAATAGCACACTGCGGGTCAGGTCTTCCCCCGTCTTGGCATCTTGAATCAGAATATCGATGCCATCGAGCACCAGTTGTTTAACGTCATTAAGCGTGATGTAGCAGCTGGTGGTCGTGTCATATAAACGACGGTTGGGATACTTCTTGATGACCCGTTTTTCCATGCTCATCTTCCTTTGTTCTCATGCTTTTTGGCAGAGTTCTATTATCCTGCGAGCGCCACGTAATTGCCAGTTTTACCACATTGTGCAACGCAGCAATTAATATTTGACAACAGCAAACCCGTGTTCCACAATGACAGCGGATTGTGCATCGCAGCATCGCCTTTGCGATGTGGCCCAGTAAACCGAATCGTGGAGACCTCGTCATGACTACCGCACAGCAACAATACAGCAATTTTGCAACCGAACAAGTCGAAACCGCCCTGCGCTTTGCCCGTATTTCCCTGGATTCATTTGACCGTCTGGCCAAGCTGCAAATCGAAACTGCTAAAACAGCACTGGAAGACAACGCCAAAGCTGTTAAACAGCTGAGCGGCGTTAAAGATCTGCAAGAAGCAATGAGCCTGCGCCAAAAACTGACCGATGCCGCTATTGAGCAAGCCACCACTTACTCACGCAATCTGTACGAAATCTCTTCACAAGCGCAAGCCGAATTTTCAAAACTGATCGACGAGCGCAATGTCGAGTTCAATAAATCAGTGGTTGCGGGCCTGGATCGCTTTGTGAAAAACGCTCCAGCCGGCGCGGATGCTGCCGTAGCCGCCGTTAAATCGACCGTTCAAGCCACTGCTGCCGCAGTAGACAGCATGACCAAAGCAGCCAAACAAGTGGCCGAGTTTGCCGATGCATCGGTAAAAGCAGCTTCAACTGCTACGGCTGATGCGGTTAAAACTGCAGCCAAAAAAGCCAACGCCAATGGCGCAAACGCTTAATTAAAGCTGCAGCACAACAAAAAAGGCACCGCAAGGTGCCTTTTTTGTTTGCAACCCCTCGCTTTACGAGGGGCAATCAACATTACTCCGCCGCAGGCGCTTGCTCTGCTTCAGCCGCTGGTGCAGCTGCATTGGCTTCATCGTTCAGCACGGCTTTGATCGACAGACGGATACGGCCTTTTTCGTCTTGCTCGATCACTTTCACGCGCACGATCTGACCTTCTTGCAGATGGTCAGCCACATTGGCGATGCGCTCATTAGCGATTTGGCTGATGTGTACCAGACCGTCTTTGCCTGGCATGATCGATACGATCGCGCCGACGTTCTTGTCGAGGATCTTCACCACCGGGCCTTCATACACGCGACCGATTTCAACTTCAGCGGTGATTTCTTCGATCCGGCGACGCGCTTCTTCCGCGCCCGCACCTGAAATTGAGGCGATCGTAATGGTGCCGTCTTCAGCGATATCAATCTGAGTGCCGGTTTCTTCGGTCAGCGCACGGATCACCGAGCCACCTTTACCAATCACATCACGGATTTTCTCTGGATTGATCTTCATGGTGTACAGACGCGGCGCATGGGCGCTCACTTCTTCACGAGCGCCATCCAGCGCGCCTTTCATGATACCCAGAATGTGCTGGCGACCTTCTTTGGCCTGATCCAGCGCTACAGCCATGATCTCTTTGGTAATGCCGTTGATCTTGATGTCCATCTGCAGCGCAGTCACACCATTCTCGGTACCGGCTACTTTGAAGTCCATATCGCCCAGATGATCTTCATCACCCAGGATATCGGTCAAGACGGCAAATGAATTACCTTCTTTAATCAGACCCATGGCAATACCGGCTACGTGGTTTTTCAGTGGTACACCGGCATCCATCAACGCCAAGCAACCGCCACATACCGAAGCCATTGAAGACGAACCATTCGATTCGGTAATTTCAGACACCACGCGCATTGAGTAGGCGAAATCTTCTTTAGCTGGCAACATCGCCACCAGCGCACGTTTCGCCAAGCGGCCGTGACCGATTTCGCGACGTTTTGGCACGCCTACACGGCCAACCTCACCAGTTGAGTACGGAGGGAAGTTGTAGTGCAGCATGAAGTGGTCAGAATACTCACCGTGCAGCGCATCAATCTTCTGCTCATCCAGCTTGGTGCCCAGCGTTGCCGCTACGATGGCCTGAGTTTCACCGCGCGTAAACAGCACTGAGCCGTGTACGCGTGGCAATACGCCAGTGCGGATGCTGATTGGGCGCACAGTGCGGGTATCACGACCGTCAATCCGAGGTTCGCCGGCCAGAATCTGACCACGTACGATTTCTGCTTCCAGACCTTTGAAAATCGATTTGATTTCATTAGCGGCCAGTGTACCGGTCTCTTCGGTGATCAGTGCTGATTTAACCAGCGCCCAAGTTTCATTGATTTTTTGCGTGCGCAGTTGTTTTTGGCGCAGCTTGAATGCTTGTGCCAGACCTTCAGCTGCAATGCCGCGAATCTGGGCGATCAGCGCTTCGTTTTTAACTGGCTCATTCCATTCCAGCAGCTCTGGATTCACTTCATCGGCCAATTCGTTGATGGCATTGATCGCCACTTGCATTTGCTCGTGACCAAATACCACTGCGCCCAACATCACGCTTTCTGGCAATTCGTTGGCTTCTGATTCCACCATCAGTACGGCTTGGTTAGTACCGGCCACCACCAGATCCATCTGGCTGTCTTTCATTTCGGTTAGAGTTGGGCACAGTACATATTCGCCATTGATGTAACCTACGCGGGCCGCACCAATTGGGCCATCAAATGGCACACCAGAGATCGCCAGCGCGGCAGATGCACCGATCATGGCAGGGATATCAGAATCGATTTCTGGGTTGATCGACATCACGGTCGCAACGATCTGGATGTCGTTGTAGAAACCTTCCGGGAACAGCGGACGGATCGGACGATCGATCAGACGGCTGGTCAGTACTTCTTTTTCGCTCGGCTTGCCTTCACGTTTGAAGAAACCGCCCGGGATTTTACCGGCGGCATAAGTCCGCTCGAAGTAATCAACAGTCAACGGGAAAAAGTCTTGGCCGGTTTTTACATCGCGTGCCGCCACGACAGACACCAGAACCACGGTGTCGTCCATATTCACCATTACCGCGCCAGTGGCCTGACGGGCAATTTCACCTGTTTCGATCGTGACATTGTGTTTACCGAAGGTGAATGATTTGCTGATTTTATTGAACACGTTCTGTCCTTTTAACAATTTATCCGCGACCTGGATAAAGGAGATTCCGCTGCGGTAAAGGCGCCTGCTGGGGCTGATGCCACGGCAGTTTACCGCCGACTCCGGCACAACTTGACCCTGCTCTACCGCCGGAATCGCTATTGGGCAGCAACAGGGAATTGGGAAATTCGAGGAGGGATAAAATGAAAAAAGTCGCAGCCTAAGCTGCGACTTTTAGCTGAATTACTTGCGCAGACCCAGCTTAGCAATCACGTTGCGGTAGCTGTCTACGTTAGTGCGTTTCAGGTAGTCCAGCAGACGACGACGACGAGAAACCAGTTTCAGCAGACCACGACGTGAGTGGTGATCTTTTTTGTGCTCTTTGAAGTGAGGGGTCAGATCGTTGATGCGTGCAGTCAACAATGCGATTTGAACTTCAGAAGAACCGGTATCGCCTGGGGCGTGTTGGAATTCTTTAACGATGTCAGCTTTTTGAGCAACAGTTACAGTCATTTTACTACTCCATAAAAAGTGGCAGAGCCACTAGACAAGCCAGACCTGAGCAAACGCCCGGTGTGGCTCCATTAACTGGCGCGCGCCTAAGCGGTTGCCAGCAGACGTTTGGACCGCAGCACGCCATCAGCGCCCACTTCGCCCAAACCGATAAACCGTGCATTATCCGGCTTTTGCCCTTGATCGTAAAGCTTAACTTCACCCCGCTCGCTGGTCGGCAAACCCCGCACCGGCATGCCATGCCGAATGGCCGCGCTTTGCTCGGCCTCGAGATAAAGCGCCGGCAAATTGGATAGCAATTGATCTGCCGACAGCAATAACGCTTCACGCGCCGGCATCTCCAGCGCAATGAAATCATCAAGGCTCACTGCGTCTTCCAAGCGAAACCCACCAGTTAAGGTGCGGCGTAGACCAGTGAGGTATGCACCGCAACCCAAGGCATTACCTAGATCCTGAGCCAATACCCTAATGTAAGTGCCTTTGGAGCATCGCACATCCAACACCAGATCGGGCGCGTTGTACGACACAATGGTGAGCTCATCAATCCGGATTGGCCGCGCTTTGCGTTCCAGCTCCACCCCCTGGCGGGCATACTCATACAACGCTTTACCATCAACCTTGAGCGCCGAATACATGGGGGGGGTTTGTTCGATCTCGCCCATAAACTGCGCCAGCACCGCGGCAACCTCCGCTTCGCTGGCGGGCGCCACGCCCGTTACCGTGATCTCACCCTCGCCATCCAGCGTCGTGGATACCTCACCAAACCGGATATGTGCGCGATAGCCTTTATCCGCGTCCAGCATGCGCTGGGCAAACTTGGTTGCCTCACCAAAACACAGCGGCAATAAGCCGGTGGCGTAGGGATCGAGCACACCGGTGTGCCCACCCTTTTCAGCTTGCAACAACCAGCGGCATTTATTCAGCGCTGCGGTGCTGCTGATGCCAAACGGCTTATCCAGCAGCAACACGCCGTCGAGCTTACGCTTGGCCATCTTCGTCTTTGGCCTTGGGCAACTCGTTGGCTTCGCGGATTTTCTGCGCCAGATTCATCCCGTATTCAATCGATACATCGTAATGAAAATGCAGCTCAGGCATTTTAAACAGCGTAATGGTGCGGGCAATTTGCGCGCGCAAAAAGCCTTTGGCCCGCTCCAGTACCGCGGCGATCTCATCGCGCTCGGCCGCGTCACCCAAGAAGGTATAAAAAATCTTGGCGTGCGAATAATCGCGTGTCACTTCCACATCGGTAATGGTGATCAGCGATGCTTGCGGATGATCGAGCTCAGCGCGGATCACCGTTGCCAGATCACGCTGGATTTGCTGAGCGACACGATCAGCACGGGTAAATTGTTTGCCAGCCATGGTTTTCCTCCTTGGACAGGGCTTGATTACAAATGCAAACAGCGCAAGCCCCTGCGGACTTGCGCTGCCATCAGGCTACATAAAGCAGGTGCGGCAATTACAGCGTCCGCGCCACTTCGATCACCTCGAAGACTTCCAGCTGGTCGCCGACTTGCAGGTCGTTGTAGTTCTTCAGCTGCAAACCACACTCGAAACCGGCTTTCACTTCTTTGGCTTCGTCTTTGAAACGCTTCAGGTTTTCCAGCTCGCCCTGGTGGATCACGGTGTTGTTGCGCAACAGACGGACGCCTGCAGTGCGTTTCACCAAACCATCCATCACCAAACAACCGGCGATCGTGCCAACTTTCGACACGGTAAATACCTGACGAACTTCGACCAGACCGATCACTTGTTCGCGTTTCTCTGGTGCCAACATGCCGGACAGAGCAGCTTTCACATCATCAACTGCGTCGTAAATGATGTTGTAGTAACGGATATCCACGCCATCCGCTTCGGCCAGCTTGCGGGCCGCGGCATCAGCGCGCACGTTAAAGCCAATCACCACAGCTTTTGACGCCAAGGCCAAGTTGACATCCGACTCGGAAATACCACCCACCGCACTGTGCAGAATCTGCACGCGCACTTCGCTGGTCGACAGCTTTTGCAGGCTCTGCGACAGTGCCTCGCTCGAACCTTGTACGTCGGCCTTGATGATGATTGGCAGGTTTTGCACTTCGCCTTCGGCCATCTGCGCAAACATGTTTTCCAGTTTCGCGGCTTGCTGGCGGGCAAATTTCACATCGCGGAATTTACCCTGACGGAACAGCGCGATCTCACGGGCTTTTTTCTCATCCGCCAAGACCATCGCATCTTCACCAGCGGCTGGCACTTCCGACAGACCGAGAATCTCAACCGGAATTGAAGGGCCGGCTTCGTTAATCTGCTTGCCGTTTTCATCCAGCATCGCACGGATACGACCGTACACTTGACCGGCCAGGATGGTATCGCCCTTGCGCAGCGTACCCGATTGCACCAGCAGTGAAGCCACCGGACCACGACCTTTATCCAGACGCGCCTCGATGATAATCCCTTTAGCCGGGCCATCGACTGCTGCAGTCAGCTCCAATACCTCGGCTTGCAGCAAGATCGCATCCAGCAGCTCGTCAATCCCCATGCCTTTCTTGGCAGAGACAGGGATAAACTGGGTATCACCACCCCATTCTTCTGGCACAACTTCTTGCGCCACCAGCTCTTGCTGAATGCGTTCCAGATTGGCTTCTGGCTTATCGATCTTGTTCACCGCTACCACAATCGGCACACCGGCGGCTTTCGCGTGGTGAATCGCTTCGATGGTTTGAGGCATCACACCATCATCCGCCGCTACCACCAGCACCACGATATCGGTCAGCTTGGCACCACGGGCACGCATGGCGGTAAACGCCTCGTGACCAGGGGTATCCAGGAAGGTAATCATACCCTTACCGGTTTCAACGTGGTAGGCACCGATATGCTGGGTAATCCCGCCGGCCTCGCCTGCCGCCACCTTGGCGCGACGGATGTAGTCCAGCAGCGAGGTTTTACCGTGGTCAACGTGACCCATTACCGTTACCACTGGTGCGCGTGGCATCAGATCGTGTTCGGCTTTCTCGGTATCGCCCAGATAAGTTTCCGGATCATCCAGCTTGGCAGCTTTGGCCACGTGACCCATTTCTTCCACCACGATCATCGCGGTTTCTTGGTCCAGCACCTGGTTGATGGTTACCATCATGCCCATCTTCATCAGCGTCTTAACAACTTCAACGCCTTTTACTGCCATTTTGTGTGCCAGATCAGCCACGGAAATGGTTTCTGGCACTTCAACTTCATGCGTTACTGGCTCAGTTGGCGCCTGGAAGCCGTGCGCATTGTCGTTGTTGTTCTGTTTTTTGCCACCCACTTTGCGCGACTTCCAGTCATTGCTACCAGCATCGCCACCACGGGTTTTCAGCGCTTTCTTGTTGCGGCCATCATTCCAGCCGCCTTTTTCATCTTTTTTCGCACCGGCCGGTTTTTTATCGGCCGATTTCGCAGGCGCTGCGGCTGGCGCTGGTTTTTCCGGCGCTTCCAGCGGCGTATCGCGCGGGCGACGGAAATCAACACGGGCACCAATACGTGGACGATCAGCTTCATGACCCGGCTTCACATGCGGTTTAACCGCAGGCTTGGCAGCCGGTGCTGGCGCAGCAACTGGCGCAGGCGCGGCTTCAACCACCGGGGCTGCCGCTACGACTTCAGCTACAGGCTCCACTGGGGCGGCCACTTTCTCAGCCACCGCAGGCTCAACGGCCGCTGGCGCCACCGGCTCAGCCGCCGGTTTAACCGCCGCTTCAGCAGCCTTGGCTTCACGGTTTTGCTTCGCCTGCATTTCCGCAGCTTGAATCGCCGCCAATTCGGCCTGGCGTTTGGCTTGCGCCTCACGATTTTGGCGCTCGGCTTCATCAATCACTGGCGCAGCATTGCCAGCTGGCACCGCCGCAGTCGCAGCCGCGATCACATCCGGTGACACTACGCGTTTTTTGCGCACTTCAACCTGGATCGTCTTGGCTTTGCCCGTGGCATCCGTTTTACGGATTTCGGTGGTTTCTTTGCGCGCGATGGTGATCTTGGGCTTGTCGCCAGCCTGACCATGCTTTTGTTTCAAATGCTCAAGCAGACGTGCTTTGTCGTTGGCACTCAGGGTATCGTCCGCGCTGCTTTTTTGTACACCCGCCGCACGCAGTTGCTCGATGAGCTCCTGCGTGGGCATTTTTAGTTCTGCTGCAAATTGACTGACTTTGGGTTCACTCATTGATTACTCTCCCGCGCCTCGATTAAGCGAACCAGTGTTCGCGCGCTTTCATGATTAGTTGTTTGGCCGCTTCTTCATCGATTCCGGTCATCTCGGTCAATTCATCGACTGCCAGCTCAGCCAAATCATCACGGGTATGTACGTCGTTCTCGGCCAGTTTTGCAGCCAGTTCGGCGGTCATGCCGTCCAGCGATTTCAGGTCTTCGCTTTGATGCTCGAGTTTCTCTTCGCGCGCAATGGCTTGCGTCAACAGAGCGTCACGAGCGCGTGAGCGCAGTTCGTTCACGGTCTCTTCATCAAATGCTTCGATTTCCAGCATTTCATTCAATGGCACATAGGCCACTTCTTCCAGCGTATTAAAGCCTTCTTGCACCAACACGTTGGCGACATCTTCGTCAATGTCGAGTGCTTGCATAAAGAGTTCACGCACTTTCGTGTATTCCTCTTCATGTTTCTGCTCGGCTTGATCAACGGTCATGATGTTGAGTTTCCAGCCAGTCAGCTCGGAAGCCAGCTTCACGTTCTGACCACCGCGGCCAATGGCCATCGCCAGATTGTCTTCATCCACCACCACATCCATGCTGTGGTTGTCTTCATCGACGATGATGGAATTCACTTCAGCGGGCGCCAGTGCATTGATCGCAAATTGCGCCGCATCAGGTGACCACAACACGATGTCTACACGCTCACCGGCCAGCTCATTGCTCACGGCATTCACGCGGGTACCACGTACACCGATACATGTGCCTTGTGGGTCAACACGTTGATCGTTCGATTTCACGGCGATTTTCGCGCGCATCCCTGGATCACGGGCCACGCCCTTCAGCTCGATCAGGTTGTTTTCGATTTCCGGCACTTCCAGCTCAAACAGCTTGGCCATAAATTCAGGTGCAACCCGGCTTAGCACCAGTTGCGGGCCACGGCCCAAGCGATCGATACGCAACAGGAAAGCCTTCGCCCGGTCGCCCACGCGCAGGTTTTCTTTCGGGATCATTTGATCACGTGGCAGCACGGCTTCCAGCTTGCCCATCTCAATGATGGCATTACCGCGCTCGATGCGCTTGATAGTGCCAGTCACAATGTGCTCGCGGCGCTGCAGGAAATCATTCAGATTTTGCTCGCGCTCAGCATCACGGATTTTTTGCAAAATCACTTGCTTAGCGGCTTGCGCACCAATACGGCCAAATTCGATTGGCTCGAGCTCAACTTCCCACACATCACCCACTTTCAGGTCGGCGCTGTAATCAGGCGCATCGGTGATGGCGATTTGGCGTGACGGCTCTTCGTGATCGTTATCTTCAACCACTTCCCATACACGGAAACTACGATGTTCACCGGATTGACGATCAATCGAAACACGAATCTCAACTTCGTCTTCGTAACGTTTTTTGGTTGCCGAAGCCAGCGCCATTTCCAGCGCGGTAAACACCACATCCTTCGCAACATTTTTTTCGTGGGCAAGTGCTTCTACCAGCACCAGAATTTCACGATTCATTGATTATTTCCTCCGGCGAAATGCTTTGCCAAATAGTCGGGCAAGATATTTAAAACTGCGGCTCAAGGCGTACACGATCAATCTGTGACAACGGCAGATTCAGCACCTCGCCATCCACATCGACCACCACGCATTCGTCGATAAAACCTTTCAGCAACCCCACGAGGTTGCGGCGGCGATCAGGCAGCGGCAAGCGCAGCTTTACGCGCACCTTCTGGCCGGCAAACCGTTCAAAATCGGCCGGCTTTTTGATCAGGCGATCCAACCCAGGAGAAGACACTTCCAGCCGCTCGTAAGGAATCTCTTCCACCATAAACAGACGCGTGAGGTGATTACTGACCTCAACGCAATCATCGATGGTGACCCCGCCTTCCTTATCGATAAAGATGCGCATCAAACCATTCGCACCCAACTCGAAATCGACCAGCTCGTAACCCATTGCGGGCAATGTGTTATCCAAGACTGACTGTAAATTAACCGCCATGACCGTATTTTTGCTCCAGAAACAAAAAATGGGCTGCAATACTTGCGCCCATTCGTAAGCACTCCCACCACAGCGGGCGCCGCTAAGCACCTGCCACAATGAAGATTTTGGGGAATTCTATCAGAAAGTCTTTGTCAACGAAATACCACTGGTGAGCAAATGAGTTGAATTCAAACGCGATTTAACCCTACAGTACAACCAACTTGTAAGGAGAAGCACCATGGAAAAGGTATGGCTAGCCAACTACCAAGACGGGGTTAGCGATCAGATTAATCTGGATGAATTTGGGTCGATCCCCGAAGTCATGGCCAGTAGTGTCCGCAAATTCTCCCAGCGCCCCGCATTTGTGAACATGGGCAAAGTACTGAGCTATCAAGACCTTGATACGCTATCGCGTCAATTTGCCAGCTATTTGCAAAATGTCCTGAAACTCCCCGCCGGTAGCCGCGTGGCGGTGATGTCACCTAATTTATTGCAATACCCCGTCGCCATTTTCGGGATTTTGCGCGCCGGCTATGTGGTCGTGAATGTTAACCCGCTCTACACCCCGCGCGAGCTGGAACACCAATTGAAAGACGCCGATGCGGCGGCAATTGTGATTTTGGCCAATTTCGCCCATACCCTCGAAGCCGTGATTGCGCGCACCACCGTGAAGCACGTGATCGTCACCGAAATCGGCGATTTACTCGATTGGCCGAAACGCTGGCTGATCAACGCGGCGGTGAAATACCTAAAGAAAATGGTGCCGCCCTATACCCTGCATGGGCATATTCGTTTTAACGATACAATATCAGGCGGCCAGCAACATACCCTGCAAGAGCCCAAACTCACCCACGACGATCTAGCCTTTTTGCAATACACTGGTGGCACTACGGGCGTGGCCAAAGGCGCCATGCTCACCCACGGCAATATCGTCGCCAATATGCAGCAAGCGCACGCCTGGATTAAACCCGCCGTGAAGGAAGGCGAAGAGATCATTGTAACCGCCCTGCCGCTGTATCACATCTTTTCGCTCACCGCGAACTGCATGGTGTTCAGCAAAATCGGCGCGACCAACTTGCTGATCACCAATCCGCGCGATATTCCTGCCCTCGTTAAGACCATGGCGCAATACCCTGTGACCTGCATGACTGGTGTGAATACGCTATTTAATGCTCTACTGAATAATGCCGAGTTTGCCAAGCTGGATTTCTCGACATGGAAATTAGCCCTGGGTGGCGGCATGGCAGTCCAGCATGCGGTCGCCGAGAAGTGGAAACGCGTTACTGGCGTGCCATTGGCAGAGGCCTACGGTCTCACCGAAACCTCACCCGCCGCGGTGATCAACCCGATTAATATCAAAGAATACAATGGCATGATCGGGCTGCCGATTTCGCAAACCGACGCCGAGATTCGCGATGAAAATGGCCAGCCTTTACCGGCCGGGCAAGCGGGCGAATTATTCTTGCGCGGCCCGCAGGTCATGAAAGGCTACTGGCAACGCCCGGAAGAAACTGCCGCCGTTTTGGGGGCCGATGGGTTTCTGGCCACCGGTGATATTGCGGTGATGCAGCCGAGTGGTTATTTCCAGATCGTGGATCGCAAGAAAGACATGGTGCTGGTATCTGGGTTTAATGTTTACCCGAATGAAGTGGAAAACGTCGTCGCCGAGATGGCGGGCGTGCTGGAAGTGGCCTGCATCGGCGTCGCCGATGAAAAAACGGGTGAAGCCGTCAAACTGGTGATCGTGAAAAAAGACCCCGAGCTCACCAGCGAAGCGGTGATCGCGCATTGCCGCCAGCACCTCACTAACTATAAAGTACCGCGCATCGTAGAGTTTCGCGATAGCCTGCCGAAATCAAATGTCGGTAAAATATTGCGGCGAGAATTACGCCAACCCTAACCTGCGCTGCCCGCGTTGAGAGCAATATGAATCTTTTGCCTTTTTTTAAGTTGATGGCTGAGCGCAGCGCGTCAGATTTATTTCTGGCCGCTGGCTCCCCGATTGTGATCAAGATTCAGGGTGCTTGCCACCCCGTGAACAATCAGGTGCTCAGCGCCGAACACGTCAAACAGCTGGCTTACCAGCTCATGGGCCCCGAACGGGTGGCTGTATTCGAGCGCGAGCTGGAAATGAATATGGCCTATCCCGTGCCCGAGATCGGCAATTTCCGGATCAACGTCTTTAAATCACGCGGCACCGTAGCGCTGGTGGCCCGCTACATCAAACCGCGCGCCGACACCCTTGAAGAGCTCAGCATGCCGCTGCTGCTCAAAGACTTGGTGATGGAAAAACGCGGGATCATCCTGGTGGTGGGCGCCACTGGCTCGGGTAAATCGTCGACGGTATCCGCCATGCTGGAGCACCGCAATGAAAACCACAGCGGCCACATTCTGACGCTGGAAGACCCGATCGAATTTATCTATTCGCACAAAAAATCGCTGGTGAATCAGCGCGAAATTGGTACTGATACGCACAGCTATCACGACGCGCTACGCAATGCGATGCGCGAAGCACCTAATGTGCTGATGCTGGGCGAAATCCGCGACCAGGAAACCATGACCTACGCCATGCAATACGCACAGGCCGGGCATTTGTGCATTTCTACCCTGCACGCCAATAACAGCTACCATTCGCTGAGCCGGATCGTGAATTTTTATCCGCAAGAAGCGCGCGAATCGCTGCTCTACGATATGTCGACTTCACTGAAAGCTATTATTTCGCAACGGCTAGTGCGCACCAAAACGGGCAAACTCAAACCCGCGGTCGAGGTCATGCTCAACACCAACCGGATCGCCGAGCTGATTCGCAATGGTGAGCTCTCCGATATTAAAGAGGCGATGGAGCAAACGCTGGCCGAAGGCTCGCAAACCTTCGAGCAATCGCTGTATCGCATGTACCGCGCTGGCGAGATTGAATTGGACGAAGCGCTGCGTAATGCCGACTCGGCCACCAACCTGTCGTGGATGGTGAATAACGCACAAACCGTCGCCGAGCAGGAAGCCGCGCGCAGCAATAAAAACAAACCCGTCGAAGACGAAGACAACCTCAGCTTCGATATGCCGCTGCACTAAGCCCGCTGCAATTCATACGCGGCGCGACTTGTTCGCGCCGCAACTATTTCTACCGCCGCCATCTGCGCGCGCCATCAGGAACATAACCCATGCATCTTTACGGAATTCCGAACTGCGATACCGTTAAAAAAGCCCGCACCTGGCTCGCCGAGCAAGGCCATGACTACCACTGGCATGATTTCAAAAAGGAAGGTGTACGCATTGAAGAGCTCACGCGCTGGTGCAACGCAGTGGGCTGGGAGAGCGTACTGAATCGGCAAGGCACCACTTGGCGCAAACTGGATGAAGCCACCAAGGCCAGCATCGTCGATCAGGCCAGTGCCATTGCAGTACTGCAGGCCAATCCATCGATGATCAAACGGCCAGTGCTGGAGCGTGACGGGCTCACCCTAGTGGGTTTCAAACCTGAGCTCTATGCCGCGCACATAGGCTAAACTCAAGTTCCAAAATCAAGGGTATATGCTTGTAGACTTTGATTTAAAAAGGCTGCAAGCACATACCCATCATCAATTACGCTGCGCGCGCAATCGCGGCCAAATAGCCCTGCACCGTTTGCGCATAACCGACCTCCAGTGCGTCAGCAATCAGCGCGTGGCCAATCGAGACTTCTTGCAGCCCCGGTACCGCGGCAACAAAGCGGGTGAGATTGTCCTGATTCAGATCGTGACCCGCGTTAATGCCCAGGCCAGCGGCCTGAGCCGCTTGCGCCGCCGCCACAAAGCCCGCCAGCACGGGCTCTTGCTCGGGCGTGCCGTAGGCGATGGCATAGGTTTCGGTGTACAGCTCGATCCGGTCGGCCCCCAACTCGGCCACATAGGCCATCATTTCCGGACGTGGGTCCATAAATAGACTGACCCGCACACCAAGCGCGTGACATTCCGCAATCAAGGGGCGCAGCACCGCCATATCCTGCGGCAAGGTCCAGCCTGCATTGGACGTGAACTGATCCACCGTATCGGGCACAAAGGTCGCCTGATGCGGACGATATTGGCGGATAAAGTCCATCAGATTATGTGTAGGGTTGCCCTCAATATTGAACTCGGCCTGCGGCCAGTTTTGCATCAGGACGGCAAGCTCAGCCACATCGTTAGCGCGAATATGCCGCTCATCCGGGCGCGGATGCACGGTAATACCCTGCGCGCCAGCGGCCAGACACAGCTCCGCCGCGCGGGTGACACTCGGAATCCCCAAATGGCGGGTATTACGCACCAAGGCCACCTTGTTCACATTCACCGACAAGGCACAGCGCGGATGTTTTGTAGCAGACATAAACACTCCAGCCCGAAACCGCCCCAAGAGCCGGCCCCGGCACAATCAAAAAAGCAGCGACAAAAAAGCCGACTTTCGTCGGCTTGGGTTCCGGCCGGAGCCGGCAGGGGCAAGGCCCGCTTATTGGCGGTGGCTGCGAATCACTTGCAGCATTTGCCCAAAGACCCGCGGCGTACCACACAGTACATCGCCAGACTCAAGGTATTTCTCTTCGCCATTCAGGTCAGTCACCAGACCACCGGCTTCTTGCACAATCAGCGTACCAGCCGCGATATCGTGCAATTTCAGATCAAACTCAAAGAAGCCATCGAAGCGACCGCAAGCCACATACGCCAGATCCAGCGAAGCCGCGCCTGGGCGACGCACGCCAGCAGCTTTTTGCGCCATATCGCGGAAGATATTCAGATAGGTTTCCAGGTTTTCAAAGCGGGTATATGGAAAACCGGTGCCCACCAGCGCATCAGACAACTCGCGCACTTTTGAAACGCGAATCCGGCGATCATTCAGGAATGCGCCCACGCCACGCGTGGCGGTGAACAAATCATTGCGGTTCGGGTCATACACCACGGCCTGAGTAATCACGCCTTTGTGTTCCAGCGCGATAGAGATCGCATATTGCGGGAAACCATGCAAGAAATTGGTGGTGCCATCCAGAGGATCGATAATCCAGACGTACTCGGAGTTGCCGCGCGCACCCGACTCCTCTGCTAGAATCGCGTGATTCGGATACGCCTCAAGAATGGTATCGATAATCGCCTGCTCAGCAGCGCGATCAACTTCCGATACGAAATCATTGTGGCCTTTCTTTTCAGGGGTAATCAAATCCAGATTGTTGGACGCCCGTTGGATAACGGTTGCCGCACGGCGCGCAGCGCGCACCGCAGTGTTCAGCATTGGATGCATGGTTTCTCGATTTAAAAGAACATTATTAAGGATATATTCTACCTGCCTTGGCCCGCAGAATAAACCCAGCCATGAATAAAGAAATCAATAAAAATCTCCACGCTGGCGACGAAACCGCCTGTTTGCCACAGATTCGTGTGGTGCTTTCCCATACCAGCCACCCCGGCAACATCGGCTCCACCGCCCGCGCCATGAAAACCATGGGTCTGACCGATCTGTATCTAGTCAACCCGAAAGAATTTCCATCCGAAGTGGCCACCGCGCTGGCATCCAGCGCGGATGACATCCTCGCCAATGCCAAAGTAGTCGGTAGCCTGGCCGAAGCTTTGGCCGGCACCACCATGCAGGTGGCGCTCACAGCCCGCCGGCGCGAGCTCTCGCAAGCATTGCAAACCCCACGGCAAATCGCGCCGGAGATCATCCACACCGCGCGCAGTGATAAACAAGTCGCACTAGTGTTTGGCGCCGAGACCAGCGGCCTGACCATTGATGAGCTTAACCTTTGCAGCCATCGGGTTTCGATTCCGACCAATCCGCACTATTCCAGCCTGAATCTATCGCAAGCGGTACAGGTGCTAACCTACGAGCTACGCACTAGCTGCTTTGAACAGGATTATCTGGATGTGCAACATCTGGACGAAGAGCGTGAGCTGGCAAGCCACGAAGCACTGGAAAAATTCTTTGAACACCTCGAAGAAGTCCTGCTGCGCATCGGCTTTTTGCGCCCGCATGCACCAAAGCGGCTGATGCCACGCCTGCGCCGGCTGTTTGTCCGCGCGCGCATGGAGCGCGAAGAGGTCGACATCATGCGCGGCATTTTGAAAGCCACCACCGAGTTTGATCGCAAATTTTAAGTGGCAAAAAAAATGAAAAAGGGGCCACAAGCCCCTTTTTTATACCTAGCCTGCAGATACCCCACTAGGTATTGCCTTGCAGACCTTATTTGGCCGCCACTTCACCGCTATACTCTTCATACGCCAGCATCGCCTCGGCAGCCGTCATCATGCTGGGGCCACCGCCCATATACACCGCCACCTGCAGCATTTCCAGAAACTCGGCGCGAGTTACCCCTAGTTTTACGCAGGCTTGGGCATGAAAGCCCAAGCAGCCCTGGCAGCGCGCCGCAATCGCGATCGCCATGGCCATCAATTCTTTGTGTTTTTTGCTGATCGCCCCGTCGGTGTGGGTGGCCTTGGTCAGCGCGCCAAACGCTTGCGCGGTATCGGGGATTTCCTGATTAAACTCGCGCAGCTTGCCGCTGATCTCGCGCACGATCTGGTGATAATGTTGTTCGCTCATGCTGTTTCTCCTGTTTTTATCAGCTTAGCCAGTGTAAAACTACTGTTGACCGGCGGCCTTGCGCCAAAACAAAACCGCGCTTGCGCGCGGCTTTGTACCTACCCACCGACTTACAGCACATCCGCGGCGTAATCCGCCAAGCGCGAACGCTCGCCACGGGTGAGCGTGATATGACCCGAATGCTGCCAACCTTTAAATCGATCCACCACATAGGTGAGGCCCGATGAACCCTCGGTGAGGTAAGGCGTATCAATCTGGCTGATATTGCCCAAACAGACTACCTTGGTGCCCGGCCCCGCACGGGTAATCAGCGTTTTCATCTGCTTGGAAGTCAGATTTTGCGCCTCGTCGATGATCAAAAATTTATTCAGGAAGGTGCGCCCGCGCATAAAGTTCAGCGATTTGACTTTGATGCGGCTGCGGATCAGATCCCGCGTGGCTGCGCGGCCCCAATCACCGGCTTCGCTGTCGGTTTGGTTGAGCACATCCAGATTGTCTTCCAGTGCCCCCATCCACGGCAGCATTTTTTCTTCCTCGGTACCGGGCAGGAAACCGATATCTTCCCCCACAGGCACAGTCACCCGGGTCATGATGATTTCGGAGTAAATCTTCATCTCCAGCGTTTGTGCCAAACACGCAGCCAGCGTGAGCAGCGTTTTCCCCGTCCCGGCCTGCCCCAGGAGCGACACAAAATCGACATCAGGGTTCATCAAGAGATTTAGCGCAAAATTTTGCTCGCGATTGCGTGCGGTAATACCCCAAATGGCGTTTTTACTGTGGCTGTAGTCTTTCAGGCTTTCGATTACGGCTTTTTTGCCATCAATCGAGAGTACCCGCGCCTGCAAGGGTTGTTCGCCAGTTTGAAACAGCATCTGGTTTACATACAGCTCGGTCACATCCGGCCCCTGAATGCGCCAGTAGCTGCGCCCCCCTTCTTGCCAGCTTTCCAGGTCTTTGCCATTGCGTTCCCAGAAATTCTGGTCGATTTCACGCATGCCGGTGTAGAGCAGATCGGTGTCTTCCAGCACCTTGTCGTTGGTGTAGTCTTCCGCCGCCAAGCCCATCGTGCGCGCTTTGATGCGCATATTGATGTCTTTGGAAACCAATATCACTTGCCGTTTGGGCTGCATGGCCTGCAGATGATGCACCACGCCCAGAATCTGGTTATCGGCCTTGCCCATCGGCAATTGCGACGGCAGCACACTGGTAATGGCTTCGGATTGCAAGAATAAGCGCCCGGTGGCCTGCCCTTTACTCACTTCTTCCAGCGGCACGCCCTCTTGCAGCTTGTGCTCCATGCCGGCCACCAGCTCTTCCATAAAGCGGCTAGCCTGCCGGGCATTTCGTGCCACCTCGGTCATGCCTTTTTTATTGGAATCGAGTTCCTCCAGCGTCATCATCGGAATAAACAGATCATGTTCCTGAAACCGATACAGCGAGGTTGGATCATGCATCAGCACATTGGTGTCCAGCACAAACAGCTTGCTGACTTTCTGTGTTTTTTTGGTCGCCATGCTGCGTTCCTCCTGAGGTGGGCACAAAAAAGCGGCCAGAAGGCCGCTAAGGAATGACTACTTGAGAGACTGCACGAAGCTGAGCACTTCGGCTGCGTGATTGGGGACTTTCACCCCGCGCCATTCGCGGAGTATCTCGCCCGAGGCGTTGATCACAAAGGTGCTGCGCTCAATACCCCGCACCTGTTTGCCATACATGTTTTTGAGTTTCATCACTCCAAAGGCTTCGCAGGCTTGCTCTTCAGGGTCGGAAATCAATTCAAACGGCAAGCCCAGCTTGGCTTTGAAGTTTTCGTGGCTTTTCAGGCTATCGCGCGACACGCCAAATACCGCGGCACCCGCCGCCAGAAACTGGGCGTGCAGATCACGAAAATCGGCAGTTTCGGTGGTGCAACCAGGGGTATTGTCTTTCGGGTAAAAGTAAATCACCGCCAGCGGGGTGGTCAGGGCAGCCAGATCAAACTGGCCGGCATTGGTCGTGGGTAAAGCCAGTGCTGCACAAGTGGCAGAAGACATGTAAACGCATACTCCGTGATGTTGTTTTAGCTTTCTTTCATTCTCGGCAATTGGCCCTGCCAAGGCAAGGAACACAACAGCCCGTAATGCTTATCTGGGGTGGCGTAGTATCGAATACAAGATGCAGATACAATACGGGCTAAATATTTACAGGCGTGTGACAGCATGAGCATCAAATCTGACAAGTGGATCCGCCGCATGGCGCAAGAGCACGGCATGATCGAGCCCTTTGTGCCAGGCCAGGTCAAAGAAATCAATGGCGAGCGGATTGTCTCTTATGGCACCTCTAGCTATGGCTATGACATCCGCTGCGCCGACGAATTCAAAGTCTTTACCAATCTGAATTCCACCATCGTTGACCCGAAAAACTTCGACCAAAATAGCTTTGTAGATGTATCGGGCAAGGGTTATTGTATTATCCCGCCAAATTCATTCGCGCTGGCGCGCACGGTGGAATACTTCCGCATTCCGCGCAATGTGCTCACGGTGTGTCTGGGCAAATCCACCTACGCCCGCTGCGGCATTATTGTGAACGTAACCCCGTTCGAGCCGGAGTGGGAAGGCTATGTGACGCTGGAATTCTCCAACACCACTCCGCTGCCAGCCAAGATCTATGCCAATGAAGGTGTGGCGCAAGTGCTGTTCTTTGAAGCGGATGCCGATGACATCTGCGAAACCAGTTACCGCGATCGTGGCGGCAAATATCAGGGCCAACACGGCGTAACGCTACCCAAAACCTGAAATGCTGCTATAATGCTTGCTTTCGCGGGCGTCGTATAATGGTAATACCCAAGCTTCCCAAGCTTGTGCCGTGGGTTCGATTCCCATCGCCCGCTCCAGATTAAACAAAAAGCCCATGCTCGCATGGGCTTTTTGTTTGCCGTCTGTTTCTGCACTCCCCCATCCGATGGGTGCCAAAGCTCGGCTAGCCGCTATTAGCCCGCCGTACATCATTCGCCCCCCACTTAGCTATTTACCTACAATGTCTAATTACACGTTCAAGCGGCATCATATCTACGCCAAACTAGACGACTGGTCTAATAGAATAATGACTTGATGATTGATTGATGCAAAGGAGCAAATCATGAACAACGTTAATTTAGCTGGGCAACAGATCGTGATTTTAGGGGGCAGCTCAGGTTTGGGTCTGGCCACCGCACAGCGTGCGATTGATCAGGGGGCTCGCGTGCATATCGGTGCGCGCAATGCAGATCAATTGCAAACAGCGCTACAGCAACTTGGCCCACAGGCCAGCGGCGATGTCTTGGAGATAAGTGATGAAGCTTCAATCAGAGCTTTCTTTGCCAAGCTCACCCAGCTTGATCATCTGGTCATTACCGCGGCCAATAATGCGCCGGGCTTACTGTTGGATACCCCAGTCGAGCAGCTGCGCATTAGCATGGATACGCGTTTTTGGGGGGCGGTGCGCGCTATTCAGGCTGCTGCGCCCAAAATGCCCGCGCATGGCTCGATTGTGCTGACCTCGGGCATGATCAACCAACGCCCACGCCCCGGCATGGCCATCGTGGCCGCGGCCGCCAGCGCGGTGGAAAGTTTGGCGCAATCCTTGGTCGCCGAGCTCGCTCCGCGCCGGATTAATGTGATTAGCCCTGGCCCCATGCAAACCCCTTTGCTACAAAGCGCCATGAATACAGCCCAGCTCAAGCAGCTGGCAGAGCAACAGCCCTTGCAACGCATCGGCGATAGTGACGACTACGCGCAGGCGGCCCTGTTTGCGCTCAGCAATCCTTACCTGAACGGCAGTACCATTCAGCTGAATGGCGGCGCAGCCTGGGTATGAATTGGCCCGACGCTGTGGTTTAGATGCAGCAAGCATGCTGTTTACCACCGTTCACGGCACTAAACCGCCGCCAGCGTAGTGCACCCATGCAGATGCACTGCGCCAGTGGCGTCAGTTAGCGTGGCGCTTAACCGTGAACAGCCGGCATCACTACCGCTTGCGTACCCTGCCCCAGTACCGTGCCACCCTGCTCAGCCGCATATTGCGCTGCGCTGTGGTGATCCGCAAACCAGAGTTTAAGCTGGCCAGCCCCGCTGGCCATAAATTGGGCCGCCTGCAATTGCGGCGCGGCGCCCTGCTGCAAAACGGGGCGAAAAGCTTCCCAGCTGGCAAAACCGGCTTCCAGCGCGAGCATACGCAGCACATGTTTGCGCTGCACCGTGTGGCGCTGCTGAAATAGCTGCGGCAAAGTCGGCTGACCGCACACGCCGGTGTGCAAAATCCGGCGCAAAATCGGCAATGCCAGCGCCGGCGAATCGGACTGCGCCGCGCGGTGATATTGCCGGGCCTGACGCAAATAAAATTGCACGGCGGCCGAGTCGGGGGATGAAGGGGTTAAATCTGTATTGGGCATACCAGCTCCTTAAATAGTGGCCATCTCGCTGTGAGCCACGGAGGGTATGCAAGCTAAAGGCTTGCGCAAAAAATCAGGTGTTTGCACTTTCGCGAGTTGGGCGTCCAGTCAGCCCATGGGTATGGTAATCAATTGCCGGCGCAAAGCAAAGTGACACGCGATAATTCTTTCCCAAGCGTGTTTGCCGAGCGTATGATACAGAACATTCGTTCACCCCATTTTGCCATCATGCTTACACCCCATCTGCGGCAACTGGCGCTCAGCGCCCAAGGGCTGAGCTCGCCCAATCCATTCGGCACGGGTCTGGCCGGCACGCAGGCAGCGATTGAGCACCTGGGCTATGTGCAGATCGACACAATTGCCGTGATCGAGCGCGCGCACCATCACGTGCTGTGGACACGCGTGGCGGATTACTCGCCACAGTGGCTTAATCAGCTGGTAGCGAGCGGCCAGATTTTTGAATACTGGTTTCACGCAGCGGCCTATCTGCCGATGCGCGATTACCGGTTTGCCCAGCATCGGATGGGGCTGGTGCGCGATGGCCTATGGCAGGCCTACCGCGATGTGCCCACCACGCTATTGCAGGAAATACGCCAGAAAATCGCGCTGGCCGGGCCACTAAGCACCCGAGCGCTGAATCAGGGTCACGGCAAAAGCCAGGGCTGGTGGGATTGGGGCCCGGCCAAGCGCGCGATTGAAAAGCTGTTTCTGCGCGGTGAGGTGATGGTGCGCGAGCGGCAAGGCATGGAAAAGATATATGACCTCACCGAGCGCGTGCTCCCTGCGGGTGTCGATACCCGCGCGCCCAGCCGGGCAGAATATGCCGAGTATCTGTTTGCGCTGTATCTACGTAATCAGGCGGTGATCACGCTCAAGCAACTGAATCATTTGCAAGCCGATCGACAGATCAAGGCCTTATTGCAAGAACAGCTGGCCGCCGCCGTTCGCGACGGCCGGGTGCAGCCGCTCACCGATACCCACTCAACCCAACAAAAAACCCCATGGGGGTATATCAATACCGAGCATTATTATCAAGAATCAGCCAGCATTACCCCACCCCAACTTCATCTACTCTCGCCATTTGATAACGCCATCATTCACCGCGAACGCCTGCAGCAGCTGTTTGGCTTTCAGTACACCTTGGAATGCTATGTGCCCGCGGCCAAGCGGCAGTTTGGGTATTTTTGTTTGCCGATTTTGTATGGCCACGATTTTGTCGGCCGGCTGGATTGCAAGGCGCATCGGCGTGAAGTCCGACTGGAAATACTGAGCCTGCATCTGAGCGCCGACTTCCGAGCCGACGCTGCATTTAGCCAAGCGCTGCGCGCGCGCCTGCAGGATTTGGCGGCATTTAATCAGTGCCAAGTGGTGGACGAGCGGGCGATAACTGCCCAGTTACCGCGCAATTAGCGCGCTTGTAGTGCGAATAAAAAAGGCCAAGCGTGAGCTTGGCCTGCTGCGTATCGCGGGCGATGGTTCGCCGCTTTAGATGTTGGCTGCTTACGATGCTTTGCCCATGGCTTTGGCCAGCTGCGCAGCGGATTTTTTGGTGAGTTTATCGATTTCACGCTCCAGATAATCCAGCGTAATGGCTTTGTCTTTCACCTTGGTTTTGCGGGTTTCTTTCAGATGCACCGTGCCGGCCAACAGCTCACCGCTGCTTGCGTCTTCCAGCTGCGCCATGGTCCCTACGCGCACCAGATACGGCTCTTTGCCGACCGCCATTTTGGCGATATTGATGGCGGCTTTGGCGGGTAGCACATCAATCAGATCCAGCCCCGGGCGGGTTTGCGCCAGCCCTGTTACCGCAAAACGCAGGCGCAGGGTGTTGGCATCGGCGGTTTCTACCACTTTAATGCCCTGCTTTTGTAATTCGATGCTAAGTTTGGCTTTGAAGTAATTGGCAATCTTGCTGGCCTCATTCGGTTGCAGCAGCTCCCATTCCTGATTATCGCCCTGACGCAAAAACAGGGGCGCTTCCACAATCACTTGCTGATAGCTCGGCAGGCTCACGCCGGGCTTGAGATACACGCGCTGGCTGGGGTCTTTGGCATCGAGCTGATAAGCCGAAAGCGGAATGGTAAACAGATTATCGCGAACGGCGCTGGTGGCGCTGCTGGCGGCGGCCGTGTTTTCGGCCCAAACCGCTGGGGTGGTCAATAAGGCTGCGGCCAGCATGGCGGCGGTGAAGATCGGTTTCATCGTGGTATCCCTGTAGTTTTCAAACAAGATGATGGTCAGCGCTAAAGTGGCACGCACGTAAGTCGGTATGATGGGTTTTAAGTTCATTGTCAATTTTACCCAAGCACCCGGGCCGCCGGCGTCAGTATTGTTGCAACAGTCCCTCCAGCCGTTGCAAGGCCAGCGCCAGCGTAGTGGGGCTGCAGCCAAAATTTAAGCGCACCCAGCCCGGGAAACCAAAATCAGCACCATCCGATAAACCCAGCCCATGCGCCTCAAACACCGGCAAAGGCTGGCGCGGATCGATGGCGCGGGCATCAATCCAGGCCAGATAAGTGGCTTCGGGCACGGTGAGCTTAAGGCCACTGGTCGGATAGCGCGCAAACAGCGCCGCCAGCGCGGCCCGATTTTGCCGCAAGGTATGCAGTAATTGGGCATGCCAGGCGCCATCGGTGCGGTATGCCGCTTCAGCGCCCAGATAACCCAGCACATTCACGGACGGCACCAGCCCGGCCATTTCGCGGCGAAAGCGCGCCCGCAAGGCCGCATCGGGAATCACCGCCAGCGCGCAGCCCAGCCCGGGGATATTCCAGGTTTTCGAGGGTGCCAATAGCGTGATCGTGCGCGGAGCAAAATCGGCGTCCAGCGCGGCAAATGGCTGATGCTGCAGGCCCTCGTCCAGCAATAAATCGCAATGTATCTCGTCAGAGCACACAATCAGATTGTGTTGGCGGGCAATACCCAGCAGGGTATCGAGCTCATCGCGCTGCCAGGCCCGCCCAACCGGATTATGCGGATGGCACAAGAGCAAGAGCCGGGTGTGCGGGGTGATCGCCGCCGTCAGGGCCGCAAAATCAAACTGCCAGCGCCCCGCTACTTGCTGCAGCGGCACGGCAATCAGCTCGCGTTGCGCCAACCCCGGCGCGCGCAAAAACGGCGGGTAGACCGGGGTCATGGTCAGCACGGCATCACCGGCCTGCCCCACGGCGCGGCATGCCAGATTCAGCCCTTGCACCAGCCCCGGCAACCACACCAGCCAATCGGCCTCGATCTGCCAGTGGTAGACCCGCGCGGCATAATCCTGCACCGCCTCGACCAACGATGCCGGCGGGTTGGTATAGCCCAGCACCCCATGCTGCAAGCGGGCGGCCAGCGCGGCCAATACCTCGGGTGGCGCAGCAAAATCCATATCCGCCACCCACAGCGGCAAAATATCTTGCCCGGCGTATTTATCCCATTTCAGGCTGGCCGTGTGCGCGCGGCTGGGGGGCTGCGTAAACGCGCTCGGCAGTGTTTCGCTCATGCTCTCTCCTTCCCGATCTCGTTGTGTGCCGGCTTAACGTACGTGCACACTGGCCCAGCTTTGCCGGCCAAACGGGTTAACCACATAGCCATTCACTTTCGGCGAGCTAATCACCGCGGCCAGCGGGTGCGCCAGTGGGATCCACAAGGCTTGCTCGGCAATCTGCCGCTGCGCTTGCTGATAATACTGGCTGCGCTTGGCCTGATCGGCGGTAGCCCGCCCCGCCTGAATGGCACCATCGAGGGCTTTATCGCAATAGCGGGCAAAATTGAGACCCGACTCGACCGAGGCGCAGGCAAATTGCGGGGTAAGGAAGTTATCCGGGTCGCCGTTGTCGCCACTCCAGCCCATAAACAGCAGATCGTGTTCCCCGGCCTTGGCGCGCTTGATTAGCTCACCCCATTCGATGGTCTTGATCTCGGCTTTCACCCCGATTTGCGCCAGATCGGCTTGCAGCAGCTCGGCGCCCGCTTTGGGGTTGGGATTGAGCGTACTGCCATTGGGTCGGACCCAAATCGTGGTACTAAAGCCATTGGGCAGGCCGGCCTGTTTTAACAGCTGGCGCGCCTTGGTGACGTTGCGGCCGTTTTGTTTGGGCGGCAGATAGCTCCAGGTGGTGGGCGGATACACGCCCAGCGCGGCGGTGGCAGTGCCTTCAAAGACACGGGCCAGATAAGTATTACGATCAAACGCCAGATTCAGCGCTTGCCGCACGGCGACTTTATCCAGCGGCGGGTGGCTGGTATTGATGGCGACAAAGCCGGTGCCAAACATCGGCGTACTCAGTACTTTGAGCTTGGGGTCATTCTTGGCGGCAATCAGCTCTTGCGGCTTGGGCCCCAGCGCCAGATCACACTCACCCGCTTTCACTTTTTGCACCCGTACCACCGGGTCGGGGGTAATGGCGTAAATCAGCTTGTCGGCCTTGGGTTTGCCGGCCCAGTAGGCCGGATGCGCGTCATAGCGGATCACCGCGTCTTTTTGATAGCTTTTGAGGGCAAATGGGCCGGTGCCGATCGGTTTGCTATTTAGGTCTTTTTGCGCGCCCGCGGCTTCGAGCTGGGCGGCGTATTGCGCCGAGTAGATCGAGGCAAAGCCCATGCTCAAGAGCGGCAAGAAGGTGGCATTGGGCTCACTCAGGGTAAATTGCACGGTGTAATCGTCGAGCTTGCGGATCTCGCTAATCAGCTTATCGAGCTGAAACGATTTGGCGTGCGGATAGCCACTGACCGCCGTGCCATACCAGGGGTGATTGGAGTCGAGCATGCGCTGAAAACTAAACAGCACATCATCGGCATTCAGCGGCCGGCTGGGGCTGAAATAATCGGTGCGCTGAAACGCCACATTGCGGCGCAGCTTGAAGGTGTATTGGCGGTTATCGCTGCTCACCTGCCAGCTTTGCGCCAGACTCGGCAATAATTTGCCGCTGGCCGGGTCAAATTCCAGCAGCCGATTAAAGATCGGATCGGCCGCCGCATTGGTGTTGGTTAGCGAGTTGTATTGCACCACATCAAAGCCATCAGGGCTGGCTTCGGTACACACCACCAAAGGCTTGGCCAGCGTCATACCGGTAGCCAGTATACCCAGCAAACCCATCATCAATTTTGCTTGCATCGCGATACCCCTGTTGATTTTTGAACACTACGGCAAATCCAGCCGTGGCCGGCACAGGGTTTGATCTTAACGATTTATCGCGGCAATGTCAGTCTCATTTCAGCTTAACGCGCATAGGCAGTGGGCAAATCTTCCCAGCGGGTGGTCCAGCTGGGCGAGCGGCGCAGCTGGCGCATACTCCAGCCCGGCTGCTGGCCACCACAGCTGGCCAGCCGGATGCGGCCACGGCCAAAGCGCTGGTTAATCTGATCCAGCGTGGCATTGAGCCCCGCGCGGCGCAGCGGATCGGCGCTGGCGGCAAACAAATGCCCCTGCACCGCCTGGCGCGGGCACAAATCGCTCAAAATCACCCCCGCCTTGGCATAGGCATAACCGGGCTGATACAGCCGCGCCAGCAGCCACAGCGCCACCCGCGTTAGCTGCACGGTGTCATCGCTGGCCTGCGCCAGCGGAAACACCAGATGCCGGCGATACTGCGGCGCCTCGGCGCGAAAGGGATTCGTGCGGATAAACAGCCCGATGCTGCCCGCGGCCGACTGCTGCCGGCGCAGTTTTTCGGCCGCGCGGGCCAGATAAGTGCTAATGGCTTCGGCTAATTCCTGTTGGCTATATACCGGCCGGCCAAAGGAGCGACTGCAAAGGATTTGCTGCTTATCGGCCACCGCGCTTAAGGGCAGGCAACTGAGGCCATTCAGCTCTTGCACCGTGCGCGCCACCGGCAGGCCAAACTCGGCCCGTAGCTGGCTGGCGCTGGCTTGCTGCAAATCCAGCACGGTATGTATATGCCGCAAAGCCAAGCGCTGCGAGAGCTGGCGACCAATACCCCAGACTTCATCCACCGGCGTGGCCGCTAGCCACGCCTGCCGCTGCGTCGGCGTCAGCGTGCGCCAATCGCACACGCCATTGAGCTCAGGCCGCCGTTTGGCCCAGGCGTTGCAGAGCTTGGCCAGCGTTTTGCTAGGGGCAAAGCCCACGCAGACCGGCAGCCCGGTATGCTGGCGCACCCGCTGGCGAATCTGCTGACCAAAGGCTGCGCTATCGATCGCCATGCCCTGCAAGCCCAGAAAACACTCGTCGATGCTGTAGATTTCCTGCCGCGGCGCCATCTGCCCCAACAGCTGCATCACCCGCGCGCTCATATCAGCATACAGAGCGTAATTGCTGCTCAGGGCCACAATGCCATGCTGGCGAGCCAGCGCCTGCAATTCGTGCCAGGGCGCGGCCATATTCAGGCCCAGCGCTTTCACTTCATTGCTGCGCGAGACAATGCAGCCGTCGTTATTCGACAGCACCACCACCGGGCGTCCTTCCAGCTCGGGCTGAAAGACCCGCTGGCAGCTCACATAAAAATTATTGACGTCGACGAGGGCGAACATCTTGGCGAAACGCCTGATAGCAGCCAATCACCACGCCCCAGACTTCCAGGCTTTGCCCTTCTTGCAGCACCAGCGAAGGATAAGCGGGGTTTTCCGGCACCAGCGCCAGATGGCCATTGCGCATAAAGAGCCGCTTGACGGTGAAATCGCCATCCAGCACCGCCACCACCACATCGCCGTGGCGAGCTTCCAGCGCCCGATCCACCACCAGCAAGGCGCCGTGGGCAATGCTGCGCGCCGGATCCGGACCCTGCATGCTGTCACCATCCACGGTAAAGAAAAACGTCGCCTCCGGGTGGCGGATAAAACGCTGATTAAAATCGACCCGCTCTTCGGCCCAATCTTCGGCCGGCGACGGAAAGCCGGCCGGCACCCGCACCCCCATCAGGGGCACCGGCTGCGGCGGCATCTCGGGCGAACAGGGCCAGGGGCCCAGCAAACGACTGAACATGGCAAAACCTCATCACAGCAAGCAATGCCACCATTATAGAACGATTGTTCTATTTGCGCGAGTCGCTCGCCGCGTCGCCGCCCTGCCGCTGCTGATTCAGCGCCTGCAAAATTTCGCTCAAGCCCAGCGGCACCGGCAATTGCGCCAACAGCCAGCGCAGCGCCGCCATCACCGCCTCGGGCCGCGTTTCGGGCTGAAAAGCCTGCAGCGCAGCGCCATGCATCAGCAAGCGCAGCGCTAATAATTCGGGCTCATCGGCCGGCTGTTCGGCCAGTAATTGCTGCTCGGCTTCCTGCATCAGCGGCGCCAGCGCGGCCTGCAGCTGGGCATCGCCGCGGGCGGCCATCCACAGCTCCAGCAAAGCGCGGGTGGCATTCGAAGGCGCTTGGCTGCTGAGGCTATACAGCACCAGATACAACCGGCTGCGCACATCCAGCCCAGCCAGTGGCGCGAGGCGCTCAGCCTGGCCATCCACCACCCAGCGGGCAAAGGCGGTTAAGAGTTGATAGCGACCAGCCGGAAAGTGATAGCGCAAAGCGCCACGGCTCAGTTGCGTGCGCTGGCAAATCGCATCTTCGCTCCAGGCCGCATAGCCTTCGGTGGCCAGGAGGGTTTCGGTAGCGCGCAGTAGCGCCAGCTGAGTGGCTTGCGCGCGAGGTTGCAGACTAGACATGGCGGCATTGTTACAACCCGCCTACGCCGCGTCAACCACGAGTCAGCCTTGGCCGTGGCGAATTTATGCCATGGTCACAAAACATACATCTTTGTATGTTTTCATGGCGACACTTTTCCACGGAGACACTTGCATGACTCGCTCTTCCTTGCTGCTAGGCAGCCTCGCCATGGCGTTGGCCAGCCCCAGCTTTGCCCTCAATATTGTGTTAACCAATGACGATGGTCTCACCAGCAATCTGAAAGCGCTGTATGAAGCGCTCAAAGCCAAAGGCCATGATGTCATCGTCTCGGTGCCATGTACCGGCCAGAGCGGGATGGGGGCGGCAGCAAAATTTCTCACCCCGCTCACCCCGCTCTCGACCAGCAATGCCGATCCGAAAACCGGTGGCTGCCTCAATGGCGCGGCCAGCGCCGGTGAGCCGGCCGTAGGTAAAATGAGCAAGGCAGGCTTTACCAATGGCGACTACCACTATGTGAATGGCACGCCGATTATGGCCACCATGTATGGGCTGGATGTGCTGGCAATGAAACGCTGGAATAAAGCCCCAGATCTGGTGCTCTCCGGCCCGAATGAAGGCCAGAACGTAGGCAGTATCGTTAATAGCTCGGGCACGGTTAGCAATGCCCAGTTTGCCGCTGCCCGTAGCCTTGCTGCGATTGCGCTAAGCGCCGATAGCAACACCACCGATAACACCAATCTGGCCAACCCACTCTCGAGCACCGTCGCGCAACTGAGCCTTACCCTGCTTAATCAGCTGCAAGCCAAGGCCGGTAGCGGCCCGCTGTTACCCGCGGGCCTGGCGCTGAATGTAAATTTCCCTAAAGATCTCAGCAAACCTAGCTGGCGTTTTGCCAAATTTGGCAGCTACAACCTGTATGCACTCAAATTTGTGGAAGACCTTGGCAATGATCCGGCGGCCAAAGCCTACGGTCTGGGCAACTATCATTTCCCTGGCGTTACCATCAGCCCGGTCAGCACGCCAGCCAGCGCCCAGCAGCAGGATGACGAATCGGCCGTGGTACAAAACCAGATTGCCGTCACCGCCATGCAGGTGGGCTTTGAGCATCGCCCCCAAGCGCAAACCTGGTTGCGCTTGCGTCTGCGCGAGTTATTCCAATGAGCGGGGGTCAGCCGATGTGGAAATTGCAGCCCTACCGTACCCCGCTCCTGCTCGGGCTAACCGCACTCAGCTTATTCCTGAGCGCGTGTGGTGGCAGTAGCAGCACCCCGAGTGCCACTGCTAGCCCAACCCCGCAACTCACCGTACCCAATCTGCCAGCCGGTCAATACCGGGTGAGCGTGGGTGAGGATGAACAGCTGCAAATGGGGTTGTATTTCAGCCTCAACGATGGCAGCCGCGCACTACTGTTGCAAGATACCGCAGCTAATACCACGGCGCTGTACCAGCAACAGGCGGGTCAATGGCAACGTATTCCGGCCGCCAGCGGTACGGCTGCGCTGCAGTTCAGCCTGCAACAAGGGGCAAGCCTACCCGCCAGCGATCTGGCTGCCGGGCGTTATATCGCTCAATACAAGGGGCAAAATCTGGCGTGGCAGCTAAATGCACAAGGTGAGATTAGTGCGGCCAGCGGCAGCAGCTGCGCCCTCAGCGGCAAAGTGGCAGCCCCCGCGGCCAATGGTTTGCGCGCCTTGCAGCTCAAACTGGCGCAATGTGCAGGTTTGCCAGCAGAGCTTACGGGTTGGGTTGTGAGCGATCCGGAAGATCAGCCAGCGCAGCAGCGCTGGGTGTTGCACGATGGCCGAACGCTGTACGAATGGCTAGCGATCAGCGACGATCGTTAAGCTAAGTTAGGTATTGCTCTGCAGACCAATAAAATAAATGGCTCCAGAGCAATACCCAAGCATCACCACTCAAGCCAGCAAGCGATAGCCGACACCGGTTTCGGTAAGCAGATAAGTTGGCAGGGCCGGATCATGCTCCAGCTTTTGCCGTAAATGCCCCATATACACGCGCAGATACTGGCTGGATTCGCTGTGATTGGGCCCCCACACCTCACGCAGTAATTCGCGGTGGGTTAGCACTTTGCCGGCATGGCGAATCAAGGTACTGAGCAGCCGGTATTCAATCGGGGTGAGGTGGATAGCCTGCCCGGCTTTGCTCACTTGTCGCTGCACCAGATCCACGCTGACCTCGCCAAACTGAAAAATCTGCGCCGCTTTGGCGCTTTGCCCGGCATGGCGGCGTAGCAAAACCCGAATGCGGGCCAGACATTCATCCACGCCAAACGGCTTGGTCAGATAATCATCGGCGCCGGCATCCAGCGCGGCGACTTTTTCGCCCTCTTGCGCCCGCGCCGATAGCACCAGCAAAGGGATCGACGACCATTCACGCACGCGGCGAATCACTTCCAGCCCATCCAGGTCGGGCAGACCCAAATCCAGAATCACCAGATCCGGCTGCCGGCTGGCGATGGTGATCAGCGCGCGCTGGCCGGTTTCGGCCACATGCACCTGCCAGCCCGCCAGCTCCAGCGTGGTTTGCAAAAAGCGCCGGATCGGCGGATCGTCTTCCACCAGCACAATGCTGGCACTTAATTCGGTCATGCCTGATTCTCAAGGTTGTAGCGGGAGCGGCGGCTCAAGGGTCAGCGCCGGTGGCGGCCGCCGCGGCAGACGAAATTCAAATTCGGCGCCCTGCGGGCTGACATTGCGCGCGCTGATCTGCCCATGGTGGGCCTCAATAATCGCCCGACAAATCGCCAGCCCCAGCCCCACGCCGGGCGTGGCCGATTCGGCATGGCCACGGGTAAATTTATCAAACAAGCGCTCGGCCGCGCCAGGCGGCAAGCCGGGGCCATTATCGCGCAAACGCACGCACAAAGTGTCCGCATCGGTGTGGGCACTGAGCACTAGCGTGCTGCCGGCCGGCGTGTATTTGGCGGCATTTTCCAGCCAATTGACCAGTACCCGCTCGATCAGCACCACATCGTACTCCACCAGCGGCAAATCCGGCTGCAGCTGAATCTGTAGTTGATGCCCAGCCAGTTGGCTGGCGCAGGCACGCACGGCGCTGCCGATTACCTCTTCGAGCACATGCCATTCCAGCTGCAGCACCACGCCCGATTGCAGCCGCGCCATTTCAAGCAGATTAAGCACCAGCTGATTCATGCGCTGTACTTCGTCGGCCAGCGTGGCCAAGGTCTGGCGCTGTTGCTCGGCGCTGAGCCGCAAGGCGGGCTCGGCAGCGGCAGAGTGAATGCCGCCCCCTGCTGGCGCGCCTGCTCCCGCCTGCAACCCTTCTCCAGCCTGCAATAGGCTCACCAAACCCGCTAAGCGCGTAAGCGGCGTACGCAAATCATGCGACACGGCCGCCAGCACGCTATTGCGCAAGCGCTCGCCCTCCATCGCCACAATCGCATCCTGCGCTACTTCCACATAATGCACACGCTCGAGCGACACCGCGATCTGGCTGGCGCAGGTTTCCAGCAAGCGCTGCTGCTCGGGGCTGGCTAATAATTCGGCCTCACCCGGCTGCAGGGCCAACACGCCACGCAGGCGCATCGGCGCTTTGAGCGGCAGATACAGCGCTTTGGCCGCCGGCAAGGTGCGGGTACTCCAGCCGGCGGGCTCGCCCTGGCGAAACACCCAATCGGCCAAGCCCGGATCAAACTCGCCCAGCTCGCCCGCCGCTTGCAGCTCATCGCTGGCATTGGGCAGCAGCAAGAGGCTTTGCCCGCCGAATAATTCGGCCAATTTACGCTGGCCAATTTCCACCACGCCGGCACTGGTCAGCGCCGAAGCCAGCTCACGCCCCAGCTCATACAGCGCCCGTGTGCGGCGCTCGCGATAAGTGGCCACTTGCGCTTCAAAGCGCAGCCGCGCCGCCAGCTGGCTAATTACCAGGGCCACCACCAGCATCAATACAAAAGTAAACAGATACTGGGTATCGCTAACCGTGAACGAGAGCTTGGGCGCCACAAAAAAGAAATCAAAGGTCAAAACACTCAAGATCGACGCAGCCATCCCCGGCCCGCGCCCCCAGCGGATGGCCACCAGCACCACCGCCAGCAAAAAAACGATGACGACATTGGCCGGATCAAACACATGCAATAAGGGCAAGCTCAGCAATGTCGTCAGGCAACACGCGCCCAGCGCGCCAGCGTAGCCAGTCCAGCGTGAACGGGTGGGCACTGGAGCATAAAACGGCTGCGGCGCTTGCGGACGCTCGCCCGGCCGCAGTGGGTCTTCGGCCACCACATACACATCGATATCCGGCGTGGCCTCGGCCAAGCGCTCCGAGAGCGAGCGCCGCCACAGCGTGCGCCAATGGCGCGCATGCGGCCGCCCCAGCACCAGCTTGGACACATTGCGGCTACGCGCATACGCCAGCAGCGTGGTCACCAAGCTGGAGCCGGCCAAGACCGAGGTTTCGGCGCCTAATTCCTGCGCCAAGCGCAAGCTAGACAATACGCGCTCGCGCTGGCCTTTGCTGTGCTGCAAGAGCGCCGGGGTTTCGACATACACGGCCAGCCAATCGGCATGCAGGCTGGCAGCGAGCCGGGCGGCGCTGCGCACCAGTTTTTCCCCCGCCGCGCCCGGGCCCACGCAGACCAAGAGCCGTTCACGCGCCTGCCACACTGGCTGAATCGCCTGATCGGCGCGATAAGCACGCATTTGCGCATCCACCCGATCCGCGGTGCGGCGCAAGGCCAGCTCGCGCAGCGCTAGCAGATTGCCTTTGCGGAAGAAATGCTGCGCGGCACGCTCGGCCTGCGCGCCCAAGTACACCTTGCCGGCCGCCAGCCGATCCAGTAGCTCTTCGGGCGGTAAATCCACCAGCGTGACTTCGTTGGCGGCGTCAAACACCTTATCGGGTACTGTTTCGCGCACCACAATGCCGGTAATTTGCCCCACGATGTCATTGAGGCTTTCCAGATGCTGCACATTGAGCGTGGTGTAGACATCAATCCCCGCCGCCAGCAGCTCTTCCACATCTTGCCAGCGCTTGGCATGGCGGCTACCAGGCAGATTGGCGTGGGCGAATTCATCAATCAGCATCAGCTGTGGCGCGGCCTGCAAAGCCGCATCCAGATCAAACTCGCTCAGCTGCCGACCCTGATACTCGACCACTCGCCGCGGCAGCAGTGGCAAATCCAGAAGCTGGGCTTCGGTTTCCTGCCGGCCATGGGTTTCTACCACACCAATCAGCACCGACACGCCGGCCTGCTGGCGGGCGCGGGCGGCATTGAGCATGGCAAAGGTTTTGCCCACGCCAGCGCAGGCCCCAAAGAAAATCTTCAGCCGGCCGCGGGCCGCGTGGGCTTCTTCACGCTGCAGTTGCGCCAGCAAGGCATCAGGATCAGGGCGGGCCGAGCTACTCATTGCGCTAATTCATCCAAAGCTAAATTAAGGGCCAGCACATTCACCACCGGCTCGCCCAGAATGCCCCATTGTGCGCTGCGGGTATGCTGTTTGACCAGCCGCGCTACCGTCTCCACCGGCACCTGCCGCGCGGCCGCCACCCGCTCCAGCTGATAGGCCGCCGCCGCCGGGCTAATGTGTGGATCCAGGCCAGAGGCCGAAGTGGTCACCAAATCCAGCGGCACCGGCGCGCTTTGCCCCGGGTGCGCGGCCCGCAGCGCAGCCACGCGCTCGCTCACCTGCTGCTGCAAGGTCGGATTCGTCGGGCCCAGATTCGAGCCGCCCGAAGCCAGCCCGTTGTAGGCCAAGGTGGCCGTGGCCGAAGGGCGCGACCAGAAATACCGTGGACCGCTAAAAGCTTGCCCGATCAGCGCCGAGCCCGCCACTTGGCCATCGCGCTGCAGCAAGCTGCCATTGGCCTGCCATGGCCAAATGGCTTGCGCCAGACCGGTGGTCAGCGCCGGATACACCACGCCGGTAATGATCGTGAGGCCCAGCAACAGCACCAGCGCAGGGCGAAATTGTTGCGACAATGATTGCGACATCTTTGAACTCCTTACGGGATAGATACCCTACCCCGGTATAACGCTATAAATCAAACCAAACCAAGCACGGTGAGCAATACATCAATCAGCTTGATCCCAACAAACGGCACCAGCAAACCGCCCAGACCATAAATCAGCAGATTGCTGCGCAAGAGCTGCGCCGCGCTTTGCGCCTGATAACGCACGCCACGCAGCGCCAGCGGAATCAGCACCACGATAATCAGCGCATTGAAAATCACCGCCGACAAAATCGCCGAGGCTGGGCTGGTGAGCCCCATGACATTGAGCGCATTCAATTGCGGATAGGTGCTGGCAAAGGCGGCCGGAATAATCGCGAAATACTTGGCCACGTCGTTCGAGACCGAGAAAGTCGTCAGCGCGCCGCGCGTCATCAGCATCTGCTTGCCGATCTCCACAATCTCGATCAGCTTGGTCGGGTTGGAATCCAGATCCACCATATTGCCGGCCTCTTTGGCCGCCTGGGTGCCGGTATTCATCGCCACGGCCACATCAGCCTGCGCCAAGGCGGGCGCATCATTGGTGCCATCGCCGGTCATCGCCACCAGTTTGCCTTCGGCCTGCGTCTGGCGAATCAGCGCCAGCTTGGCCTCCGGCGTGGCTTCGGCCAGAAAATCATCCACGCCGGCTTCAGCGGCAATGGCCGCAGCGGTAAGCGGGTTATCCCCGGTGATCATCACCGTTTTGATCCCCATGGCCCGCAGCTCGGCAAAGCGCTCTTTAATGCCGCCTTTGACGATGTCTTTGAGCTCAATCACGCCCAGCACGCGCTGGTTTTCTGCCACCAAGAGCGGCGTAGCGCCACGGCGCGCCACTTCGTCGGCCTGTTTGGCCACGCTGGCCGGAAAATCCTGCCCGGCGGCCAGCACATACTGACGAATCGCATCCACCGCACCCTTGCGGATTTCCCGCCCATCCACATCCACGCCACTCATGCGCGTTTGTGCGGTGAACGGGATAAAGCTGACCTGATGTTGCTCCAGCTGCCGCTCGCGCAGATTAAAGCGCTGTTTGGCCAAGACCACGATGCTGCGCCCTTCTGGCGTCTCATCGGCTAGCGAAGCAAATTGCGCCGCATCGGCCAGCGCTTCTTCGCTTACCCCAGCCGCAGGGATAAACTGCACCGCTTGCCGATTACCCAGCGTGATGGTGCCGGTTTTATCCAGCAGCAACACATCCACATCGCCCGCCGCTTCCACCGCCCGGCCCGAGGTGGCAATCACATTGGCGCCCAGCATCCGGCTCATCCCGGCCACACCAATCGCCGAGAGCAAGCCACCAATCGTGGTCGGAATCAGGCACACCAACAGCGCCACCAGTACGGTCAGCGACACCGGTTGCCCACTACCCGCCGCCGCCACGCTAAATTGCGAAAATGGCAGCAGCGTGATGGTCACCACCAGAAACACAATCGTCAGCGCCACCAGCAAGATAGTGAGGGCGATTTCATTTGGGGTTTTCTGGCGTTTCGCGCCTTCCACCATGGCGATCATCCGATCAAGGAAGGCCTCGCCGGGGTTGGCCGTGACGCGCGCCACCACCCAATCGGAGAGCACCCGCGTACCGCCGGTAATCGCCGAAAAATCCCCCCCCGCTTCGCGGATCACCGGGGCCGATTCACCGGTAATGGCCGATTCATCGACCGAGGCCACCCCGACCAGCACTTCGCCATCGGCCGGTACCACGTCCCCAGCCAAAATCAGCAAGAGATCGCCTTTGCGCAGGCTGGCGCTATCGGTGATTTCGGGGTTGGCGGCGGGATCAGGGGTTTTCAGTTTGCGTGCCAGCACGTTTTTCTTGGTGCTGCGCAGACTGGCGGCCTGCGCTTTACTGCGCCCTTCGGCCAGTGCTTCGGCAAAATTGGCAAACAGCACGGTAAACCACAGCCACAGGCTAATGGCGGCAATCAGCCCGGCCGGCGCATCGCCCTGGCCCACGCAGGCTTGCACCCACAGCGCGCTGGTGAACCACGCGCCCACATACACCACCAGCATCACCGGATTGCGCCACTGTACTTGTGGCGCGAGTTTGGTCACAGCAGCCCACAGCGCAGGCTTGACCAGCGCGGGGTCCAGCAGTGATTGACTTTGTGACATCGTCAAATCCTTTTTCTGATTCTTTCTTGGGGTATCGCTATCAAGATCAATATTGATCAGATTTCGATAGCCATACCCACCTAGGTATTCTTCACAAGCAGCTTAGTGCGCCACCTGCCACAGCTGCAGATGCTCCACAATCGGCCCCAGCGCCAAAGCCGGGATGTAATTGAGCAAGCCCACCAGCAACACTGCCCCCACCAACAACCCGACAAACAGCGGGCCATGCGTGGGCAGCGTGCCGGCATTTACTGGCAGTCGCGGCTTGGCGGCCAGCGCGCCGGCCATGGCCAGCACCGGCACAATCACCGCAAAGCGCCCCAGCCACATCGCCGCCCCGAGCAGGAAGTTATAAAACGGGGTATTGGCCGAGAGGCCGGCAAAGGCCGAGCCATTGTTATTGGCCGCGCTCGAGAGCGCATACAGCACTTCGCTAAAGCCATGCGCGCCGGGGTTGAAAATACCGGCCCGGCCACTGGCCAGCGACACCGCCAGCGCGGTGCCCAAGAGCACCAATAGCGGCGTGACCAGAATCACTAGCGCGGTCATTTTCATCTCGAAGCTTTCGATTTTTTTGCCCAGGTATTCCGGCGTGCGGCCCACCATCAGCCCGGCGATAAACACCGCCAGCAAGGCAAACACCAGCATGCCGTATAAACCCGCGCCCACCCCGCCAAACACCACCTCGCCCAGCTGCATCAAGAGCGTGGGGATCATGCCGCCCAGCGGCGTGAAGGAGGCGTGCATGGCATTCACCGCGCCGCAAGACGCTGCAGTCGTGATGGTGGCAAACAGGCTACTGGCCACAATGCCAAAGCGCGCTTCCTTGCCTTCCAGATTCACCAGCTGATCAAGGCCCAGCGTGGCCCAGCGCGGATTACCGGCCTGCTCCGCCGCCACCAGCACGCCGTAGGCCAGCACAAACAGCACGGTCATCGCGGCCAAGATCGTCCAGCCCTGCCGGCGATCGCCCACCTGCTGGCCAAAACTGAGCACCAGCGCCGCCGGAATCAGGAAAATCGCCAGCATTTGCAGGAAATTACTCAGCGGCGTTGGGTTTTCGTAGGGGTGGGCCGAGTTGGCATTGAAAAAACCACCGCCATTGGTGCCCAGCATTTTGATCGCTTCTTGCGAGGCCACCGGGCCCATGGGCAAGGTTTGGGTCTGGGTTGACACGCTTTCAAGCACCGCGTGGCCTTGCGCATCTTTCATGGCTTGGCCAGCGGCATCAAGCTTAGGCTGGCTATAGCTTTGCGCCTCGAGCAGGCGGGCACTTTGGTAAGGCTTGAAGTTCTGGATTACGCCCTGGCTCACCAGCGCCAGCGCCAACAGCAGCGACAGCGGCAGCAAGATGTACAAAGTACTGCGGGTCAGATCGGCCCAGAAATTGCCGATCGTGCGCACCGATTTGCGCGCAAAACCCCGAATCAGCGCCACCGCCACCGCCAGCCCCGTGGCGGCCGACACGAAATTCTGCACCGCCAGCCCCAGCATCTGGGTGAGATAGCTCATGGTGCTTTCGCCGCCATAGCCCTGCCAGTTGGTATTGGTAACAAAGGAAATTGCGGTATTGAGGGCCGAATCGCTACTCACCGCGCCGAAGGCCTGTGGGTTAAGCGGCAGCACGCCCTGCGCACGCTGCAAGGCGTACAGCGCCAGAAAACCCAATACATTAAATAGCAACAGCCCCAGCGCATAGGCCAGCCAGTGCTGCTCTTGTTTGGGTTCGACCCCAGCCAGCCGATACAGCCCGTGCTCCAGCCATTGCACCGGCCGCAACACGCGGGGGATATCGCCGGCCATAACCCTCGTCAGCCAGCGGCTGAGCGGCATCGCCAGTAAAATCAAGACGCCCAGATACAGCGCCAGCTGAAAAAAAGCATTGGCGGTCATTTAAAAACGCTCCGGGTTAAATAGCACATACAACAACAGCCCCAGCAAGGCCAGCGCGAGGCCTGCGGCCACCCACAACATGCTTAACATGCGGTACCTCCCGTGCGTCGGCACAACTGCAGCAGCCCGTAAATCGCCAGATTCAAGGCAAAGGCCAGCAACAGACAATCAAGATCAGACATCAGAATCACCTTGCAAAACGCAGCACCCCCACGGCACTGCGGACGCTGTCACTGTAAGAATCGGCGGGTAAAATCGGTGCAAAAAGGCAGTGGCGCGATATAAAAAAAGTATAAAAATCGCCCGCCACGCCCCGTATTGCGACGGCGGATGGCGATTTTTATGCGCTCTTAATGGGGCAAGGCAGTTTTTTTGCACCGCTTTTGCAGGGCGCGGCCTAGGCTGGCGACGTGTTCAACCACGGAGCAAACCGATGCGACCCATCGCCATCTGCCAACACGAGCGCAACCAAGGCCCAGGTTTTTTACAGCAATACCTCGACCGGTATGCGCTGCCATACCGCATATTTGCTATCGATGAGGGCGATACCCCGCCTAGCAAAGCGGCCGAATTTAGCGGCATTGTGCTCTTGGGCAGCAATGCCAGTGCCAATGACGGCTACAGCTGGCTACGCCGCGAAGATCAATTACTGCAAGATGCGCTGGCGCGGCAGTGCCCGATTCTGGGGCATTGTTTTGGCGGCCAGATGCTGGCCCGGGCGCTGGGCGCCAGTGTGCGGCGCAATAGCGTGCCGCAGATCGGCTGGGGCAAGGTATTGCTCACCCGCTTTAGCGAGGCGCACCATTGGTTGGGGCCCCAACGGGAAATCGAGATCTTCCACTGGCATTTCGAGACTTTTGCCATTCCGCGTGGCGCCAAACGCGTGCTATTTGGCACGCATTGCATGAATAAAGGCTTTGCCTACGGCCCGCATCTGGCCTTGCAATCGCATCTGGAAGTCACCGCCGAGAGTATCGCTGCCTGGTGCGAAGAAGGTGCCGAGCAAATTCGCGCCTATCAGCATCTGCCCTCGGTGCAAAGCTGGGCCGAAATGCAGTTTAAGCTCGATGAAAAAGTCGCCCGCCTGCATCGGGTGGCTGAGCATTGCTATCGCAGCTGGCTCACGCGGGTGGCCGGCTGCCCGCCCGAATCACAATTAAGCCACGCCCCACTAACGGCCCGCCCCCGCGGTGGCGAGAGCTTTGGCAGTTGGCTCGCGCGCGAAGCAGCACCACTACGCGCCACGCAATAGAAAAATACCGGCGACACCACGGGCACTTTTGCCGCGGTGCGTAGTCCAGCGAAATGGATTGCGCCCATCAAGACGGCAGGCTGCTGCAAGCCAGTGGTCACCCCGCCTTGCGAGAATAGCTATCGATTCCATTATGAAATGCAATTAGATCAATCGATTGCCGAGGACTACAGTAAAGCCATCCTGAATTTCACCCACAAGGAGTGTCACCATGTCTTCTGTTAGCAAATGCCCGTTTGCCGCTGCCGCCGCGCCACAAGCCAAAGTCGCAGCCCCGACCAATGCCAGCTGGTGGCCTGAACAACTGCGCCTGAGCATCCTGCATCAGCACGGCGCCGAATCAGACCCGATGGGCGCCGATTTTGACTACGCGGCCGAATTTAAAACCCTAGATCTGGATGCCGTCGTAGCCGATCTGAAAGCGCTGATGACCGATTCACAAGATTGGTGGCCTGCCGATTGGGGCCACTATGGCGGGCTGATGATCCGCATGGCCTGGCACTCGGCCGGCACTTATCGCATTCATGATGGTCGCGGTGGCGCCGGCACCGGCAACCAGCGCTTTGCGCCACTCAATAGCTGGCCGGATAACGGCAATCTGGATAAAGCTCGCCGCCTGCTGTGGCCAATCAAACAAAAATACGGGCGCAAACTGTCGTGGGCCGATCTGATGATCTTGGCCGGTAATGTGGCGCTGGAATCGATGGGCTTTAAAACTTTTGGCTTTGCTGGTGGCCGCGCCGATATCTGGGCGCCCGAAGAAGATATTTATTGGGGGATGGAGAAATCCTGGCTTGCCACCAGCGATCTGCCCAATAGCCGCTACTCGGGCGAACGCCAACTCGAAAACCCACTCGCCGCAGTCCAGATGGGCCTGATTTATGTGAACCCTGAAGGCCCGGATGGCAAGCCCGACCCTGTGGCCTCGGGCCGCGATGTGCGCGAAACCTTTGGCCGCATGGCGATGAATGATGAAGAAACCGTGGCGCTGGTGGCCGGTGGCCACACCTTTGGTAAAGCCCACGGCGCGGGCGACCCGAAACTAGTCGGACCAGAGCCCGAAGCCGCACCGCTGGAAGCCCAAGGCTTGGGCTGGATTAATCAACTGGGCAGCGGCAAAGGCATTCATACCACCACCAGCGGTATTGAAGGCGCGTGGAAACCAAACCCAACCACCTGGGATAACGGCTACTTTGACATGCTGTTTGGCTACGAGTGGGAGCTAACCAAGAGCCCCGCCGGCGCGCATCAATGGACGCCGAAAAACTGTAAACCGGAACATTTGATTCCCGATGCGCATGATCCAAGCATCAAGCATCCGCCGATGATGACCACGGCTGATTTATCGCTACGCTTTGATCCGGCTTACGAAAAAATTTCGCGCCGTTTCCACCAAGACCCAGCCGCCTTTGCCGATGCCTTTGCCCGCGCGTGGTTTAAACTCACCCACCGCGATCTGGGCCCGCGCAGCCGCTACCTGGGTAAATTGGTGCCGCAGGAAGAGCTAATCTGGCAAGACCCCGTGCCGGCCGTAAGCCACCCACTGGTCAACGCCGCGGATATTGCCGCGCTGAAAGCCCAAGTTCTAGCCAGTAACCTGAGCATTAGCCAGCTGGTGAACACCGCCTGGGCCGCCGCCGCCACATTCCGCGGCAGCGATAAGCGCGGTGGCGCCAATGGTGCGCGAATTCGCCTCGCCCCGCAAAAAGACTGGGCCGTGAATAACCCACCAGAGCTGGCGCAAGTGTTGGCGCTGCTAGAAGACATCCGCAACCGCTTTAACGCCGCGCAAAGCAGCGGCAAAGAGATCTCGCTGGCCGATTTAATCGTACTGGCGGGCTCCGCTGCCGTAGAAGCCGCCGCAGCAAAAGCCGGCGTAACCATCAGCGTACCTTTCACCCCGGGCCGGACCGACGCCGGCGCCGAGCAGACCGATGTAGAGTCTTTCGCTGTGCTAGAGCCACGCGCCGATGGTTTCCGCAATTTCACCCAGCTAGGGCTAGAAAACGTCGCCGCCGAATTGCTGATCGATAAAGCGCAATTGCTCACGCTCAGCGCGCCGGAAATGACGGTATTGGTGGGCGGCCTGCGAGTGCTGAATGCCAACACTGGTGGCAGCCAGCATGGTGTATTCACCACGCGCCCCGGCGTATTGAGCACGGATTTCTTTGTGAACCTGCTCGATATGCGCACCCAATGGCAGCCAAGCGCTACCGCGGGTGTACTGGAAGGCAAAGATCGCCGCACCGGCGCACTGAAATGGACGGGCACCGTGGTTGATCTGGTGTTTGGCTCGAATTCGCAGCTACGGGCCCTCGCCGAAGTCTATGCCGCCGCCGACGCGCAGGAAAAATTCGTGCACGATTTCGCCGCCGCTTGGGTCAAAGTAATGGAACTGGATCGCTTTGATTTGCGATAAGCGTTTGAGCAGTAGTTAGATAGAAAACTACCCCGGCCCAGCGCCGGGGTTTGTTTTTGTGTGCTGCGCCGAGGCCTTTAGGTGATGGCCCGCAATCATCTAACTAGACCCAAAGTGAGACAAAGCATGCAAGCGATGTGGCTGTTTGATGACTACGATTTGGTTAAGCATCTGGTCGGATTAGCTGACCTCCAGGGCAACGCCCCAATATCGACCAGTAGTATCAACTATAAACGCGCTAACAGCTCAACTATTGACGATTTGGCTGCGGAGTCAGGCGCAGATAGGGGCGGATGGCGCGATAGCCTTGCGGGAAACGGCGGGCTATTTCTTCTGGATCTTGCAAGGACGGCACGATCACCACCTCATCACCCTCTTGCCAGTCGGCTGGTGTAGCCACCTTGTGGCTATCCGTCAGCTGCAAGGAATCAATTACCCGCAAGATTTCAGTGAAATTGCGCCCGGTGCTCGCCGGATAGGTCAGCGTGAGGCGAATTTTCTTTTCAGGGTCGATGATAAACACACTTCTGACGGTGGCATTGGCCAATGAATTGGGATGAATCATGTCGTACAGCTCAGCCACTTTGCGGTCAGCATCGGCCAGAATCGGAAAATTCACCGTGGTGGATTGCGTGTCGTTAATGTCTTGAATCCACTGCTGGTGTGATTCCAGCGGATCGACACTCACCGCCAGTGGTTTTACATTGCGCCGGGCAAATTCGCCCGCCAGTTTGGCCGTTTTGCCAAGCTCGGTGGTGCAGACCGGGGTGAAGTCGGCCGGGTGTGAAAACAGCACGACCCAGTGGGGGCCAGCCCATTCGTGGAAGCGAATTTCACCAATGGTTGATTGCTGCGTAAAGTCGGGGGCGATGTCGCCAAGTCTGAGGGTCATGTTGGGTCTCCGGTGGTGGACGCAATGAGCTTATCAAAGGCCAAAACAAACAATAAATAATATTAAGTGCATTATTTATATTTAATTGATCTAAACTAATGAGCGGGTTTGAAGCTCAGCAAAGCCTCAAGACCACTGGTTTTCGGCTTGAGCGCTTGGGGTTGATACTGCCCGCAAGGCAGCCAGCGCAGATGACGAATCGCCCCGCCGTAGTCCGCCTCGGTGCGGTGCATGGTCGCGCGATTATCGCAAATCACTAAGTCATCATCCCGCCACTGCCAGCGCACTTGATACTCGGGCAATAAGACACTGGCCTGCAGCTCATTAAGCAGACTGGCGGCAGTGGTGCTCTCCAGCCCATGCAGGCACGTGAGGAATTCACCCAGCAATAAATGATAAGCCCCCGTTTCGGGGTGCTGGTGCACCAGCGGGTGCAGCGCGCTATGTATGCGGCGAGCTTGGGCAAACTCGCGGCGGTGAATCCCGGCCAATTGCTGCACCAGATACTGCCATTTGAGTGGCAAGCTTAAATACCCCCCTGCCGTATTAACCCAAACACCATCGCCACCAAGATCTGGAACAGATACCCCCTGCACAATCGATACGGCAGGCAGAGTTGCAGCAAAAGGTACATCAGGATGCCAATCCGGAGATTGATGCAGGCCCTGCCGGCTGTCTAACTCGTAGCCAACACCCTCGCGGCTGTTCTGACTGAATAAGGGGTGGCGATAAGGAGCGCCAGCCAGGCCCAACCCGAGCTGCAGCAAACTAATGGGGCTAAGTGCTTGGGCGCGAAAAAACAAAACTTGATGACGCAACAAAGCCCCACGCAGCCAGGTCATTTGGTACTGATCGAGCCGACTTAGGTCTAGGCCGCTGATCTGGGCGCCGATCTGCGGACTTAGAAGTTGCAATTGCACACCCGCGGGCGGTTCAAGCGGATAGGTCTGGTACATAAAAATTACCCCACACTCTGCAGTGTGGGGCCCTGTTACCCCGCGCGCGATTACGCCGCAGTTTGGTTAGCGGCAGACTCGTCATTCACCGCCTGGCCTTTGCTGACCTTCGAGCGGGTATGGCTGCGGCGGCCATCGACGGCAAATGGCGCTTCACCATCGACCGTCACCCGGCGCACCACGCGATGGGCATCGCCATAATCATCAATCGCGTAATGCTGCGTAGCGCGATTATCCCAAATGGCCACGTCACCTTCCTGCCAGCGCCAGCGTACGGTATTTTCCAGTCGGGTTACATGGTTTTGCAGCACTTCAAAAATCCGGCGGCCTTCGCCGGCAGGGATACCGACAAAATTCTTAAAGAAATGCCCCAGGAGCAAATGCTTTTCGCCGGTTTCGGGATGAACATGCACCACGGGATGTTCGGTTTCATACACGGTAGAAGTGAACACTTCTTGATATTGCTTGAGCGCCTCGGCGGTGGCTTTGGGTTTGTAGGCGGCATAGTCGTATTCATTGGTATGCACTGCCCATAGGTTTTCGGCCAACTGCTGCAGCTCAGGGCTTAAATCCTGATAGGCCGTATGCGTATTTGCCCAAACGGTATCGCCGCCCGCGGCCGGAATGGTTACCCCACGCAGGATCGACGCTTTCGGGTAGGCATCTACAAAAGTAACATCGGTATGCCAAGAATTGGCCCGGCCGCCACGCTTGGAATCAAGCTCCAAAATTAGTTTGGTGCCAGTCTTGGTATGTGCCGTTGGGTGCTGTACCCCAGCCTGACCAAATAGGCTCACCAGGCCTTCTTGCTGCTCATCATCCAGATGCTGTTGGCCACGGAAGAAAATCACCTTGTATTTCAGCCAGGCGGCACGAATAAAGTTTTGTACTTCTGCCGGCAGGTCTGCGCTGAGTTGAATACCTCGGATTTCTGCGCCGATGCGGCCTGCAATCGGATGCACGCTGAGGCCCTGAGGAGGATTAGCCAGAATATCGCTCATGTTTGATCTCCAGATTGAATAAGGCTGCAAAATTGCAGTCACTCATTCTGTAGCAAACAGCGTGCCAATATTTCCATCAGAAATATCAATGGATTTATTAGAACAAATAAAGCTTTAGCGCCGCCACCCTGTTGCTTTCCCAACAGTCACGCAACAGGATGTGGTAATTGCAGGCATTAATCGTGCGCCAAGGCCAGCTCACCAATTGGGGCTTGCTCGGGCAAAAGGCCGCCGGACTGATGCGCCCAGAGCTGAGCATAGACCCCGCCTTGGGCCAGCAACTCAGCATGGGCGCCATCTTCAACAATCTCACCCTGCGCAAAGACCAAGATGCGATCAAGATGGGCAATGGTTGAGAGCCGATGCGCTACCACCAGCACCGTTTTATTCGCCATCAGATTATCCAGGCTGTGTTGAATCCACCGCTCGGTTTGTGAATCTAGCGCCGAGGTCGCTTCATCCAAAATCAGCACGGGTGCGTTTTGCAGCATGGCGCGGGCAATCGCAATGCGCTGGCGCTGCCCCCCCGAAAGAGATACACCCCGCTCGCCCACCATCGTGTCATAGCCCTGTGGCAAGCGAGCAATAAACTCATGCGCATGCGCCTGACGGGCGGCCTCGATAACTTCCGCGTCGCTCGCCTCCGGGCGCGCATAGCGGATGTTTTCCTTCAAAGAGCGGTGAAATAAACTAGGCTCTTGCGGAATCATGCTGATTTGCTGGTGCAGCGTGGCCAATTGCATCTGGGTAATGGGTACGCCATCCAGCAAAATATCGCCCCGCTGTACGTCATACCAGCGCAACAGCAAGCTAATCAAGGTGGATTTACCTGAGCCAGAATAGCCAACTACCCCCACCCGCTGCCCCGGCGCAATCGTCAGGTTCAGCCCTTGGAATACCGGCCGACCAGGCTGGTAGGCAAATTCCACTTGGCGAAATTCAATTTGCCCATCGCGGATCGGATGCGGGCGCGCATCGTGCTGATCAGTAATTTCATGCGGCCGCACGATGGTATGCACCCCATGCTCGATATTGCCTAAATACTCAAATACCTCGAGAAAGCGTCGCGATAGATTGCGTGCCTCACCGATAATCAGCAAAGACATACTGGTACTCATCACAAATACCGCCACCCCAATCTGCCCTTGCGCCCACAGATACAGGGCAAATGCCAGCATGCCGATTTTTAGCAACATCGCCGAGCCAAATTGATACCAGCGTACCCGTTCGGTGTACCAATTGCTGCGGTTTGCGTGAATGAGTTCTTCATCCAGATGCCGTTGTAAATAATCGCGCTCAAAAGCTTCCTGCGCAAACAGGCGCACATTGGCCAGATTACTCACCGAATCAACAATCTTACCCGCCGTAAAACTACGGGCTGCCGCAAAACGCTGAGCCAGTGGCTGGGCTGTGCGGGCCAGCACATAGCTCATTGTCACATACAGAATAATCCAGCTCAGTAGTACGCCCGCCAGCACTGGCGAAGCGCCCCAGAGTAAAAAACTCGCCACACAGAAAGTCACCAAAATGGGCCAGAATTCGGTGTGCACGGCCCAGATGGTCTGATTCACACTCATGGCAGTTTCAGTCACCCGATGCGCCAGCGCGCCGGAAAATTGCTGGGCAAAATAGCGATGGGAATGATATTGCAGCCAAGCAAATAGGCGCGCGGTGATCCGATGGCGCTGGCGTGGGCCAACATGCATTTGCACCGCCCCTGCCGCCCGGCTCAGCACCAGCTCGGCCACATTCAAAGCGGCAAAGACCAGCACCAGCTGCACTAAGCCGTGCCAATCAGGGCCAGCGGCCTGCGCGCCGGTCACTTGTGCGACCGTTTTACCCAGAATATAAGGCAGCAACATCGTGCAGGTGGCCGCCCCAGCTTCTAGCACCAGCATTAAGGCATACCAGGCCAGAAAAGGTTTAATCATGGCCAAGACAAAGGCCCGCGGCCGGTTGGGCAATGGGCTTGGGAAAATATCAGTCAGCATGGGAAAGGTTATCCAGAAATAACAATAGCCACGGCTTGCCGTGGCTATTGGGTAGGTGCTAATTACACCGCGATAGTTTGCGTGGCTGTTGCCGCGGCCGGATGCGCTGGGCGCGCCAGACCGAGGTTTTCTCGCAAAGTTTGGCCACTATATTGCGTGCGGAACAGCCCTCTAGCCTGCAATACCGGGATCACCAATTCGACAAAATCATCTAGCCCAGTAGGTAGAACCGGCGGCATGATGTTAAAGCCATCCGCCGCGCCGGCCTCAAACCACTCAGCCAACTGATCGGCAATCGATTCAGGTGTACCCACAATCGTACGATGACCGCGCGCACCGGCAATCCGCTGATACAGCTGCCGAATCGTTAAGCCTTCACGCTGCGCAATCGAATACATCAGTGCCTGCCGGCTCTTCATGCCATTGGTTTCCGGTAGATCAGGCAGCGGCCCATCAATCTCGTAGGCACTCAAATCAGCGCCAATCAAGGCGGACAAAAGCCCTACCCCCACCGTGGGGTGAATGAGATCTTGCAAGGCTTGGTATTTGGCCTGCGCTTCTTCCTCGGTACGTCCCACCACTGGGAAAACGCCCGGCATGATCAAAATCTCTTCCGGCTTGCGGCCATAGCGCGCGGCTCTGGTCTTGATATCGCGGTAGAAGGCCTGTGCATCTGCCAGCTCTTGCCATGCGGTAAAGATCACCTCGGCTGATTCCGCCGCTAACTCGCGCCCATCTTCTGATGCACCGGCTTGCACCAATACAGGCTGCCCCTGCACTGGCCGGGCAACATTCAATGGCCCCCGCACCTGGAAAAACTCACCCACGTGATTGGGAACATGGCGTTTATTGCCCTGCAGATAGACACCGCTGGCTTTATCCCGCACAAAGGTATCGTCTTCCCAGCTATTCCAGAGCTTTTTGACCACCTGCACATACTCGCGTGCACGCTGATAGCGCAAGGCATGCGGCAATTGCTCGCGCAGATTAAAATTGCGCGCCTCTTCTTCCGTGGCCGAAGTCACCAAGTTCCAGCCTGCCCGCCCACCCGACAAATGATCCAGTGAGGCAAACTTGCGAGCCAGATGATAAGGCTCGTTGTAGGTTGTCGAAACGGTGGCGATCAGGCCAATATGCTCGGTGACGGCCGATAAGGCAGATAGTAAGGTAAGCGGCTCGAAATGATCTGAATAGGCCGAACGCTCGCCCGCCTCACCCTCACCGCGAGCCGCAAGCCCATCGGCCAGAAACACTGCATCAAACAAGCCGCGCTCGGCAGTTTGCGCTAGGCGTTTATAGTGTTGAAAATCTTGGCCAGCATTAGCTGGCGTTGCCGGGTGGCGCCATGCCGCCACATGATGGCCATAGGCCGGGATAAACGCACCTAAGCGTAATTGGCGTTGACTCATGCGGCCAGCTCCTCTGGGTGAGCCACGATTGGCGCAGCGTGGTGTTCAAACGCTAACTCGATCTCGGGCGGATGCTGCAGGGTGTGATGAATTTTGCACTGCCGGGCTGCTTTTTCCAGTCGCACCCGATCATGCGCCGCCAGCGGGCCATGCAATGTCACCCTCACCACAATCGCTCCAATCCGACTGGGAGCCGAACTTTCATAGCCGGTCACATCGACGGTGACATCCTGCAACTGGCTAATGCCATGGGTTTGTGCAAAATGTCGAATCGTACCGGCAGTGCACGCCCCCAATGCCCCCAAAATCAGCTCACCCGCTCGAAAGGCGTCGGGCGCATTCTCGCCATTACTCGCTCTGCCAACGGCCACATGGGCGGCGCGTGTTTCGATATGCAGATACGCAGCGCTATCTTGGCGCACACGCACTTGAATCACATCATTACTCATACTGTTACTCCTCGTTGGGGTAGCCTGCTTAGCCAGCTCCCCCGGCGCTAGGATTAGAATGGACGGCTACCCGCCAGGCTGACCCGCTTTAATACGCGGCGCTCAGTCTCGGGAAACGCCGTCCGTGAGTGCAATGTCGCCTGGTTATCCCAGTACATGATGTCACCCAAAGCCCAGCGATGCTCATAGCGGTATTTATCTTGCTGAATATGGGCCCGTAAGCGCGCAATCAGCGCCTCGGCTTCAGCCTGATCGATGCCTAGGATTTCTGACTCGGTATGGGTCGACAAAAACAGTACTTTCTTGCCACTGTCGGGATGAGTGCGCACCAGCGGATGCGGGAAACCCGGGCCAAGGATTGGCCGGGCTGGGCTGCGATATTTCGGATATTCCGCCTCAAGCCCTTCCGCTTTACGCTGGGCATTAAGCACATGGCGCAAGAATGGGTTGTAGGTAATGTGCTGCAAGCCTTCCAACTGAGCTTTGGTAGCTTCGTCCAGATCCAGATAGGCTTGATGAATGTTGTACCACGAGGTATCACCCCCGACTGCTGGCAGCTCAACGGCATACAGCAATGACCCTGCCGATGGGATCGGGGTCCATTGATGGTCGGCATGCGGGGTTAACTCGCCATTACCGGTATAACCGCCATCGACATTCGCCACGCGTACTACATCCGGCGCTTTACCAGCGGTGTTGGAGGCCAGTACTGGCACATCTTCTGGGGGCACAAAGACCGAGCCAAAATACGTGGCAAAGCGCAGCAAGGCCGAGTCATCGAGCTCTTGGCGCTTAAAGATCAGAATAAAGTGCTCATGCAGCGCCTTTTTCAAGCGCAAGATGGTGCTTGGATGTTGCGGCTGGTTGGCATCGATCCCCGTCACCGTTGCGCCCAAGGCGCCGTCAACCGGCGTGATTACGATATCGGCCGGGTTTTGCCATTGCACGGTCGCGGTAACCGGCCCCTGTGGTAGTAGCGCACGAGAAACATCATTGGTCAGGTTTTTTACATCAGCCAGATTGGTCATACGGAATTCTCCTTGGTGAGTGACTAGTCGCATTCAGCAGAATCCATGCCAGAGCGCTCAAGTCTTTTATTCCTAAGGTTTCCGTTGTTATTCACCGCGTAACTGCTGTGTTTTGCGCTGCGCAACGCAGCAAACTGCTGCGATATCACCACCCATCCAAAACCGGCACCAACCCGCCTTATTTCACCCCATCTGACTGCACTGTTGATTTTTCAACAGATTGCTGACGGCGCGCAGCGGCCGCTGTTGCGTTCTGTTCAATTATAACTGTTTTTTCTATAAGAACACGTTGGCACACCTTTTGCTCATATTAAATCGCCAGCGCATCGTGCAGGGAGTGCGATGCCCCGAAATTGGCTGACCTCATTCGGAAATGAAACGGAGAACAAAAGATGATCAAAAGACTGCCCCCCATCGCGGCCAGCCTACTGCTGCTAAGCACCGTGGCCCATGCGGCCGATGCCGATGCCCTACAAAAGCAGATCAATGAATTGAAAAAAAGCCTCGAAGCCCTGCAGGCCCAGGTGAAAGAGCAAGCTGCGGCCAAAGCCAGTGGCGAAGCCGCCGCCGAATACGCCACCAAGGATGAGCTGCAAGGTCTGACGGCCGACTTGGAAAACTACAAATACCAAGTTCAGCGTGATCAAGACACCAAAACCGCCAAATCTACGCGTGCGCTGGTCGTGGGCGGCACCGTACAAGCTCGGGCCGGCTATAACAGCCTGGCTACTAATAATGCGGTGACCGACAACCGCAAAACCAGCTTTGATATCCCTACCGCGGTGCTGACCTTTACCGGTAATGCGTATAAAGATTACGACGAAGGTCGCAATCTGACTTATGCACTGCGCTTTGGTTACTCACCCCAAAGTACCGCCACCCAGCTGCTGGATACCAGTAATTTCAACTTGCTGGATGCCAACCTGACCTATCAAATCTTGCCGACCATCTCGCCTGATACTGGCCGTCTGGCCGTTACCTTTGGCCAGCAGCTGGTGCCATTCGGCCTAGAGGCGGCCGCCACCGAAGATTTGAAACCGGTGATCAATAACGCGCAGTTTGTCGGGCGTTTGGGCTTTGGCCAGCGACAGATCGGGATTGGCTTAAGCGGCGACCTGTGGCCCGAGGTGGATTACGGCTACAACTACCGCGCCCCGGTATTCCAATACATCGTGGGTCTAGTTAACGGTAATGGCCCAAATAAATCCGACAACAACGACCACAAAGACTTTATTGGTCGGGTGGCCTTCACCGCGCCAGCAGAATACAACTCATGGCTGCGCCAGCTGACCATCGGCGCCTCGGTGTACCTGGGCAAACAGAATCTGGCCATTGGTGCAGACCGTGTAGGCCAAGGTGCGAAAGATCGCTATGGCATTGATGTTAGCTACAACCATCACCCATTTGGCTTCACTTATGAGTTTGTGAAAGGGACTGATGGCACGGTCAGCGGCACCAAAGCCAAACCTGTCTTTGGCGAGCTGAAGAGCCAGGCCCACACCGCCACCTTCTTCTACAACTTTGGCGAGCAATTCGTTAAAGGCTATCGCGCACAGGGTCGCTACGACGACTGGTGGCCCGTGTCATACCAGCCCTTTGTCCGCTACGACAGCTTTGACCCCAATACCAGCAAGCAGAACGACAAGGTCAATATCACCACAGCAGGTCTGAATATTTTCTTCGCCGAAACGACCAAGTTCCAGCTCAACTACAACCGCCGCGACGATCAGGCCACCAAGGTGAAATCGAACGAGTGGCTCGCTCAATTCCAATACGGCTTCTAAGCCTTGCACGCCCCGAACACTGAGAGATACACGATGAAAAATAAAATTTTTGCACTAAGCACTCTGACCCTCACCCTGATCGCAGCCAGCCCGGCTTGGGCTGACCCAGCCAAAGTCATCCGTATTGGGGTGGCCACCGTCGGCACTGGCGGCAAACCGGTCTTTGGCGGTTCTTCCGCAGCCACGGCCGCGACTCGCGGCCTGATTGAAGAAGAATTCAAAAAAGACGGCATCAAGGTGGAGTGGAATTACTTCAAAGGTGCCGGCCCAGCAGTGAATGAAGCGCTGGCTAACAAACTGCTGGATTTTGCGTGGCAAGGTGACTTGCCCGCGATTGTGGCCAAAGCCAGTGGTTTGAAAACCAAAATCTTGCTCGCGAACGGCACGCTGGGCACCACCTATCTCGCGGTCCCCGCAGATTCACCGGCCAAAAAGCTGGAAGACCTGAAAGGCAAAAAAGTAGCCCTCTTTAAAGGCACCAATGGCCAGCTGGTAGTGAATAAGGTGCTCGATCAATACGGCCTCACCGAAAAAGACTTCAAGCTGATCAATATGGATACGGCGACCACTCAAGCGGCAATCGCCACCAAGGATGTGGATGGCGCATGGTTTGGCTATGACGTTTTCCAATTGGTAGATCGCGGTGTGGCAAAAGTGATTTGGTCGAATAAAGAAGGTCCATTATCACTTACCCGCCAAACGCATTTCTTGGTGACCGAAGACTTTGAAAAGGCCAATCCGGAAATCACCCAGCGGGTAGTGAATGTGCTGGTCCGCACGGCCGCGGATATTTCCAAACCGGAAAATGCCGAGAAAGTGCTGCAAGAATGGTCCAAGTCAGGCGTGCCGTATGCGTCATTCAAGAAAGACTACAACGGTGGCGCTGATATCAAACGCCGCTCTAGCCCGCTGCTGGATGAGTTTTTCTACAACCACTACAAGGATGCCGTACAGGCCTCATTGAAATTCAAGCTGATTCGCAAGGATTTCGACGTCAATCAGTGGTTTGAGCCCAAATACCTGAATCAGGCCCTGAAAGAACAAAAGCTGGAGAACTTCTGGACCGCTTACGACGCCAAGGGCACCCCCAAAGGCGGTAAGTAATGACAGCTGGCACCGAGCAGACCGCCGCGGTGCCAGCGGTTTCGGCCCGCTGGTTTCTGCTGAATTTTGTGGCGCTGTCTTTACTGGCCGGGGTCGGGGTGGGGATTGCCAAGGTGAGCACCGCGCTCTATGCCTTGCATCTGCACGCCAGCAATGCCGAGATCGGCCTGATCAGCGCGGCGCAGATGGTGGGCATGCTGTTTATGAGTATCCCGGTCGGTTTGCTGCTGGATCAGGTGGGTGCCATGAAGATGTATTTGAGCGGCACCTTGATTGCGGCCCTGCTGTATTGCCTGACGCCCAGTATTGGCGAAGCGTGGTTTTTGCTGGTGTGCACGGCGCTGGTGAGCTTTTGCATGCCCTGCCGTTTTATTGCCCTGAATGCCGTGTTTATGCAGCAACTGAATCAGGTCGGTGAAACCAAAGCCGGTTGGTTTCGTGGCTGCCACATGATTGGCATGTTTTTACTGGGGCCCGCCATTGCCACCGCCTTGATTGCTGCTTTGCCCTTTGGCTGGGTGTATCAGCTGATTGGCATCAGCTTTGTCCTCACTTTGCTGATCGCGCCACGGGTGCTGCGTATTTATCAACCCAAAGCCGTCAGCCACCCAGGTGGTGCCATCTGGCCGCGGGTGCGCAGCCAATTTGGCCTGCTGCGCCGGCATCGCGCCTTGCAGCAATGTGGCGCGATTGAGGTGCTGGTGAACAGCAGCATGATGTTTTACACCGCCTTCATCGTCGCGATTGCGGTCCGTGATTTTGGCCTATCGGCCAGTGCCGCCGCCAGCCTGATCACCAGTCAGGGCTTGAGCTTTATCTTGGCGCTGATGCTGCTGGGTGGCGTAGCGCAAAAGCTGGGACGGCGGGCCGTGTATCGGCTGGGCTTTACCGGCGGCGCGCTGAGTTTATGTCTGCTGGGCCTCGCCCCCTGGGGCGCTGCGCTGTGGGTGGGCGGCTTGCTGCTTGGGCTGGCTCTGGGCTGGTTACAGGCAGCGAATATGACCCGGGTAGCCCAGCTGGGTGAGGATCTGGGGCAAGGCCAGGTGGCCGGATTAATGGCCCTGATCGGCCCATTGGGTGGTTTTAGCGGCACGGTGATTGGCGGGCTATTTGGCCAGCTGATTCATCTGCAATGGTTGTTTTTGTTTTTTGCCGGCTGTTTTGTGCTGGCGGCGGGGTTTAGTTTGCGCCCTGCAGCCAGCACAGAGACGGAGCACGAACTTAATTATCAAGGAGTATCGCAATGAGCACAGCGATTACATTAAATCAGAGCGATATACCCGCCGAGGTATCCGCCAAACGCCCGAGCCAGTGGCGACAAAAAACGGGGCAAAAACTGCAGCAAATTTTGTGGGCATTGGTCTTGCCGCTGCTCGTTCTGGGCTTATGGCAAATCACCAGCGCTCACGAATGGGTCTCCCCGCAAATCCTGCCACCGCCCTCTTTGGTGTGGCAAACCCTGACCGAGCTGTGGCAAAGCGGCGATCTGACCAGCAATTTGCAAATCAGTGTCGAGCGCGTGGCCTATGGCTTTGGGGTGGGTACAGTGGTGGGCTTGCTGCTAGGCGCCTTGATGGGGCTATCGAAAACGGTGGAAGCATATTTATTCCCTACCTTTAAAGCCCTGAGCCAGATTCCGGCGCTGGGCTGGATTCCGCTGCTGATTATGGTGGTGGGCATTGGTGAATCGATGAAGATTTTGGTGATTGCCAAAGCGGCCTTGGTGCCGGTCACGGTCAATACCTTGCAAGGTATCCGCAATATCCCGCCCCAATTTGCCGAGGTGGCCAAGGTCTATCGCTTTAACACCCGCCAATTACTGGCCAAGGTGGTAATCCCGGCTGCCTTGCCCTCGCTGTTTACCGGTATTCGCTATGGCCTCACCCATGCCTGGCTGGCCCTGGTGACTGTTGAGCTCCTGGCCTCAAGTGAAGGCATTGGCTTTTTGATGGTCTGGGGCCGGCAGTTGTTCCAGCTGGATCTGGTGCTGGCCACGGTGGTGATCATTGGCGCAGTGGGTTTGTTAATCGACCAGTCGCTGCAATGGCTGGAAACCCATTTCCTGAAATGGCGTCGCGTTGCGTTTTAAGTTTGAGTGAGGTGTGTGATGTCTGCATTTAAAACCCGTTTACAGGCGCTGGGCCAGCGTGATTTTCGCGGGCTCGTCCTGCCGTTGGGGCTGATCCTAGCTTGGTATTTGATTAGTAAATTTAACTTGGCCAACAGCGCGATTCTGGCTTCGCCGTATGAAGTCTGGAAAGAAGGCTATGGCCAGATCAGCAGCGGGGCCTTTGCCCTTGATCTGGTCTATAGCGTATCCCGCAATCTGGGTGGCTTTGTAGTGGGGGGCACTGCCGGGCTGATTTTGGGTAGTTTGCTGGGCGTATCTCGCTGGGCCGATCGCCTGATCAGCCCGAGTTTTAACACCATCAAGTCGATTGCCATTTTTGCCTGGATTCCACTGATTTCGGTGTGGTTTGGCATGGGCGAGCCGGCCAAGATCATTTTCATCGCGATTGCGGCCTTTTACCCCACCACGATCAATACCTACGAAGGCATCCGCAGCGTGCATCGCGATCATGTTGAGGTGGCGCGGGTGTTTGAATTCAGCCGCTGGCAGCTGTTTCGCAAAGTGATTTTGCCGTCGGCTTCGCCGCAAATCATTACCGGCATCCAACTGGCGCTGATTTATAGCTGGCTGGCCACGATTGGCGCCGAGTATTTCCTCAAATCCGGCCACGGCATTGCCAACTCGATGATTGATGGCCGCGAGCATTTCAATATGGGCTCGGTGCTGTTTGGTGTGGTGGTGGTCGGCGTAGTGGGCGCCATCGTCAATCAACTGGCCTTCAAATTAGAAAAACACCTGCTGGGCTGGCGTAACCGTACCGCCTGATTGGCGCCGTACGCCCCTTGCTGAATCCGCATTGGCTTTGAAACTTTGTATTGAATAAGGAATAACCTCATGAGCGCCTTGGGCACCCTCGATTTTAAAAACGTCAAAAAACAATATCACGTGAAAGGCGAAACGCTGGACGTGCTGGATGGTATTAATCTGCACATCAAACCCGGTGAATTTGTCAGCATTGTGGGTAGCTCCGGTTGCGGCAAATCGACCCTGCTGCGCCTAGCGATCGGTCTGGATGATGATTATCAGGGCGATATTTTGCTCGATGGCGCCCGCATCAAGGGCACCAACCTCAAGCGCGGGATTGTATTTCAAGAGCACCGGCTCTTTCCTTGGCTCACGGTCGAGCAAAACGTCGGCCTGGCTTTGGAAAACTCAACGCTCAGCAGCAATGAACGGGCGAAAACCATTGCCGAACATCTGGAATTGGTGGGCCTGAAAGGCTTTGAGAAAGCCTACCCGTATCAACTTTCGGGCGGAATGAGCCAACGGGTGGCCATCGCCCGCGGGCTGGTGAATCGCCCGGAAATCCTGCTCTTGGATGAGCCATTTGGCGCGCTGGATGCTTTGACCCGCGCCAATCTGCAAAACGAATTGCAACGCATTTGGCAAACCGAAGGCATCACCATGATTTTGGTGACGCATGACGTGGAAGAAGCAGTCCTGCTCGGTGATCGGGTGGTGATCATGGAGCCGCGTCCGGGCCGGATTAAACGCACGGTCGAGGTGGATGTCCCGCATCCGCGCCAGCGCACCGATTTGCGGCTGGCCGCCATTAAAGACGATGTACTCAGCGAATTTGGCCATGAGCATGACACCGCCCTGCAGCCCGCAGCGGAAGGCTTCGGCTTTAAAGACTATCTGTTTGCGTGGTGATACGGCATGGCTCAACAACCGAACTTTTTACTGATTGTGGCCGATGACCTGGGCTTTTCGGATCTGGGGGCTTTTGGCAGCGAAATTAGCACCCCGAATCTGGATGCCTTGGCCCTGGCCGGCGTGCGCTTTACCGATTTTCATGCTGCCTCGGCATGCTCGCCCACCCGGGCGATGATTCTAAGTGGCACCGATCATCATCTGGCAGGCCTGGGTACTTTCGCCGAGATCCTCACGCCGGCCCACGCGGGCCAGCCTGGCTATGAAGGCTATTTAAATGACCGCATTGCGCCCTTGCCGCAAATTTTGCACGATGCCGGTTACTACACCATCATGTCAGGCAAATGGCATCTGGGGAAAACGCTGGATCGCACCCCAGCGGTACGCGGGTTTGAGCGCTCGTTTGCGCTGCTGCCAGGGGCGGCGAATCATTATGGGTTTGAGGCGCCGATAGGCGAGGAAGAGATTCCGCGCCTGTTGAAAAGCACCCGCGGCTTATATGCCGAAGACGGCGCTTTTGTCGACACGCTGCCCGATGATTATTACTCCAGCGATTACTTCACTGACAAACTGCTGCAGTATTTCGCCGAAGCCCCCGACGAGCGCCCGTTTTTCGCCTATCTGCCCTACTCGGCCCCGCACTGGCCCCTGCAAGCACCTGATGAGCTGATCGCCAAATATTCCGATTACTACCATACGGGCCCTGAGGCCTTGCGCCAGGAGCGGCTGAGCCGACTCAAAGCGCTGGGCTTAGTCGATGCGGGCGTTGAAGCGCACCCGGTCGTGGCCAGCAATGCCGAATGGGAAGCCTTAAGCCAAGAAGAGCGCGCGATCTCTGCACGCACCATGGCCGTGTATGCTGCGATGGTTGAGCGGATGGACTGGAATATTGGCCGCGTGATAGCCCAGCTCAAAGCCACAGGGCAGTTTGACAATACTGTCATTCTCTTTTTGTCGGATAACGGCGCCGAAGGTGCACTGCTGGAAGCGCTACCGGCGTGTGGCCCCAATCTGGCCCAAGTCATCGCCGACTATTACGACAACAGCCTTGAAAATATCGGCCGCGGTAATTCGTATGTCTGGTATGGCCCACGCTGGGCGCAAGCCGGCACGGCACCTGCTCGGCTGTACAAGGCCTTTACCACTGAGGGTGGCATCCGTGTACCGGCGCTGTTGCATTATCCACCGCTGGCACGGCAAGGCGAAATCTCTCACCGTTTTGCCACCGTGATGGACATCACGCCGACCTTGCTGTCACTCGCAGGCGTGAATCACCCACATCCCGTTTTTCATGGCCGCGAGGTACTGCCGCTGCGCGGGCGCTCGCTGCAAGCCTATCTGCAAGGCGAGCAAGATCATATTCACCCGCACAATCAGGTCACAGGCTGGGAACTCTTCGGGCGCAAGGCCATCCGCCGTGGCGACTGGAAGGCCGTGTTTATTCCCGAGCCGCAAGGGCCTTCGCGCTGGCAACTCTACGACCTGAGCACCGATAAAGCCGAACTGTATGACCTTGCCCAGGCCCGGCCCGATATCTTGAACCAGTTGCTGACCGACTGGCGTGACTATGTGGCCGAAACTGGCGTACTTGAAAACATACCCACCCCCCCTTTACTTTGAGAGGCCACGGAATGTCTAACCTACAGCTTGATACCCAGCAGCTGGCTGAGCAGTATGATCAGATCAGTGATCTGCAATATGAGCATGGCCAGCATTTGCTGGCGGCCTTGCAACTGAAACCCGATGCCCGCCTGCTCGATATTGGCACCGGCACCGGGCGCCTCGCCGCCCTCGCAGCGCAGCGCTATATCCACCGCCATGGCCAGGTCGTGGGGATCGATCCACTGCCCTTACGCATCGACATTGCCCGCCAGCGGGCCAGTAGCCTGCAGCTCGCGCATTTAGATTTCAGCGTGGGTCGGGCAGAAAATCTGCGCCAGTTTGCCGATGCCCAATTTGATGCGGTGCTCCTCAATAGCGTCTATCACTGGCTGCCAGATAAAGATCAAGCCCTGGCCGAAGCCTTTCGCGTACTCAAACCCGGAGGCAGGATTGCCATCAGCACGGCGTCGCGCGAAAGGCCGCACGATATCCAGCAATTGGTTCAGCGCAGTGTGGCCAAGCTCAATTTGCGCCGCAATGCCGAAGTGGGGAGTACGCCTTTCCGGGTTAGCCATGCTCAGCTCGCCAGTCAGCTGGAAGGGGCCAGTTTCATCATCGAAGAAATTCTGCTACGCCGTTTTGCGGATCTATTCCCCAATGCCGAGGCAGTGATTGATTTCAGTAATGCCAGCTCATTTGGCAATTTCCTCAGTGAGTTCCTGCCGGATATCCGCAGCGAAATCCTGCGTGAATTACGCACCGAGCTCAGCACACGCCAACAGCTTAGCGGCGTACGCCTGCACCGTTATCTGCATTTTGCCGTAGCCATCAAACCCTAAACCAAGGAAGACTGACATGCCTAAATTATTCATTGCCGCTGGCGCTTGCTCGTTTGGCACCCATGTGGTGGCGCGAGAACTGCAACTGCCGATCGAGATCGTCAAAGTGCCGTTGCGCACACCGGATTCACCGATTCACCACATCAATCCGCTCGGTCGCGTACCCGCCTTGCAGCTGGATAATGGTGAAGTGATTACCGAAAACAGCGCCATCCTGCCCTTTCTGGCCGATCAGACCAGTGACCATCAGCTCTTCGCCCCGGTCGGTAGTAGCGAAAGAGCCAAGATTCAATCGTGGATCGGTTATCTCAGTAGCGAGTTGCATGTGGGGGCGTTCCGCCCCTTCAACCGCCCCGAGCGCTATTTAGCGGATAGCGAACAGCATCCAGCCATCAAGGCGCAGGCGCGCACCCAAATCGAGAGCGCCTTGCAACATCTGGAAAAACATCTGCAAGATGGCCCGTATCTGGTCGGCCAGCGCTTCACGATTGCCGATGCCTATCTGGGGGTGTTCTTAGGCTGGATCAGTCGCTTTAACGATTTGCTCAGCCAATATCCGGGGCTGCAGCGCGCCTACACGCAGTTTACCCAGCGCCCGAGCGTGCAGCAGAGCCTGGCCTTTGAACAGGCCTAAAGCAGCGGGAAGTCAATCCTCGCTCATGTACTAATAGCCCGCCCGGTGCGGGCTGTTAGTACTGGTGTGGCGGTTTGGGGTGGGTGATTTGATGATCTGGACCATCTGCAAAGTGCGCTCGAGCCAGAACTGCTTCTGATCTAACCGCGTCGGCGGCTAGATCACATAGTCATCCACATCGGGGCCCAGAATCTGATAGCCATGCTCATGCAGCAGTCGATAGGCCTGATCCAGTTGCCGGCTAACACGGCGCAATCGCGGTTTTTCCAGCGGAATATGGTTCACCGGTAATTGGTGCCGCTGCAGCCATGCGCGCACCAAGGCAATGCCTTTATCACCCAAACCCGGCACGGCCAATAATTTGCGATAACTGAGTTTGGCGATTTGATGGGGCAAGAGCACATCTTGCTGGGTAAACGACAGCAGCGCATTGACTTGCCGGCGGGTTAGCGGCGCATAATCATCCAGCGCCGGCACGCTGTGGCTGAGCGTTGCCGCGGGGTCACCGTCTGCGGCCGGGCGTTGAGGGCCAGTTTTGTCAGCCCCCATAGCCATGAAAGACTCTGTCAGCGACATTGAGCCATTCCTTTGCGCTAAGCGCATGTATTTCGTCAGTTGCCGGCATTATCGCCGAGCCAAAATAAAAACATTAAGAATATATATTCATTTCAATATAACCATAAGAAATAAAAAATGAGCTTAAGTTTGACACTGGCCAGCCAGCTGATCCCGCTCTCTTTTCTGGCCGGCTTAATAGATGCGGCCATTGGGGGTGGCGGCCTGATTTTATTGCCAGCCTTGTTCACCGCCCTACCCAAAGAGCTACCACTGCATCTCTTAGGCACCAATAAAATGACCGCGATTTGGGGCACTTTGCTCGCGACCCGGCAATACCTGCGGCAAGTAAAGGTGCCATTGCAGCGCACCCTGCTGCTGGCCAGCACGGCGGCCTTGGGCAGTTTGCTGGGGGCACATTCGATCGGCTTATTCCCTGCGGCACTATTGCGCCCCGTCGTGGCGGTGCTGCTGCTGGCGATTTTGCTCTATACCTTGCGCAAACCCGAGCTGGGCCAGCGTGACCAAACCCTAGCCACCCCAAGGCCGATGGCTGCGGGGCTGCTTTTTGGCATTGGAATTGGCTTTTACGATGGTTTCTTTGGGCCGGGCACCGGGGCCTTCTTGCTGTTCTGGCTGGTGCGTTATGAAGGGCAGCAATTTTTGCGGGCGGCGGCGATAGCCAAAGTGGTGAATCTAAGCACCAATGCGGCGGCCTTACTGATTTTCGTACCGCAGCAAGCGGTCTTGTGGGGCTTAGCCCTCCCGCTGGCCGTGGCCAATTTGCTCGGCAGCTGGGTGGGCACCCGGCTGGTACTGCGCTTTGGCAATCGCTTAATCCGCTATTTATTTATCGCTTTGGCGAGCGGACTGCTCATCCGGTTAGCGTGGCAAATTTTCGCCGACTGGCGCTAGCCCTCTTCAGTCCAGTTCAGGCCAGCGCCTGCGCCAAATCCGCCAGCAAATCGCGCGTATCCTCAATCCCTACCGATAAGCGCACCAGGTGATCGCCGACCCCCAGTGCCTGTCGCTCTGCCGGGCTCAGATTGGCGTGCGTCTGGAGCGCTGGTACGGTAATCAGGCTCTCCACCCCGCCCAGACTCTCGGCAAAACTGATCCACTGCAAACGTTCTATCAAGCGGCGAACAGCCGCTTCATCGGGCAGACTAAAACTGATCAGCGAACCAAACCCGCTGGCGAACTGGGTAATGGCCCGATGGGCGGGGTCGCCGGTCAAACCCGGGTAGCGCAGCTGGCTCACCTGGGGCTGCTCGGCTAACCATTGCGCCAGAGCGAGCGCATTGCGCTCCTGCTGCGCCAGACGCAAAGCCAGGGTTTTAATGCCACGGACGACTAGCCAGGCATCTTGCGGCCCCAGCGTTGCGCCGATGGCATTTTGCAAATAGCCCAACTCAGCCGCCAAGGCGGCATCGCGCACGGCCACCACCCCGGCAATGGTGTCGTTATGCCCACTCAGGCTTTTGGATGCCGAATGCAACACAATATCAGCCCCATGGCGTAGGGGCTGAAACCAGAGCGGGCTCAGCAGCGTGTTATCCACGATCAACCGCAATTGCTGCTGTTGGGCCAGCGCGCTGATGGCGGCAAAATCGGGCGCATCCAGACAGGGATTCGATAAAGATTCCAGCAAAATCGCCTTGGTATTGGGCTGGCTGGCCGCAGCGAATGCCGCCGCGTCATGCAGGGGTACATAGCTAATCTGTAAGCCAAAACGGGCAAACACCTGATCGAGCAAGCGATAGGTGCCGCCATAACAGCCCGCACTCACCACCAGATGATCGCCGGCCGAAAACAGCGCCAGCACGGTCGACAAGGCGGCCAAACCGCTGGCAAAAGCAAAGCCATGGCTACCCCCTTCCAGCTCAGCGATGGTGTGCTCCAGTGCCTGCCGGGTTGGATTGCCCGAGCGGCTGTAATCAAAACCTGTACTTTGGCCTAGGGCCGGATGCGCAAAGGTCGCGGTTTGATAGATGGGGGTACTGATCGCCCCACTATGGGTATCGGTCTGCAAGCCACCTCTGGCAAGCTGTGTAGCAATATACATAGGTTTATTCCTTAATCACGCACAGCAATCCGCCCGTAGCGTTCGCCGCACCATTGCAAGCTGGCGCACAAAGCCCAATACACCAGACCAATAAATAGAAAAATCTCTAAGGCGTACACCTGCTCACGGCTATTGACCTGATTGGCCACAAGGGTAAAGTCAGCCACGCCGACGATATACGCCAGCGAGGTATCTTTAACTAAGGTGACCCATTGATTAAGCCACGAGGGGCGAATAATGCGCAGCGCCTGCGGCAACACAATCCAGCGCAAGATTTGCCCGCGGCGCATCCCGCTCGCCTGCGCGGCTTCCCACTGCCCGCGTGGCACAGCTTGCAAGCCCGCTTGGACGGCATAGGCCAGATAGGCGCCCGAGACCAAGCCCAGCGCGACGATCACGGTCCAGGTGCCGGGCACATCCAAGCCAAACACAATCGGCAACAAAAAATAGCACCAGAACATCAGCAGCAACACCGGGATGGCGCGCAAAAATTCACAGCCCCAGCGCAACAGCGCCCCACCCCAGCCGGCCCACAGCGCCAAACCGCTGGCCAGCCCCAGCACGGTGGCCAGCGCCCCGCCCCCCAAGGCCAGCAAACAGGTCTGCACCAAACCTCCCAAAGGGCCATGCGGCCAGGCGCCAATCAGAAAAAACAGCCAATTATCGGTAATCACCGGCCAATTCATCGCTTCGCCTCCAGTCGGGGCTGGGCCCAGCGCTGTGTCAGTAGATTCAACAGCACATACAGCAGCGTGGCCACCGCAAAGGCCTGGAACGTCAGCAAAGTCTGAGCATCCACCTGACGCGATCGATAGGATAATTCCATCACCCCTATCGCCATGGTCAGTGAGGTATTTTTGATGGTATTGAGGCCCTGCCCCAGAAGCGGGATACGGGCAATCTGCCAAGCTTGCGGCAAAATGATCCAGCGTAAGACCTGCCAAGGTCGCAGGCCATGGGCTTGCGCGGCCTCCCATTGGCCACGGGGCACGGCATTGAGCCCGGAGCGCACATCTTCGGCCATATAGGCCATGGCATATAGGCTTAATGACCACCACGCGGCCAAAAACTCAAATGAGGGCCAACCCAGACTTAAGTCCTGCCATTGCCAGAGCACATGGGGGGTATTGAGCCAAATTTTCGCGGCCTCCGGCAGCATCCCGCCCACCGCGAAATACCAAAACAGCACTTGTACCAAAAGCGGCGTATTGCGCAGCGCATTATGCGGCAGCGCCAGCCACGGCCAATGCCCTTGCTGCCGCGCTATACCCAGCAGTACCCCCAAGATTAATCCAGTCAGAATGACCGCCGCAGACAGCGTGATGGTCAGCACCAGCCCCTGCAAGAGCCAGCCTAGCTGCTCACTGCCCAATAATCCTTGTCCAAGCCATGCTGGCATCACTTTCTCCCCAATACAGGCGAATCGCCCGTGGTGAAAATAAACCGGCCAGACTGATCGAGTCTGGCCGGTCGGCAGATCGCGGGGGCTGCAGGCATCCGCTCCCCGCTTCACCCGCCCTGCTACGTCTTGTGCGCTGCACTTGGCACAGGGGCGGATGACAGGGTGCGGGCCTTGCTTAGCCGCCCCAGCGCTGAGCTTGCAGGCTTAGGTTGGATCGCCGATTTTGAAGTCGCGTGGCAATGGCGCTTTGGTTTTGGGGCCAAACCAGCGGTCATAAATCTGTTTGGCCTGACCGGTTTTTTCCAGCTCTTGCAAAGTGGCATTCACAAATTGCGCCAACCGCTCTTCGCCGCGTGGCAGGCCAATACCCTGATATTCACGCGTGAGGGCAAAAGGGGAAATTTCGTATTTGGCTTTATCGGGGGCATTGGCCAGCAGCGCCAGCAGCTTGGCGTCATCCTGCGTAATCGCCTGCACATTGCCGTTGCGCAAGGCGGTAAATGCCAGCGGGGTGTCATCGTAGGCCACCACTGGTGTTTGCGGGTATTTCTCGCGCAGCAGCGCTTCCTGCGTCGTGCCCTTATCCACGCCGACACGCAAGGCTTTGATGTCATCGGGCTTTTTCAGCCCCCCTTTTTTGGCAATGAATTTTTGGCCGGTGGCAAAGTACGGCACGCTAAATTCCACCTGTTTGCGCCGCTCTTCGGTGATGGTGAAATTTGCGGCCACCAGATCGACTTTATTCGCGGTCAACAGTGGAATTCGATTGGCCGGGTTAGTGGCTTGCAGTTCGAGCTTCACGCCAAGCTTTTTTGCCAAGGCTTGCGCCACATCGACATCCAAACCAGCCAGCTGGCGAGTTTGCGGGTCAACAAAGCCAAACGGCGGGTTGCTATCGAATGCGGCCACACGCAACACACCGGCTTTTTTAATCTCATCGAGCTTGTCGGCCCAGACTGCGCCAGAGAACAAGGCGAGGGATACAGCTAAAGCAATCGTTTTTTTCATCGTAGGGTCTCTCCCGAAGGTGTTCAGTCACGGCCTGAGATGTTTGCCCACTGCCGCGGCAGACGTGAATCGCTGCTGACTGCATCTTCCCCTAGTTTTGATATTCCAATAAATAATATTTTGTGATTTTTATATAACCAAAGACAAATATCCAATGCTTACGATGCTGTGAAGCACGCAGACTCTGGTGCAATCTGCTGCGCAGGCAACAGCGCGCAGCAATATTCCAATTTAATCTATAAGAATATTCATTAATTATTTTTAGAAATATACAGCAGGCCGTATAGTCGCTCTCAAGCCATACAGAACAACAACGCTTGGAGAGTATATGTCCACTGTAGTCTTGCTGGCAGGCAGCCCGAGCCAGCCCTCGAAATCCACCGCCTTATTGCAGCGCGCCGCCAAACTGCTGCGCAGTCAAGGGGTAAAGGTTATTCAGTACGGCGTGCATGACTTTCCAGCCGAAGATCTGATTAACGCCCGCTGGAATAGCCCGGCCATTAGCGAATTTAGAGCCGTCATTGCCGACAGCGATGGCTTGATTATCAGCACGCCCGTGTACAAAGCGGCGTACAGCGGCGTGATCAAAGCCATTCTTGATCTGCTGCCTGAGCGGGCACTCGAAGGCAAAGCGGCGCTGGCTTTGGCCACCGGGGGCAGCCCCGGACATCTGTTGGCGGTGGAATACGCCTTGCAGCCGGTGCTATCGGCACTGAAAGCCCGCCATATTGTCGGCGGGGTTTACGCCACCGACAAGGATTTTACGAGCCAAGAGCCGACTGGCTACCAAATCGCCCCCGAAATCGACGAGCGCCTCGCCTTGGCCATCGGCCATTTCCTCGCGCACTTGAGTAATCCGGGTCGGGTCCAGCTCGACCCGGCCCAGTTGGCCGCTCGCATCCAGCAGGCCAGCATCAGTATCTGATTCATTAATGTTTCGTAGCCACTTTCTTTACCTTTCCTGAGGAGCAATACCATGAGCATCAAATCAATCAACGTACGTAACCAATTTCGCGGCACCATCAAAGAGATCATCGAAGGGCCAGTGTTATCAGAAGTGGATGTACTCACCCCATCAGGTGTGGTCACTTCGGTCATCACCACCCGCTCACTCAAAGAGCTGGATCTGAAACCGGGCCGTGAAGTGATTGCCTTTGTGAAATCAACCGAAGTGTCGATTGCCACATTGTAAGCACTTGCGCTGGGCATACCTGCCCAGCGTATATTCATCAAGCCATTATTCTGCAGTGTCTTGATGAATATACCCATAAGCCACCACCAGGAGAACGCCATGCCCGATAACTCGACGACCGTGCTGACCTTTCCCGATCAGGAACAAAGTCCGCTCAGCATTCGGGCCAAAGCCTTGGTATTTGCCGACCCGGAATCCCAGCAATTGCTGCATGAAGTAGAGCGGGTCGCACCATCCGAAGCGCCGATTCTCATCCACGGTGAAACCGGCACGGGTAAAGAACTGGTCGCCCGCCATGTGCACCGGATCAGTGGCCGGAGAGGCCCATTTGTCGCGGTGAATTGCGGCGCGATTAGCGAAACCCTGGCCGAAGCCGAGCTATTCGGTCACGAGGCTGGCGCCTACACCGGTGCGGTAGGCAGCAAAACCGGCTGGTTCGAGGCGGCCAATGGCGGCACCCTGTTTCTCGATGAAATTGGCGATTTACCGCTGGCCTTGCAGGTAAAACTGTTGCGCGTGATACAGGAACGCGAGGTGGTACGGGTTGGCGCCCGCAAACCCACCCCCATTAATGTACGACTGGTTGCGGCCACCAATGTGGACTTGGCACAGGCAGTGAATGCCGGGCATTTCCGCCAGGATTTACTCTATCGGCTTAATGTGGTGAGTATCAATATTCCAGCCTTGCGTCAGCGCCGGGCCGATATTCAGCCGCTGGCCGAGCACTTTTTGGGCATTTATGCCCACAAGCTGGGTTATGGTGCACCCGCCCTCACCCCCGGCAGCGTACTGGCGCTACAAAGCTACAGCTGGCCGGGCAATATTCGCGAGCTGGAAAATGTGATGCATTACGCGCTGCTGGTCTCCAGCGGCCGAGAAATCCGCCCCGAACACCTCAAACTCAACGCCATCACCAGCCATGGGCAAGAAACCGCAGGCAGTGGCGACCCGCTGCAAATTATTCGCCAGCAACTGCATAAATTATTTCAGGCTGAGCAGCCTGAGCTCTTTGAGCAAGTCGAAAATCTACTGGTTCGTTCTGCGTACGAATACACCCGCTACAACCAGGTGCGTACCGCCGAACTTCTCGGGCTCACCCGTAATGTGTTGCGCACCTTGCTCAAAAGGCATGGTTTGCTGAACGACCCGCACCATCCCACCACCACCACGACGACTGGACGAGAAATAGCATGGAATATCGTAAATTAGGCCGTACCACACTGGATGTCAGCGTGATTGGCCTGGGCACCATGACCTGGGGCGAACAAAATACCGAAGCTCAGGCTCATGAACAGATTGATTTTGCACTGGCTGAAGGCGTTAATCTGCTCGATGCAGCCGAAATGTATCCGGTGCCACCCAAGCCGGAAACCCAGGGCCGCACCGAAAGCTATATCGGTAGCTGGTTTAAAAAAACCGGCCGCCGGCATGAAGTAGTACTGGCCACCAAGGCCGCTGGGCCCGTTCGCCAGGCGCATCAGCCCAATCACCTGCGCAATGGCCAAACCCATTTCACCCGCGAAAGCCTGACTGTGGCATTGGATGCCAGCCTGGCTCGCCTGCAAACCGATTACATCGATCTGTACCAGCTGCATTGGCCCGACCGCAGCACCAACACTTTTGGCCGTTTGGCCTACCCATGGATCGACGACGAATACACGGTGAGCATTGAAGAAACGCTGTCGGTGCTAGCTGATTTTGTTAAAGCCGGTAAAGTGCGGCATATCGGGGTGTCGAATGAAACGCCGTGGGGCGTGTCGCGCTTTTTAGCGGCTCATGACCAACTGGGCTTGCCACGCATCGCCAGCATCCAGAACCCCTACAGCTTACTCAACCGCACCTTTGAAATCGGCCTAGCGGAATTTAGCCACCGTGAACAAGTCGGCCTGCTGGCGTATTCGCCACTCGCTTTTGGCGTGTTAAGTGGCAAATACCTGCATGGTGCGCGGCCAGCAGGTTCCCGCCTGGCCCTGTATGAGCGTTTTAGCCGCTACAACAATCCGCAAGCGCAAGCAGCCACCGAGCAATACGTGGCCTTGGCACAAGCGCATGGCCTGAGCCCAGCTCAACTGGCACTGGCCTTCGTCAATAGCCGGCCTTTTGTCAGCAGTAATTTGATCGGGGCCACCAATCTTGAACAGCTAGCCGAAAACATCGGTAGTATTCGCGTGACCCTCAGCCCTGAGGTGATCGCTGCGATTGATGCTATTCAGGCGCAAATCAGCAACCCTGCGCCGTAATCCCTCCCCCCTGGGCCTCCAGGGGGGGCTCACCGATACCTGCCATGCCTACTGAACTGCCCTCACTGCGCCACCATCGTCCTTTTCAAGCATTTTGGCTCTCCCGCACCTTAACTGCGGCGGCCTTTCAGATTCTGGCTGTGGCCACAGCCTGGCAGATGTATAGCCTGACCGGCAGCGCCCTCGACTTGGGGCTGGTCGGCTTACTAGAATTTGCCCCGCGGATTCTATTCCTGCTACAAATTGGCCAAGTGGCCGACCGTTATGATCGGCGGCTCATTGCGGCCACGACGAAAGCCGCACAAGCGCTGGCGGCCTTGCTGCTGTGTGCGCTGACGCTCCATGGCGGCTTGAGCCGCGAGCTTTTGTTCGGGCTGGCCTTCTGGCTGGGAACGGCAAGGGCTTTTGAAATGCCAGCCATGCAGGCCTTACTACCGAATGTGGTACCGCCAGCCCTATTACCCGCCGCGATCGCGGCTTCGGCATCGGCCATGCAAGCCGCCACCATTGTCGCACCGGCGGCAGGGGGCTTACTTTTCGCCGCCGATCCGGCCGCGACCTATGCGCTGAGTGGCCTCTGCATGGCTTTGGGCTGCGCCCTGATGTTTGTGATCAAGAAACCGCCACGCAGCGAGCGGCAAAGCGTCAAAGGCTGGGAAAATCTCCTTGCGGGGCTGCATTACATTCGCGCCCGCCGCGATTTACTTGGGGCAATCTCGCTCGATTTGTTTGCGGTGCTACTGGGTGGGGCTACCGCTTTATTACCGGTGTTTGCCAGCGATATCTTGCGCACCGGCCCCTGGGGCCTGGGCTTGCTGCGCTCGGCACCGGCAGTGGGGGCCATCGGCATGTCGATTGTGCTGGCGTACTACCCCTTACGCCGTCGCGTGGGCCAGCTGATGTTTGCCGCCGTGATCCTGTTTGGCCTAGCCACGATCGTGTTTGGGCTCTCCTCTTCGCTATGGCTTTCCTTGTTGGCGCTGGTGATCTTGGGGGCCGCCGATATGATCAGCATGGTGGTTCGCGGCGCGCTGGTGCAATTAGAAACACCGGATGACATGCGCGGGCGGGTCAGTGCCATTAATGGGCTCTTTATCGGTGCATCCAATCAGCTGGGCGAATTCGAATCCGGCCTCACCGCCCATTGGTTTGGCCCGCAAGCAGCAGTCGTATTGGGCGGTCTGGGTACTTTGGTCGTGGCTGTACTGTGGATCCGCTGGTTTCCCGGCCTTTATCAGCGCCAAACTCTCAGCTCGCTGCCTGAATCACAAGGAAAAACATGAAAAAAACGATCGTGATTGTCGGTGGTGCCGGCGGTATCGGCAGCGCCACAGTGCAGTTATTTGTGCGCCAGCATTATCAAGTGGTCATCGTTGATCGCGACCCTGAACAGGGCCGCTTGCTGCAGCAGCGCTATGCAGGGGCGGTCGAGTTTATCGCTTGCGATATTCAGAATCAGGCCAGCATTACCAGTCTGGTGCTGGATTTAACGCGGCGTTACGGTGCAATCAGCCATCTGATCACTCTGGCGGGGCGGGCCCTGCCCGAGGAATTTCTGCCGCTTGCCGAGATTCCGGCCGATAAGCTACTCGATTCGCTGGATCTGAATCTGGGCAGCCAGCTGTTATTGGTACAGCAGCTGCTGCCACTTCTGCGGGCCTCGACGCACCCTAATCGCGCGATCACCTTTGTGTCGTCAATTAACGGGCTAAAAGCCTATGGCAGGGTGGCCTATAGCGCGGCCAAAGCGGGCTTAAGTGGCCTCACCCAGAGCCTGGCGCTTGAGCTCGGCCCGGAAGACATCCGCGTGAACTCGGTAGCCCCGGGCACGGTGCTCACGCCGTTGGCGCTGAGCGAGCCCAAAGATTTTAGCGCGTTAAAAGCGGGAAGCTTGCTGAACCGCTTGGCCACCGCGGATGAAATTGCCCAGGTTTTGTTTGCGCTGAGCGAGAGCCTAACTTGCCTCACCGCGCAGACACTGATTGCCGACTGCGGGCAAAGCGCCAAAGGCTATCGCTAACATACCCCCTTGCCGTATATCCTTCATAATCATAATTATCAATAACTACAGGGCAATACCTTTCGGTATTGCCCTGCCAGGCTGCTGAAAAGTGGTTGAACAAAAGGCTGCAAGTCTCGGCTAAGCCGAGCCTGGGAAATAAGGCTTTCAATCTGCCGCCTTGATGTTCTATTCCCGCCCTTCCCGTCCCCTCCTTGAGGGGAGCCGCACTTCGCGCGTGGGGTTTCTCATCAATCTGACAGGGCAATACCTTTCGGGATTGCCCTGTTTAGTTGAATAAAATCCAAGCTAATTAAGCCGCTTGCTCACCCTCGTCCGCTTGGTATCGGCTGCTAGGGATCGGTAGGCCTAGATTGCCACGCAGCGTCGATGATTCATATTCAGTGCGGAACAGGCCACGTTTTTGCAGAATCGGGATCACCAAGTCAGCAAAATCGACCAGGCCACCTGGATAAGTCGGCGCCAACAAGTTGAAACCGTCGGCTGCGCCGCCCACGAACCACTCTTCCAGCTGATCGGCAATACGCTCTGGCGTGCCATGAATCACGCGATGCCCACGGGCCCCGGCTACCCATTCATACAAGCCGCGGATGGTAAGATTTTCGCGTGCAGCCAAGTCCAGCAATAGCCGCTGGCGGCTCTTGTTGTTGTTGGTTTCCGGTAGATCTTGCGGTACGGGCCCATCCAGATCGTAATCGCGCAGCCCCTCCAGCCCGCCTAGGCTCGCCAGCAGACTCAGACCAATCTTAGGATCAATCAATTCACGCAATTGTTCTTTCTTGGCGAGGGCTTCGGCCTCGGTGCGGCCAATCACGGGGTATACCCCTGGCAAAATCTTGATGTGATCCGGGTTGCGGCCGTATTTATTGGCTGCGCGGGCTTTCACATCCCGATAAAAAGACTGCGCGTCTTCCTGCGTTTGCCAGGCAGCAAAGATGGCCTCGGCGGTTTGCGCCGCCAGCTCGCGGCCGGGTTCGGATGCCCCTGCCTGCACCAACACCGGGTGTCCTTGCGGCGAGCGCGGCACATTCAGCGGCCCCTTCACCTTAAAGTATTCACCCTGATGATTCAGCAGATGCAGTTTGCTCGGGTCGTAATACACCCCTGAGGCTTTGTCGTAGAGATGCGAGCCTTCATCCCAGCTATCCCACAGCCCTTTCACCACATCGACAAACTCAGCGGCGCGGCGATAGCGTTCAGCGTGGTCCGGATGCGCCTCCAGGCCAAAGTTAAATGCCGCTTCGGCATTGCCTGACGTCACCACATTCCACGCGGCCCGCCCGCCACTAATCAGATCCAAAGACGCGTATTTACGGGCGATATGCCATGGCTCGTTGTAGGTGGTCGAAGCCGTGGCCACAAAGCCAATATTCTTGGTGACGGCAGCTAGCGCGGAATAGAGGGTGATGGGCTCAAAACCTGTGCTCAGCTCACGACGGCTGCGCAAATCCTGATCGCCACCGCCGCCCCAGATGCCATCGCTATCGGCGGTGAAGATGGTATCGAATTTTGCAGCTTCGGCGATCTTGGCCAGCTTTTTGAAGTGTTCAAAATCCGTTGAGCCGGCCGGATTGGTATCCGGATGACGCCAGGCCGCCGCATGGTGGCCAGAAGGTGAGAGAAATACGCCCAGTTTCAATTGTCGTTTGTTACTCATGCTCTGCTCCCTATGGATTGGATATGGGTTGGATATGGGCTGCACAGGCAGCCATAGCCCTACTAGAGCAATGGGTATGCCAACCACAGAAGAAAGAAGACAAGCAATTGTTTTTTATGAATATTTCATTCAAACCGACCCCGTACCTCAGGCAAGTGGGGCTTGCCGTGTTGCGCCATCAACACGCTACAGCGCAGCCTGCTGAAAAGTGCACAGCGCGCCTTGAACTCCATCTGCTGACTTTTCAACAATGTGCTGAATACTGAGCACAAAAATCACCACTCATGCCGTAAGCAAATGACACACCATGCGATCACGTCACACTGCCTCAGACAAAACAAAGACTTACTGCGCAAGACTTTTCTGCGCCGACTTGGCATGCCAATTGCATTAAAGGTGATTCAGTCAGGGATGCGACTGAACTGCAGTGCTCACAAGGCGCCGCAGTATTCACACCAGCATAAGGAACAATACAAAATGACAATTCATCAACCTCAACGAACATGGCGCACGCTACTTACCACCGCGCTGTTACTGCTCAGTACGGCAGCATTGGCTGATCCCGCCAAAATTATCCGGATTGGCGCCGCTGGCACGGGCACCGGTGGTCGCCCGGTGCAAGGCGGTGGCTCCATTGGCTCGGTCAATATTCAAGGTCTGCTGGAAGAAGAGTTCAAAAAAGACGGCATTAAAGTCGAATGGAGCTTTTTCAAAGGTGCAGGCCCAGCCGTCAACGAAGCCTTAGCCAATAAATTGATCGACTTTGCCTGGGTTGGCGATCTGCCTACCCTTATCGGGAAAGCCAGTGGGCTGAAAACCAAGATTATTCTGGCCAACGGCGTACTGAGCCATACCTATTTGCTAGTGCCGGCCGACTCGACCGCGACCTCGATTGAAGACTTGAAAGGCAAAAAAATCGCCGTCTTCAAAGGCACCAAAATGCAGCTGGCCGCGAACAAAATCCTGGAACAGCGCGGGCTGTCCGAGCGGGATTTTAAGACTATCAATATGGATGTAGCGACGGCTCAGGCCGCGCTGGCGACCAAAGACATTGATGGCGCCTGGCTGACACAAGGCGGCTTTCAACTGATTGATCGAGGTATCGCCAAAATCATCTACTCCACCAAAGGCCAGCCATTAAGCCAGACCAGCCAGGCCAATCTACTGGTGACCGAAGAATTCGAGCGCGATAACCCGCAACTGGTCCAACGTTTGGTGAAGGTAGCGGTGAAGTCGGCCCACGAAATCTCATTGGATGCCAATCGAGATAAAACACTGCAAGAATGGTCGAAAGACGGCGTGCCATTCTCGTCTTGGAAAAAAGAGTATGACGGCACCTCTCTCAAGCAACGCTCAAGCCCATTGCTGGATGAGTTTTTTATCGCGTTTTATAAAGATGCACTGCAATCAGCACAGAAGTACCGAATGATTCGCGGCAATATCAATTTTGATCAATGGATAGAGCCAAAGTACGTGAATCAGGCCGTGAAAGAGCTGAAACTGGAAAACTTCTGGCTGGAGCTGGATGCCAAGGGCAACCCGAAGGTAAAACGGGGTGGCTAATTGCCGCTCAAGCTGACTCACGCACGGGAGTGCCTTAGCCAAAACTAAGGGCACCCTCGCAGTTGGGTATTTGGGGGGATGGGCTGGCTCATGCCCTCATCCGCCCGCTTGATCACAGGCCCTGCTGCTGGCACAGCAAAACGCCGACGTTCATTCTGTACCACAGCCCCGCCACACCCGAGGCGAACCTCCCCCCTGAAAGTGACCGTGCCATTCCGCTGGCTTAGGCGTAAAATAGCGGCCATCGCACACAAGTCTAATACGCACGCTTTCTTCTTTCAAAATCGCGCTGCTAATAGGACGAGTCTTAAAAATAGACCGTGCAAACGTAAATCAGACCGTAGACATGCCGCAGACAAATACACCAGCAGATCAAGCCAAGCCGTCATTCAATTCAGGGCTAACACCCCCTCGCCGCTTTGCGATTGCCCCGATGCTCGACTGGACCGATCGCTATTATCGGCGCTTTGCCCGCGAGCTATCGCAGCAATGCTGGCTGTATACCGAAATGGTGAATACCGGGGCGATTTTGCATGGCGACCAGAGCCGGCATTTGCGCTTTGATCCGTGCGAGCAGCCGATTGCGCTGCAGCTGGGGGGCAGCGAGCCGGCCGACCTGGCCCGCTGCGCCAAGATTGCGCAAGACTGGGGCTATGATGAGGTGAATTTGAATGTCGGCTGTCCGAGCGAACGGGTGCAATCCGGCTCATTTGGCGCCTGCCTGATGCTGGAGCCCCAGCTGGTGGCCGATGGCGTGAAGGCGATGCGCGATGCCTGCAGCATTGATGTCACGATCAAGCACCGCATCGGCATTGATCAGATTGAAGACTACGCATTTGTGCGGGATTTTATTGGTGAGATAGCGGCGGCTGGCTGCAGCACCTTTATCGTGCATGCGCGCAATGCCATTTTAAAGGGCCTGAGCCCCAAGGAAAACCGTGAAATCCCGCCACTGAAATACGATTATGTCTATCAGCTCAAACGGGATTTCCCGGCGCTGGAAATCCTGATTAATGGCGGCATTACCACCATGGCGGAGTGTCAGACGCATCTACAGCATGTGGATGGCGTGATGGTGGGTCGCGAGGCGTATCACAATCCGTGGCTGCTGACCGAGGTGGATGCCCAATTGTACGGCGCGCCGGCCCGACAGCGCAGCCGTGCCGAAGCCATGCTAGCGCTGCGCCCATTTGTGGAAGCGGAGCTGGCCAGTGGCACCCCGCTGCGCTTTATTGCCCGGCATATTTTAGGGCTGTATCAGGGACAGTATGGTGCGCGGCAGTGGCGTCGCATGCTGTCTGATGCCACACTACTGAAAAATGCTGACTGGTCGCTGATTGAGCGTGCAATCCAGGAGATTGAGGCGAGCCAGGCCCGGCGCGAAACCACTGAATAAGGAAAACCCACCCATGCTACGTCGTTGTGCTGCTATTTTGTGTTGCGCCCTGGCCCTACCGGCGGTTGCGGATGACATTATGCTGATCGGCACCATGGGTAATAAAGGTGTGTTTCAAATCAATGGCCTGCACAAAACCTTAAGTAGCGGGCAGGAAAGCGGGGCTTTTAAAGTAATCCGCATTGAAGGCGAATCTGCGGTCGTGGCCAGCAATGGCCAGCAACGCACTTTGCAGCTGGGCCAGGGCTATGTGGCAAGCAGCGCCAATCCAACCGACAATCAGGGCGGCACCTTGGTGCTGCAACCTGATCAGCTCGGGCATTACAGTACCGAGCTCACCATCAATCGTGTAACTTTGCCCGGGGTGATTGATACCGGCGCCACGCATTTATCGCTGAGCCGCAATCAGGCTGCGCAAATGAAAATCAGCACCCAGGGCGCCCTAACCGGTCGCTCGCAAACCGCCAATGGCATTGTCGGGGCCTGGATGGTGCGGGTGCAGCAGTTGCAAATGGGTAAAATCACCGTTTATGACGTGCAACTGGTGGTGCGCGATGTAGACGATAATGGCCCGATCCTGATTGGCACCAGCCTGCTCAATCGCTTTCAGATGAAGCGTGAACAAGATCTGATGATACTGAGCAAAAAAGCCTACTAACCCCAGGTATATACTCCTAGCCCTTTACAGATTTAGCTTTACAAGCCATACCCCATGAAGAAAATTGTGCTCGCCAGCAATAATGCCGGCAAACTGAAAGAATTTGGCCACTTGCTTGCGCCACTTGCGCTGGAAATCGTGCCCCAAGGGGCGCTCAATGTACCGGAGTGTGCCGAGCCTTTTGGCACATTTGTCGAAAACGCCCTTGCCAAAGCCCGCCATGCCGCGGCGCTCACCGGCTTGCCGGCGCTGGCGGATGACTCGGGCCTCTGTGTCGCCGCACTGGGCGGCGCGCCGGGCGTACTTTCCGCCCGTTACGCCGGCGAGCCTAAATCCGATAGCCGCAATAATGAAAAACTACTGACCGCCATGGCCGGCCAAGCCGATCGCCGCGCTTGGTACTACGCGGCACTGGTGCTGGTGCGCAGCGCTGATGACCCGCAACCGCTGATTGCCGATGGCGTGTGCCTGGGCGAAATTGGCCATGCGCTGGCTGGGGATGGTGGCTTTGGGTATGATCCGTTGTTTGTCCTGCCGCAATGGGGCAAAACCGTGGCGCAAATCAGTGCCGAAGAAAAAAGCCAGATCTCGCATCGCGCCAAAGCCTTGCAGATATTACTGGCCAAACTGCAGGAAACCGGATTATGAGCCGCCCCGCCGACGATGAAAGCCGCTGGGCTCGCTGGTGTCGCGATGACGGCTCAGTGGTCTCATGCACCGAAAAAGTCAAAGTAATGAATGAAAACCTCGACGAGCTGGCGCAAATGGCGCAAGACCTGTTCGAGGATGGCCTGCTGATGGAAGTCTCGGCCGAACAGATGAAAACCGTGCTGCACCAGCTGGTGGAAGCGCTGCACAACCCCTATCAATCCTGAGCTATCTCGCAAGGAACACCATGTTAAAACCCACCCTGCTCGCCCTCGCCCTGACTTTGCCTGCATTGGGCATGGCCGCTAGTAAACCGAGCAAAGCCGCTGCCTCAAAAGCTTCAGCCAGCGCGGAAGTCGACAACCCATTTACGGCCGAGCGCAATCAGGCGGCGGGCAACTTGAGCACAGCCATTGTGATCGTGCAAAAAATGGGTCTGGAATGCAAAGGCAAAGGCGGTTTGAGCGAAGAAAAAATCAAAACCACCCAGCAAAAATGGCTGAAAACCAACCGCGACTATCTGATGATGCACGCCGACTATATGAATGGCTATTTGGGCAGCATCAAACAAATTCAGGGTGAAGAAGCCGCCCGCAGTGCGGTTGAAGACATGCGCAAGCTTTTCAACACGCAAGCCAATGAAGCCATCAAAGCATCGATGGAAAAAAATGGCCAAGACACTGCCTGCACGCGTTACTACGAGGCGATGGATGCCGGCAAAATGGACATCAAATCCAGCCACCCCGACTACAAAGTGCTGAAAGGCATGCTCGATTACTCGCAGAAAAACGCGCCGAAAAAGTAAGCCATGCAGTCGATTTCCCTCAGCCAGCTGCGTAGCTCCGGCCTAAGCGCGCTGCCGCCGCTGGCCTTGTATATCCACTTTCCGTGGTGCATTAAAAAATGCCCGTACTGCGATTTCAACTCGCATGCGGTCAAAACCGGCCACAGTGAAAGCGGCCTGCCTGAAGCGCAGTATATCGCCGCGCTCTTGGCCGATCTGGAAAGCAATCTGCCGCAAATCTGGGGCCGCCCGGTCAGTAGTATTTTCATGGGCGGCGGCACGCCAAGCTTATTTTCAGCCGCCAGCATGGCCCAGCTACTGGATGGCATTCGCGCGCGGGTCAAGCTGCACCCCGATGCCGAAATCACGCTCGAAGCCAATCCGGGCACCTTCGAGGCCGAGAAATTTGCCGGCTACGCGGCGGCCGGCATCAATCGGCTCTCGATTGGCATTCAGAGCTTTAATGATCAGCACCTGCAAGCGCTCGGTCGGGTGCATAGCGCAGGTGAAGCACTGCGCGCCATCGACATCGCCCAGCGGCACTTTAGCAATTTCAATCTGGATATCATGTACGCGCTGCCGCAGCAAACGCTGGCCCAAGCGCAAGCTGATATCCGCCAGGCGATTGCCTGTGGCTCCACGCACTTGTCGGCCTATCACCTCACGCTGGAGCCCAACACGCTGTTTCATCGCTATCCACCCGCCCTGCCCGATGACGATCTAGCGGCCGATATGCAAGAAATGATCGAAGCCGAGCTGGCTAGCGCCGGCTTTGGCCACTACGAAACCAGCGCGTTTTTCAAACAATCACCCCAGCATGACTATCGCAGCCGGCATAATCTCAATTACTGGCAATTTGGCGATTATCTGGGCATTGGCGCCGGCGCGCACGGCAAGATCAGTTTTCACGATAAAATCATTCGGCAAACCCGCTTTAAGCAGCCCAGCGAATATCTCACGGCCATGGCCAGTGGTAGCGCAATCCAAAGCGAAACCGAAGTCGATCCGGCCGAATTGCCGTTTGAATTCATGCTGAATCTGCTGCGCCTCACCGAGGGCTTTCCGCTGGCGCTGTTTACCGAGCGCACCGGGCTGCCGCAGCAGCGGATAATTTATCAAATCGAGCAAGCCTGTGCCGAAGGCCTGCTCAGCCGCGACCTGCACTGGGTGAAGCCCACCGCACAGGGGCAGCGGTTTTTGAATGTATTGATTGAACGTTTTTTACCCGAAGCATAAATAGGTATATCGCCACAGGCCAACTATCAAAAGGCCTGTGGCCATATACCCATCAGGATAAAGTATGGAATGGCCTGTTGCGGCGCTCAGCGCTGCAGAAAAATACACCTTGCTCACCGATTGTGTGGTGCCCCGCCCGATTGCCTGGGTCACCACGCGCGCCAGCGCGGGCGAGATCAATATCGCCCCGTTCTCGTATTTCAATATCGTGAGCACCGAGCCGATGATTGTCTCGCTGAGTGTCAATCGCCGCCTCGGCCCCGATGGCCGCAGCGAGCAAAAAGACACCGCGCTGCATTTAAGCCAAGGTGGCGATTGCGTGATTCATATCCCGTCGCACGACCACGCCCCAGCAGTGCACGCTACGGGCTCGAGCACACCGCCGTCGCAAGAACAAATCGACAGTCTCGGCCTGCAATTTGCCCCCGCCCAAACCGTCAAAGCGCCGCGCATCGATGATTGCGCCGTGGCGCTGGAAGGTCGACTATTGCAAGCGATTGCCGTGGCTGACCGGCAGCAAACTGTGGTAAGCGATCTGCTGCTGATCGAAATCAGCCACATCTACGCCGCCGATGATGTGCTGCACAATGGCCGCGTTCATCCCGAGCCCTATGCCATTAACGCCAACAAACGCCCGTAACTTCATCACTAAGGAAGCATCATGAGCAAAGAAATCATCCATTCAGATCACGCCCCTAAAGCCGTTGGCACTTATTCGCAAGCGGTTAAAGTCGGCAACACCGTTTACCTGTCTGGCCAGATTGGTCTCGATCCAGTATCGGGCGAGCTGGCCGATGGCTTTGAAGCGCAAGCGCATCGCGTGTTTCAAAATCTGCGCGCGGTGTGCCAAGCGGCTGGTGGCGATTTGTCGGACATCGTGAAACTGGGCGTATTTGTGGTTGATCTGGCCAACTTTGCCAAGCTCAATGAAATTATGGGCGAATACTTCAGCCAGCCTTTCCCGGCTCGCGCCGCCGTGCAAGCCGCCGCCCTGCCTAAAGGCGCGCTGGTCGAAGCCGATGCGGTACTGGTGCTGGCTTAATATACCTGCCATTGTATCTATCGCTAGCGCATATCTAATATGCGCTAGCAGCCTATACCCCTAGCTGCGGAGACGCTCATGGCTTTTCAAAACCCCAGTGATGATGAAATTCGCCGTATTTTGCAAAATACTCGCCGCATTGCCGTGGTGGGTTTATCCGATAAGCCCACTCGCGCCAGCCATGGCGTGGCCCGCCTGATGCAGCAATGGGGTTTTCAGATTATTCCGGTCACGCCCAAGCCGGCCGCCGAAATCCTCGGCGAGCCAGTGTATGCCGATCTGGCCAGCGTGCCGGGCGAGATTGATCTGGTGGATGTGTTTCGCCGCAGCGAAGAAGCCGGTGCCGTGGTCGATCAGGCAATTGCGTGCGGCGCAAAAGCCATCTGGCTGCAACTCGATATCATCGATGAAGCTGCCGCGGCGCGCGCGCAAGCGGCTGGCATACCCATCGTGATGGATCGCTGCTTGATGGTGGAATACGGCCGGCTGTTTGGCGAAAACAACTGATTGACCCCTTGCTAGCTCGCCAGCATGGCCCAAATTGTCGCGACCAGCACGCATCGCCCAAGCGAAACTTGCCGCGCCTCGGCCAGCGCATTAGCCTAGTGCGATGACCTTGGCTTGCCGGGCTTTCGAGCTAGCCGCCAACAGTATTTCTGGGGCGGGCGAAAAATAATTCGTTTTACCCCGCCCGCCAGCCCTGCTGCAATAAGGGCTATTTTTATATTCGGATGACATCAATGCAGCTGCACTTCAGCAAAATGCACGGCCTGGGCAATGACTTTATGGTGATTGATGGCGTGCGCCAAAACGTTCAACTGAGCAGCGCGCAAATCGGTCAGCTGGGTCATCGCAATTTCGGGATTGGTTTTGACCAGCTCTTGCTGGTGGAGCGCAGCGCCACCCCTGGCATCGATTTTCGCTATCGGATTTTCAATTGCGATGGCTCGGAAGTGGAGCAATGCGGCAATGGCTCGCGCTGTTTTGCCCGTTTTGTCTACGACCAAGGCCTCACCGACAAAACCGAAATCGCCGTTGAAACCGCCAAGGGCGTGATTTACCCGCAATTGGCCGCCGATGGGCAGGTGACCGTGAATATGGGCGTGCCCCGCTTTGCCCCGGCCGAGATTCCATTTCAAGCCCCCAATGAAGCCATTATCGATCCGCTGATCGTGGCCGATGTGGTGCGCGATATTTCGGTGGTGTCGATGGGCAACCCGCATGCGGTGCAGGTGGTGGACGATGTCGACACCGCGCCGGTGGCCGAGCATGGCCCGCTGATCGAAAACCACCCGCGTTTTCCGCAAAAAGTGAACGCCGGCTTTATGCAGATTCTGAGCCGCGACGAAATTCGCCTGCGGGTGTTTGAGCGCGCCGCCGGCGAGACCCTGGCCTGTGGCACTGGCGCTTGCGCCGCTGTGGTAGCAGGCATTCGCCGCGGCCTTTTGAATGACACTGTGCTGGTGCATACCCGGGGTGGCGATTTAAGCATCCGCTGGGCTGGCGCTGGCGAACCGGTCTGGATGACCGGCCCCGCTGTGACGGTATTTACCGGCACGATCGAGATTTAACCCCGCAGACAGGATACCGCAATGCAAGCTGCCGATATTGTTCAATGGTTAAAGCAGAATCCCGAATTTTTCGATGAATTCGCCGATGATCTGGCGCAAATTTATGTGCCCCACAATCACGGCGGGCATGCGGTATCGCTGGCCGAGCGCCAATTACTGACCCTGCGCGACCGCAATCGCCAGCTGGAAGGCCGTTTGAGCGAGCTCTTGCAATTTGGTGTGGAAAACGACCAGATTTCCGATAAATTGCACCAGCTCACCGTTGATTTGATGAAGGCCGCCGATCTGCGCGGCATTCTCGGCACTTTGGAATACCACCTGAAAGAGCGCTTCAATGTGCCTTGCATGGCGCTACGCCTGTGGCTGCCGGCCGATGGCCATCAGTTGATGGAGTTTTCACCGGTGGGCGAAGCGATCCACACGCTGGCCAGCAATCTGGTTTCGCCCTATTGCGGCCCCTATGTCACCGATGAAGTGCTGGATTGGTTTGAGATCGGCGCGGGCGAATTAAAATCCTTTGCCCAGTTTGCACTCAAAACCGGCGAGCGCCCATTTGGCATCTTGGTTTTGGCCAGCCAAGATAGCGAGCGTTTCTACCCCGATATGGGCACGCTGTATTTGCAGCGCCTGTCCGAATTGGTGTCGGCGGCCATTCGCCGCGTTATTCCGGATCATGAGAGCGCCTGAGTTCATCCCCGACCCGCAGCTGGCCGAGACCTTACCGGCCAGTAGTCGGGCGAGTTTTGAGCATTTCATCCGCTATCTGGTGGGTGAAAAAATGGCCAGCCCGCACACGCTGAGCGCCTATCAGCGCGATCTGAACACACTGGCGCGGCTGGCGGGCGAGCGTGAACTCACAAGCCTGAATGCCCTCACCCTACGCGGGTTTGTACGCACCCTGAGCCAGCAAGGCCTGTCTGGGCGCAGCATCGCCCGCACGCTATCGGCCTGGCGGACGTTTTTTCAGCTGATGGTGCGGGATTTTCACTGGCCCACCAATCCACTCAGCGGGATCAAAGCCCCCAAAAGCGGCAAGAAACTGCCCGAAGTTTTGAATGTGGACGATGTGGTGGGGCTGCTCGACCACCTCCCCGACGACAATGCGCTGGATTCGCGTGATAAAGCGATGTTTGAGCTCGCCTATTCGGCGGGCCTGCGGGTGAGCGAAATTGTGGGTCTGCAACTGCCCTTGCTGGATTTGGCTCACGGCATGGCCACGATTCACGGTAAAGGCAATAAAACCCGGCTGGTGCCGATTGGGCAAGAGGCGCAGCAAGCCCTGCGGCAATGGTTATTACGCCGCCCTGAGCTGGTGCGCGGCAGCACGCAGGCCGTGTTTGTCAGCCAGAATGGCGCCGCGCTCACCACCCGCGCCGTACAGCTACGGCTGCGCCACTGGCAGCAAACCCTTGGTATAGCCGAGCCCCTCTATCCGCATAAACTGCGCCACAGTTGTGCCACGCATTTGCTGCAATCATCAGGCGATTTGCGGGCGGTGCAGGAGCTGCTGGGTCACGCCAGCATCGCCACCACCCAGGTGTACACCCATCTCGACTTTCAGCATCTGGCGCAGGTCTATGACGCTGCGCACCCACGGGCGCACAAACGCGAGTCGGACGACGACAATTCGGAATCCAAACAAACAAGGCATACATAGGTGGGTATAAGCCCACAATGCTCAGCATATATTGCCTGCAGCGCAATACCCCACCCACGGCCTCACCAAGCTACGCGCTCTGCCCCAGCTCACCAGTAAATTCGAACAGATCGTAGCCGTTTTGCTGCTCCACCAGTTTGGCCGAGCGCACATGCTGCTCACCGGCGGGTAAGGCCACGGTGTAATCGCGCAGCGGGATATATTCCCCTTTCGGCGTGGCGATGCGTGGGCCTTGTTTTAAGGCCGGAATCGCCGGCAGCAGCAAGGCGGGGAAAAACGCTTGCGCAGCGGCGGTGCTCTGCCGCATCAGCAGCGGCTGGGCCTTGGCGCTCATCACTTGCAGCCCCATTTCCATCGCGCCGGTGGGGTGTTGCTGCAGCCAGCGCACCGAGGCAATCATCCAGTTGCGCTCATCGCTGACCGACAGCGCCACCAGATCGCCGGGCAACACATGCTCGCGCGGCAAATCATTGGCCAGAATGCCATAGCCGCCCGGGCTTTCATTCACCACCTGCCACTCGGTGAGTAATAAATCCTCATGCCCGAGCGCTGCGCTGCGCCCCGGTGGCGTGAGCTGCTGCCCGCCATTGAGGCGAATCACCGCCCGCTGCAAGCCAAACGCCACCCGCACCTTGGCCGCAGTGGGGATACGCTGATACAAGCGGTGCGGCACGATGCTCCATTGCCGGATCACCCGGCGCAAGATCTCCAGCCACATCAGCACCTTGCTGCGATCTTTGGCCATCGGTGCTTTGGCTTCCACCGAATGCTCGGCCTTATGCAAGCGCTTGGCGAGCTCGATGGTATCAAACAACACCGCCTGACCCAGATACGGCTCCAGCGAGCGATTGCCGACGTAATACGGTGCTTTATCGCTATTGAGCTCGATTAAAAAATAGCCTGCGCTGGAGCTGAGCTTACCCAGCGGCTGAAAGTGCGCATACGGCGCATAACTTTCGATAATCTCGATGACCTTATCAAACTCAGGCCCGGCAAAGCGGTGCGGATCGGCCAGCGCCAGCAGCACCAGCTGCTTATAAAGCGTCGCCAGCGGGCGGCTGGTTTTGTCTTTGGGGTTGTCGTTTTTGGGCTCGTCGAGGATTTTATGCTCGACCCCATAGCGAAACAGCTGATGCGCTTCCTGCCACAAGCCCGGTGGCAAAGGCTGATACAGCCGGGCCGACACCTGCGCCACTCGCCAAAAACTATACAAGGTGGCCTGAATCAGCGTGGGCGGGATTTTATTGTGGCTGGTAAACAGGCCCAGGATTTTCTCATCGAGCTTATCCTGCATGGCGATTTTCCAGCCGGTGGCCATCGCCAGCCAGACATTGCGCGCCAGCTGCGCCGCGGTGCGGGCGCTTTCGTGCATTGGCAGCGCGGGCGAGGCATAGGCCAGCTCAAAACCCCCGGTGAGCATTTCCAGCGAATTTTGATATTGATTTAAGAGCTGAATGCGCGCTTCGGGCTCCAGCTTCACCTGATTGAGCACGGTGAGCGCATCCAGCAGCATGCGGCCGGCTTCGATCACATTGCCGGTGGGCAAAGCGATTAGCCACTCCTTCACTTGCTTCGGGTCGGTCTGCACTGTGGCAGCCAGGCTCGGATCAATGGCAGGCACCGCAAATTTCAAGATCGCATCCTCTAGCTGGCCAAACTCTCATCCAGGGCCCGCAAAGTGGCGCCCAGCAATAGGCGCGCGTCTTCCGGTTGGATAATGTAGGGTGGCATAAAATAAACGGTATTTCCAACCGGTCGCAGCAACACGCCGTGGGCCAGCGCACACTGGAAGAAGCGGCTGGCAAAGCCGGCTGGCGCATCCAGCACATCAAAGGCCCAAATCATGCCGCGCTGACGCCAATGCCGCACGCGCGGATGCGCCGCCAGTGGCGCAAAGATTTGATTCAGCTCTTGGCTTAGCACCCGGTTGCGCGCAATCACCTGATCGGTGCGGAAGATCTCCAGCGTAGCCAGCGCCGCGGCGCAGGCCAGCGCATTGCCGGTGTAGGAATGCGAATGCAAAAAGCCGCGCGCGGCCTCATCGCTATAAAAAGCCTGATAAATCGCATCCTGGCACAGCACCACCGCCAGCGGCAGATAGCCACCGGTAATGCCTTTGGATAAACACAGCAAATCCGGCTGAATACCGGCCTGCTCGCAGGCAAACATGCTGCCGGTGCGGCCAAAGCCCACCGCAATTTCGTCGGCAATCAGCAAGACTTGATACTGATCGCAGAGTATACGCGCCTGAGCCAGATAATCCGGGGCATACATGGCCATACCCACCGCCCCTTGCACCAGCGGCTCGATAATCAGTGCGGCGATCTCATGGCGATGCTCCGCCAGCACCCGGGCCAGATCGGCCAATGCACGCTGGGTGTAATCCGCAGCGCTTTCGCCAGGCGCGGCCAGCCGCGGATCCGGGCTTTGCACGCAGAAATTCTCCCGCACCAAAGGGGCATAGGCGGTGCGGAAAATCGGCACATCGGTTACCGACAAAGCCCCCAGCGTTTCGCCGTGATAGCTGTCCGCCAGATACACAAAGCGGCTTTTTTGCGGCTGGCCTAAATTGCGCCAGTAATGCGCGGCCATTTTCAGCGCGATTTCGGTGGCCGAGGCGCCATCCGAGCCATAAAACGCATGCCCCAAACCGGTAAGCGCGCCCAGCTGCTCGGATAATTCCACCACAGGCGCGTGGGTAAAGCCGGCCAGCATGACATGCTCGAGCTGCTCCATTTGTGCGCTAATCGCAGCTTTAATGCGCGGCTCGTTATGGCCAAACAGATTCACCCACCAGCTCGACACGCCATCCAGCAGGCGATGGCCATCGTAATCGGTCAGCCACAAGCCATCGGCGCGGGCGATCGGCACCAGCGGCAAGCTTTCATGCCGTTTCATCTGGGTACACGGATGCCACACGGCGGCGAGGCTGCGGGCTAATAAAGATTGGTTGTTGTGCATTTTTTCCATATCAGCATTTTCGCATAAAGCGCTGTCAATCGGGCATTCTACGGGCTATCAGCTATAGTCACTGCCAACAGAAATACCGACAATTCGTCTTCAATTCTCATTATCGAGCCACCATGCCTGATTTTCGCAGCGATACCGTCACCGAACCGACGCCGGCCATGCGGCTGGCCATGAGCCAGGCGGCGGTGGGCGACGATGTGTATGGCGACGATGCCACGGTACAAACCCTGGAACAAGCCGCCGCCACCAAGCTGGGCAAGGCCGCGGCGCTGTTCGTACCTACCGGCACATTTGGCAATCAGCTGGCCATCGCCACGCATTGCCAACGGGGCGACGAGCTGATCGCCGACGAAGGCAGCCATATTGTCTGGCACGAAGCCGGCGCCAGCGCCTATATCGCCGGTGTGCAGCTGCGGGCGATTGCAAGCAGCGATGGCGCCCCTAGCGCCGACGACATCGCGCGGCGCATCCGCCATGGGCAAGATATTCATGAGCCCAAAACCGGGCTGATTTGCCTCGAAAATGCGCATTCCAATGGCCGGGTAATCCCGCTGGCACAGATGCAAGAGATCTGGGCGCTTGCGCAGGCTGAGGGCATTCCGTTGCACATTGATGGCGCGCGCATTTTTAATGCCGCCACCCATCTGGGCGTGCCGGTAACCGCGCTAACCCAGTATTGCGACACGGTGATGTGTTGCCTCAGCAAAGGGCTCGCGGCCCCTATCGGCTCGATCTTGGCCGGCCCAAGCGAATTCATCGCCCGCGCGCGGCGCCTGCGCAAATTGCTGGGCGGCGGCTGGCGCCAAGCCGGCGTGCTGGCGGCGCCGGGGCTGATTGCCTTAAATGAGATGAGCGCCCGGCTGGAGGAAGACCACCGCCGTGCCCAAGCGCTGGCCGTGGCACTGCAAGGCATTGACGGCATCGAGATTGATCCTGCGCAGGTAGACATCAATCTGGTGTGGTTTCGGATCACCCGCCCACTGGATGTCGCCGCGCTGATGCAAGCCCTGGCAGCGCAAGGCATTAAGGCCAATCCGCCCGAGCATGGGCTAATGCGGCTGGCTACCCACTGGCAAATCAGTGATGCCGATATCGCCGCCGTAGTGGCCGTGCTGCGCGCGCAGCTGGCGGCGGCAAACTAATACCCTTGTAAGCAGCACTATGCCTGCTGAATAATCGAGACACTGGCAGCTAAAAAGGCAACCTTGTGATTGTTTTAGAAAATCTGAGTAAAGCGTACCGCGTTAATGGTCGTGAGATTCCGGCCTTAAAGCGCATCGATCTCACCATCGCCGCGGGCGAAATCTTTGGCATTATTGGTCATTCCGGCGCGGGTAAATCCACCCTGATCCGCCTGATCAATCAGCTGGAGCGCCCTAGCGGTGGCCGCGTGTTGATTGATGAAGTGGACATGACCGAGCTTTCCAGCGATGGGCTGCGCAAAGCCCGGCAGAAAATCGGCATGATTTTCCAGCATTTTAATCTGCTGATGAGCAAAACGGTGGCGCAGAATATCGCCTTCCCGCTGGAAGTGGCCGGCGCCGAACCTACCAGCATCGCTCCCCGGGTAAATGAGCTCTTGGCCCTGGTGGGGCTTACCGAGCACGCCAACAAGTACCCATCGCAACTCTCTGGCGGGCAAAAGCAACGTGTGGGCATTGCCCGTGCGCTGGCCAACAACCCCAAGCTGCTGCTGTGTGATGAAGCCACCAGCGCACTCGACCCGCAAACCACGGCTTCGGTGCTGCAGCTTTTGCTGGAAATCAACCAAAAGCTGCAGCTCACTATTGTGTTGATCACCCACGAAATGAACGTGATCCGTACTATTTGCGATCGGGTGGCGGTGATTGATGGCGGCGAGATCGTCGAAATGGGCCCGGTTAGCCGCGTGTTTTTACACCCGCAGCACCCCACAACCCGCCGCTTTGTCTACGAGAGCGAGCACATCGACGAAAACCACGAAGCCGATGATTTCGCCCACGTGCCCGGCAAAATCGTGCGCCTCACCTATCTGGGCGAAGCCACCTACCAGTCGCACCTGAGCAGCCTAGCGCGTGAATACGAGGTGGATTTCTCGATTCTGGCCGGCCGTATCGAGCGGATCAAGCACACCCCCTGCGGGCAGCTCACCCTGGCCCTGCAAGGCCCCAAAGTGGCCCTGATGCTGCAACAGCTGGCCCACGAAGGGATTGAAATCGAGGAATTACGCGCATGATCAACGAACTCTTTGCCAATATCGACTGGGCCGACATCGGCACCGCCACGCTCGATACGCTCAGCATGCTGGGCGGCTCGCTGCTGTTTACCCTGGTGCTGGGCCTGCCACTGGGCATTTTGCTGTTTCTTACCGGTAAACGGCAGCTGCTGGAGCAGCCGCTGGTTTACAACCTGCTGTCGTTTCTGGTGAATGTACTGCGCTCGGTGCCTTTTGTGATTTTGCTGATCATCATGATCCCATTCACGGTACTGATTACTGGCACGTCGCTCGGGGTAGCCGGGGCGATTCCACCGCTGGTGGTGGGCGCTACGCCCTTTTTTGCCCGCCTGGTAGAAACCGCGTTGCGCGAAGTGGATCGCGGCATTATCGAGGCCACCCAGGCCATGGGCGCCACCACTGGGCAGATCGTCATCAAAGCGCTGCTGCCCGAAGCCATGCCCGGCATTCTAGCCGCGATCACCGTTACCGCGATTACCTTGGTGTCGTATGCCGCAATGTCGGGCGTGATTGGCGGCGGCGGCTTGGGCGATCTGGCGATTCGCTTTGGCTATCAGCGTTTCCAGACCGATGTCATGGTCGTGACCGTGGTGCTGCTGCTGATTCTGGTGCAGATTTTGCAAATGGTGGGCGATAAACTGGTCCAGCATTTCAGCCGCCGCTAAGGCGCGGGCGCTGAGTACAAAAGCATATATTTATAACCAAACAGTATTTTCGGCCACACCGGCGGACTGATAAGCTAAACGCCATGTACCCATCTGGGTATCTGCTGCAAAGCTATCACTCCAAAAGAGTTGAACCCTATACCCCTCCCAAAAGGAATCGACATGAAAAAGCTGCTCACCCTGATTACCGTTGCCGCCGCCTTTGCTGGCACCACAGCCTTGGCAGGTGAAAAACTGAGCATCGGCGCCACGGCCGTGCCACACGCCGAGTTGCTGGAATTCGTAAAGCCTACCTTGGCTAAACAAGGCGTGGATCTGGATATCAAGGTCTTCACCGACTACGTACAACCAAACGTACAAGTGGCAGAGAAAAAACTGGATGCCAATTTCTTCCAGCATCAGCCTTACCTGACCGAATTTAACAAAGGCAAAGGCACTAGCCTCGTGAGCGTAGCCGGCGTGCATGTCGAGCCATTTGGCGCGTATTCAAGCAAAGTGAAAAAACTGGCCGATCTGAAAGAAGGCGCCACCGTGGCGATTCCAAACGACGCCACCAACGGCGGCCGCGCCCTCTTGCTGCTGGATAAAGCCGGCGTGATCAAACTGAAAGACAACAAAAACATTCTAGCCACCAGCAAAGACATCGTTGGCAACCCGAAAAAATTGAAATTCAAAGAGCTGGAAGCCGCCACACTGCCACGCATTTTGAATCAAGTTGATCTGGCGCTGATCAATACCAACTATGCACTGGAAGCCAAGCTGAACCCAAGCAAAGACGCACTGGTGATCGAAGGTAAAGAATCTCCATACGTGAATATCCTGGTAACTCGCACCGATAACAAAGACGCCGCTGCCGTGAAAAAACTGGCCGCCGCTTTGAAATCACCAGAAGTGAAGAAGTTCATCGAAGAAAAGTATAAAGGCGCGGTAGTATCTGCGTTCTAACACTCTGTGTTAACCGCCTCGCCTCACGCGAGGCGGCGCCTAAATTCACTGGACATGAGTACAGGCAAACCATATGAAAACCCCGCTGTAATGGCGGGGTTTTCTTTTTGCCGCTTTGAATAATCGGGATTGTACGACGGTGACGAGCGCCAACCCCAGCATGAAATCACTCGCAGGTACAAGCTGAGCGAATTAGCCACCAAACAATGCGGATTAATGCTCACGCGCAGCAACTAGATTAAACTAGATGAAGGGCTGGTTTCGGCCATAATCGGTCACTCAGGCATTGCGATTAAGGTTCAATTGAGCGTCGGTAAGGCTCACCATTGCAGACGCTCAATTCGCAATTAAAATGCCACACTAGCTCGGCTTTAGTAGACGGTCAGGCCTCTATCTATATCGATGGTACGAAATCTACAACTGCACATCGCGACAAGCTCAAAATGAGAAATTAATAATGATAGGGCTAACGTTACTGGCTATTGCACTGGTTATTTCATCGTTTTACTAGGGGTGGCGACATCTTCATCTATTAAGACCAAGACTCTTCGCTTCACTTTACTTGCTTTTTTGCTGTCGCCGGTGGGTTACAAAATTTTTGATATGTATTACGGGAAATACAAATTTGATGAAATGTGCAGGGCGAATGCAGGGTTGAATATATATGCAAATAATTTGTCCCCTACAAAAAAGATTAGGTTAGTGGAAGGGTATGCGTCTGATTCTGCAGTAAGCATTTTGAATCATTATCCAAGTCTTAATGAAGTTGAGGCTCCGGATGAGGTGAATTGGATGTTTGGTGCATTTTCTATATATCGCCGAGGAAGTGGTGGCGCCATTGAATCAGTATTAATTGGGGAAGTGCTAATGAATGACAAACGAAAATCATACCACCCAGCTTCATCAATTGCAGATTATCAACTTGCAATAAAATCGACGTGTATTCCTGAGAAAAGAATTATGAAGTGGAAAACTGACTTGCTGTCACATAATGGAAAATTGTTGGCTGCTGTTGTTGGCTATCACTATAACTGGACTGGTTGGTTTTTTCTTTCTTGAGCTCATGCGGAGAGTTTCCTTCAGAGAAAGCTGATTCAAAATTAATTAATCTTGTCGTTGAAAGTAAATAGATAAAGCATGCTATGGCCGAGGAGTTTCGCCCAAACGCACTACTGAGCGACAGTTTTACTATTGAAACCCGCCATTCATATTATCGGTTAACCGATGTCTACTATGGGTCGTGAGCTGCCTGTGGTTGCAACTTCGGGCGTATTTCGAGACTGATGTAGGCCACTGGCAGCTGTCGGCCAATAGCGGACAATCGTGTAAATGTATAAAAAGGACTTTGTGCGTTTAATTGCTTTTATGCTTCTCTGCTTTAGCTCTATGCTTGCCCATGCAGAAGTAATGGATAAAGAATTTTCACTTCAGACGATAATAATTTTTTCGACCGTCAGTGCGGCATCTGTTTTCTTTGTTGCTAAATATAGGTCCAAGTGGATATTTCTTGTTGCCCCAATTATTGGTTTTTTCTTGTGGGCGCATTTAGCAGAATTGCTTGACCCGTATGTCGGCGATGCAATCGCTTCTGAAGCAGGAAAAATTTATATTTTTATTTCTTGGATGTCGCCAGTGCTTATTCTGACTGCTGGGTTAGTCGGTCTTTTAGTAGGTAGGCGCAGATAGTCTAATAAGTTTTGCTGAATATGTTAGGTCTGCTCTGGGTCGATTTCAGCCACTCCAGCTTTGCAATTAGCAGTCACAGAGCGCGCCAATCTGAGCCAGTCTACCCAAACAACAAGATGGCTAGCTTCTCGACCCAACTGCAAGCCGGGGAGGCATACCCGCCGGGGCCTAATACGACGGATGTGCGGGTAATTTGAACTGGCGGCGTAGCCAGCGGATGGGGGCGCCCACTACGGGCAATTTTTGCAGTAGCTCTTCGGCCGCATCCCAGTAATCGCGATGCAGGCGCAATAAGCCATCAGCGCCAAAAACCAGATGCGAGCTGCCGGTGACCGCATACAGCTGCCCTTTCAGGCTAAATTCAAATACCCAAGTCACAAAGGCCTGGCGGCCGTCCACCAATTGCTCGCCGATGATAAAGCGCGGCCCTTCGGTGGTGGCAAACATATGCTGGAAAATCGCCTCAATACCCGCATGCCCCACCACTTCGTTAAATGGATCTTTAAACCGCGCCTGCGGCTGATAAAACTCGGCCACGCGCGCGAGCGTTGCAGGGCTCAGGCTGGCATACCACGCCAGCACCGCGGCCAGCTGGGCGCGGGTTTGCTCGGTACTGCTGGCTGGGGCTAGCTCGGTCTGGATTAGCATCGCTTAGCGTGCTCCTTCATCGTGGCGCAAAACGGATTGACTGGGTGCCTTGCGCGGGGGCTGATAAGGCATACCCGGCAGGGTATTGCCCACAAAGCGTTGCAAAATATAAAACCGCAGCCGATACGGTAAGATACGCGCGAGTTTTAGCCACCAGGTAAAGCGCTGCGGAAAATGAATTTCAAACGCCCCACGCGCCACCCCGCGCCAGATGGCGCTGGCCGCTTGCGCCGGGGTTTGCAGCGCGGGCATCACAAACTGATTTTTGGCGGTCAGCCCGGTTTGCACAAAGCCGGGGTTGATTAAATACACATTCAGCCCGTGCGGCGCCAAATCACAGTACAGGATTTCCGCCAGATTGATCAAGGCGGCTTTGCTGGGGCCATACACGCTGGCGTTCGGTAGCCCGATCAGGCCCGCCACGCTGGCAATCAGCCCGATACCGCCCTGCCGGCGCGCCAGCATATCGGGCAATACCGTCTGTAGCGCGTGATAGACGCTAGCCAGATTCAGCTGCAAGGTGGCCTCGGCGCGCGCCGCATCCACTTCCCACACCCTCTCGGGGCGATAATCTGCGGCGCAAAACAGCACCAAATCGGGCGAGCCAAACTGCGCCAACAATTGCGCATAGGCTGGCGCCCAAGCTGCCGCATCTGTCACATCCAGCGGCAACACCAGCGCGGCCGGGTGCTGGGCGGCCACTTGCTGCAGCGCGCTTTCGCGCCGGGCGCTCAGTGCCACCCGCGCCCCAGCGGCTAGCGCTTGCTCGGCCAGCGCCGCGCCAATACCGCTTGACGCCCCGATCAGCCAGATGACTTGCCCAGCCAGGCTGGGCAGCGGTCGGTTTAATGGTCGCCACATGGTTTACTCCTTCTTGCGAAAGAACAGCGTGACCTCCCCAAGCTCGATGCCAAACTTGGACATGCTGGCCCGGTTGATCATGGTTTTCTCGTCAATCAGAAACATCCAGTCATCAAACTGCATGTGATAGGTTTTGCCATCGACCGGCAGGCGCAGCGTATAGCGCCAATTGAGGGCATTGCCGGCCACCTCGCCCAGCGCTTCGCCTTCCACATCGGCGGCGGTGCCGCGCCAACGGCCATCGCTGCCTTGCCGCAAAGTCCACACCCGCTGCTGTGTGCTGCCATCGTCGTACACAAAGCGCTCATCCAGCACCAGCGCGCCTTGCTGATACGTCCCGGTGATGTCGACTTTAAAGCGCTTCACTACTTTGCCACCGCGTTGCTGAAACATGCCCCAGGCCTCGGTCTGGCCACTGAAATAGCGCACCAGATCCAGCTCGGGCTTGGCCGCCTGATATTCGTGCACCTTGGGTGCCGCGCAGGCCGTCAGCAGGCCGCATACACCTGCGAGTAGCGTGGCGGTAATCGATTTACGCATGATGAGACTCCAGACGTTCAGGCGCAGGATAGCGCCGCAATAAGCACAGGGCTGCCAGCTTGAATAGGCATGGCAAACCGGCGTAAACCCAAGCCAGCGCCGGCCCCGCCGGCTGGCCGGGCTGATAATCGAGTAGCGCTAGCAGCGGTAGTGCCAAACCTGAAACCGCCAGCGCCAGCTTGCCGAGCAAAGTCCACAGCCCAAAGTAGCCAGCGGCCGCCTCGCCGGGCCGAATGCAGCCAGCCAGCAATACGGGTGGCAAAGCCAGATCAGCGCCCAGCGCCAAACCCGCCAAAATGCAGATCAGTAAATACGCTTGGCTATCCCCGGCGCCCAAGAGGCTGGCACCGCAAAACGCCACCAAAGCCAACAACATGCCCAAGCGCCAGGTGCACAGCGTGCCCAACCGAGCCGCGAGGCGCACCCACAGCGGCAGACCAATTGCGGCCGCCAGAAAATACGCGCCCAGAAAAAGGCCAATCTGCGCGCCAGCCTGCAGCCGGTCTTGAATGAAAAACGGTGCCAAGGTAGCGGGTATGGCTACCGATACGGCGTTAATCCAATACGGCCAGCACAGGCGCACAAAAGCACGATTACCGCGCCATTGCTGCCAGCTTTCGCGCCAGCTGGGCTGAGTAACCGCCGCCCGCTGCCACGCCGGTGCCCAGCGCTGCAGTAGCCCTACCCCAAGCAGCAGGGCCAGCACAAAAAAGCCGCAATACCACCACAGGCCATTGACTCGCTCCGCCGCCGGCTGCGCCAGCCAATAGGCCGGAACCACGCTGGCCACCACCACGCCAGCCAGCCCTAACCCTTCGCGCCAACCCGCCGCCCCGAGCAAGAGCCCACCGGCCGCTTGCGCGGCTGTGCCAACATTCTGTGACTTGTCATCATTTACTACCGCACTTGCTGCGGCTGGATGGGCCTCGGGTGTGGGCGAATTAACGCTTGCCGTCAGCCGCGCCCCCCAGGCCAGGTAGGCAATATTGAGCATACTGTGGGCGGTATAGGCCAGCACCAGCATCACCCCAAGCCATAGCAGCAGATACCCCCCCTCAACTGGTGGCAACCATAAACCACTAAAACCCAGCGCCAGCAAAATGGCGCCCAGCCAAAACCAGCGCTGCAAACCCGCGCCCTGCAGGCGATCAATCCACCGCCCCAACCACGGGTCTTGCACGGTATCGACCAACCGCGCCAAAAACAGCACCCAGCCCGTACCCGCCAAAGCCAAGCCCAGCTGCGTGCTGTAATAGGCCGGAATCTGCACATACACCGGCAAAGCCGCCATCGCCAATGGCAGGCCTAGCGCCCCATACGCGGCTAAAGCCAGCTGGGATTGGCCGCCCGCTGGGCTAGCTGTCTGCGCTGGCGCGGCGCGCTCGGCCGTCATGGCATCGTCCCCAGCAGTTTGGCGCGCAAACCCTGATCTTTGGTCCGCGGGTCGAGCCAGATAGCAAAAAAAGCCTCGGCAAATTGCTGATCGCGAATCTCGGCTAGCTGGCGCTCGGCACTGTAAAACGTGCAGCCCACACCGGGACGGAACACCCCGATCAGCTGCTGGCCGGGCTCGACATCGGTAAATGCCCGCTGCATCAGCCCTTCCCAGCGCTGGCGGGTGGCCTCGTCATAGCGTGGCCCCAGCAAGCGGGCGATTTCATCGCTGCTGGTGCTGACAAACTGCGCGCGACTGATGCTGCGGTGATATGTGAGCTCGAGCGCGAACGGCACGCCGCTGGCCCAGGCCGCCGGCAGACGCGAGCTTTCGCTCCACAGCCGGGCGGTGTAAATGCGCAGCCCCAGCCAGCGCAAATCGCCACTGCCCACCACTTTGGCCTGCGGCAAATCAGCACGCCAGACATTCGCCAAGGCAGGTATCGGCTGCCAGCCAAATCCCCAGAAGGCCATGATGGCAATACCCCGGGCGAGTTTACTTTTGCAAACAGAATTGAACGACATCGGTGCGCCCCTCGTCGAAACCCGCTTCGCAATAGCACAGGTACAGCCGCCAGATGCGGATAAACGCCTCGTCAAAGCCTTGCCCGCGCACGGCCTCGAGCGCAGCTTCAAAGCCCTGCCGCCAGCGGCGCAGGGTTTCGGCATAATCAGGGCCAAAACGATATTGCTCTGCGGTGCTAAGGCCAGCTTTCGCCGCTTGGGCCACAAAACCGCTCGGGCTTGGCAACATGCCGCCGGGGAAAACGTATTGCTGGATAAAATCGGTACCGCTGCGATAGCGCTCGAAATAGGCTTCGTCGATGGTGATGGACTGCACCAGCGCCTTGCCCCCGGGCTTCAAGCGCTCGGCCACGGTGCTGAAATAACGGGGCCAATAGGCTTCGCCCACCGCCTCGAACATCTCGATCGACACAATCGCGTCGTATTCGCCCGTGAGATCGCGGTAATCGCAGATTTCCAAGGCCACCAGATCATTAAGCCGCGCCGCATCAATGCGGGCTTGCGCCACCGCCAGCTGCGAGGGCGAAATGGTGATGCCGTGCACGGCAATGCCTTGTCGGCCGGCTTGCTCGGCAAAGCCGCCCCAGCCGCAGCCGATTTCCAGCACCCGATCGCCGGCTTTTAGGCCCAGCACATCGATAATGCGCTGATATTTCGCCACCTGCGCCGCCTGCAGGCTTTGCTGCAGGTCGCCGGCAAACACCGCGCTGGAATAAGTCCAACTCGGGTCCAGCCACAAGCGGTAAAAATCATTGCCGATGTCGTAATGGGCATGAATGTTTTTCTGGCTCCCGCGGCGAGTGTTGGCGCGCAGCAGGTGTTTGAGGCGATACCACAGCTTGCCCAGCCAGCCGCCAAACAGCATTTGCTCCAGTACAGCCTCGTTGCGGATCGCCAACCGCAGTAGCGAAGTCAGGTCGGGGCTATCAATCCAGCCTGCCTGATAGCTTTCGGCAAAACCAATATCTCCAGCCTGTAAAATCCGCTGGCAGGCGCGCCAATCGCTAATCTGCAAAAACGCGCTGGGCGGCTCATGCAGATTCCCGAAAGTCAGGTAATCGCCTTCCGGGGTTTGCAACTGCAAATGGCCCTGCTGCAAGCGGCCTAGCAGCGATAAAAACACCCGCGCGGCCGCCGGCATGGCAGCACTGCGCTGGGCAGTTGAGGCGAGAGTTCGGGTTTGGCTCATGCTTGTGTCTCCTGCTCGATCACGGCCGGCAAGGGGGCGCCTTGCACGCTTAGCGCCGGCACAGGGCTGGCCGGCTGCCGGTAAAACGGCACTTTTTTCCACCATAATTTGAGGGCTTGCCAATGAATACGGCCTATCACGCCCAGCGTGAGTAAGGGCTGGGCCAGCAAGGCCTGCGCCAGATTGCGCGCGGTCAGCGGCTGACGATGGCCGCCAATCGCGGTTTTCAGCAGCAAGCCGTGTTCATCGTGATAATCAATCGCCATCAGGCTGGTTTGCGCGGTTTCGCGCACTCTGAATTCGTAATGGCCAGTCACCGCACAAAACGGCGATACATGCATTAATTTGCGGGCATAAAGCGGGGTATCGGCCCCAATCGCTTGCCCATCTTGCCCTAGCAAGAGATACCTATGGGTATCACCGAAGGTATTGTTCACCTCGGCCAACACCGCCACCAGCGCGCCGCTGCGGTCATGGCAATACCAGAAGCTCACCGGGTTAAACACAAACCCCAGCACGCGGGGGAAAGTTTGCAGCCAGATTTCGCCATCGGCGCTGATCTGCTGCTCAGCCAGTAATTGCCGCGCCCAGTGCGCCAGATCGCTGCCATCGCGCGGGCCGTAGTCACGGGTGCGCAGGCACACCGGCCGCCAGCGATCGATACCCAGCCAGGCATTGCCGGCGTCGCTAAGCCGATCAAGATTCAGGCGCAGGCAAAACACCGGATATACAAAGCGGTTGCGACTGGGGCGCAGGCGATCATGCATCACCTGCCCGCGCAGCAAATAGGCCGTGGGCTGCATTAGCTTAACCTCGCCCAGTCGGGCGCCAGGCCAAAATCGGCCACCACGCGCAGCGCCGATTTCAAGCCGTCTTCGTGAAAACCATAGCCGGTCCAGGCGCCGGCAAACCAGGCCCGATCCTGCCCCTGAATGGTGGCGAGCGCTTGCTGGGCATTGATTGCCGCTTGGTCAAACACCGGATGCTCGTACTCAAAGCGCGCTATCGTGTGCTCGGGTGCCAGCGCGCTGAACGGATTGAGCGTCACCACCACCGCCTGCTGGCATGGTAGGCGCTGCAGTTGATTCAAGAGATAGCTCACGCACACCGGGCGCTCATCGCCCACTTGCGCGCCACCGAGGTAATTCCAAGCCGACCAGACTTTTTGCCGCCGCGGCAGCTGGCGCACGTCGGTGTGCAAATACGCGGTATTGGGCTGATAGCGCACGGCGCTAAGCACCGCGCGCTCGGTCGGGCTGGCATCGGCCAGCATGGCCAGCGTTTGTGGCGCATGCGTGGCAAAGACCACCGCATCAAAATATTCAGTGCCGGCGGCACTGGTGATGGCCACGCCATCGGGCGTGCGCTGCACTTGGCTCACCGGGCTATTGAGCCGCACATCGCTTAAAGTGTTGGCGATTTTACGCACATATTCGCGCCCGCCGCCAGCCACGGTGAACCATTGCGGGCGGTTATTCACTTGCAGTAGCGCATGGTTAAGACAAAAGCGCAGGAAAGTCGCCGCGGGGAAAGTCAGAATGTCGTTGGGCGAACTCGACCAGATGGCCGCCGCCATCGGCAGCAAATACTGATCACGAAACGCCGCGCCGTAGCCATCTAACTGCAATAGTTCGCCTAGATTCAGCCCTTCCTGGCTGGCACGTTGCAGATTATCCACCGCAGCGGCATTAAAACGCAGAATGTCGCGCAACATGCCCAAAAAGGTTGGTTTGAGTAGATTGCTACGCTGGGCAAACACGGTATCAAGATTGGTGCCCGCCCATTCCAGCGCGCCATCGTTCAGCGACACGCCAAACGACATATCGGTCGCGTAATGTTCAACGTTTAGCTCGGCAAACAGCGCTAAGAGATTGGGATAAGTGCGCTCGTTGAAGACCAGAAAACCGGTATCGACCGGAAAAGTGTGGCCTTCTAGCGTCACTTCCACCGTGTTGGTATGGCCGCCCAGATAGTGGCCGGCCTCAAAAAGGGTGACCTGATGTTCACGTTGCAGGAAGTAGGCACTGGCCAGACCGCTGATGCCGGCCCCGATCACTGCAATTTTTTGTGGCTGATTGGCCATGATTCACACCGTTTATCGTTTTGCGGGATGTAAAAATGCGCTTGCTGGTGATAACATTACTACCAGTTCGAAATAAAATCTACTACTCAGTAGCAAAATACACAGATGAGTATCCTCAGCAAACTCAGTTTTAAAGATCAAGCCTTCAAATTGCGCGAAAACGCGATCCTGGATGCGACCACCGACATCCTGAAAGACAAAGGCTATGACCTGATGACGATGGACGATGTGGCCAATGCGGTCGGCATCTCCAAGCCCAGCCTGTATAAGCACTTCAAATCCAAAGAAGAGCTGATTGGCGAGGCCATGATCCGCCTGATTGATGGCGCCATCGATTTTCTCGATCAGCTGGATCGCAATCTCAGCCCCATCGAGCAGATCAGCGCCATGCTGGAATGGGCACTGCGGGTGCGGCTGGAAGGCGGCATGCCCTTCCTGCCCAGCACCAGCGCCCATGTACGCGATATGCTCACCCGCAATTTGAAATACGTAGCGCGCATCCTGAAGCTTAATCACCAGCTGGAAAAACTGGTGAGCAAGGCGCAAAAAGCCGGCGACCTGAATCCCGACCTGCCCAGCGACGTGATTTTGTTTAGCTATTACTCGCGCACGTGTGACCCAGCGGTGGAATTTTTGCAGCGCTACAGCAAGCTCGATAACGAAGCCATCATCCAGCATATGCTCAAAGTATGTTTTGCTGGCCTCGGCGGCCCCAACCACACCCATTAAAGCTCTAGCTCACGGCCGGCGCGGCGAGTGCGCAAATTAATTGTTCAGACAGGTTAGAACGGTTATAAAGCGCTTAGCGAACTCTGGAACCCGCCATGCTGCGCCGCCTGTCGTTTTTCTCTCTGTTTTTTCTGCTTGCCGCCCTGTTGGTCACCGATCTGGCCGGGCTGCAACTCACGCGCCGGCTGGATTGGCAGCTGGGCGACTGGCTGCTGCGCCAGCATAGCGCCACCCGCGCGGCCAGCAGCGACGTGGTGATTGTCGACATCGACCAGAAAAGCCTGGAAGAAATGAACGAAGTGGCCAGCAAATGGCCATGGCCGCGCTCGGTACACGCCGAGCTGATCGACTATTTAGCGGCGCAACAGCCAGCCGCCATTGTGTTCGACATTATGTTTAATGAGCCGGACACCTTTGGCACCGAATCCGATGCGCTCTTGCGCGATACCGCCAGCCAGTATCCCAATCTATACTTTGCCCAGACTCGGCTAGAAGATGGTACCCCCCAGCTGTTAGCCAAACTGCCTGCCAGCGTGGGCCTGCGCCGCACGGCCCAGGCCGCCAGCGACGCCGCGGCCGTATTACTGCTACCCACGGTGCTAGCGCCCGAGGCTTGGCGCGGCGGGCTGATTAATTTTGCCGCCGATGACGACGGCATTGGCCGACATTATCTGTTTTACGATGCTGTGGCTGGCTGGCAGCTGCCATCGCTCCCCTATCGGCTGGCGCTGGATCAACACTGGCTGGCTCCCGAACAGCCACTGCCCCCCCGCTTTCGGCTTAATTGGCAACAAGCGCATCCGCACATCAGCTACAGCAGCCTGTACCAAGCCGCCAATAGCGCCAACAACCCACGCCCCGCCAATGAATTTCGCGGCAAGATTGTGCTGATCGGCACCGCGGCACCGGGCTTGCAGGATTTGCGCCCGACGCCACTGAGCCAAAGTTACCCAGGAGTCGAAATATTGGCCACCGCGATCGACAATCTGCGCCATGGCGACTGGCTACGCGATAGCCCACGCTGGCCGCTGATTGGGGCGGGCCTTCTTATCATGGGTATATTGCTGTACGGCTTTCATAACAAGACCAACACGCTAATACTGGGTGGTGGTATGTTGGCCATCACGCTCTTTGCCATCCTACTGAGTCGCTGGGCCTTAAGTCAGCAGCTCTATCTGCCGGTGGCCGGCCCGCTGGTGTGGAGCTGGACTTATTTCTGGTTGGCAGCCCTGATGGCGTATCTGGCGGAAAAAGCCAGCCGTGAACAGGCCATTGCGATGTTTTCGCGTTTTCTGGATTCCCGTGTGGTGGGCGAGCTGATTGCCAATGGGCAAATCAATGTGGGCCAAAAAGCCCAGTCGCGCGAAGTGAGCGTGCTGTTTTCGGATATTCGTGGCTTTACCACGCTATCGGAAAGCCAATCGCCCGAGTTTATGGTCGAGCTGCTCAACCGCTACTTCTCACGCCAGGTAGCGGTGATTTTCAAGCACGGCGGCACGCTGGATAAATTCATTGGCGATGCCATCATGGCTTTCTGGGGGGCGCCGGTGGATGACCCGCGCCATGCCGAGCGAGCCATTGCCGCCGCGCTAGATATGTCGCGCGAACTGGATATATTCAAGCAGGAACTGGCCGCGCAGGGCGCGCAATTTAATGTCGAGGCCTTTGATATTGGCATCGGCATTCATACCGGCCCAGCGGTGGTGGGCTTTATTGGCGCCGATAGCCGGCTGGATTACACCGCGATTGGCGACACGGTGAATCTCGCCTCACGCATTGAAGGCCTCACCAAAGGTGTGAGCCGGATTCTGGTTTCCAATGACACACAGATCGCCTGCACGGCCAGCGGCAGTCAGGCGTATGATTTTATTAATCAGGGCACGCACAGTGTGAAGGGCCGCGAGCAAGCGGTCACCCTTTTTGAACCGCAGGTGAAAGCATGAAAACCGTCCTTTATTCTTTATTGCTTGTTAGTGCGCTGGCCGCCGCCGAATCGGGCACGGTGATCCGCAAAACCGATTTGCGCGACAAGCCCTTTCTAGATGCCAAGGTGCTGGCCCCCGTGGCGACCGACACGCAGGTGGATATTCGCGGCCGCAAAGGCGCCTGGATGGAAGTGCGCCTGCCCAATGGCCAGCAAGGCTGGATCAAGCTTTTGAATGTGCGCACCAGCAGCGGGCAAACGAGTTCCAGCGCTGCCCTATCCAATGTGTTGCGTACCGGCTCATCGGGTAAAACCGTCACCACCGGCGTGAAAGGCCTAACCGCCGAACAAATCAATAATGCCTCGCCCAACCCGGCCGAAGTGGACCGGATGAACGGTTATTCGGTATCGGGCAATGAGGCAAAAATCCAGGCTTTGAACTATGGTCTGAAAGCCATGGGCGTAACCCCCATCACCCCAAGTAATGGCAACAACACGGAAGAGCAGCAAAACCCGAATATGCGGAGGCGCTAAATCATGCCTAAGCCCGTTTTCTCTCCTGACCTGACTACGCTGTGTAAACCGATGCTGGCGCTACTGATGGCGGCGAGTATCGGCAGTGCACAGGCCATTGATCTGAATAAACTCTTGAGTGGCGAAAACCTCAATACTGCGATCAATATCCTGAGTAATGCCGGGGATGCGGCCAAGGCCAGTTCTGGCAATCTGGGGCCCGAGCAGGAAGACGCACTGGGCCGCAGCGTGATGGCCAATCTGCTCGGCGCCGCGCCACTGGTGCGCGATAGCGCCTTACAGCGCTATGTGAATCAGGTTGGGCGCTGGGTGGCGCTGCAATCGGATATGCCCAATCTGAACTGGCGCTTTGGCGTGATTGATAGCCCGAATATCAATAGTTTTGCCGCGGCGGGGGGCTATATTCTGATTACCCGCGGGCTGTGGGATAGGCTGGAAAACGAAGCAGAACTCGCCAATGTACTGGCGCATGAAATCATCCACGTAACCCGCAAACACCAAATTAAAGCCATCGCCAGCAGCAAAACCCAGCTAGCTGGCAGCCAGCTCATCTCGCTGATTGCTGATTACAACAGCAATAAATCCTACTCCAAAGTGGGTGAAAAGCTCGGCAAAGCCGGCTCTGAGATTTTCGTGCGCGGGCTAGATAAAAACGATGAATTCGAAGCCGACCAGCTGGGTATGCAGCTGGCGGCCAAGGCCGGCTACAACCCCTACGCAATGGTCAGCGTCTTGCAGCTACTGGGGCGGGTTAATCCGGCCGACAGCACGGTGGCGCTGATGTTTAGCACCCACCCCTCGCCGCAAGATCGCCTCAATAGCATCGATAGCGCAATTGGCGATAAGCTTGAGCCATGGGCCGAGGGTGTCGAAAACACAGCGCGCTTCAATCAGGTAAAACGCTAGGGCAAAAGGCTGATTTTTACCGGCCGCGCCAGGCTGCGCGGCCGTATAATCAGGGCATCATCTGACCAGCAACCGGATTGCCCCATGCAACAGGATCAACTGATTAGCACCTGCCAGCAACGTCGCACCAACTTAGCCAGCCAATTGGCGCCGGGCGTGGTGATTATCCCGACTACTCAGGAAATCGCCCGCAACGCCGACACCTGTTTTCCTTTCCGTTTTGATTCCAGTTTTTACTATCTCACCGGCTTTACCGAGCCTGATGCCGTGCTGGTGCTGGTGATCGGTGAAGCGCGCACCGAGCAGATTTTATTTTGCAGCCCGAAAGACATTGAGCGCGAAATCTGGGATGGCTATCGCTACGGCCCCGCTGCGGCGGCCGATACCTTTGGTTTTGATGCCGCGTATTCGATCGAAGAGCTCGATCGCAAAATGCTCGACATCCTATCCAACCAGCCGCGCATCTACTACCCGCTAGGCAAGGAAATGCGCTGGGATCGCCGGGTAAACCGCTGGCTCAATGAAGTGCGCGCACTGGTGCGCACTGGCGTAACCGCGCCAGACAGCCTGATTGATGTGCGAGGCTTGGTGGATGAAATGCGCCTGCACAAAGACGAATTCGAGATCGGTATTTTACGCGCTGCGGGCCAGATCAACGCCCAGGCGCATATCCGCGCCATGCAGTTCACCCAGCCGGGCCAGTATGAATACCAAGTCGAAGCTGAAATTTTGCATGATTACTATCGCCAAGGCAGCCGTTTCCCGGCTTATGGCAGTATTGTGGCCGGTGGCGCCAATGCTTGCGTGCTGCATTATGGCGAAAACAATGTCCGCCTGAATGCCGGCGAATTATTGCTGATCGATGCCGGTTGCGAGCTACACGGCTATGCCAGCGACATTACCCGTACCTTCCCCATTAGCGGGCGCTTTAGCCCCGAGCAACGGGAGGTGTATGACATCACCCTCGCCGCGCAGGAAGCCGCGTTGGCGCATTGCCGCCCGGGCGACACCTGGAATGCGCCGCATGATGCGGCAACCCGCGTGCTGGCGCAGGGCATGCTGGATTTGGGCTTTCTCACCGGCAGCCTCGATGAAGTGCTTGAAACCGGCAGCTACCGGCAGTTTTACATGCACCGCACCGGCCACTGGATGGGGCTGGATGTGCATGATGTCGGCAACTACAAACTTGATGGCCAATGGCGCTCGCTGCAGCCGGGCATGGTGCTGACGGTAGAGCCTGGCTTTTATATCCGCCCGGCCGACAATGTACCGGCGGCGTTCCACAATATCGGCATCCGCATCGAAGATGATGTGCTGATCACCGCCGACGGCTATGAAAACCTGACCGCCGATTGCCCGAAAACCGCCAGCGACATCGAGGCCATTATGGCCGCCGGCCGTTAATGGCTAAGCGCTAGCCCATCAGCCTAGCCGGCCCCGCTGCGGGGCTGGCCGGCAAACTGGTACACTGCTGTTCTTGTCTGCTTTTTGGCGCGCCGCGCCGCACGGTTGAATCGATGCAAAATCGCACTTTGCCTGCCCATGTCGAAATCTTGATTGTTGGTGGTGGCCCGGTGGGCGCCCTACTGCTGCAATTACTGCGGCAAAGCGGCCATGATGTCTGGCTGTGCGAAGCGCGTGCCAGCGTCGGCCCCGATCCTCGGGCGCTAGCCATTGCGCAGGCCAGCATCACCGCGCTGCAAGCGGCGGGGCTGTGGTCGCCCGGCCTGCCCGCTACGCCCATTACCCATGTGCATGTCTCGCAAGCGGGCACACTGGGGCGCACGGTGCTGGCCGCGGAGGAACTGGGCCTCGCTCAGCTCGGAATGACCGTCCCCTATCAAGCGCTAGCCCAACATGCGCTCGATACCTTGCAGCGCGAGTCGGCGCCTATCCTCACCGGAGCCAAGGTAACCCGCATTCGCCAGCTGGCGCGCTATGCGCAAGTCGAGATCGACACCCCCAGCGGCGCACATGCACTAACATGCCGGCTGCTGGTGCTGGCCGATGGTGGGCAATTGCTCAGCCAGTTGCATGATGTGCAGCAAACGGTGAAATCCTATCAGCAACATGCGGTGCTGGCCCGGCTCACGCCCAAGCATCCTCATGGGGGTATAGCCTACGAGCGCTTTGCTGATGATGGCCCGCTGGCATTACTCCCCAACGGTATCGATTACACCTTAGTCTGGACGCAAAGCCCTACCGCTGCGGCGGCGCGCCTGGCCATATCGGATGCGGATTTTCTGGCGGCCGTTAGCGAGCGCTTTAGCGACCGGATTAGCGGCTTTAGCGCGGTGCATGAGCGAGCCAGCTGGCCGCTGGCGCTGAAAACCCTCAACTCGGTCGTTGGCCAGCGAGTAGTTTTGATCGGCAATGCGGCGCAAACGCTGCATCCGGTGGCGGGACAAGGCCTGAATCTGGGTCTGCGTGACGCGAGCACTCTGGCTCAGTTACTGGCCAACACGCCCAAATCCGAGCTGGGCGAGCCAGAGCTACTGCAGCGCTATCGCCAGCTACGCCAGCGTGATGCTGGCCTGGTGACGCATTTTACCGACAGCCTGATTAGCCTGTTTGATACCGCCAGCCCACCGCTCAAGCACGCCCGCTCGCTCGGTTTGCTGGCAATTGATCAACTGGGCTGGCTGCGTAAAGGTTTTGCCAAACGAATGGTGTATGGTGCGCGCTAAACCCTGCCCAGTGAAGCCCGCCTTGTGACAACCCTTGCCCTGCTGTTCCCGATTATTGCGCCGGTACTGTTGATTGCACTGTTTGGCTGGGGCTATGCCCGCTGGCGGCCGATTGATATGAGCGCCACCAATCGGCTGAATGTCGAGCTGCTCTCGCCGCTCTTGGTGTTTAGCGCCATGACGCAAAAACACGCATCTTTTACCGATTATGGCCCGCTACTGCTGGCAGTTTTAGTGGTGACATTAGGTTCGGGCGCGGTGGCATGGCTGGTGGCGCGCCAGCTGGGCTACGCCCGCGCGGCCTTTAGTGCCCCGCAGATGTTTACCAACACGGGCAATATCGGCCTGCCACTGTGGCTATTTGCCTTTGGCGAGGCACATTTTCCAGCCGCGATTGCGGTGTTTGTGCTGCTCAATCTGCTGCATTTCACGCTCGGCATCAAACTCTTTAACCGCCAGGCGCCGCTACTTAGTGTGCTACAAACCCCGATGATCTGGGCCTTAGTCGCGGGCTTGGCCGTACAGGCCAGTGGCTATCTCTTGCCGGAATGGCTGGCCAAAGCCATCAAGATGCTGGGCGAAGTGGCGATTCCGCTGATGCTATTTGCCCTGGGGGTGCGAATGGCGCAATTTAAAGTCACCCGCTGGCGCGCTGGGCTGCTGGGTGGGCTGTTGTGCCCCGTGGTGGGTTTACTGCTGGCCTGGCCCTTAAGCCAGGTCCTGCCCGCAGGCCAAGCCGGGATTTTATTGCTGTATGGCGCGCTGCCGCCGGCGGTGCTCAATTACCTATTTGCCGAGCAATACCAGCAAGACCCCGAGCTGGTGGCGGCGCTGGTGGTTGCCGGCACTTTGCTTAGCCTGATTTTTATACCACTTGGGCTATGGCTGGGGCTGTCACACTAATTGTGCAAAACGGGCATAGCTCTAGCCCTGCACCGATTCCACTTCTTCCGCCCGCAAATGCATACCTTGTAAACGACGCATCAGATTTTCCATCTGCACGGCCGTAAGTGGCCGCGAATAATAATATCCCTGCATCGAATCACAGCCGGCTTCGCGCAGGGCTTGCATTTGCGCCACGGTTTCAACACCTTCCGCCACCACACTGAGGCCGAGTTTTTTGGCCATGGCAATAATCGTTTGCGCAATCGCCGTGTCATCCTGATCGGCGGGAATCCCTTCAACAAAGGAGCGATCGATTTTCAGGATATCAAGTGGCAGGTTTTTCAGCTGCGAAAGCGAAGAATAACCAGTGCCAAAGTCATCAATCGCCAGGCTCACGCCCATCATTTTCAGTGCATCCATAATCTGCACCGCCTCATTGAGGCGACGCATAATCAGGCTTTCGGTGACTTCTAATTCCAGCAAATATGGCGGAAAGCCAGTATCAGCCAGCACCGTGGCCACCTGATCCACCAGCACCCCGGGCTTAAACTGCCGCACCGATAGATTCACCGCCATCTTGGGCACCATAATGCCGGCCTGGCGCCAGCTCTCGGCGGTGAGGCAGGCCTGGCGCAAAACCCAATGCCCGATCGGGATAATCATGCCGGTTTCTTCGGCCAGCGGAATAAACTCGGCCGGCGAAATCCAGCCCAATTCCGGATGCTGCCAGCGCAGCAGACATTCCATGCCGCTGAGCTGGCCCGTGGCCAGATTCATCTGCGGCTGAAACACCAGACTAAATTGCTGGCGCTCCAGCGCGAAACGCAGCGCCGATTGCAGCGAAAACTGCTGGCTACTTTCGCGATTCATTTCCTGCGCATAAAACTGCAGCGCATTTTTGCCCAGATCTTTGGCGCGGTACATGGCCAGATCGGCGTTGCGCATCAGCTGCATGGCATGCGAGCCATCGTTGGGATACATGCTGATGCCAATCGAGCCGGTGACAAAGAGTTCCTGCCCATGCAGATGATAGCTTTCGGCTAGGGCCTGCAAAATACGCTCGGCCACTTGGGCGGCTTGATTCACCTGATGAATGTTTTCCAGCACCACGGTAAATTCATCGCCGCCCAGGCGAGCGATGATGTCATCCTGCTTTAAATGCTGGCGCAGGCGCTGCGCTACAATCCGCAGGAGCTGATCGCCCACATCGTGGCCAAGGGTATCGTTGATGGATTTAAACCGATCCAGATCGATAAACAGCAGCGCCAAGCCACGCCGCTTGGTGCTGGCGCGGGTGAGTGCTTGCGATAGCGCCTCATGAAAACCATTGCGGTTGTACAGACCAGTGAGCGAATCGTGGGTCGCCAGAAAAGTCGCCCTTTGCTCGGCCTGTTTGCGGCTGGTGTAATCGGAAAACACACCGACATAGCGCGAGAGCCGGCCTTCGTGATCGTGCACCGCGCTGATCGACAACCACGCCGGATACAGCTCGCCACTTTTGCGCTTATCCAGCATTTCGCCTTCCCAGTGACCGTGGGCGCTGAGCTGCTCAAGCAGCATGCTCTGGTATAAATTGGGGTTGCCGGGGCGAGTATCAAAAATCCGCGATGGGCGCCCCACCGCTTCGCCTTCGCTATAACCGGTTATGCGGGTAAAGGCCGGATTGACGGCCAACAGACGATGATCGGCCGAGATCATCATGATGCCTTCCGAGGCATGCTGAAAGACTTGCTTGGCCACTTTGGCTTCGGCCATCGCCAAGGCGTTTTCTCGGCGCACTACCGCCAGCCAGATCCCGGTTTGCAGCGCGATCAACAACAGAAACTGCTGCGCCACCACCAGCCCGTCGCTCATCACTGCCCGCACCGGCGCACTGGCCAAAATTAGCAAAATCACCGTGATCAAGAGGCTATTGCTGATCTGCCCCAAGCGCAGCGCAGCCCACACCATCAACGGGAAGCACAGATAGGTGAATTGCAAACTGGCTACATCAAAATTGCCCAGCATCAGCATCGCGCCCGAGGCGGTGATGGTCACGACCGTGGTCGTTTCGATTAGCCAATTGGCGCGCAGCAGCTTGCGATCCAGAATAAAGCTGCGATAACCGGTCACGCACAGCAAACAGGATAAGGTAAAGGCCAGCCAGCTCATGGGCGCCGAATGCGCATCCCAATGCCAGCCCAGGCTCGTGGCCAATAGCGTGTGCAGCAGCCAAAACAATGTAGCGCCAATCCCGCCACTACAGAGCAAGAGCTGCAAAGCGTCGCTAACCGCCCAGACGCTTTTCTGATAAACCGGGCGCAAGGCTACCGTGATCGCCGCCACACTGGCAAGCTCTGCCAGTACCAAAAGTAAATTAGGCTGCAGCGCGGCGGGCAATAATTGCGCGGCCAAAACAGCTACACCCAGCCAGGGTATAACGCCAAAGCCCTTTTCCAGCATGGCCAGCAGCGCAATACCCACTGATAAATTCAATGGGCCATAGCTTTGCCCAGCCACCAACATGGTTTGATCGAGTAACGCGGCGCCTAAATAGCACAGAGGCCAGGCCAGAGCAGAAAGACGTTTCATTGACAGCGGCGCGTAGCAAACAGAAGCAAATACGGAACACCATCTTTGCCGGTTTTAGGTCTTTCGTCCATGCTCGGCCATAATACTGAGGATTACGCCCAACATTTTGCGTTGTGAACTACAGCACTTTGACCAAAGATCCATGAGCCAAGACTACCTGCAGTTCGCCCCGGAAGACCCTCATCAGCAGCCTGGCAGCCCGCCCTGGCAGATTCTGGTGGTCGACGACGAAGAAGATGTGCATCTGAGCACCCAGCTGGTGTTAAAAAATCTGCTGCTTTTGGGTCGCCCAATTGCGCTCTCGCACGCCTACAGCGGGCAGCAAGCCTTTGAGCTGCTGCGCCAGCGCAATGATTTTGCCGTCATCTTGCTCGATGTGGTGATGGAAGACGACTTTGCCGGGCTGGATTTAGTCGCGAAAATCCGCGGTATTTTGGGCCTGAAAGAAGTGCGGATTATTTTGCGCACCGGCCAGCCGGGCTACGCCCCGGAGCCGGGGATTTTTAATCTGCACGATATCAACGATTACCGCCTGAAAACCGAGCTCACCAGCAACCGGCTCATCACCTCGATTTCCGCCGCGCTACGCAGCTATGAGCAAATCTGCACGCTGTCGAACAATCGCCGCGGGCTGGAAATGATCGTGCACACCGAAATGCAGCTGATGGAATGCCGCGAATTCGGTGAGTTTTCCCGCATTATTCTGGCTAATGCCAGTGCGATTTTTGGCCGTGAATGCCAAGGGCTGGTGGCACAACTACCCACTGCGCCAGGCCAAACCGCCTTCATTGGCGCCATTAGCCCGGCGCTGACTGCTCAGGCGGAAAACATCTTGGCGCGCCGGCCCATCCCTAGCTCGAATCATCATTTTGATTCGCGGGAAATGTGGCTGCATTTGCAGGCGGGGCTTGATCAGGCCGTGATTTACCTGCAATTTGCCGCTGCACTCACCGAATTTGTGCACTTCGCCCAGCTGGCGAATGTGTTTGCGGCCAATACCTCGGCTTGCTACGGTCATTTGCGCCAGCTCGAACGCCTCAATTATCTGGCCTACCACGACGAGCTTACCGGCCTGCCCAATCGCCATGGCCTCTTGGCGGCGCTTGAGGCGCGCAGTAGCTTGCAAGGGCAGAGCTTGGCGGTGCTAGATTTGAATCGGTTTGCCGACATCAATGATGCACTCGGTTACAGCACCGGCAATGCCCTACTGTGCGCGGTAGCCACCCGTTTAAATCAGCATTGCGCTGCCGAATCGGTACTACTGGCTCGGCTAGCGAACGATGTATTTGCCCTTTGCGGCCCGCAAAGCCTGATTAATCAGGAGGCATTATTCGCGCTATTTAAAGCGCCGCTCCAGGTTGCGCAGCATGCACTCCCCGTACAGATTGCGCTGGGCCTGCGCAATATTGAACAGGAAAGCACCACCGGCGCTCAATTGCTCGAACAAGCCCATATGGCGCTCAATCAGGCCAAACATAACCCGCCACCACAATGCGCACTGTTTAACCCGCAGATGGAAGCCCAAACCCGCTGGCGGCATGAAGTGATTCAGCAACTGCGCGCGGCCTTTGCCGCCGACCAGCTGCAATTGTGGTTCCAGCCACAACTGGATCTGGGTAGCCGGCAGATTTGCGGAGTGGAAGCTTTGCTGCGCTGGCCGGGTGAACAAGGCTTTGTGCATCCGCCGGCGGTGTTTATCCCGCTGGCCGAATATGCCGGACTCATTATCGAGCTGGGTGATTGGGTCCTGGAGCAAGCCTGCAAGGCCTATCAGCAGTTGGCCGCGTGTGGCGTGGGCCATGTGCGCATTGCAGTCAATATCAGCATGGTGCAATTTCGCAGCGGGTTGTTGCTGGAGCGCATTCAACAGCTCCTGGCGCAGTATCAAGTACCCGCACGCGCCTTAGAGCTGGAAATCACCGAAAGCATCGCGATGGACGAGCCAGAAACCGTCCGCCAGCAATTGGCCAGTTTGCGCGCGCTGGGATTGGAAGTAGCCATCGATGATTTTGGCACTGGCTATTCATCGCTGGGGCAGCTGCGCACACTGTCATTTGACCGGCTAAAAATTGATAAGAGCTTTGTTGACGATCTGGCCAGCTCGGGCAACAGCCTGTATGTCGAGATGATTATTGCGCTGGCGCGCCGGCTAAATCTGGCCACCGTGGCCGAAGGGGTTGAAACCGCCGCACAAGCCGCGCGCTTAAAAGCTCTAGGCTGCGATATTGGCCAAGGCTATTACTTTGCCAAACCAATGCCCTTGGCCGCCTTGTGTGACTGGGTGGACAGCCAAGGCGCTGCACCCGCGCCCTAACTACACAGCCCCTTAGCTGGCTGCGCCAGCACCCGCGCTTGCAGCTCAATCGCGCCGGCACGGGCAAAATGCAAACGGATCGGTAAGGCCGCCGCATCGGCGGCAGGGATATCCTGCAGCACCAAGCGCCAATCCGGCGCGAGCGAAGAAAACTGGCCCTGTGCCGGCACCAGCACTTCATTCACCACTTGCCAGTGCGGTGCATCCTGCGGCCCCACTTGCTGTTGCAGAGCGATATTTCCGGCCCAGCTGGCGCTCACCCCGAGCAAACGCTCTGGCAACTGCCCCTGATTGCGCAAAGTTAGCAGCAAGCGCCCGGCGCTGGGTTGCTGCGCCAGCCGTTGTAATAAGAGCGCGCCAATGCGTAAATCGCCCCAGCTGGCGGCTGGCACATGGCTACTGGCCAGCAGCAGCGCCAGCCCGAGTTGCATTCCACGTTTCATCGACGCACCTTGTATTTATTGCTACATGACAATGGCACAGATCGGGGCCAGCCCGCAAAGTTCAAGCCGCTTGCGGCACCGCCTGCAGCGCCGCGCAAAGCAATTGCCAGAAGCGCGCTACCGAAGCAATTTCCACGCGCTCATCCGGCGAGTGCGCACCACGGATGGTTGGGCCAAACGACACCATTTCCAGCGCCGGATAGGCCTTACCAATCAAGCCGCATTCCAGCCCGGCGTGTATCACCTTCACCGCAGCGTCTTCACCCAGCGTTTGCCGGTAAACGGCTTGCAGCAAGGCCAAGGCTTGCGATTCCGGATTAGGCGCCCAACCCGGATAGCGCCCTTCGGCTTCGCACTGAATACTGGCCAGCCGCGCCTGCGCTTCGATACTGGCTTGCAGTTCATCCAAGCCCGGATCGGTGAGCGAGCGCAGCATCAACACGGCTTCAAAGCGGCGGGCATCAATGCGCACGACGCCGAGGTTGTTCGAGGTTTCCACCACATTCTCGATATGCGGGCTCCAGCGGCGCACGCCATGCGGCAAGGCCAGCAACATATCGGTAACCAAACGGGTTTCCGCGGTATTGAGTGCATGCAATTCATGCGCGGCCGTCACAGGCTGCACAGCCAATTGCAAATGTGGCTCCACACCGGCATAGGCCGCTTGCAAGGTAGTTTGGTGCGCGGCAATCAGGCTGGCAAAATGCCCGGCATCACAGGCCGGCAGCGCCACGCGGGCGAAAGCTTCGCGGGGTAAGGCATTACGCAAAGTACCGCCACGCAACTCCACAATGCGCAAATCAAAGCGGGGTATTGCCTCAGAAAGCACGCCAGCCAACAGTTTGATGGCATTACCCAGCTCCAGATGGATATCAACCCCGGAGTGCCCACCCAACAAACCAGTGAGCGCCACATCAAACAGCAGATAGCCGGCCGGCATACTCGCGCACGAGAGCGAGCGCGATAAAGTCAAATCCACACCGCCGGCACAGCCGATGTAGATCTCGCCCCAATCTTCGGTATCAAGATTGAATAGATATTGGCCTTGCAACAGGCCGCTCTGCAGGCCCTTGGCCCCGGTCATGCCCGCTTCTTCATCAATGGTGAGCAGCACTTCCAGCGGCCCATGCTCAATATCACGCGCTTCCAAGAGCGCCAAAGCGGCCGCAACGCCCATGCCATTGTCGGCGCCCAGCGTAGTACCGTCGGCCTTAACCCAATCGCCCTCAATACGCGGGCGGATCGGATCGCGCAGAAAATCATGCGCAGTGGCTTCGTTCTTTTGCGCCACCATATCCAAATGGCCTTGCAGCACCACACCCACCCGGTTTTCCCAGCCGGGGCTGGCGGGCTTACGGATAATCAGATTACCCACCTGATCCAGCTCATGCGCGAGCCCTTGCTCGCTGGCCCACTCTTGCAAATGCTGACGCAAGGCGGCTTCATGTTTAGATGGGCGGGGAAACCGACACAGGCGGGCGAAATGTTGCCAAACGGGCTGGGGGCTGAGCTGTTCAATCGACATGCAGGACACTCAAACGTAGCTAAATGACGTAGTTATTAACCGGTGGCCTAGCATAACACTACAGCCAAGGAAAGCCCATGCAGGGATTTACTGATGCGGTTTTTCGCCATAAACCTTGGGCTAAAGCAAATCAAACGTCACATGAAACGCTTAGGATTTAGGCATTCCCCACCGCCAGCCGAGTAACGATCATGACTAAAAATCCGCCCCCTCTGCAGCAAAACCCGTATTACGAAGGCGTGCCGACTTACATGACCGAGGTCTACGACTGGGCCTATGTCGATCCAAACTGGGTGCGGGCGCTGGATCGCAATCTGGTGGTGAAAACCTTGCTGTTTTTAAACGATCAGCGCCTGATGCGCCGGTATCTGGCCCAGCTGCAGCCCGGCCAGCGCGTGTGGCAATTGGCCCACGTCTATGGCGATCTGGTGCAACGCGCGGCGGAAAAAGTGGGCCCGCATGGCGAATTCGTCCTGACCGATGTCACCCCGATTCAAATCGAACACGGCAGCCGCAAACTCAAAGACATGCCGTGGGCCAAAGTTATCCGCAGCGATGCGGCCGACTATCAGCCCGAAGGTCGCTTTGATGTGATTTGCAGCTTTTTCCTGCTGCATGAAGTGCCCGAGCAGAAAAAGCGCGAAATCGTCGAGCACATGCTGGCGCAGCTACCCGACGATGGCAAACTGGTGTTTGTTGATTACCACAACCCCGCGCGCTGGCAGCCGATTCGCTATATTCTCAAGCTGGTAAACCACTATCTGGAGCCTTTTGCCAATGCACTGTGGCAGCATGAGATTAGCCATTATGCCAAACAGCCTGAGCGCTACCACTGGGAGAAAGAAACGATCTTTGGTGGGGTATATCAGTGCGTAATCGTCACTAAAAAGCGCTAAGAGCTATACCCAGACGGGGTAACATTGCCCAGCCACTTAAATGTTTGTCAGCAGACTAAAAAGCCACCGCACTGCGGTGGCTTTTGTTTGGGGGTGATTGCCAGTGCCGCTAGCTGGGCGCTTAAGCGTTAGCCATCGGCATCCAGCACGTCATCGACAGCGGTATGCGGTATGACCTTCACCATCACAATGCGCGGGCCATTCATTTTCTTGATCACCACATCAAAGCCGGCAAACTCGATGCGCTCACCCTCGGCCGGAATATCACCGAGCTTCCATTGCACCAGCCCGCCCACGGTTTCGGCTTCTGGATGATCAATATCCATCCCCAAGGCGCGGCCGAGTGAAAACAGCGGCAAACTGCCTTTGCCCAGCAAGGAGCCATCATCTTGCTGCATCCAGTCGTTGCGGCTTTGACGGAATTCATCGCGGATCTCGCCCACCAGCGCACCCAAAAGATTATCCAGCGTGAGAAAGCCCAGCGGCGTTTCATCGTCATACGCGGCCACGGCAAAATGCGGCGCACCAGCACGAAAGCGGCGAAATAACTCGCTCAGCGGCAAATCGGGGCTAACGAGCTCGACCGGGCGAATATACTCGGTGAGGTCAACGACTTCCTGATCACGCAATTCAGCCAGAAACAGGTTTTTCAGGTGAATCACCCCCAACACTTGCCCATCCTCATCGACAAAGGGATAGCGGCTAAAGCGCTGCTCGGCAATCGTTTGCAGGTTTTCAGCCAGCGTGCGGTCGGCATGCAGCACCGCGGCCTCATGAAAGGGCCGCATGAGATCGGCGACTTTGAGCTTGCTGAAATCTAGCGACTGCGCCATCACATTCCACTCTTGCGGGGTGTTGGCATCGCTATCTTGATTGGCGCGAATAATCAGTTTGAGTTCATCGGCCGAGTAATGCACATCGTGCCCGCCGGCATTGCCCAAACCAACCACACGCAACACCCAGTTGGCGCTGCGATTGAGCAGCCAGATGGCTGGATACATCAGCCAGTAAAACACATACAACGGCGTCGCCGTCCACAGCGAGACCGCCTCGGGCAGGCGGATAGCCATCGATTTCGGAGCGAGCTCGCCCACCACAATGTGCAGAAAGGAAATCAGCGTAAAGGCAAAAACAAACGAGGTAGTGTGCAGCAGCACCGGATTATCGATGCCCAACAGGGTAAACACGGGGGCCACCAAGCCGGCAAACGCCGGTTCGCCCACCCAGCCCAAGCCCAGCGAAGCGAGAGTAATACCGAGCTGACAGGCTGATAAATAAGCATCCAGCTGGCTATGCACTTTCAGCAGAATCTGCCCCTGCCAGCCCTGGCGGGCCATGCTTTGCACCTTGGTTTGGCGCAATTTCACCAAGCCGAATTCGGCTGCCACAAAAAAACCATTCAGCAGCACCAAAAACAGGGCCAGCAAGGTCAATAAAAAATTATCCATACTCGGGCGATCGCGCCGCCCTGCACTCCTTGATTGCGATATCCCCATGATATTGGACGGCTGGCGGTGGCGACAAGCAAAAATCGGCTCTGCGCCCCTGAACATCTGCGCCAAAGTGGCAACGCTGCTGAAGATCAACGTTGTTACACACGCATGCCCCTGCGTGCTTGGCACACAACCCAGCAAGCCACAGCGCCGCCCTAGTACTCAGTTAAGCGCCCCAGCGCTATCAATTAGCCCAAGATTTAGCCTCAGCTGTGGGACGTCAAGTCGGAATATCCGCAGATACATCACCAGGTATCAGCACCAAGGCTGTTAAATACATAACCTTGGCGAACATACCCCCAATCTAAGTCCTAGCAACAGCCCAATTGCGCGCTTGTTCACACTGTGGCCGATCTGGCCCCTCCAACCGACCCACGGTCTTTGACACATTGCTGACACACACCTAAAATTGCCTGCTTTCTACCAAACAGAGTTGTAATCATGAAACTGCGCACTGTATTGCTCGCGGGTCTGCTGGGCTTGGCCTTGTCCCCAGCCCACGCTTTTGATCTGAACAAAGCCCTGAAAGTGGGCACACAAGCCCTGCAAGCGGCAACATTGAGCGATGCCGATGTGAAATCACTGGCCGATCAAGCCTGCATGCAAAGTGATACCGAAGAGAAAATCGCCGGCCCGAAAGACAAATACAGCAAACGTCTGGACAATATTGCCAAAAAACTCGGCAATGAAATCAACGGCCAGCCGGTGAACTACAAGGTGTACATCACCCCCGATGTCAACGCTTGGGCGATGGCCAATGGCTGCATCCGCGTGTATAGCGGCCTGATGGATTTGATGACCGATGACGAGATCATCGGCGTACTGGGCCATGAAATGGGCCACGTGGCTCTGGGCCATAGCCGCAAAGCCATGCAAACGGCCTACACCGTTTCGGCGGCCAAATCAGCAGTGGGCGAATACGGCGGCACCACCGGCGCGGCGCTGAGCGGCTCAACTTTGGGCAAATTCACTGAAGCACTGATCAATGCGCAATTCTCACAATCGCAAGAGCTGGATGCCGATAACTTCTCGTTTGATTTGCTGACCCAGAAGAAACTCAAGCGCGAGGCTTTGGCCAGCGCCTTCCAAAAACTGGCCGATCTGGGCGGTGGCGATCACAGCATGCTGGATTCGCACCCTGCTTCGGCTGATCGGGTCAAAAATATCCAGACCCGCATCGCCAATAATAAATAAGCTAGGCTGGGCGCTAACGCCATGGCCCAATAAAAAACGGACGGTTTACCGTCCGTTTTTTATTGCTGCTGCGCTGCAAAGCCGCGACTAAGTCAGCTGGCTTCTATTTAACTAATTGCTACTCTTATCCCGCTGCTTGGCCCACTTTTCAAAGGCCTGATACAGTTTTTGCCGCGTGGCCTCATCGATACTGCCCTTGCGAAAACCGACATGCACCGGGTCTTTAATCAGCGGCGTTGGCAAGATCATGAATGGGCTGGGTGCGCGGCTCAGCTCGGGGTCATCGGCCATGACCCGCGGCAATTCGGTTTGGGCATTGGCATAAAATGCCGCATCGATCCGCCCAGCCAGCAGATTGCGCAACCGAGCCGCATGCGACTGATCGCGGATGGTGCTGATCTGGCCTTGTTTGATGGCCTGGTCAACTTCCGTCCCAAAGCTCACGCCAATCAAGGCACCGACCCGTTTACCACTTAAATCGCTAAGCTGGCTGTAGCTGAGGGGCTTTTGCTTGAGCACCACAATATCAACCCGGCTATCAAACACCACCGGTGAATAATCAAAAATCGCAGCCCGTTCCTGATTGTAGGTCAGCCCGATAATCCCACCCTGCCCCTGCTCGGCCAGTTTATACACGCGATTCCATGGCTGCATTTCATAGCGGATCTGGATGCCGGTTTCTTTTTGCACAAACTCAAATGCATCTAGAACCAGCCCTTTGGGCTTGCCGTTTTCCATCCAGCTCAGGGGCCGGTAATTATCGGAAGCGAAGATCGTCACTTCAGCCGCCCACAACTGGCTACTTAAGCACAGCGAACCAATGGCAAATAGCAGCCTACGCATGGCCGACTCCTTACAAGGCGCAGGAATATATCCCAGCTTAGGCAGGCAAGCGATCCTCTGCGCACCGCAAATGACTAACGGTGGCGCAGATCAAGCATTGCGGTGCAAACTAGGCAGACAAAATGACTATACGCCACGACGTATTGCTCGCCAAGCCTCATCAATTTTGCCCTACAGAAAGATACCCTAGAAAATCAGGGGCGATCCAGCGCGTATTCCACGAGGGTTTCCAGTGACACGAGCTCGAGGATCGCTTCATCGGTGGCGGCCAGATAAATCGGGGGCGCTACGCCTTGTTGCAGCGCCTCGACCCAACGCCGCGCGCATAAACACCAACGATCACCCGCTTGCAGACCGGGAAAACCCCATTCAGGTCGCGGGGTGAGCAGATCGTTGCCCATGCGCGCAGAAAAAGCGAGAAACTCGGCACTCATCTGGGCGCAAACGATATGCTGACCGCCGTCGTGCGCGCTGCCGCGACAACAACCATCGCGAAAGTACCCCGTTAAGGGGCTGAAACTACATGGCAGCAAAGGCTGGCCGAGAACATTTAAGCTTTGCTCAGGTTGGTTCATCGCTCGCTCCATTGATCTGCAATTTCAGGCCGTCGTAGCCAACCGACATCCCCGCTGGCAAGCGTGCACTCAGGGCGTGATATTCCAGCTCATGCGTCATATGGATCATCACGGTGTGCTTGGCCCCAATTCGCGTAGCCAGCGCGATGGCCTCTTCCACCGATAAATGCGTGGGATGCGGCTTATCGCGCAGGCAATCCAGCAATAAGAGCTCCAAGCCCTGCAGGCGTTGCAGGCTCTCTGCGCTGATCGCCGAAACATCAGTGAGATAGGCCACGCCACCCAGCCGCCAGCCTAAAATGGGCCATTTGCCGTGCAAGAGGGGGATCGGCTCTAGCCAGACGCCACCATGTTGCAACGGCTCCGACTCGATTTCGTGCAGGGTGAGTACCGGCTTATCCCAAAAATCATTGGGCTGCAGCAAGGTATAGGGAAAACGCTCGCGCAAATGGGTGGCCATCAGGCGGTTGGCATAGACCGGCAAGGCCGCTTTTTGCAACCAGCAAAAGGCGCGCAAATCATCAATGCCATTTAAGTGATCGGCGTGCGGATGGGTATAAAGCACGGCATCTACATGCAAAATCTGTTCGCGCAGCACTTGCTGGCGCAAATCCGGGCCGGTATCGATTAGAAATGTCTGCCCACCGGCGCGCAGCAGGGCCGAGGCACGGGTGCGGACATTGCGTGGATCACCGGATGTGCACGTTGGGCAGGCGCAGCCGAGCGCCGGCGAACCACCGCTGGAACCCACGCCCAGCAGCAAGACGTCTACCGGCCCTGCCCAGCGCGTACTCATGGCTGGGCGCGGCTAAACAGCTGAAAGAAATTACGCGTCGTGGCCTCAGCCACCGCCGCCAGCGGGACTTCTTTCAGATCGGCAATATGCTCGGCCACATGGCGCACCCATGCGGGTTGATTCATTTTGCCGCGATGCGGCATCGGGGCGAGATACGGCGAATCGGTTTCGATTAGTAAGCGCTCCAGCGGCATGAGCCGGGCCAGCTCTTTGAGCTCCAGCGCTTTTTTAAAGGTAACGATCCCAGAGAGCGAGATGTAAAAGCCCAGCTCCATCGCCGCCTGCGCGACTTCCCAGCTTTCGGTAAAGCAGTGCATCACGCCGCCAACCTCATCGGCGCCTTCTTCACGCAAAATGCGGATTGTGTCTTCACTGGCAGCACGGGTATGAATAATCAACGGCAACTTGGCCACCTTGGCCGCGCGGATATGAGTGCGAAAGCGTTCGCGCTGCCATTCCAGATCACCGCTCAGGCGGAAATAATCGAGGCCGGTTTCACCAATCGCAATCACTTTCGGGTGCTGCGCTAGCTCAACCAATTGGGCAACGCTAGGCTCAGGGGTGTCTTCATAATCGGGATGCACCCCAACCGAGGCAAACAAATTGGGTTGGCTCTCGGCTAGCGCCAATACACTCGGTAGCTCAGGTAAATTCACCGCCACGCAGAGCGCATGGCTAACCTGATTGGCTTGCATTTGCTGCAGCAAAGCCGGCAGATCAGCCGCCAGCTCTGGAAAATTAATATGACAATGGGAATCAACAAACTGCATAGCGGGATACTCAAGCAACAAAAAGCCGCATCAACGATGCGGCTGCTAACAATACCATAGTTTTCTAGTCGGGATTACATGGTATGGGTAGTCCGGCCGGACTGTAGATAACCGCCCAAGAGGTTCTCGATTTTGACCTTGGCCTGATTACCGGCTTCATTCGAGGAAAACTGCACCCCAATCCCCTGTTGGTGATTATTCTGCGCCCCAGGAGGGGTAATCCAAACTACATTGCCCGAGACAGCGATTTTAGCCGGGTCATCCAGCAATGAAAGCAGCATAAAGACTTCGTCGCCAAGGTTGTAGCCTTTATTGGTCGGGATAAAAATACCGCCGCCGGCAATAAATGGCATATACGACGCATACAATGCGGCTTTTTCTTTGATATTCAGTGACAGCACCCCGGGACGCGTGGTGGGGGTACGAATGGCATCCTGACTCATTTAATTCAACCTCGCTGCGTCTGGCCGCGTAATGCATCCAGATATGCAAACAGTAAACCTTCCAGCACCAAGCGCTGATTGAGCGGATGATGCGCCAATTTCTGGGCTTCATTTAATTGTTGCTGATATGGCAGCAATTGGCCAGCGCGCACGGCCACACGGGCCAGGGCATCTTGCCAATCTGGATAATAACGAATCTGCCCACTCATGCCCAAGCTGATCGCGTCATATACCCATTTTTGTAACCATTCGACCAGAATACCAGTTTCAAGCTTGGCTTTTTCCAGCTCTGCGGCCAAGGCCAGTACATTCAGCGCGGCGGGCTCCGCGAGTTTTTCCAGCAATTGCTGTCGGATCGGGTGCCAAGCCGCGCCCGCATCTTCCAGTGCGGCCAATGGGGCACCACCGCTATGCGCCAGATGTAACTCTGGATTCACAATGCCTTGGCTTGCCAGCCATTGCACGGCGGCCTGATGATTAGGCATCGCCAGTGGAAACACCCGGCAACGACTACGGATCGTGGGCAATAGCCGCCGCCAGTGATCCGCGATCAAGATAAAGATTGCGCCCGCCGGTGGTTCTTCCAGTGTTTTCAGAAAGGCATTCGCCGCAGCCAAGTTCATAGCTTCTGCTGGGGCGACGATTGTCACCCGTCGCCCTTGGCGATGAGCACTTAGATTCACAAAGTCAGCCAGTTCACGCACATCATCCACACTGATTTGCGAAGAGGGCTTTTTCGTTTTTTTGGCGTCGTTCGACTCTTCGCTTTCATCGGCTTCGCTGGCGGGCTGCAATAAGCGAAAATCAGGATGATTACCCGCCAGAAACCAGCGGCAGCCATCGCACTCGCCACATGGTTCGGTCGCTTTTTCACTGGCTTCGCACAACAGCAATTGCGCTAAGTGCTGCGCCAGTGCCCGCTTACCAATACCGGCCTCGCCGGTGAGCAAGAGCGCATGCGGTAGGCGGTCTAATTCACGGCTTAACTCTTGCCAGGGCCCAGCCAGCCACGGATACGGCAATGCGCTCATACTCAGGCCTGTTCCTGTAACCATGGACCCAAAATAGTGGCCAACTCGTGCTGAATCGCCTCGATTGAGCGATTGGCATCAATCACTTTAATGCGCTGCGGCGCAGACTTAGCCCGCTGTAAATAGGCAGCGCGCACTCGGGCATGGAAATCTGCCTGTTCGCGCTCAAAACGATCCAACACCCGGCCATTGGCCATCCGTGCTTTCGAGACCTCTAGCGGCACATCGAAAATCAGGGTCAGATCCGGCTCCAGCAAGCCCTCTGGCCGGCCTTGCACCCAGTGTTCCAGCTGGCTAAATTTAGCCAGATCAAGCCCCCGTCCACCACATTGATAGGCGTAAGTGGCATCGGTAAAGCGATCACACAGCACCCACTCGCCCCGCTGTAAGGCGGGCAAAATCACTTGTTGGATGTGTTCATTGCGCGCAGCAAACATCAACAGGGCTTCGGTCTCGAGATGCATCGCCTCGTTGAGCAGCAAAGTGCGCAATTGCTCCCCTAATGGCGTGCCACCTGGTTCACGCGTCTGCACGACACTTAACTGCTGCTGGCGCACATGCTCGACCAGCCACTGCAAATGCGTGCTTTTACCTGCACCATCCAGCCCTTCTACCGATATAAAACGCCCACGCGTCATGGGATCATCCATTACTGATTAATGCCAATATTGTCGCATAAGCCAACACAGGCGGAAATGAAATAAACTCGAGCAACCTCTTGCATATACCCAAGTGGGGTATGCAAATGTAGCCAAGTAAAATCAAAGCCTCCAACAAAGTACCCAATAAAGAGGTCAGCAAGCACTTAGCGATCTCCTCAACAAACAAAGCCCAGCGTAGCTGGGCTTTGTTTTTGGGGTTAGGTTTGCACCGCTGGCTTGAGCACGGCCGGTTCGCGGTGCTGCTGTCTGTCGTGGGTTTTATGTGGGACTGAGGGCTTCGCTTTGCTGCTGTTCAGCGCTTTTCCACTTCCGCCGCGCAAAGCAAAAAGCCCAG